>JAQCKF010000001.1 GCA_027592275.1 Pseudomonadota bacterium
CACCGAGAGCTTTTCGAAGCCAGTAATGCGGCTCGGCGCGTAAGTAGTAGCTGCTGCCAGTGAATCGACGGTCAGGAAGAATGTATCTTCGCCAGCTCCGCCGGCAACCAAATCGCTAACGTTGAACGTGTCGTCAGCTGCAGTTGTTGAGTCTGTAGCAAACGCCTGGTCATCGCCAGCACCCAGAGTTTTGTTGTCCAAACCTGTAGTGAGCGTATAAGTGCTGCCTGCGACTGAGGCGCTAGTTGTGCTTGCAGTTGCATTCGCTGCAGTAACAGTCGCGTCATCGCTAGTTACGCTTGCGATCGCTGTAGTGCTTACATCGGCTTGCTCTAGAGTTAGTGTGTAGTAAGTAGCAACTTCTACTTTGTTATTAAAATTAGCAGCGTATGTACCTATGGCCGTATCAGCTTCATCAAGCTTTGCCAGAAATTCAACTGATATGCGAACTACGTCAGCGCGAGTTCCGCCAGCGGCTAGCAAGCCCTCAACGATAGTTACGCCTTCGGCAAGCGCAGCGGCAGAAACGCCAGGAAGAAGGTTTGCAAGAAATTCCTCACCAAACTCAGCAGCTGTTTGGAAAGATGGGTAGGTTGCATTGAATGTATCGCTAGTTGTCAGAATAGTCGCGATTTCGGCAAGAGACTTGCCCGCTTCAGACTTTGCAACCAATGATGTTAATAGAGTTGTACCAGGTGCCGCGTTATACGCGCCAACTACCATTTCTATGATGGATTTACGTGTATCAGCTGTTATAGCCATTTGTTACTCCTTGAGATGAAATCGATTTCATATTTTTTTTCCAATGGTATGGCAGATACTCAGGCACTGCTCCCATCATCGGTATAGCTATCATAATCAGTACATCCCGTTGCCTATGTGATTAGAATCACATAGGCAACGGGATGTACTGAGAATTCTTTTTACATCCAAACAACATCACTCACACAGCGCGAGCAATAGAAGACATCGGCGGATAGTACAAGCTCTTGAGCGCTAAAACAACTATCGCTCCCTTTTTCTCACAGTATTACGCTAAATCCTTCTTTTGTTAGTGATTTTTGCTGAAATTTACGGCCTTTATAGGCCAGTAGATTGTGACGAAATTGAGAGGCTTAAAATTGAGAGCCTAGAAAACCCAGCCAAAGCCTAGCGCAGCACTGGTATCTTTACTTCGGAACAACTCCAGGTTGCTGCGTTGCCGCTGATGATAGACGTTAATCATGAAATTAGCGCTGCTGCCCAACAGGTGGACAGGTCGCCTATACTCCAGTAAGAGGTAGCTGCGTTTTAGGGAACGTTTTGCACCCTCTTTCAGCAAGGGGCTGTAGCCTCTTCTATCTTCTATGTTGGTATGGCTAAGTTGAGCGCGTAGCGAGGCTGTCTGCAGGCTGTATTGCCAGCTTAGATTCGACTTCCAGGCGACTCTATCGCCACCTAGCCTGTCGCTATTGGCGGCAAAGTTATTAATTCGGCCCAAGTCCACACGGAGTTGCTGCCGCCCAGCACTGCCAAATTGTGGGCAGCTAACCCCTAGCGAAGCCTCGGTTTCCAAGCCGTCCAGGCGGTTTTCTCGGTGAAAGTCTTGATGTTGAACGGCTAGCTGGGAATAAGGGTTGCAGCGGCGATCACTTCCCAGCTGATAGCGAAAGCTGCTATCGAGCCCGGTAAACAGTGAGCTGCCCCCGTACTGGAGATGGTTCACGCCGGCAGCTGCCTGCCAGGAGTTGGTCCTACTTGGCTTCAGAAACTGATAGCTAGCGGCGAATTGCAATAGGTCGGACTGCGAATATTCGCTGTTGCGCGAACGTATCTCCGCTCCCCAGTTTTGTTGGCTCTCGGGGGCCAGTTGCCGCTGCTGATACGCTGCTCGCGTACTCAGATAGCCGCCACTGTGCGGTCTGAATTCAGGGTCGAGGCCTAGCTGAATGGGCTCCCCGGACAGGGTAAGGGTAATTTGCCCGGAATCCGGTGCGCCGTTGAGGTTGTTGTCATAACCGGCGAGTACCTCGGCCTGTAAGCTGGATTGACGGGTAAAGGCTCGCCACCGCTCTTGCCGGCTCTGCAGTGCAGCGTCGATGCCTTCAGGCAGATCTTCTCGTGCTATTAATTGTTGGTTCATCTCCAGCGCCGTAAACAGCTGGCCTTCTTCAAACAGCGCCTGAGCATAATCGATGGCGGCGGCGCCATTTCCTGGATTGAGCAGCAACGCCCTCTCGAGCGATTCCAGCGCGCCGGCAAGGTCCGAGTTACTGAGCTGGGCCGCACCATAGAGCGCGAAGAATTCGGAACTTTCCAGGCATTGGGCTAGCAGTTGGCTGATTTGCTGCTGCAAGGCGGCCGAATCGGCCTCTTCAGCTTGATAGAAGGCGGACAGATCGGGGCAGGCAGCGAAGGCGCTAAGGGGGAGCGAGCCTAGGGCTAGGAGAAATACCCACTGTAGGCGCTTGGCTACAGACCTTGCGAGCCTGATTTGCTTGTTCAATTCCGCGGTCATCCCTGAGTTAACTGGCTCATTAGTCATTGCGGCGATTATGGGTAATCACAGGGCTGCCTGCAATGTGAACAGGGGATAGAGTAAAAAATTATCGCCGGCCACCGCTAAGCAAGCGCAGGTTTGGCTGAGAAGAGGAGTCGCCGGTGTCTTCGGGCTCGCCCAGGGACGGTGCGAAAAGAACATGGGGGGTCTTCAGGCCGCTTAGCAGATAGCTGCCTTGGGACTGCAGGGATTCGTCACGAAGCTGCCGCGCTGCACACTCGCCTATTAATACGGGCTGGGCAAGCTCGGCTGTCATTTCCTGAATGCGCAATACGACAGATACGGTTTCGCCTAGCAGGGCATGGGTACGGCGGTGTGCCGGGCCAATAGAGCCTATTAGCACTGGGCCCTGCTCTATGCCTATACCCAGAGCCATAGGCTCCAAGCCTTCCAGGGCATGTTCCGGCAACAGGTTTCGATAGACCGAGGCCTGCATCTCCTGACCTGCCGCCAGTGCCTGCGCCGCAGATTTTTGGTTATAGCCATCCCAAACGGCTAACAGGCTGTCGCCCTTAAATTCATGCACTCGCCCGCCATGGCGTTCGATGATTTCGGCGGCACGGGTAAAGAAGTAGTGCAGCACAGCCGCAGGCTCTTCCGGAGGCCTGGATTCACTGAAGGCGGAAAAGTTACGCAGGTCGGCGCTTAACAGCGTCACATCACAGCGCTGCGCGTTAATGCTAGAGCTGGGCAGGCTATAGGCTATCTCCCTGGCGATGTTGTCAGGCAGATAGCTATTCAAATTGGTATAGACACGGCTGCGCTCTGAACGCACCCTGCTAAGCTCAAACAATAGCAGAAAGCTGCCGGCTAAGGCGCCATAGAGGGCGGGGAAGAACCAGCCTAGCCAGAGATCTGCACTTTGCAATAAAACCAGATGCAGTGTCAGTGCCGCAACGGGCAACAACACCGAAGCGATGGGCAGGCCATAGGCCTTGATGCGATCGCCGCTCAGGGCCAGCCGGTAAAGCGCCAGAGAAAATAGCAGACAAAGAAGGCCTTGAAGCATATTGGCACTGCGTGGCGTATAGGGCACTGCCATATCCAATAAGCTGCCCAGCATGCGAGCCTGCAGCTCCACGCCGGTTGCTGCGCCGTTATAAGGCGTGGGCACTATGTCACCCATGCCAAAGGCCGTGCCGCCAATTAGCACCCAGGCATTGTCGAGTAATCCGGAGTCGATATTGCCATTGATAACATCCACCGCAGATACGGCGGTATAGGCTGCGGGATCCTTGGCGAAGGAGATTCTCAGATTGCCATCGCGGTCCAGCGGAACATCGAGGCCGGGGTAGGCATCAAACTTTAAAATATACGCCGGGTCCAGCGGGGAGCTGCCAGAGTCGATGGAGGCCTGCCAGGGACTGAAGTTGCTTGCCTGCAGGAAGGCAGTTAGCGCAAGTGCCGGATAGGCCTGCCCGTCTGCACAAACGATCGCGGGGGCTTTGCGCACTGCGCCATCGGTGGAGATGATAGGGGTGATGTGGCCCTTAGGAACCGCGGCAAAGCCGCTGTGTGGAGCAAGATAGCCATTGGCAAGCGGCAGCGGCAGGCCCGTAGCTGCACTATTACAGCTAATACCTGAAATTGGGTGCGTCATTTGGCCCGCAGTGACACGTTGCCCGAGCTGGAGGGCCAGCACCTGAGCGATCACGGCACCGCGGGCATTTTGCAAGGAAGCAAGAAGCACATCGTCGCCGGGCCTTGCCTCAGGATAGACTATATCGTGAAGCTGCAGCTGGGCGCCGGCGGCATCAATCGCGTCTACTAAGGTAGCGATTTGATCTCTAGCCCAGGGCCAAGGACCTACTTCGGCCAGGCTTGCTTCATCGATAGCGACTATAATAATGCGTTCTTCAGGGGCTGTCTGAGGCGACAAGGTCCACCCTCTGGCGCCCAGACGCTCTTCCAGATTGACCAGGGTAGCACCGGAAACTAGAAAGAGACCCGAGCACAGCAATAAGGCCGCAAGCAACACCAACAGGCGCGCCGCTGCTGGCGTAAGCTGCAGTAAAAAATGCAGAGGGTTGGCTGCTGTGTGAGTAGAGTCAGGCATACTACTGGCCATTCCAAAGCGTTAAACCCTGGATGTCTCCGTGCTGCAGTTGTTGCTCAAAAAAGTATCCGGCTTCGGTGCCATCGAGGCTAACCGCTCCGGCGATCCGCTGGCTTTCTGTGCGGCTATGGAAGTAGCCCCCATCGAACAACCGGCCGCTGGCCACGAATTCAAGCTCACCGGTCAGGCTGTGACTCAGATTGAGCAGAGTGGCAAAGCTGTTTTCCTGAAAGTCTATATCCAGCGTGCCGCCGCCGACTTTCATCGCCACCACACCGCTGGAAGAATTATAGAAAGCCTGGGCACTGCTTAATCCAAAGCTGACAACGGTAAGGCCTTTGTCCAGACGTTTGCTGCCATTTTCGCTGCGAAACAAGCCATAGTCGAGGTTGCCCACAGTCACTTCTCTTCCATTTCGAGCCTCATCGTAGGAGAGAGTGATGCGCTCCTGAGCATCGAGCCCGCCGTTGCTATAGCGCCCCCAGATCAGCTGTCGATCGGCTGCATCGGCAATCGCTATGGCCTGGGTGGGTGTAAAATTAGCTGGCAGCTGACTCGCCGATTTTGCAAGATCGCTAGCGGCATTGTCTGTTACGAGAACCGCCGACAGCTCTTCGACACGCACCCCGTTATCCTCGGTGCTAGACGCTTCGTCAGCGCCTTGTGATCTGCGAATCGCCTGCTGAACCCCGGTGCGCATTGCTGTCATATTTTGCGCATCGGTTGCAGGGACAAGACGTGGCAGGGGCGTGCTGCCGTCCAGTTCGATGACTTCCATCGTTGCGCTGGACAGCTCTATGGAATTAGTGCTGCAGGGGCCGAAGGCATCGGCGCGGCAGTCTTCAGAAAACGGCGCCAGTACTATGGAGCCTTCATTTACCAGGGCTCTGGTACTGCCGGCTTTCGCGCTGACGGTAAAATCTGTGCCTCGCACGCCGATAGCGGCAATAGGTGTATTCAGGCGAAAGCGCTGGCGTGCCGCCTTGGCAGCCTTGCCGGAGATAGCCCGGGTTATGCCTTCGATCAGATCAAATTTGACTGTAGAAAGCGCCGGACGGGCAGGATCGTAGTCGTAGCGCGTTATTTCGAGGCGGCTATCTGGCCTTACGCTAACCAGGGCATCGTCTACAAAGCGGATGTGAACATGGCCGTTAGCGGACGTCACGATCTGGTCATGGACTGTAACCTGAGAGCCTGGCTTCACTGCTCGGGACAGCTTGCCCGAGCCGGACTCGATAGTCGCCCTGCCAAGAACCAGGCTTACCGTTCCCACCAATGCCGCAGGTTCTGTACCGGCTTGCTGCTGTTCTGACGTTTCAAGGCCATAAGTAGGCGTCGCTAGCAGGACGAGAATGAGCCCCGCAGAGGCAAATACGGCCTTGACGCCAATGAATCTGGCGTTTTTAACGAGCTTGATGAAGTGCCGATTAATCATATTCTAAACTTTAGGTGTACATTTATTTGAGAACTAGCCGAAATTAAAACCTATGCTGCTAAAAGTGCCTGGCTATTAATCTGACGGCTACTTTTACTCCCTGCTAACACCACGACTAGCATTACTTAGGGCGCTGTAGCATTAGCATGGCAATACGGCCTAATTCTAATAGATGGTAAAATACCTCAGGGGCTGAGGCCGGGGCGTGATTCAAATCACATAGCACCACAATACCCGCTTTTGCTATTTCATTTCAAGCACTTATAATGCGTCACCAGCCCTATTGAGAGCTGTTATCAGGTTTATGACCGGGCTCTATATTTGATGATAGTCACTCCCGACTTGTTGCGCTCTTTCTCGATTCTGAAGACGCTCGCAGACAATGACCTGCTAGGCCTCGCTCAGCAGTCATCCCTACGCAAGTTTACCCGGCGCGGCATCGTGCTGAATGCCGGCGAGAAAGAAGAACATGTCTGCCTATTATTTGAAGGCAGGCTACAGGGCGTCGATTTTACCATCGATGGCCGTGAAGTAGGCCTGTATTTTGTGCAGCCTGGAGAGTTTTGCGGTGAGTTAGGATTGTTCGACCGTGGCCCACAGCCTGAATACGTTATCGCCTTAACGCCTTCCGTCGTTGTGTTCGTGCCAATGAGCGGCCTGCGGGAAATAATGAACAAGACCCCCACTGTTGCCAATACCCTGGGGCTAAAACTGGCAGACCGAGTCAGGCAGATGATTTTTCAGCGCTCCTTGCTTGGCTTGCCGAATATTCCGCAACGTGTGTGTTGCCAGCTGTGGGCGTTAGTGCCTAATAAGGACAAAGAATCCGATGCCGCCAGCGCTATTGCAAACCCGCCAACACATATGGAAATAGCGATCATGCTAAGTATGAGCAGGGAGACGGTCACCCGCGTATTTCAGACTTTACAAAAGCGGCAGATAGTAAGACGGGACGGGTCTGCGAATTTGATCATTAACGAAGTCAAAATATTAAAAGATATTGCTGAAGGAAAGGAATCGATCTAAATAATTTCCTCCTTGGGCTTTACGCTTGGGCTAAGAATTGGCGGCAGGGTTGAATATCTGCGCTTGCCCCCAATTAAAGGCATCAAGCAGAAAAATTTGGAAACTACTCGAATTTACCAGCAAAACTCGCGGAAATTGCGAATTAGCAGAGACAAGAAGAATTAGCTAAATGAATCAGAATAGCAAGACTACGAAATACCCAGAGCTCATTGCGGCATTAAAGGATGTTAAGAGTTACTTTATCCTTGCAGGCGTGTTCAGTGCCGCCATCAATATATTGATGCTGGTTCCAGTGATCTATATGCTGCAGGTATACGACCGGGTGATGTCCAGCGGGAGTCTTTCCACACTCACCAGCCTAACCCTGATCATGACAGCTCTGCTGATGGCAATGGGTGGTTTCGAATGGGTTCGTTCAAGAATATTAATCAGTGCCAGCAACCGAATCGAGAAAAATCTGCGTAAACGGGTTTCGGAAGCCGCGTTTAAACACTCTCTGTTGTCCGGCGGTGGAAGCGCTCAGCCGCTAGCCGACCTCACAGGTCTGAGGCAATTTCTGACGGGTAATGGCCTGTTCGCCTTTTTTGATGCTCCCTGGTTTCCCATCTATGTCGGCATAATGTTTATGTTTCACAGCTGGTTCGGCGTCTCGGCAATCATCGCCGGAATCATCATGGTTGCCCTGGCCTATACTAATGAAATCATGACCAGCAAGCGATTACAGGAGGCTAACACCCTCTCAAACAAGGTGTCGAATCAACTAGGCGGCAGCCTACGCAACGCCGAAGTCATCGCCGCCATGGGGATGTCAGATGACATCAGGAACCGTCAAGAGGCTGGCTCAGATCAAGTTCTGTCACTGCAGACAGAAGCCAGCAGCCGAGCGGCAATAGTCGCCAATGTCTCAAAGTCCTTTCGCATGATCGTGCAATCGCTGCTGCTGGGTATGGGAGCGCTGCTGGCGCTTCGAGGAGAAATTTCTCCGGGGATGGTTATCGCAGGCTCCCTATTACTGGGGCGAGCACTCGCACCAATCGACCTGCTGGTGGGCACATGGAAGGGCTTTTCCATTGCCAGGGCCCAATATGCGCGGCTGGGGGAATTATTACTGGCCATACCGGCGGAGCAGGAGACCATGAGTCTTCCTGCTCCGGAAGGAAAGCTGAGTGCGGAACAGGTTGTAGTGTTTCCGCCGGGATCACAATTACCAGCTGTTAAAGGCGTGAGCCTGCAGTTGGATGCCGGAGAGGTTTTGGGTATTGTCGGACCAAGCGCTTCTGGCAAATCCAGCTTGGCGCGCGCCTTACTGGGAATCTGGCCAGCCCGCTCCGGCAAGGTTCGTCTGGATGGCGCCGACATTGCTATCTGGAACCGAGCCGAACTAGGCCCTCACATTGGCTATTTGCCCCAGGATATCGAGCTGTTTAGTGGCTCCATATCCGAGAATATTTCACGCTTCGGCGAGCTCTCGCCGGAGAAGATCGTCGCCGCCGCCAAGCTCTCGGGGGTGCATGAAATGATACTCGGCCTTCCCCAGGGCTACGACACTGTGATTGGCGGTGTCGGTGGCGTTTTATCTGGCGGTCAGAGGCAGAGGATCGGGCTGGCGCGAGCGGTTTACGGTAACCCCAAGCTGATGATACTGGATGAGCCCAATTCCAATCTTGACGACCAGGGGGAAAAAGAATTGGTGGAGGCCATAAACCGAATCAAGCAGATCGGATGCACGGTAATAGTCATTACCCATCGTACGATGGTGCTGCAGTGTGTGGACAAGATACTCGTAATGAAGGATGGCGTGGCAGCAGCATTTGGGCCAAAAGATCAGGTTCTCGCCAGCTTGATGGCTCCTGCCAAAACGCCGGCACCGGCTATAGCCAGCGGCGGATAAAGCCGCTTGAAGAATTTAGCAAACAGAAAATAAACTCTCACCGCTTAATGGTGAATCTACTGGGAATTAGCCGTGATAGAGAATAAACCCGCCGCGTCAAAGGCGGACAACACAGAGGAGCTGGCGCACGTCGATACCAGCATGCAGATTCCGGTAAGGACCGGTCTAATTATCTTTTCCCTAGTGTTTGGAGTCTTCGGCTTTTGGGCCGCATTTGCACCTTTAGATTCCGCAGCACACTCCTCAGGCGTGGTGACTGTTGAATCCTACAAGAAGGTAATCCAACACCTCGAAGGGGGTATAGTCGGCCAGATCCTGGTGCGCAATGGCGACGTCGTCAAGGCGGGAGATACGTTACTTGTGCTTAGTAACACGCAGCCTCTGGCACAGCTGGAGATTGCCAAGACACTGTTTGTGGCGCTAAAAGCCAGAGAGGCTCGTCTGCTGGCGGAGAGCGGCGGTAGCGAATCCATCGCCTTCGCTCCGGTGCTTTTGGAAGAGGGGTATGATGCTCAAGCCGAAATAGCTTCAGAGAGACAGATTTTCGTTGCCCGCAAGGCCGCTCGCGATGGCGAGGTGGAAGTTTTGGAGCAGCGTACGGAGCAACTGGCGTCCCAAGTTACCGGCCTGGAAGCTGTGCGTACAAGCAAGCTTGAACTGGCGGCATCATTTTCAGAAGAGCTTGTGGATGTGCAAGCGCTGCTCGATCAAGGCTTCGCCAACAAGCAACGACTTCGAGAACTGCAGCGTAGCTATTCTTCGTATACAGGTGAAGCGGCAGATTTGACCGCCAATATTTCCACGACTGAAATGCAAATTGGTGAGACTCGCCTGCAGATATTGCAACAGGATAAAAATTTCCTGAACGAGGTGGTAAGCGAGCTCGCTGAAGTCCAAAATCGGTTGAAAGACACCGAGGAGCGGATGATCGCCCTACAGGACATTGTTCGTCGAACAGCCATAACGACTCCGGTAGACGGCATTGTTAACGGCATGCAAGTGCATGGCGTGGGCGAGGTAGTAAAACCCGGTGCAAACATTACCGAGGTGGTTCCCCAGACCGATGAACTCATTATCGAAGCAAATGTCTCCCCAATCGATATCGATCGAGTAGCTGAGGGACAGGAAGCCACCATTACCTTTTCTGCCTTCAGCAGTGGCTTGATGCCTACTATCTATGGCACCGTGATAGGAATCTCTGCCGACAGATTGATCGATCAAACTAACGGAGCCCCTTACTATCTCGCGCGAATTGAAGTCACGGAAGAGGGTATGGCTGATATGGGTGACCTGGTACTCGTTCCTGGGATGCCCGCCGAAGTATTTATTAATGCCGGTACGAGAACATTCCTGCAATATGTGCTTAAACCCTTTACCACTGCCCTCAGCCGCAGCTTTATTGAAGACTAATCAGACATGAAAGACTCTATCAGATGGCTTTTTTGCCTTAGCTTCGCGTCGAGTATTTCGATGGCGAGTATTGCTCAAGATTATGACTCTACGGGAATAACAGGGACAACACTCGAGGATTTTTTCAGCGCTGCCATCGATTACAGTCCCCAGCTCAAGATCGCCGAGGAGCGGTTAAACATCGGTTCTGCGCGCACCAGCGCCGCCAAGGGTCAACTGCTTCCGCAACTAAGGGCCAATGCAAGCAGATCCGATAACCGCCGCAATGCATTAGGTGCAGTAGATACCTTCGATGGAGAACGTTACTCCATCACGCTGACTCAGGTACTGTTTAACTGGCAGGCATTTTCCGCGCGCAATGAAGCGTCCCTGCTAGAGGACCAGTTCGAAGCCGAGTATTTCGGAGAACTGGCATTTCTGTTAACCGATGTTGCCGAAAAGTATTTTGATGTGTTGTTAGCAAGTGATGCCCTGAACTCTATAGCCAGTGAGTTAGATGCGGTGAGCAATCAGCTGGATCAGATTCAGAGTATGTATGACCGCCAACTGGCACAGATTACCGATTTGTACCAGGCCCAGGCGAGCCTCGCGGCGGTTGAGGCACAACAGCTACAGTTGCAAACTGAGCTGGCGATGCGACGCGAAGCCCTGCGTTCAGCCAGCGGTGTAGAAAGCGGGGATTTATACCGATTAAGCGACGAGACGAATATTCCGCCACTTGAGAACAGCATCAACTATTGGGTGCAACAGGCCGAGGAAAACAATCATCAGATTAGCGCCAGAGAGTACGCCGTGGAAGCTGCCGACAAGCGCATCGACCAGCGGCGTGGCGCTTATATGCCACAGGTAAACTTCGTCGTTCAGCGCCAGGACTCCGATGTGGGTTTCGATAATAGACCCCAAGACAGAACTGATAATACCTATATTGGCCTGGATGTAACCATTCCTCTGTATGCCGGCGGCAGTAATCGTGCTGGGGTTAGAGAAGCGACCAGCCAGCGCAGGATTGCCGAAAGCGAGCTGCGCCAGGTGCAACTTCAAGCTAATGAGAGAGTCCGCTCTGCGTATTTGCAGGTGCAGTCGGCTGAAACCATGATCGAGGCCGCCCGCAAATTGCTGGAATCGACAGAACTTACCTCCACCGCCATGCAGCGCGGTTTTGAACTCGGCGCGGTGACGAATGTGGATGTGTTAAATGCACTGCGTGATCAATTTCGAGCGGAGCGAGACCTGCAGAGAACTCGCTATGACCAAGTGAAATTTCTGCTTCTTCTAAAAAGAGAAGCCGGGTTGCTGAGCGCAGATGACATGCTTGAAGTTGGCGGTTGGCTCGAGCCTGCTGGCAATTAGATCTATGCTTGAGCTACATCGTCTCACCACTGAATATATTCAAATCGAAGATCGTTTTCGCCTTACCGGCGAAGATCAGCAAGGTAGGGCTCTGTGTCTTTGGTTAACACAGCGGCTCGCACTCAGAATTGTTGCCCATCTGGTGGATGCTATTGCCACTAGTTCCCCTGAGGCTATTCAGAACCCAAGCCAGGATCAAGATGTTAGCAAACTGCTTCAAAGCTTTGCCCAACAAGCAGCAGCTGCCGACTTATCGCCACAGGCTGCAGTACAAAGCAGTGCTGCTACGCAGTCCATGCTGATCAATGAAGTAGATATTACCCGCGCTGAGGGCGGGGCAGTTGGCCTGGTTTTCAAGAATCATGAAGAAATAAAAGTCGCTCTCAGTTTTCAACTACAGCAATTGCGACAATGGCTATCCATTATTCATGCTCAATGGATAAAAGCGGAGTGGCCTAACTCTATTTGGCCTGAATGGATAGGCGAAAAAGCTCAACCGGTGGACTCGACAGATCCCAGTAATCCACTGCACTAATCTCTGCATTGTCTTGAATTCTTACGCGCCTGGTAAATCACCGACCAGCAGTTTACTAGAAGTACAAATCGATAATATTGTGGGTAACTTCTTGCAGAGATAATTGCAGTTGCTCACGGGAATAGTGATAGAAACCCTCTGCATGACTGACCTGGGAATCTAAGGTAAATGTTCGTCCCTTGTCCAACGCGAGGACGAGTTCTTCGTAGTTGTTCTCTTCATTTTGGCTCCCATAGACTGTCATTGCCTGTTCCTTACGCGGCCTCTGGGCAGTGATGTCGATGAATAGATTGACTGGATTCTGTACGCCGATTTCATAGGAATAGGCATTGGTTCGGGCTGCCGCTTTCCCTAATTTTTGCACTGCCGACCATACTAATAGAGCTGTATTGCGGTGATCTGGATGCAACTCCAGCGGCCCAGGAAAGAAGATACTAGCTACACCAAGCTCACTAATTTTCTGACAAACTCTTTCTACGAGAGCTGCACTTACTGTCAGCCCACGGTCCGGCTGTTGCCAACTATCGACGCTGCTAATCCCTAAAATTTTTGCTGCCTGCTGCACTTCCTTGTTTCTTACATCCGCCAGACTTTCAGCGCTTCCGCCCAAGGCACCATCAGTCAATACCACCAGATGCGTCTGAATACCCTCTGCGTGTGCCTTCAGTAGGCTGCCGGCCATACCATAGGTCTCATCGTCGGCATGGGGTGCGAATACTAGCCAGGGTCCGCCCGGCAGCGGGGATGTCTCGAAGGGGATGAGTATGTGTTCGGGATTTAGCATGGTGAGCAGTATAAATCAGCTTGGTAAAAATTGTTGAATGCCGTGATTATAAGGGCTTGGAGCGGTAATTTTTAGTTTTTTCAGGCAATTCGTGGTTAAATTCGCAGCCTCACAATAGAACTAATTAGCAGACTCTTTTACTAACTACTAAGCACAATACTGGATCGGGAATGCTACTTACTCTGCTACGTGAATGGATGCTGACACCGTTCACTCATTACCGACTCTTCCATAATTTCGCGAGACAGGATTTCCTGGCCCAATTCACGGCATCCATAGGCGGCTTTCTGTGGCTGATCATCACGCCGATCATCCACATCATGATCTATGCCTTCGTGTTTGGTGTTCTTTTTGGTCAGCGACCAGCGGCGGGATTCGAAGAGAGCACGTTTGTCGTGTTCATGATGGTTGGCTACCTACCTTGGTTTGCCTTTGCCGACTCCATTGGTAAATCCACTGGTCTACTAATCGAGAAGGCGCCGTTAATCACCAAGGTGAAATTTCCAGTACAGATTATTCCCGTTGTGGGGTCGGTAATTCCCTATTTAACACACGCCATAGGCTTCGGCATACTGTTGGCGTACCTGGCCACTCAGGGTTACTGGAATTGGATGTGGTTCTATCTACCGGTTATCTTCTTCTTCCAGTTTTTATTCACATTGGGCTTGGTGGCTATTCTCTCAGCGCTAAGTGTCTTCCTTCGCGATTTACAGCAATTGGTTGCTCTGGGCATCACCATCTGGTTTTTCCTAACGCCGATAATTTGGCCAATATCTATTATCGAAGACGAGGCGCAGCGAGACATATTTTTGTTAAATCCCATGCATAGCTTCGTTAGCCTGTATCGTGAGATCGTTCTTCTAGGTCAGGTTACGTTTATTCATCTGATAATAATAATCCCCGTCTCAATCATTACTTACTTTTTTGGTGGTTGGTTATTCATGAAGATCAAACAGGCGTTCGGCGATGTCCTCTAGTTTACTTTTCCATAGCAGGAGTTAACTATGCCTCGCGTATCTGTTCAGAATCTGAATAAGGATTTTAAAATTTATGAGCGACCTCAGGACAGGTTGTACGAAATTATTCTGCGCGAGCAGCGGCACCAGCTTTACCATGTGCTGAGTGATATATCGTTCGCCGTTCCGGACGGCAAGAGCCTAGGAATCATCGGCGACAACGGTGCTGGCAAATCGACTCTACTCAAACTTTTAGTTGGGACTCTACAACCCACCAGCGGCGAGATCACAATCGAAGGACAAGTCGCAGCACTACTGGAACTCGGCGCAGGTTTTCACCCGGAGTTTACTGGACGCAAGAACATCTATCTGAACGCGGCTCTATTAGGCGTGCCCGATGACAACATCGCCGAGATGGAGAGAGACATTATTGCGTTCTCCGAGCTCGACTATTTTATCGATAGACCAGTTAAGACTTACTCATCGGGCATGTATGTTCGACTCGCGTTCTCTATCGCGACAATGGTGCGCCCAGATATCCTCGTCATCGATGAGGCCCTGTCGGTTGGTGACATGGCGTTTCAGAAGAAGTGTGTGCAACGCATGAATGAGTTTCGTGAGCAGCGCAAGACCATGGTGTTCTGTAGCCACTCCATGTTTCACGTACAAGAGCTCTGCGATATCGCCATCTGGTTAGATAAAGGCAAGATTCAGGAGATCGGCGACAGCGACAAGGTGGTGGGACACTACGAAGACTTCTGCAACAACAAGAAAACCTATAGCAGCATTAGAGAAGACATCCCCGGGGAGCTGCGTGCATCCGAAGCTGCACAAAAAGAAGAGGTGCAGGACTGCCGTATCAACTCACTCTCTGTTAAGTCACTAGAGGGTAATGATATCACCACCATCAAGCCGCTTAGTGACGTGCTGCTGGAAATGGAAGTAGAGGTTCTAGTAGATAATATGGAGGGGCATTTCGGTTTCGCCTTCATGAAGTCTGCCGAGGAGCCGATTGCTTCCTTCCTTACTACCAATGGCGATGAGATAGAGATTGGTTCATTCGCCAAGGGAGACGTTTTTAAGGTCTCCCTTGTTGTCGAGAAGGTCGCCATGCGAGTAGGGGAGTTCTATGTGCTGGGTGGTCTTGCCGATAAGAGTGGCCTGCTGTGGTATGAGACCAAGTTCAGTAAGCTGCTAGCCATGGAGCCGAACAAGGGTGTCGGGCCGATGATCATGAAATGCGTGTGGCAGCTCGATAAAGACTAGGCAGCCGCTGCTCCCTAGAGCTCGATTCCGTACTCTTCAACTCTCGCCTTCGCGGTATCTGGCAGCATGCCGTAAGGATCAACCTTATAGATTCTGGGTAAGGCATTCCCAGAGCGAATTTCTACGATCTCCATATAGGCCTGCCGTACTGTGTCCTCCGGCTCAACTGCATCTTCATCAAGCTCTAGAGAATCGGATTGTTGGCCTGTTAACGCAGTACTGCTGAATCGCTGTTTCGGATAGACAAAAATGGAATAGATGTTTGACGTGTTCGTGTCTACCCATTGCGTCAGTTCCTGGAGATTCTCGAATGGCACAATTTCAGCTATCTCCGCGCGATTGCTTATATCCTCCAGTTCTCGAAAAGCGATTATTGTTTCGATTAGCTCGTCGTCCAGCCCTGGCAGTAGCCGCATTGCTTCTCGAGTTGCTACATTGAGGTTTACGGTTCGCGTATTGCCGTAAATAGTGAATGCTGCATCTAAGTTGATCCCCTCAAGCAATTGAGCAAAACCACGCACGTGTAGAATTTCTTCTACGGTATCGAGCTCGGGGTTGTTACGAGGGATGTAGGCCTGATCCAATTCTAGATAGTAGTCCTTCTCCGCACCATTCAGGCCCTCCAAGTCATTCAGGTCTGTCCAATCTGTCCAGGCTGCAAGTAGATCTTGCACCTCTTCCGGTTCGGCGGCGTCCCCGCCCAGTAATTTTTCTATAAGCAACTGCATATTACGGCGTGGTATTCGATTCAGGTTTATCTTCCCTGCATGGTCGTAGATGCGAACTACCATGTTGTCAGGTGCTACGTAATTTAACTCCAACGGCTCTCCATCATAGCGGTAGTAAGGATTTAGTATCTCGCCTTCTTCGGTTTCCTCCAATTGCTGATCAATAGGCGCAGGCATACGCTCTAGCATGAGCTCCATCTCGGCAAAATTGACGGTAGCCATGAGCTGCGCCCAATCCTGACTAGCGTCGCGATTATGCGCCGCTGTCTGCGCCGACAACCTCACTTTACCCGCCATAGCGGTAACTAACACAGTCAGCAAAACCGCCGTCCATAGGACGATTATAATGACAGAGCCTGCTTGTTTAAATGAGTTGTGCATGCAAATCAGAAACCGGTATTCGTCGTAGGACGAATACTTCGATGCTGGTTGTTTTTAATACGTGCGACGATCTCTAGCTCTTCGTTCACATCTTCAAAGTCTCGTTCGGGAACAAAGTGAACATAGACTGCCAGGGGAAGGCTTAGCTGCTCTTCGCCTAGCCATTCATCAATCCAGAGTCTGTTCTCATTCAAGTCCTGATAGAGATAGCTAAACTCAGCGGTATAGTTTTCCAGGACTAGAATCGGCTCGCTCTCACTTAACCTTTGGGTAGGGTTATCGCTAAACGCTGGAACAAGGCTCAGATAGACGCCTTCGTCTGCCACGGAATACATCTCCCAAACGGTTAGCCCTGGGCTACGCTGCGGAGATACCGTCGATACGAAACTAAGATAGTCATCTTCCCCGTGGAAATAGATTTCGCGCCCGAGCGTGTCGAAATTCGTATAGCTATGTGGAAAAGCACCATGCAGCGCACGGTCTATCTGCAGCGCCGCTAGCGCCTGATCTAGGCTTTTATCTAATACATCGGAATTTCGATTCCAGTCATCGGCTACGATGAAAACACCTGAACTCAACAAGCCCAGAAGCAGCGCAGTCAACCCCAGGGAAAGGATTATTTCTACTAGAGTAAAACCTGCCTGTTTAGCTGTTTGGTTAACTGTTTGGTTAACTGTTTGGTTAACTGTTTGGTTAACTGTTCGCATAAGCCTCTACTGTGGAAGATCCAATTGAATCCAACGGCTTCCCGCAATGACTTCATTGCGCTCTCGATTGATTATTTCGTAGGCTTGGAAGGCGTGCACAGAACTCTGTGTCTTTCGCTCTGCGTCTTCCAATAGATCCAATGCACGAATCTGATAGCTATCGTCCTGAAGTATCTCTTCGACGTCCGAGTATTCATTTTCAAGCAGTGCGAAATTGGTAGCAGCTCGAACACGTGTGGCCTGCACCAAGCTTTGTTCTGAGCGCCACGAGAGTTGCTTGCTACCACCGACCAAAGAGAACAGTCCGCCAAGTACAAATCCAGTAATCGTGAGCGCCACAATTACCTCCAGAAGAGTAAAGCCTGCTTCAGCGTTGTGTGGTTTTTTCATCACAATTCTCTATCAGGGTCGCCGCTGGAGACTCTGCCGGTGAACGGATCGATGTCGATGACGCCTGCTTGATCTTCCTGAGCGAATAGTAGCGTGCCGCCGGTGCTTCCGCCTTCAGGGTAGAATGTCACCTCGGTTTTTTCCTCGATCTCGATTTCTCTGTCGGTACTGTCACGAAAGCGCAGATTGACACCCGTGCCGTTCCACTGCGCTACGATATTACTGAGGCTGGCATATTCTTCTTCATCTGCCTGCGCCATTTCATCAGCAGGTAATACATTGAAGCTAACGGTGCTCGCTTGCCCGGAAATTACCGCCGTGCGTCTTGCATAGTTGAGCAATGATTGGGCTTGACGAACTTGAGTACTGAAAGTGCGGGCTTCGAAGCCGCCGAGGTTCGGGACTACCATGACGCTAGCCGTGGCTATGATGGCGAGCACGAGAATTATTTCGAGCAGCGTGAAGCCGCGCTGCTGTTTAGGCGTCAGCTGCCTAGGATTGGGTAAAGCAGCCGTTCTACAGGCCAATATCGGCGTCATCTTCTTCGCCGCCGCTCACGCCGTCAGCCCCGTAGGATAGTAGTGTGAACTCACGGCCATTGCCTTCATAGACATATTCATTGCCCCAAGGGTCTGTGGGAACAGCTCTACGCAGATAAGGGCCATTCCAAGATGCTCTGTCGGTATCATCCTCCATCAAGCCGTCCAGAGCATCTGGATACTCGCCGACATCAAGCCGATAAATATCAAGCGCCGCTTCCAGTGTGGAAATCTCTGTCCTGGCGACATCGCGCATCGCCCCAGCCTGTTGATTAAACAAGTTCGGCGCAACCATTACCGCCAACATTGCGATAATAGCCATCACCACGAGAATTTCGATGAGTGTGAATCCATCACTTCGCTGCAATCGCTTGTTCAATTCTTTGTCATTCAGGTAGTTCATGATTAATGCCTATTTCTCTTGTTTAGCTGTTAGAAATCAGAGGCTTCGATTAGATCGGACGCCATGTCGAATCGATCGAGGATATCTTGATATTCTAACTCTGTTTCGGAGTTCAGATTGATGATCTCCGGTCTTAACACGATAAACAGTTCACGCCGTTCTACCGTTTCCTGCTGATAGGAGAAAAGCCTACCCAGCAGCGGCACCCTATTCAGCCCAGGGACACCGGTATTCAAGTTCTCGATATCTGTCTGAATCAACCCACCGAGAACCACGTTTTCCCCATTGCGCACTACAACCGTCGTATTGATCTCCTGATTATTAAACACGGGGTTGTTGTTTACCCCAGTTGCGCCGCCATCTACTGAAGATAATTCCTGCCGAATAATCAAATTCACGATACCGTCGTTATTTATCTGCGGCGTGATAGACAACACGATGCCCGTATCGCGGTACTGAATGTTGGTCGTGGCTATACCACCCGTGCCAATAGACTGGCCCTGTTCCACGGGGACTTGCGAGCCGATCTGAATGTCACCCTCCTGGTTATTTGCCACTGTAAGCGATGGCCGGGCGAGCAATTGCACGTCGTTGTTAATGGCGATCGCCTCCAGTGTTGCATCGACTTGCGCGGCACCATCGATGAAGGATTTGGTGAACAACAAACCACCAAGCTGCGGTACAAAGCCGGTCGATGCGTTGGTAGAAATTGGATCGACTGCGCTGTTAGCGGCTATGCGCGACCAATCCACGCCAAACTTCGTAGCCTCGCTGAGTGTGATCTGCGCGATTACAGCATTGATCATCACCTGCAACGGAACCGCATCGAGTTGATTGATAGTCGTGAGTAGCTGTCGGTAGTCTCGCGCCGTGCTTCGAATTAACAAACTGTTTGTCGCTTCGTCTGCCACGATCTTCACGCTTAGGTTTGCTGAAACGACTGTATTAGTTGTAAAAACTGAAACCTCATCTGTGAGCTCAACAGAATCCAGCGCGTTAGTTTCAATGTCGTTGCCGCGATTCGTAGTTGCCAGCGCGTCATCATCGTCATCCTCAAATACCTCAGATAAAGTTTCTGCAAGCTCCACCGCACTCAGGTTATTTACCTGATAGTGAAATAATTGCTCCACTTGTTCCTCGCCTACAGAATCTAGAATTTGCACCCATCGAGAGATCTCCTCGAAGCCGCGTGCTGCTGGCGCTGTAACAAGAATCCCATTGATCCGTTCTATTCCCTTAACCTGATAGGCCGGTGTTTCACCCTCGATAAGTAAGAGAATCTCGCTCAACTCCTCGGCAACTTCCAGCGCATTGGCATTGAACAACTGATAGAGATGAATCCCCTGATTCTGAAATGGGTCCGCATCAATAAGGAACAACAATTCGTTGATGCGTTGCAATTGGGATTCACTCGCCGATATAGCTAGCGTGCCATTGCCAACCAGAGTTCTCACCTCGCCATCTGGCGCAAGAAGCGGTTCGATAACTTGCACTGCTGCCTGTGTAGAGATAAAGGTCAGTGGCGTGATCTGCAGAATACGTGCGGCGGTACCCTGGCCTAAGGTGTCCGGCGTCGCTATTTCTACTGGCAGAGCGCTGTTAATTTTGCGCGCATTGTAGACATTGCCCACCCGATTAAGAACTACACCGGCGTCCCGAGTTAGCAATCGAATTAATGGCCAGATATCTTCCTGACTCAAAGGGCGTGCTGAGGAAGTACGAATACTGACTTTGCTGTCGATCGTAGGATCGATAACGATACTCACGTCCAACGCAGCGGCGAGTTCTTCCAGCACGAGTCGAAGATCTGCCTGCTCGTAATTGAACTCGACGACGTTCCCGGTAAGAGTCTCTACAGGGATAGGCCCGAGTTCCGGTACGCCATCGTACTGCAATGGGGCGCCGTTACGGTTAATCTCATTGATGATTGCCTGTTGCTCAGCCGCAATATTGTCATCGGCTTCTGGCACTACAACAGCAGCGTTACGATTCGTCGCATTTTGTGCGACTGAATTGCTACTCGACTGTCCGCCATTGCCAGCACCTGGCTGTGCATCCAATACAGCGCAGGAAGAAAGCGCGAAACCAACTAGCAAAAGTGCTAGTGGGTTTTTTGTTGCTTGTAGAATTTGCTTAGACTTCACAATGTTCTCCGAGAATTAGAAATCCACCGCATTCATGCTGAATACAGCTGACAGCATGGTGATGGTGATACCGCCAACTGCTATGGCGAGAATTATTATCAGGGCAGGCTGCAATGCAGCTACCAGACTAGAAATTTGATTACGCACGGTCGTGTCGAATGTGGCGGCAGACTTTATAAGAATGTTTGCCGTTCGGCCTGACTCCTCCCCTACTGCAACCAACTGATGAAGCAGCGTTGGGAATTGATTTGTCTTCTCTAACGAGGCGCCGAGTCCTGCTCCGCCCCTAACGTCCTCTTCTACCTGAACCAGGTGTGTCGCCAAGACGGTATTGCCAACAACTTCTCGCGATACACGCAGCGCACGAATTAAAGGGATACCTGCCCCTAATAGAGCGCCTAGTGTTCTCGCGAAGACTGCGCACTCTTTGTAGAGGATTAGCTTGCCCATCATCGGCAAAGACAGCATGAAGCCATCTTTCTTTAATTTAGATGCGGGTTCTTTGTCTAAGCGTTTCCAGAAGAACACCAGAAGAGCTATGAACACGATAATAAGGTAGCCGTAACTCTGAATGCCGCTACTTAGAGAGAGCAGGAAGGCCGCCGATGCCGGAATCTCACTGCCCGCATCCTCAAACATCGCAGCAAACTGGGGAACTACAAAAACTAAGAGTAGAACGACAGAAAGTACACCGGTAATCAGCAGCACGATCGGATAGATCATTGCCGAAATAATTGCCTGGCGAGTCTTGGCACTAGTTTCTAAAAATTCCGCCAGATCGGGTAGCATCTTATCCAAAATACCGCCTTCTTCACCGGCGCGGACTATGTTGATGTACATCTTGCTGAAAACCTTCGGATGAACTTCCATCGCTCCAGCAAGGCTTCTGCCTTCCTTCACCTCGCGCAGCAGACTCACAACAAGCTCGCGCATTGCTGAAGATTCTGTAATACCTTCTAACAACCGTAGAGACCTATCAATCGGCACCCGTGCCTCGACAAGAGTGCACAGGCCATTTGTGAAATCCAACACGTCTGCCTGTGAGATGCGTTTGCGGCGGATTTTTTCAGCGGCTTCTTTGGTTTCTTGTATCTTGACCGGTGTTAAATTCTTGCCTTTCAAGATGCGCACAGCTTCGCGCTCCGTATCAGCGCTTAGCTGACCGTTCAGCACTTTGCCCTGGGCATCGAAGGCCTGATATTTGAAATAGAGTGCGCTCATATTGCTCTGGTTACCCGCACGACTTCTTCAGGTGTGGTCATCCCATTGGCTAACTTCTCGAGGGCATCCTGCCTCAAAGTCCTCATTCCTTCTTTGATTGCCTCGTCGCGAATAATATTCGCATCGGCCCCCGAGGCTATGTGATGACGAATCGCATCACTCATGATCAGTAGTTCATACAGGCCCACACGGCCTCGATATCCAGTCTGTCCACACCGCTCACAGCCACTGCCTCGTCGAATTTCACCAATCGAGTTCACTTCGATCTCTAGTGCTGTAGCTTCGTCTGTACTTAAGGGGTGAGTCTCGGCACAGTCAGTACAGACGCGCCTAACTAGCCTCTGTGCCTGTATAGCAAGCATGCTAGAGCTAATTAGATAACCTTGTACGCCCATGTCTTGCAGCCGCGTAACCGCTCCAGCTGCATCGTTGGTGTGCAGCGTTGAGAAAACTAGATGGCCGGTGAGCGCCGACTCGATCGCGATCTCCGCCGTCTCATGATCTCGAATCTCACCGATCATCAGCACATCGGGGTCCTGTCTAACGATAGAACGTAGGCCCTGTGCAAAACTTAATCCAATACTCGCGTTCGCTTGAATCTGGGTGATACCCTCCAATTGATATTCGACTGGGTCTTCAACGGTAATTATCTTTTGCTTCTCATTGTTTATCTTCTCTAGCGTCGCATACAGCGTGGTCGTTTTGCCGCTACCTGTAGGGCCTGTTATCAGCACCATACCGTGCGGCTGAGTTACGATGTTTTGATACTGGGCGAGAATTTTTTCGGGCATTCCCAATTGCTGCAGACTGACCGCAGTATCGCTTCTATCTAGTATTCTCAACACGACAGACTCACCGTGCACACCCGGGAGAGTCGACACGCGCATATCGAGTTGCTTAGCACCTACCTGATAATCTATGCGGCCATCCTGCGGCAAACGCTTCTCACCGATGTCTAGCTTCGCCATAAGCTTCAAGCGCGACGCAACAGCGGTGTGTATCTTAATAGGCAAGCGTTCAATACGCGTCATGATGCCGTCGACACGACAGCGAATATCCAGATGATTCTCGTTAGGCTCGAAATGAATGTCACTGGCATCTAGATCAAGCGCTCTAGCGAAGAGGTGATTTACTAGTCGAATGATTGGCGCTTCCGATGCCAGGTCCGCGAGCGCCTCATCGTCTGCGAAACCAGAGACGAAAAGATCCTCATCTGAATTCTCTATTTGCGGTGAGAGTTCAGCGCGCCAGTGACGCATTAGGCGGCGCACTTCGTCTGCGGCGCCGATGCCGAATTGAATTTTCTCTTCCAAGATAAAGCGGATCTTTGCACGCAGTTCTATGCCCGGGGGCTGCTCGCAGATGAGTCTGCTAGATTCAGCAAAGTCCTGTGCAGGCACGATCCCTTCAGGCTCTAATAGCTGCCCGAAAATGGCGAGCGTCATTGCTGACGACTCTTCTACTAACACTTGATTATCAAAGTCAGTCATCTGTTACTCGTAGCCTCTGCGACAAGGCCTTCACTTCGGGCAAAGCCAACCACTGTAATTGAACCGCTGTATTGATTTCGGCTACGATTTACATTCAGTGCAGTCACTCTAAGCCTAGGCACTGAATTTTCCAGTCTCTCCAAGAAACGAGCCGTGTTCGCTTGGTCACTAGTAAGAAACGACATCTCCTGCCGTATAAACAACCAATCATCTGTCACTAAGCGATCGGCTAGGCGCGTCGAACTTACTGTGATACCTGAATCTCGTGCCAGCAATGAGAGTTCGCGTTGGATATTGGCCTCGACGATAGGGATCGTCTCGCCAGTGAAAGATTGGCGATTCAACTCAGCAATCTGCGACTCAACCTCAACACGCCGTTCTCGCCAGCTTGCCGTGTTCTCTATTAAGCGTTGTTCCCGGGCAATATCGATCTCCACGCTTTCAATATTACCTTGCCTTTGGGCATATGCCGACGTGACCGCCGGCCAGCCACTTGTGACTGCGAATAGCAGAGCCACGGCAGCAGCTAGTAGTAAGATATTTCTTTCGCGTTTAGATATTTGCATTAATCTTATTTCTTCTCGGTTTTACTCTACTGCGACTACTCATCTGGAAAGTAACGCACCATGTATCCCTCGAAATTAACCGTGCTTATTCTGAGGTCGATATAGTATCTTTGGTTGTTGGTTGCTCTTGAGAACACGACTTCGGTAAACATCGGGTCCTGTTCAAGGCGTTGCAATATAGCCTGCGGCTCGTTGCTACTTCCCTGAATTTTTATTAGGCCCTCTGAAACTTCCATCGAGGTAAGTGTGTCGGGTCGCAATATATTCTGTAGTGTAAACATCGCCTCACGCAGCCTCTGCTCGGGAAAGTCGCTAATTAATCCCCACTCGTTCTCGAAGCTGACAACAGCAGCCTGATCTTGCCGCGCATCGCTTGCCATCTCTCTTTGGATTTCCAACGTGTTCGCTAAGGATCTGAATTCCAACGACTGCAACAAGAAAGGAACATAGGCGATGAAAAGCAGCGCAACTACTGCAGCGGCGGCGGCTAGAGTTTGTTTTCCTTGAGCCGTTCTTCGCGTAGCGTTTAGTGCGCCATAGGGAAAGAAACAATATTCCTGATTCGCCTGAGCATCTATGCGAGAGTAGTAGTCTGCAGCATCTTTCAATTCGATTGCGTTTTTGGAAGAGTCTTGTGCCAGTGTTTCCTGCCACTGTTGTTGGAACACTTCTTGTTGTAAGTCTTGCTTGCGCACGTGCAACACAGCTTTGAGAATACTATCTTCTATCACTACACAAGTTTCAGTCTCCTCATCTACATCGAGGATTCTAATTCTCGCGCCGCTCTTGTCATTGGCCCCACTCGGGGTTTCACTACTGCCATTCATGAACCGCGGTTTTACTGCAGCAAGGAAAATGTCCTTCGCAGCGAAGGCGTCAAATAGATCGGACAATGTTGTCTCTAGCATCCACAGCGTGAGGTGTTCCTCGCCTTGCGTTGCCGAAAGCGAGTTGATGGCTAGAGATAGAGGTTCCTCTAGGCTGGGCAGAATACTATCGGCTTGAAGTTTTAGTGCAGAAACCAGATTTTCTTTCGCAACTCCGGGCATTGTGATTGTCGTTGCGACGAAAAAATTCGCTGGCAATAGCAACAAGGCGGCGGATTCTTTGCGTTGTTCAGCGGAAAGAGTTCTTAGTAATTCTGCGCAGGCCGCTGCTATTGACAGGGCATCAGTGCCTTCAATCTCTACAGCATCCCTAGTTTCCAGGTGGACGATCTTGTTATCGAAAAGCAGGAAGCTAGTATCGATCTTCCTGACGAGATCCCGCCCGGAAGCACCTTTTATGAAGGTCCGTACTTGGGGCGGCAGATAGTCCGTCAATTGTTCTCGCAACTGCGAGTAGTCGAATGCAAAGCTGGGCATAGAATTTGTTCTTAGTAAAATTTTCAGTCCTGCAGCTTAGTAACCTTGAGCCGAAAAATTCAGCACCTCAATTCGGAGCTAAACTATTGAATAAATTGTTAAATCACTGATGTAAGACTCTTGTATCGGCAAAATAGTTTTAAGACGTAAATATGTTCTAAAACTCTCTGATGGCGAACTAATGCAGGCTGTGCGGAATTAACGGATGAAGAGCTTCTAAAGCGATGAGATAGACATAAAAAAGGCCGCTCAGAGCTAGCTCTGAGCGGCCTTGGTATTGCTAAACGAGGCTTTATTCGCCAGCGCTTGAGAGCTGCTGACGCTCTTTTTCTACAAGAAAATCAACAACATCAAGCATATCCGCCTGAGTTAGAACACTCTGGCCAGTGGCCACGAGGTATTTGCCATTAACAATCATGTTCGGCGTGCTGCGAATCTCGTAAGCCTGCATGCGCTGCTTAGCTTGGTTTACCTTCGTGCGCACCGAGAATGAGTTGAAGGATTTGGCGAATTCTTCTTCATTAATCCCATACTTCGCAAAAAGAGCTCCGATTTGGCCTTCGTTCTGCAGTCGGTTGCCTTCTATATTGATCGCATTGAAAACGTGCTCATGCACGACGTCAAGGGCATCCATCGCCTCTGCTGTGTAGTAAACCTGAGCATGCACTTCCATCAGGCCGTTCCACATGGCCGGAAAGCGCCCAAAATCAACGTCTGCGGGCATTGTTGCTTCCCAGTTCGCTATAAGAGGCTCGAATCTAAAGCAGTGAGAGCAGCCGTACCAAAATACTTCCAGTACCTCGACCTTGCTTGAGTCATTGGTATTTACAGGCGCAGCGAGCTCAGTGTAATGAGTGCCTGCAATGAATCTTTCTATCTGAGCAAAGCTAGAAAATGCCAGGGGCATTAGCAGTACAAAGGTTAAAACCTGTATTGATCGCTTCATTGTTTAACTCCGTCTCTTAGCTGTCTTGTTAGCTATGTAATCTATCTACGAATCTATCTGTTAATTTTTACGAACTACAATTTACACTGTAAAAAACATTATCACAGCGTTTCGATCCCCGCTATCTCATTGACACCGATACATGACCGGTTCAGTGCAATAATCGATTCCCGCGGCGTTTGGGGGCTCGTTTAGGCCTATTTTAGTACTAATTGAGGCCAGAAACGTAGCTGGCCAGCGCCTCTAGTTCCTTATCGGTAAGGCGCTCAACTACAGTTCTCATCATCTCCCCGCCGTCATTCTGACGGACTCCCGATCTGAAATCCTTCAATTGCTGCAGTGTATATTCAGCATGTTGACCGCTCAGCGACGGGAATCCTGCGGGCGCATTACCCTTTCCTGTAGGTGAGTGACAAGCGGAGCACGCAGCAACGGCTATTTCGGAGTTTCCTGCGCGATAGAGCCTTTCAGCCAATTCTATCGACTCAGGGTCCGCGCCTTGTATTGTAGGCTGCTGAGAGGAGTACCATGCTGCGATGTCTTCCATGTCCTGATCTGACAGCGATAACACCATGGAGGCCATGATGGCTCCGGCTCTAGCGCCAGATTTGAAGTCTTGAAGCTGTTTAACCATGTATCTAGCACTTTGGCCCGCGAGCTTCGGGTTCATCGCCAAAGGGCTGTTTCCATCCGCGCCATGACACGAACCGCACAGGGCAGATTTTGCCTGGCCCGCGGCAGCGTCGCCTTGGGCGAGGAGTAAATTAGGTATTAAGCCTACAAATGCGGCTGCAAGTACTACTATTACTGTTTTCTTCATGGGTTTTCCCGGTCACTTCCAACAAATTCAGATAAACTAGCGATCCAGCCAGTAGGCAGGGGACACTAACAACTTAACAACTTAAATCCGCGCCCGAAGATAGCTAACCACTTATTACTACTTTAAGTTGTTAAGTTGTTAGTGTCCCCTTCTACGCCTCTACGGCAACTCGCGGCCTAAGACATCTGCAGCGATTCGGGCAAAATATCACTAAATCGCGGACGCGAATTATAACGTAAAATGCGCAGTGACTCTATTTATCCTCGAATTCGACGATAGAGACTGGACTGATGCATCTCTGATACACAGTGCTGAGATTAAAGATTTTTCAAAAGGTATTAAAAAAATGAATTTTAATCAGGTTGAGTTCGTAACAAGCGCGGCAAACCTAGAGGCCTGCCCAGACAATTCTCTGGCGGAGGTTGCCTTTGCCGGTCGCTCGAACGCGGGCAAATCTAGCGCAATAAACACGATTACCGGCCACAGTCGCCTTGCCCGTATCAGTAAAACGCCCGGGCGTACTCAGCTCATCAACTTCTTCGCGTTGGGCGAAGGCAGACACTTGGTAGATCTACCCGGTTACGGTTTTGCCAAAGTACCGCTCAAGGTTAAAGACAAATGGCAACGCGAACTGGAACAGTATCTACGCCAGCGCGAGGCGTTAGTTGGCTTGATTCTGCTGAGCGATATTAGACATCCGCTTAAGGAGTTCGATCGCATGATGATCGATTGGGCAGTGCAATCCGACCTACCTTTACATATCTTGCTAACTAAATCGGACAAACTGAAAAGAGGTGCGGCACAAAACACACTACTGGCCGTGCAGAAAGAAGTTGCTACTCTGGACAATGTGACGCTGCAGCTATTCTCTTCGCTAAAAAATGTCGGCGTTGACGAGGCAAAAGCAAAACTTAGCGACTGGCTAGCTTCGCCAGATATGATCGATGAGGCAGGGGACACTAACAACTTAACAACTTAAATCTGCGCCTGGAGATAGTTAACCACTTAATATTACTTTAAGTTGTTAAGTTGTTAGTGTCCCCTTCTAGTGCGCCTCGTCCCAATTGTCACCAACACCAACATCAACAACCAGAGGCACATCTAGTGCCGCCGCCGATGTCATTCGAAACTTTACTCCCTGGGTGAGTTGGTCGAGATCTTTCTCGCTCACTTCGAATACCAATTCATCGTGAACCTGCAATAACATCCGCGCATCAAGCTCACCCATTGCTAGCCAATGATCGATATCAATCATCGCTCTTTTGATAATATCGGCGGCTGTGCCTTGCATAGGTGCATTGATCGCGGTGCGTTGCGCTGCCTTTCTTAACATGCCATTGCCGGCGTGAATGTCCGGTAGGTAGAGGCGTCGACCGAATAGTGTTTCGACATATCCTTTTTCGTCGGCCAATGCCTGAGTCTCATCCATGTACTTCCTAACACCAGGATATTTTTCAAAATAACGATCGACATACTCCGCCGCTTCCCCGCGGCTAATGTTTAGCTGATTGGCAAGACCGAAAGCCGACATGCCGTAGATCAAACCGAAGTTAATTGCCTTCGCGCTTCGTCTTTGGTCAATGCTGACTTCATCGATAGCCACACCGAAAACATCTGCGGCTGTCGCCTTGTGAACATCTTGTGCATTTGAGAACGCGCTGAGCAAGCCCTCGTCTTGCGAAAGATGCGCCATGATTCTGAGCTCTACTTGAGAATAGTCCGCGGCCAACATTTTATTCCCAGGATCGCAGATAAATGCCTGCCTAACACGGCGTCCCTCTGCGGTACGAATCGGAATATTTTGTAAGTTAGGGTCGGTAGATGAAAGGCGACCAGTAGCTGCGACTGCTTGCTGAAAGGACGAGTGAATTCGCCCAGTGCCCTTGTTGATCTCGAGCGGGAGTTTATCTGTGTAGGTCGACTTCAGTTTGCTCAGTGATCGATGCTCCAGAATGAGCTTCGGCAATTCGTAGTCTTTTGCTAATTCCTGCAATACAGGCTCGGCCGTTGAAGGCTGACCTGTTTTCGTTTTCTTTAGAATTGGCAGTTCTAGCTTCTCATAGAATATTGTTTGCAGTTGCTTCGGCGATCCTAAATTGAATTCCTCTCCGGCTATATCGAAGACTTGAAGCTTTAGTTTTTCTAGCTGTTTGCCTAGCTGCTTGCTGTGCTTAGCAAGCGCAACCGCATCTACACGAATACCATTACGTTCTACTTTATTCAGCACCTCGATCAGTGGCAGTTCATAATACTGATACAGGCCGAGAAGGTGTCCGTTGCTGCTCAAGCTTTGCTGCAAGATGGCAGACAGACGCAAGACATGGTCTGCTTTTTGTGCGGCGTATGGAGCGTAGTCTGAAAGCGCCACTTGCTCCGGACTAAGTTTGCCTCGACCCTTACCCAACAGGCTGTTGATATCTATAGGCGTCACCTCTAGATAATTTCTAGTTACCTGTGGCAGCTGATGCTTCGTTGCAACTGAGTTGGTGACATACGACGCTAGATGCACATCGTTCTTGACCGGCTGTAAGTTAATCTCGTAGTTTTTCAGAACATGATCTATATGCTTTAGATCAAAGCCGACTTTTATGACCAATGGGTTTACCAGTATTGGCTTTAACTGATCCAGACATTCCGCACTATCGAGCTGGGCTGGCACATCATCGTAGTCATGTAAAAAGGGAATGTAGAAGGCCTTGCCCATTTGAATACAGATTGCGATGCCAAGAATTTTTTGATCAAGAAAATGATCGCCGATCGTTTCCAAGGAGATACTGAAGCTAGATGACGCTGCAACTTGATCGAGCAAAGATACAAAATCTTTTTTATCTAGAACTAATTTGTAGTCTACGTCTTCCTCTGCAATCAACACATCGACTTCTTCGATTGCTGATTCTTCAGTTGCGGGCTTCTTACTCTGAGGCGAGCCAGCCACACCCTGATCCTCCAGCGCTTTTACCCACGACTTAAATTCCATTTCTGAGAACAATTCGTGTAGCTTCTCTTGATTCTCCTGTGAGGCGACTAGCTCCGGTATTTTGACATCAAGAGGCACATCCATCTTAATTGTTGCAAGCTCATAGGAGAGCCTAAGTAGGTCGATATTCTCGCGCAGTTTCTCTCCGACTTTCCCGCCTATCGCTTCTGCGTTTTCAATTATTCCTTCCATCGAGCCGTATTCCTGCAACCACTTAACAGCTGTCTTCGGACCAACGCTAGGCACGCCAGGAATATTATCTGACTTATCACCCATGAGCGCGAGATAGTCGATGATTCTATCCGGCGCAACACCGAACTTTTCGACAACGGACTCACTGTCTAGCAGCTCGTTTGTCATAGTGTTGATCAGCGTGACTTTGTCGTTCACAAGCTGAGCGAGATCTTTATCTCCCGTAGAAATTAGAGTAGAAATTCCCATCTCGGTTGCTTGCTGCGACAATGTACCAATTACATCATCGGCTTCTACGTCGCTGATAATGAGAAGCGGCAGGCCCATGGCTTCGATAATTTGGTGTATCGGTTGAATTTGCGAGCGCAGCTCATCTGGCATTGGCGGCCGATTCGCTTTGTAATCCGTGTAAATTCTGCTGCGAAATGTTTTCCCCTTAGCATCAAAAATGATCGCAATATTGCTGTCCTCATAGTTCTTTATGAGACTGCGAATCATGTTGATGACTCCCTTCACTGCACCTGTCGGCTGCCCTTTACTGCTAACCAGAGGCGGGAGCGCATGGAATGCACGAAACAGATAGGAGGATCCATCTACTAGAATGAGTTGTTTTGATTCGGCCAACTTATTTTCCTTATACAATTTCGTAGGGATTTCGATTTACACTGCGCCTATTCGTAGAGGCATTGGTAAAAATCATCTGCTAGATTAGCGATAAATTCGCTATAGGCATTCCCGCTAGAGTTTACATTGCTGCCTAGCAGATCAACGGTAATTTGCTTCAATTCGTGGCCATTCAACACCGTGCTAACCAAATCCGAGCTCGAGTCGAACTCCAATAGCAAACAAGAAGGTCTCTGGTCGTTCACCTGCCTTCGTAGCTCTATAGTTTCGCGAATACTTGGCTGAACTTCCGGATCTTGCAAAATGACCATGTCATGTTGTAGGCCAAACTGTTGCTCGAAATATTGGTAAGCATTGTGGTAGACAGCATAGCTCGTCGCAGATGGTGCCTGAAACTTCTGTTCGATTTGCCGGTTTCTGCTTTCAATTTCTCTGCTAAATTTTCCCAGATTCTGGCGGTAGGAAATCGCGTTGCCTGGATCCTTTTCCGCAGCCCGCTCAGCAATCGCTTTGGCAATTAGTACTGCGTTTGAACTATCTAGCCAAAGGTGGGCATCAAGCTGCCCATCACCGATGCTATGCAATTGCAGTCCGGGTGTATCGATAACTGTGATTGTCTTTGCTTTGAACCGAGCCTGCACAAAGAAATCGCTGATGTGGGTTTCAAACAGGGGGCCTATCCATACTGCTATGTCTGCCCGAGCTAAATTGATGCGATCAGAAGGTGACACGGTGAAGTGGTGGGGCGATTGCTGCGAATCCACAATAGAAGAAACGCTGCCATATTCCTGCACAACTGCTTCAGCAATCATCTGCAGTGGCTTAATCGTCGTAACGATATTTACGTCAGCGCGACTGAGCGAACAAAGCAGGCTAGTTAACAAAAGAATGAAATAGGATTTAGGCATCGGTAAAATTCAGGCAGATCTAGTTATCTCTAGAGTCTCAGGCAGCAAGGGATTATTTGACATCAATGCTATGATAACCCATTGTCCTGCCTGCTCCTACGCGAGTGAGAACGCGACAACATCTATAGTGCCACTGCCGAGGCTGTGACGAGTAATTCGAATGAGTATTCCCGATAGCAGCGCTAATACGGCCTCCGATTCCACAAGCGATGTTCATGCCCCGGGTATTCTGCTCGCGGCAAAATCAATCAACAAGGATTTTGCCGAGAAACGAATTCTCGAGAATATCAGCCTTACTATAGAGGAAGGCCAGATAGTCACCCTGATCGGTCCAAACGGGGCTGGCAAGACCACTCTGGTACGAGTCGCCCTTGGACTGCTGCAACCCGACTCAGGCGCCATCTATCACAGACCCAAGCTGCGGATCGGCTATATGCCGCAGCGAGTCCACGTAGAACCCACGCTACCACTGACTGTTAACCGATTCCTTCAGCTCGCCAATCGGCAAGATAAAGTGCTGCTATCCAATACCCTGAAAGATTTGAAAATAGGCCATATTGAAGGCCAGCAACTAACGGCCATATCCGGAGGCGAGTTACAACGTGTACTGCTTGCGCGCGCCCTTCTGCGCAAACCTGAGCTACTTATTCTCGATGAGCCGGCACAAGGCGTTGATCTCGCGGGCCAAGCAGAGTTATATCAGCTCATTAGCGAGATTAGTGATAGACATCGCTGTGGGGTGTTAATGATTTCTCATGACCTCCATCTTGTCATGTCTTCTACCGATGAGGTCATCTGTCTCAATCATCATATTTGCTGCCACGGCAAACCCGAGCACGTCACCAATGACCCGGCGTACCTAAGCCTATTCGGCGCCAAAGCCTCCCAGAATCTCGCCGTCTATACGCATCATCACGATCATGAACACGGGATTGGCGGCAGCGTGAAGGAGCACAAACATGATTGATTCTATGGTGCTGTTCTTTACTACGAATTTCGTGCTCTACGCCCTAGTTGCCGGTATTTCTCTTGCGCTAGTGGCAGGACCGTTAGGCTCATTTATTGTATGGCGCCGCATGTCCTATTTTGGAGATACACTCGCACACTCTGCCTTGCTTGGAATAGCCTTGGGCTTGCTCACCGATAGCAATCCGCAGCTAAGCATAATAGTAAGCTGTCTTGTCTTCGCTTTCTTACTCACCTTATTAGACCGACGACCCTCTATTTCTACCGATACTTTATTAGGAATTTTGGCTCACAGCAGCCTCGCCCTTGGCATCGTAGTACTTGCGCTAGCCGATTCGGTTAGAGTCGATCTCGAAGCCTATTTGTTTGGCGCATTGCTCACCATTGGTAACGCCGATTTGATCTGGGTTTTGGTCGTTGTGTCTCTCGTAGCCATCGTTCTTTCGGTGTTTTGGAACGACTTCGTATCGATTACAGTTCACGCAGAAATAGCGGAAATAGAAGGCGCAAACGTAAATCGGCTCAATCTAATTCTAGTTTTGTTGATCGCATTAACTATCGCGGTATCGATGAAAATCGTAGGGGTGTTGTTAATAACATCGCTGCTGATTATTCCCCCTGCGGCGGCATGCTCGATGGCGTCTACGCCAGAGCAAATGGCAATAAGGGCGAGTATTATAGGATGCGTCTCTGTAGTGCTAGGCTTGATTTCGGCATTCTATTTCGATGTGCCGGTAGGGCCGTCAATCGTTGTTTTGGCTACATTAATTTTTCTTGCATTCTATTTTTATCCAAGCGTTCTAAAAAATAGAAACTAAATGTTTTTTACTTAACTAGTTCGCGAAAAGCCTTTATCAGGTCCTGGTCACGATACGGGGCTCGCATCACTGCGTAGTAGTCGCCCTGTGGATTTATTACTGCGATGTGAGCACTATGTTCAATTAAATAATCCCCTTGGGCTACATCAACTTCAGCCTGCGGCCCACCATGCTCATGCGTTGTTGCAGCTACCTCGGATTTCACTGCATCCCCGTAACCAACATACAACTGTGCCGCCAACTGCGCGATCTGCCCAGGGTCTCCACTGAGACCAATAAACTCTTCGTTGTAATTTGCCAAATAGGCAGCCATTGACTCAGGATTGTCTTGCTCGGGATCTACTGTTACGAGGAACACCCGCGGTTTCACATCTTGGTTAAAATCCAAGCCCGCATAAAACTGACTCAATTCGGCCATCGTAAGAGGACAGATGTCCGGACAGTGCGTGAAGCCAAAGAAAACAAGATTCCAACTCCCCTGAAGGTCGACTTTGGTGAAGAATTCTCCCTGCTGGTCGATCAGGCGAAATTCACTTAGGGTCCGCGCTTGTGGGTAGATAGTGACGCCTATTTCACGCAGCGCTGCTTCACGGGTTCGCTCTCCGCGCAGCTGAAAAAGGGCGATCAGAGCGATAACGACAAGAACATCGAATACTAGAAAGGCAATTAGTGCTGTCTTTCTCTTCGTAGTCAGTTGCATGGGGAGAATTCTGGGTTAAATCAGGTAGTGATCAACAACCAAGGCGATGAAAAGCAGTGCCAGGTAGAGGATCGAGTAACGGAAGGTATCCATTGCGGTGCTTGGCTTTGGCTTGAACATGAGCAAACCAGACCAGCCGATGAAACCAGCACCCAGCGCAAGCGCCGAGACGAGATAGAGCAAGCCGCTCATTCCGGAGAAGAATGGGAAGACGCTTACGACTACCAGCATTAAGGTGTAGACGATGATATGAATCTTAGTTACGTGCTCACCGTGAGTAACGGGCAACATAGGCACGCCCGATTTCGCATATTCATCCTTACGGTGAATAGCCAGGGCCCAGAAGTGAGGAGGGGTCCAGGCAAATATGATTAGAACTAGAATCAACGCACCGCCATCGATAGTGCCGGTTACGGCAGACCAGCCCAGTAGTGGTGGCATAGCCCCGGAGAGCCCACCAATAACGATGTTCTGTGGCGTCGCGTGCTTCAAATAGCCCGTGTAGATAAATGCATAACCAACAAATGAAGCCAGCGTAAGCCAAGCACTCAGTGGGTTAACCCATAACAACAATATTGCCATTCCCGCGACACCGATGACAATCGCGAATAGCGCGGCCTGCTTGGGCTCCACGCGACCCTGGGCGACCGGTCGGTTGTGAGTACGCTTCATGATTATGTCGATTTTTCGGTCGATCAGGTGGTTAACGACTGCACCCGAACCGGCAACTAGGGCAATGCCTAGGTTACCCAGAATAAGCACATCCAGAGGAACCATACCCGGTACTGCGAGAAACATGCCGACCAGAGAAGTCAGGATCATCAACATGACAACTCGCGGCTTGCACATCTCGTAGAAATCACGCCAGCTGCTACTGCTAATATTTGAAGCTATTTCGTTCACGGGTCAACTTTTACGTTAAATAGGATGAGTTTCTTGAGCGGACTATAACAGATACTGAACCGCGTCTTTGTGTCGTGCTTTCGAAGCGCGGGCATTCAATCATGTTTGGCTTTGAATCTCAAGATCATTGCCTCGAACTGCCAGATTGTTTTACGCGTTTTTCTGGCAAAAATTGTACAAATCCCCGTCGCAAATTTGACACTGACAGGAAGGTGTCAAAAATGCTTGATTTCGTGCATGTTTTAGGGGTTTTAGGCCGCAGATCACTTGCAGTGAATACCAATATTCTATAGCATTCCGGTGCGCGTGAGGTGAGCGAAAAATCTTTGAATTCTCAGGTAATTTCGAGACTTTCAGAAGACTGAAACTTCCCCATCCAGATAATAATAATTTGCAAGGATAGCGGCGAGTCAAAACTTCGAATCGGGAATAACAATGGGGTCACTCATTGTCAAAGCCTGCCGACAAAGTGATGGCATTAAGCTTCAATTCTTGTTCCTCTGGGACGCGATGTACATAACAACTAATTTCCCCTAGTGCTTGGCGATACTTTGTTTCCTCGACACTAGGGATACGTTCGTAATTTTTTAGAAGGAAGGCGGGTTTATGGCTTTAGCGGTCGTTATTTTCTTGTTGGTAATTGGATCAGTAATTTTCCATTTTGCCAGCCCTTGGTGGTTCACAGATATTGCAGCCGACTGGGGATCAATCGATTTAACTATTAACATCACTTTTTGGGTTACCGGAATAGTATTTGTCCTATTGAATCTATTTCTAGCCTACTGTGTGTACAAATTCCGGCAAAAAGACGGCCATAAAGCCGTTTATGAGCCTGAAAACCACAAACTGGAAATCCGGCTTTCAGCAATCACGACCCTCGGTGTCGTCTTGATGCTCGCACCGGGTCTATTTGTATGGGCTAGCATCGTTACCCCGCCTGACGATGCCGCCGAATTCGAGGCCATGGGTCAGCAATGGCAGTGGGCATTCCGCTACCCAGGTGCTGACGGTATAATGGGCACTGCAGACACTCAGATGGTTACCGAGAGCAACCCTTTCGGTGTCAATGTTGAAGACCCGAACGGTCAGGACGATGTAATCGTTACTGCTCCGGAGATGCACCTTCCTCTGGATAAGCCAGTTAAAGCCTTGCTGCGCTCCAATGACGTATTGCACAACTTCACTGTTCCTCAGTTCCGCGTAAAGATGGACTTGGTTCCTGGTCTGATTTCATACATATGGTTCGAGCCAAACAAGGCGGGCCGTTACGACATCATGTGTGAAGAGCTTTGTGGCATCGGTCACTTCGCCATGCGCGGTGCGGTAGTTATTGAAACTCAAGCCGAATACGACGTTTGGCTTGATGCGCAGCCAACGTTTGCGGAAACACAGGCCGTTGCCGCTGCAGACCCAGCTGCCGGTCAAGCACAATATGCGCTTTGTGCAACCTGTCACGGCACCGAGGGTGAAGGCCTTCAACAGTTGAACGGGCCTAAATTAGCCGGTCAGCAAGCATGGTATATCGAAAGACAGCTTAAATACTTCAAGCAGGGCGTTCGAGGTGGTGAAGGAGATAGCCAAGCTGCGACAGGCATGGCAGGAATGGCGAACACGCTTGCCGACGACAATGCTATTCGCAACATGGCGGCTTACATCGCTTCACTGCCTGACACACCGGCCACACCAACTGTAACTGGTGACGTAGCAAATGGCGCTAGCATTTACGATCGTAACTGCGCTGCTTGTCACTTGGATAACGGTGACGGTACTTGGTACACCGATGCGCCAAAACTTGCGGGCATGAGCGATTGGTATTTTGTTACGCAGATCAGCAATTTCAGAGCTGGCATCCGCGGCTTACATCCGAGTGATGACTACGGCGAGCTGATGGTTGGTATGGCTACTGCCATGTCAGGGCTCGAGGAAATTGAAGACGTGGCGGCTTACATCAATACATTGAGATAGATTGCCACAAAAAATTATTAGATAAGATTGTTAACGAATTTTAGCCATAGCTGGCTGATACAAAGATTATAGAGTTAGGAGGATTTAATGGCTTACGTACCATTAGCTGATCAAGATTCCGAAATGGAAATGCATCACCCCCATAGTTGGGTTACGAAATACGTTTGGAGCCAAGATCACAAGGTTATTGCCATTCAATACGGTGGCATCGCCATCGCGGTTGGGGTTGTTGCATTGATTCTTTCGCTTCTAATGCGCATGCAATTGGGTTTCCCAGAGACATTTGATCTGATCGACCCGAGTTCCTACTACCAGTCGGTAACTATGCACGGCATGATTATGGTTGTTTACATGCTGACGGCGTTGTTGCTAGGCGGGTTTGGAAACTACTTGATACCGCTCATGTGTGGCGCGCGAGACATGGTGTTCCCGTTCCTGAACATGTTGAGTGTTTGGGTATACGCACTGTCGGTGATTATTCTTATGTCGAGTTTCTTCGTCAGCGGCGGGCCAACTGGGGCAGGGTGGACGTTATATCCTCCTCAGACTACCATGGCAGGCACACCTGGCCATGATATGGGCATCGTGTTGATGCTGCTCTCACTGGCCGTGTTTATTGTTGCCTTCACAATGGGCGGCCTGAACTACGTGACCACGGTTTTGCAGTATCGCTGCCGCGGCTTAACCATGATGCGTCTTCCTCTTACAGTTTGGGGAATCTTTATCGCGACAATTCTTGGTCTATTTGCATTCCCAGCGTTGCTTGTTTCGGCGATCATGATGCTATTCGATATACTCCTAGGCACTAGCTTCTTCATGCCAGCCGTTATCGAGTCAGGTACTCCACTTGATCACAACGGCGGTAGCCCGATCTTGTTCCAGCATTTGTTCTGGTTCTTCGGGCACCCTGAAGTGTACATCGTGGCGCTTCCGGCATTCGGTCTTGTTTCTGACGTACTCTCAACTCATGCACGAAAGAATATCTTCGGTTACCGCATGATGGTTTGGGCGATCATCGCAATTGGCGGATTAAGCTTCGTCGTATGGGCTCACCACATGTATGTAAGTGGTATGCACCCCTACTTCGGCTTCTTCTTCGCCACGACCACATTGATCATCGCTGTTCCTACTGCACTTAAAGTTTACAACTGGGTGCTAACGCTTTGGGAAGGCGATATCCGACTGAACGCGCCAATGTATTTCGCCATCGGATTTATCTTTACATTCATCCACGGTGGATTAACTGGTCTGTTTCTAGGTAACGTGGTTATCGACTTACCTCTTTCCGACACTTACTTTGTAGTTGCTCACTTCCATATGGTGATGGGTGTATCTCCGGTACTAGTTATCTTCGCTGCTTTGTATCACTGGTATCCGAAGGTTACGGGTCGCATGTTTCATGAAGGTATGGCGAAGGCACACTTCTGGATTACTTTCCTAGGTACCTACGCAATCTACTTGCCGATGCACTACCTTGGCTTCTTGGGTGTTCCGCGTCGCTACTACGCAATGGGATCCACAGACTTTATCCCAGAGTCTGCGCAAGACTTGAACGCAGCGATCACAATCGCAGCGCTAATAGTGGGCGCAGCGCAGATCCTATTCTTCATCAACATATTCTGGAGCTTGCGTAATGGCAAGCCATCAGGGCCTAACCCTTGGGGTTCTGCCTCTTTAGAATGGCAGACACCTGATACTCCGCCTAAACATGGCAACTGGGGTGATGAGCTACCAACTGTTTATCGTTGGGCTTACGACTACAGCGTTCCAGGTGCACACGAAGACTTCATTCCACAGAATGTGCCTGAAAGTGAAGAGCCAACTGCGGATGAGCAACACTTCGATCCTGATCATGACGCATCTAAGGCAGACGCATGAGCCTGATTAAGACACTCACCGAGAAGCCCTGGGAACGAAAGGGTGTAATTGGCGGGCTAAACCCGGAGGGCGCTTTCGAGTCGCCCCCGGAGCGCGTCGCGCTAGGTTTCTTCCTTACGATTGCTTCTGTGATTTTCTCGATGTTTGGCGTGAGCTACGTCATTCGAATGTCATTGCCGGATTGGGAGCCACTGGCCGAACCTTCTCAGCTATGGCTAAACACTGGATTGCTTGCCATCAGTAGTATTTTATTCCAGTGGGCAAGAAATATAGCCAATGCAGGCAAACAGAAGAACTTAATGACCGCCTTTATCGGTGGAGGTGTGTTTGCCTTGCTGTTTATAGCAGGACAGATGGTTATCTGGGAAAACCTACAGGCTACGGGTTTTTATGTAGCCTCTAACCCAGCCAACTCATTCTTCTATCTGCTAACAGGTTTGCATATCGCTCACTTACTAGGTGGGCTTTGGGTGTGGAGTAAAAGTTCAATACGATTGATATCCGGAAGCAAGCCTGAAGACGTGCGCCTCAGCATCGAGCTGTGTACTTTATATTGGCACTTCTTGCTAATTGTCTGGTTGGTTATTTTTGCAATTCTTTCCAATACCTAATAGTTAATCATTAGGGATTGGGGAAAATAGAGTTTAATTAGAACATTAATAGGAAATAAGAATGAGCGAAGCAGCTATAAGCGGATCAAACTCGACCCTAGTGGACGATTGGAGCGCCGATAAACAGGCCTACCATGTGCCTTGGGGTAAGGCCATGATGTGGATCTTCCTAGTGAGTGATACCTTTATTTTCACTTGCTTTCTAACTGGCTATCTCCATGTTCGATTAACTACCACCGATCCATGGCCTCTGCAGAGTGAAATCTTTGCGCTTTCTTTCGGCGGCGATCCTATTCCGCTGATTTTGATCGCGATCATGACCTTTATACTGATTACCAGTTCTGGAACCATGGCGCTGGCGGTTAATTTCGGGTATCGCAGAGATAAGAAAAAGACATTCTGGTTTATGGTTGCTACCGCCGCCTTTGGTGCCTCATTCGTAGGCATGCAGGCATTTGAGTGGAGCAAGCTGATTCTGGAAGAGGGTGTAAGGCCTTGGGGTAACCCCTTTGGTGCGCCTCAGTTTGGGTCTGTATTTTTTATGATTACCGGCTTTCACGGTTTGCACGTAACCGCCGGTGTCATTTACTTGTTAACCGTTGCTTTCAAAGTAAAGAAGGGACACTACGACAAGAAGGGTTATGAGATTGTAGAGATTGCCGGTTTGTATTGGCACTTTGTGGATCTTGTTTGGGTATTCATTTTCGCATTTTTCTACTTATTGTAATAGGGGACAGAAATGTCATCTGAAGCAGGTCAACAACATCCCCTAGGGATTTATTACAAAATTTGGATTCTTCTGTTCGTATTGAGCTCGTTCTCGTACGCGGTTGATTTCTTTAATGTGCAGGGCGGCATGCGCTGGGGTCTAGTACTCCTGTTCATGGCTTTGAAGGCGGGCTTTATCGTTGCGATCTTCATGCACGTGGTTTGGGAAAGAATGGCGTTGGTTTTAACTATTCTTGGCCCTCCGCTTGTACTGCTACTACTTATCGGCCTTATGTCGGTCGAAGGTTTCTATATCTCTGGTGCACGAGTTCAGTATATGGGCCAGGACCCAAATCAAGTGGCTCTCACCCCAGCTGATCTTCACGGTGGTGGACATGGAGAGGAAGAAGAGCACGCAGAAGAGGAAGCACACTAGTTAGTGTGCTCTGCATAAAAAAAGGCCGCTTCGAGCGGCCTTTTTTTATGCCTGTCGAAAAGGCAAAACACTGCTCGCTAAAAAGCTAACTAGAATTGCTCTCGTAGGTGGGCCATAACGGAGGCAGTGTTTGGACGAACTCCTCGCCATAGTGCGAACGCTTCAGCCGCCTGTTCAACCAACATCCCTAGACCGTCGATACTTATGCTTGCTCCTTCCTTTTTCCCCCACTGCACAAAAGGCGTGTCGGTTGCCGAATACATCAGATCATAACAACAGCAACCAGGCGCAATAAGATTCGCATCTAGCTTAGGCATTTCTCCGAGCAAGCTAGAAGATGTTCCATTGATGATCAGATCATAACTACGGCCATTGTTTGCAACTTCTTGCAGCCTTGCATACGACATGGCTTCGATAGGTGCCATAGATTGCATCTCTTCAGCCAAGTGTTCGGCTTTAGATACGTCTCGATTAACGATCGTAATCGCCGAGGCTTGTTCATAAACTAGCGCGGCCATAATTCCGCGAACAGCACCGCCGGCACCTAGGATAAGCACCCTTTGGCCACTAATCGCTACCTTATTATTCAGCTTAAGATCGGTCATGAGTCCAACGCCATCTGTATTGTCGCCACAGATGTCTCCGTTAGCGTCTAGGAATAGAGTATTTACGGCTTGTGCTAACTCTGCCCTAGGGGAGCAACTCGCAACTAGTGCAAATGCATTCCCCTTGAAGGGAACCGTCACGTTCAATCCCCCTCCGCCGCCTGCAAAGAAATTTCTGACGAAGCCTTCAAATTCATTTTCTTCTAGAGGAATAGCCACGTAGCTCATCGTCTGATCTGTTTGCTGCGCAAACATGGAATGGATCAGGGGCGATTTGCTGTGACTTACAGGATTGCCGAGTACTGCATATTTGGACACGGGTGATCTTTCTCTTCTTTCAATTTTCTTTCTATTTTTTAGGGGCTTCTACCTAGAAGACTACACCCATTCCCGCGGTTTCAAAAATTCGGCGGTAAGTTTTTCTTCGTCGCTGCCTTTTTCAGGCTGCCAATCATATATCCAACGAACCACCGGAGGCAGTGACATTAATATCGACTCAATCCTTCCGACTCCCGACTGGAGACCAAAAATCGTACCTCGATCGTACACTAGATTAAATTCGGCATAGCGGCCGCGCCTGTATTCTTGGAACTGTTTATTGTGATCGGTATAAGCAGTATCTTTGCGCCTATTTACGATCGGTAGGTAGGCGCCAAGAAAACTGTCTGCCATAGACTTAACAAACTCGAAACTTTGATCAAAGCCAAGCTCATTGAAGTCATCAAAGAATAGTCCGCCGATTCCCCGCGGCTCATTCCTATGCTTGATCTGAAAATACTCATCACATTGTTTCTTAAATTGAGGATGGTACTGATCGCCAAAATCCTTACAGGCGTCTTTGGCTTTCTGATGCCAGTGGATGCAGTCTTCTTCAAAACCATAGTAAGGCGTAAGATCATAGCCACCACCAAACCACCAAGTAGGCTCTTCGCCTTCTTTCTCGGCTACAAACATTCTGAAGTTCGCATGAGAGGTTGGCACAAACGGATTGCTTGGATGAATTACCAGAGAGACTCCCATCGCCTGCCAGGCTCTCCCGGCAAGTTCAGGCCTTGTTGCAGTAGCTGAAGCCGGCATTGCATCGCCGAACACATGTGAAAAGTTAACGCCGCCTTTCTCGAATATTTCGCCATTGCTAATGACTCGGCTAATTCCAGAGCCACCCTTTTCTCGGTCCCAGCTATCCGTCTGCGAGTTTGCGCTGGGATCTAGCGCCTCCAGTGAATCGCAAATACGGGTCTGCAATTCTAATAGAAAATTTTTGACGTCATTCGGCTTAATCGTGCTCAATGTATTCCCCCTCGCTAACCCTTTAAAGTCTTAACGACTTCATACCATCCAGCCCTAATTCAGCGGATAACTCTTCCAGAGAGTAAGTCCCGCATCTCAGACGGCTTAGCCGCTTGTCCGAGATATCCATCTACTATGCCGGCTATCTTATCTGCAAATTTGTCTTCAAGTATTAATCTAGATCTAATTTCTTCTTCGCCGGCTTCATTCGCCGATGTCGAGACGAGAGGCCCGCCGAATGCAAAGCATAACTCCTGCACAGCCAGGTGGGCGCTCACTCGTATCGCCACGGATTGATGATCACCCTTAATCCAGCCCGGTATCAACCTATCAGTGTCAGGAACTAGCCAGGTAACATGGCCCGGCCACGAAGCACTTAATGTGTCTCTGTGTTCTCTGCTCAGTTTACTAAGAAGCGGCTCGAATTGATCGATGCTCCCACTAACTAATATCAGCCCCTTATGTACTGGCCGATTTTTTAGACGAAGAATTTCGCTTACCGCGGGTTCACTGTGGGGGTCACAGCCTAGTCCCCAAACAGCCTCTGTTGGATAAGCGATAATATTACCTTGTTTCAGGTTCTGACAAGCTAGCTCAATGTTTAGCCTGGTCACTTTAATTCTCACTCACCAATGAACAGCAATATTGCTCAAATTCGGTAATATTAACAAAGGAATTCCTGCAATGCCTTGTCTTAGGTTTAGGCTTGCACTTTTTCACTATTTGCAGAGCGTTCACTTTTTACTCTGTCTGCTAAGTCGGCATCTACCTGAAAGTATCTACTGCAGGTTTCATGTAACCTATATCGTTTTCTGATCCTACTAAAATGGCAGAAAATTGGCGGCTCTTCACAATCGAACTCTAGAAAATAGTGAAAGAGGAAACTACCGCAGACCTCTAGTCTATGCAAGAAAACTAGACTGAGCTCTAGCCCAACTTAAAGTAACGACCCCCCTCTTGGCGAATCAAGCCTGCTGCTTCAAGTTGAATAAGTTCCGCATTTAATTGAGTTATGCTGAGCCCACACTCACCTTGTATCGCTTGGAATAGACATCCCTGATGATCGATAGCCTTTAAGGCGATGAATTTCGAAGCCGCGTCGCTCTTTATACCTAGTGTACCTGTGCATGACTCTTCGCTTTTATTCCCTGCAGGTTCTTGGGCCAGACCAAGCTCGTCCAAAACATCCGAAGGCTCTTCGACCAATTTAGCTCCCTGCTTTATAAGCTGGTGACACCCGCGGCTCTGGGGGCTAGCAACGGGACCCGGCACGGCAAAAACATCCCGGTTCTGTTCCATAGCTAATCTAGCGGTTATAAGCGACCCACTCTTTACATTGGCCTCTACCACTAACGTCCCGATCGCTAGTCCACTAATGATTCTATTCCTTCTAGGGAAGTTACTAGGATAGGGAGGTGTACCAATTGGGAATTCCGACACAAGGGCGCCATTCTCGACTATGCGTTGCGCTAACTTTTTATTCCCCGAAGGGTAGACACTATCAATTCCTGTCCCTATAACTGCGATAGTTTTCCTTCCGCTATCCAACGCTCCTTCGTGTGCTTTGCTGTCGATTCCTGACGCCAACCCACTACAAATTTGCAACCCTGCCTTACTTAGTTCCTGCGCCATCCAATAAGCATTCCTCTTTCCGTAAGTACTCGCCCTGCGGCTGCCCACGAGCGCGAAGTGTCTTCCTCCTAGAGCGCTAAGTGAGCCTTTCACGAAAAGTATTGGCGGGGCAGAGTCTATTTCGCGTAACAGGTTAGGATAGTACTGTGATTCATAACAAACTAAATAATTTCTGTCTTTGGCAGCCCACTCTAATGCCACTTGGGTACTTCGTTGCAAACCGGCTTTGCTACTAACGCTACCCAGTAATTCAATTTGCAAGTTGTCGAAACCTAGATCCTGGAACGTAGACCGTGGCAGTTCCATTAGCGTTTTGGCCGAGCCGAACTCTCTCAGTAGTTTCGAGATTATAGGGATCGGGATCTTCTTACTGTTGATCAACGTCAAGTAGTACAGACAAGTATCGGAGTCCATTGTTGGTCCAAGGGTGATTCGAAATGACGGCACTGCGCAACACAAAGCCCAGGGATAGCTGGGTTCTGAGGATTAACTAGCCTAAGACTAGTCTAGTAGATGAAGGGATGTGTGACGTAGTTTTAGGGGCTAACAACTTCGTTGAATAATTCAGCAGGCTCGCTGCTGGAGAGAATTACGGCATAACTCAGTTGATCGAAGGTCTTATAGACCAGCAACGTTCCAACATCGTTACCGGGTATGGTCAGTCTGTCTTGATTGAACAGAGTACGCATTCTTTCCCGAAAGGCCATCTTCGCCCGCTCAACCTCGTCAGTCATGCGAGCGCCTTCTTTTTGAATTGACAATATGTCACCAACTACGAGATTGTCATCGTTACCAAGATTAATAACGACTGTGTCGAGTTGTGAAGCAAAGCTCTCTTCGCCTAGGAAGGCCACAATCTGACCTGAAAGATCTGAACTTGGCTCAGTAGGAAATATGGTCGCATTGATGCTGGACTCTTCTCTAATTAGTAAGCGGTCACCAACTCGGATTTCCCTGGCACCATTGTTAACTAGCAACCTTCTCATATCGGACGCAACGTTTTCAACAATACTAGCAAACCCCAGATATTCCGTTTCTAACCCCAGCACTTCTTCTTCGGTTGTGCTCAAGAGACCGAACGCGCGTTTCTTTTTCAGCCCTTCACCGTAGTAAGTACGGCCGACGCGATAGATTTCAAAGGTCGTTGTCCCTATTAGAAAAGATCCTCGGGCGAATATTTCATCCCCTGTACCTATCGTAAGATTGTCACCTACATTCGCTACGATATAAGGTGCGGCGTCTAATTGTGCGGCGCTAATAATTCTATTTTTGGTGAAACTGTTCTCGATAGATTCCAGTGGAATAGCAGGAATGGCACTCTGTAGAGCTTCTTCTCGAACTTGAGGGGAAACCATTTCTACTTCCCGATCGCCTCGCTGCACGAGGACACGGGGGGTTCCGCCCAATATGCTTAGCTTCAATGTATCGCCAGGATAGATAAGATCAGGGTTATCTAAGTATTGATCCGGCTGCCAGATATCAATCCAACGTTCAGGATCTCGCAGGAATTGGCCTGCAATTTCCTATAACGTGTAGCCTTCTTCCACGATATAGCTAACAGGATAGTCATCAACAAGCATGCTCGTTTGCCCATGAGAAGACATAAATGTGCTCACGCTCGCTAGGCCTATTGCCAAAGCTAGTAGTAGTTGTCTGATTCCCAGATTTTTCATTCTTAGTCTTCCGCGCTAAAAAGCGTTGAGTTCATATGTTAGCAATACGCTATAATTATCACTAGAAGCAGTTCACATACTGCGTCACACTATTTTTGTAGGTTTTTACGACTATGCCAATTTTACAAATTCTGGAATTTCCTGACCCCAGACTAAGGAAAATAGCCGAACCCGTTACTGTTTTCGACGAAAAGCTAGAAGTCTTGATCGAAGATATGCTCGAAACAATGTATGAGGCCGAGGGTATCGGGCTCGCTGCTACCCAGATAGACGTTCATAAGCGTCTATTGCTAATAGATGTATCGGAGAATCGGGATAGTCCTCAAGTATTTATTAATCCACAAATTGAGATTCTTGAGGATGAGCTATCCGAATATGACGAAGGCTGTCTCTCAGTGCCTGGTTTTTATGAAACCGTGTCTCGACCTCGGATGGTAAAGATAACAGCACAGGACTCTAAGGGCGAGAAGTTCGAACAAGTGGCCGAGGGCATTCTCGCGACCTGTATCCAACACGAAATAGATCATCTCGATGGCAAGTTGTTCGTCGACTATCTCAGTATACTGAAGAGGCAACGGATTCGCTCTAAGCTGGAAAAAGAGCATAAGAAGTCTGCCTGAAAAAATGAAAAAATTGCGAATCTGTTTTGCAGGCACACCTGCTTTCGCTGCTGCGCATCTGCAAGCATTGCTGAAGGCAGGGCATCATGTGGTCGCGGTCTACACTCAGCCTGATCGCCCCGCTGGCCGCGGTAAAAAATTACAAGCTAGCCCCGTCAAACAGTTTGCTCTTGAGCATGGGCTCCCCGTTTTTCAACCATCAAGTCTAAGGCCCTTGGAAGAGACTGAAGCGTTAGTCTCTCTCGATAGTGACTTGATGATCGTGGTTGCCTATGGACTTATCCTTCCAAAAACCATACTCGATACTCCAAGACTCGGCTGTCTAAATGTACATGCATCATTGCTGCCCCGTTGGCGCGGCGCCGCTCCAATCGAACGCGCATTGCTAGCTGGCGATAAAGTATCAGGGGTCACTATTATGCAAATGGACGAAGGGCTGGATACTGGCGCCATGTTGGACAAGGAGTCTGTAGAGATTGCCCCTACCAACAATCGCATCGACCTAGAAGAAAAGCTACAAATAGCGGGTCAAACGGCACTTCTAAGAACCCTTAGCAACCTAGAAAAATATCAATCTGGGGCCACGATTCAGAATGATGAAGATAGCAACTACGCGGCGAAGTTAGAAAAGTCCGAGGCGTTTATTGATTGGCGCATCAGTGCGTCGGAGATTGATCGTCAGATTCGCGCGGGCATAGGAAGAAACCCTGCCTATACGATATTAAACGATCAACGCCTTCGCATTCTCGAAGGATCTGTTTCCATTGATAACTCTGACGCCAAAGCAGGGCAGATAGTGGAAAGTGAAAAGTCACATTTCACTGTAAGCTGCGGTTCTGGAGCGCTCCAGGTACAACGAGTACAACTGCCGGGGAAGAAGCCCGCAACTGTAAAAGACATCAGCAATTCGCGCCCGGAATTATTTTCTCGCGACGTTACATTTAACTGTGAGCAACCAAAATAGAATGAGTAATAGCCGAGCCGTAGTTGCCAAGATACTTTGCTCCCTGCTTAACGATCGGGGCTCACTGAATACCCTACTCTGTAATCACAAAGACCATCCAGAGTTTAGCCTGATCCAAGAGAGCAGCTACGGTTGCTGTCGCTGGTACTTCGCCTTGGAGACCTTGCTCGGGCAGTTACTCAACAAGCCACTTAAGAAGCAGGATTTGGACATTAAATGTCTAATGATTTGTGCGCTCTATCAATTGAGAGAGTTGGAGGTTGCTGAATATGCCGTTATTAACGAGTCAGTTTCCGCCGTAATGATCTTCAAGAAGCCATGGGCAAAAGGTTTAGTGAATGCCGTCTTGCGTGGCTATCAGCGCAAGAAAGACGAATTGGAGAAGGCGTTGACTGCCAGCAAGTCAAATGGAGATCTGGCATTTCCGAAATGGTTAGACTCAGAAATTAGCAGACAATGGCCAGAGCAGGCGTTATCTGTATTCCAAAACAGTAACCAGCGCCCGCCTATGACCCTGCGCGTTAACCTCGCTAGAAATTCTCGAGAGCAATATCTTGAATCACTAGCCCAAGCTGGCATTGTTGCAACTGCCGGGGCTTGGACGGATTCGGCTGTGTATCTTGATAAGCCAGCCCCCGTTACCGATTTACCTGGGTTCACTGAGGGCATGGTAAGTGTGCAGGATGAGGCTTCACAGCTTGTGCCGAACCTACTCCAACTCGAGCCAGGTCAACTCGTCCTCGATGCCTGCGCCGCTCCGGGCGGCAAGAGCTGTCACATACTTGAAAGTGAGGGCTTACTTACATGTATGACCTCTATTGATATAAGCCAATCAAAGCTGGACCGAATACGAGAGAATTTGGAGAGGCTGGGGCTGGAGTCGAACTTGGTGGCTGCAGACGCCGGTGAACTGGAAGCATGGTGGGACGGCACATATTTCGATCGCATCCTTCTCGATGCCCCTTGCTCGGCAACTGGCGTCATTCGTCGACATCCAGATATCAAACTGCTGCGCAAACCTGAGCAGGTCAAATCCCTGGCAGAAATTCAGTCTGGCCTACTGACTAAATTGTGGACTTGCCTCAAACCTGGGGGCCTGTTGCTCTATACCACGTGTTCTCTGCTACGGCAGGAAAACGAAGAGACTATTAGGCGTTTTCTCGATTCTACTGATAGCGCTAAATATGAAGCCATAGCGGCCGATTGGGGAGTAGAATGTGCCTTTGGCAGGCAACTTCTCCCAGGTACAAGCTCAGGTCCTGATGGTTTCTTCTACGCGGTCTTACGAAAAGAGTTTGCGTAGAATTTCTAGATTCACCCGTTCGATAAATATTGTAAGGCCAGCATGAAAATAATTATCCTCGGCGCCAACCAGGTTGGCAGCACCCTAGCCGAAACCCTGGCGAATGAGGCTAACGACATTACGGTTGTCGACGCAGACGCCGAGAAACTCCGCGAACTCAAAGACCATATCGATATAGGCACCGTAGCCGGCCACCCTTCTCTGCCAGACGTTTTGGAGAAAGCAGGCGGGCAGGACGCCGATATGATCATAGCGGTAACCGAAAGCGACGAGATTAATATGGTCGCCTGCCGCGTGGCCTACTCTCTGTTCCAGACTCCAAAGAAGATTTGCCGCATTCGCGCCTCTTCTTATCTTGTTTCAGATAAGTTGTTCGGCCAACACGGTATTGCCGTGGATACTGTCATCAGTCCAGAGTTAATTGTCTCTAGCGACATCGAACGCTTGCTAGACCTGCCTGGTTCGTTACAGGTATTAGATTTTGCGGATGGTAAAGTGCAACTCGTCGCTGTAAAGGCATACTACGGTGGCCCTCTCGTTGGCCAAGAAATTCGTTTACTACGGCAGCACATGCCATCTGTGGACACTCGCGTGGCGGCGATCTTTCGCAAGGACCGTCCAATAATTCCCGAAGGATCTACAGTTATCGAAGCTGATGATGAGGTCTTTTTCGTAGCAGCAACGAAAGACATTCGCGCATGTATGAGCGAACTACGACGCATGGACAAGCCCTATAAGAGATTGATGATCGCCGGTGGCGGAAATATCGGCATGCGCTTAGCCGAGAGTGTTGAAGATCGCTATCAGGTTAAGATTATTGAGAGAGACCTAGATCGATGTTCTTTAATCTCGGAAACCCTGAATCACGCTATCGTACTAAACGGCGAAGCCTCCCAGCGCGATCTTTTAATTGAAGAAAACATTTCTGATACCGATGTGTTTCTAGCACTTACTAACGACGACGAAGCCAATATCATGTCTTCCCTTTTAGCTAAGAGGCTAGGCGCGAAGAAGGTCATGACGCTTATTAACAATTCCGCCTACGTCGATCTCGTCCAAGGTGGAGAGATCGACATTGCTATTTCTCCACAACAGGCAACGATTGGAAAGCTGCTCGCACACGTTCGACGCGGCGATGTAGTAAATGTTCATTCTTTACGCAGAGGGGCCGCAGAGGCCATGGAAGCAATCGCCCATGGTGATGAAGCTTCATCGAAAGTAGTAGGTAAAGCCATCGAAGATATCGACCTGCCGGAAGGTACAACTATTGGAGCAATAGTCCGCAACGATGAAGTACTCATTGCTCATGACAACACCGTCGTTGAGTCTGGCGATCACGTGATCTTGTTTCTTGTGGATCGCAAACGGATTCCTGAAGTGGAACGGCTGTTCCAGGTTGGTTTCAGCTTCTTCTAAAAGCTACGAAAACTATGCACGCTTCGATCATCATAAAAATATTAGGCCTATTGCTAATGCTCTTTAGTGCGTTAAGTAATTTGCCGCCATTGATCGTCTCTTATATCTATGCAGACGGCATGGCAAGCGTCTTCACGGATTCTCTACTTATTATTTTTAGCATTGGTTTCTTGATGTGGCTGGCGACCCTCAGGTCGCGCGCAGAGCTCGGCACACGAGATGGTTTTTTAGTCGTTACTCTGTTTTGGGTAGTCCTGGGCACCGCCGGTTCACTGCCGTTTATTTTTTCCCCTGCAGTAGAGCTGTCTATTACCGATGCAGTATTCGAGTCACTGTCCGGCCTTACCACCACTGGCGCTACAGTGATATCCGGTCTGGATGATTTGCCCAAGTCGATTCTATTCTATAGACAGCAGCTACAGTGGCTGGGCGGAATGGGCATCATCGTGCTAGCCATGGCATTGCTGCCAATGCTTGGTATTGGCGGCATGCAGCTCTACCGAGCTGAAAGTCCTGGGCCCGTGAAAGATAATAAGTTGGTGCCCCGACTTGCAGAAACAGCAAAGGCGCTTTGGTATATCTATCTCACACTAACGTTTGTTTGTGCGCTTGCGTACTGGATTGTCGGCATGGATCTATTCGATGCGATTAGCCATAGCTTCACCACCGTTGCCATTGGCGGATTCTCTACTCACGATCTTAGCCTCGGTTATTTCGACAACCCCGCTGTGGATATCATTGCCATCATATTCATGTTTATCGCGGGCGTGAATTTTGCCCTGCACTTTACCGCTTGGCAAAGAAGGAGAATTGGTCATTATCTCTTCGATCCGGAATTTAAATTCTATGCATTTATTCTAGGATCCGTCTCGGTTGTCACTGTAGCAGTGCTGTATTTTTCGGATGTTTATTCAAGCCTATTCGAGTCCACGGTAAAAGGCGTTTTCCAAGTTGTGTCTATGGCGACGACTACCGGATTCGCTACGGCTGATTTTAATTCATGGCCTCTATTCTTACCCTATGTGCTTCTCTATGCAGCCATCATAGGCGCCTGCGCCGGCTCTACCGGCGGTGGTATGAAAGTCATACGCATCCTGTTGATCTTTAAACAAGGTCTTAGAGAAGTGCAGCGGCTGATTCATCCGCGCGCCGTTATACCTATCAAGCTTGGCGGGCAGCGCGTCTCCGATCGAATAGTCGAATCTGTTTGGGGTTTCTTCGCGGTCTATGTAATGGTGTTTATGGTTATGCTGCTAGCATTGCTTGCTACAGGGCTGGATATTGTTACAGCCTTCAGCGCTGTAGGCGCATGCATAAATAATTTGGGTCCAGGCCTCGCCGAAGTTTCGGTGACTTACAGCCAACTCCCTGCGGCGGCGAAATGGATATTATGTTTTGCGATGCTATTGGGGCGGCTGGAGATATTTACTTTGCTTGTTTTGTTTACTCCAATGTTCTGGAAACGATAAGCTCTTTTCGTTCCTCTATCAATCACGAGCTAACGGCCTAGTTAAGGTGCATCTCCCAGGTTTAGTATCTCCAATGTTTGGACGCGTTAACCTAGTTTCATTTTTCTATCAATTGCGGGCAAGCGACTTAACTAAGGCACATCACTAAAGTTGAGTATGATAAGAAATTAGTAAAACTTTTTCCCATCTGGCTGTTTTCGAAATCGTTTGTATTCCCACTGATATTGCTCCACGGCCAGGAGTACACAGCCTTCTACAGACTTATTCAGTCCACGAACCGATGTGGGTAAGTCTTCGTTGTAGATCGCTTGATCCGCCTCTCGAATAATTAGCTTAAACCCTTCCCCTTTCGGTAGACGTACCGCACAGCCACAGAACACTCTGGCCTGCGAACGGGCTACGAGCTTGCTTACCAATGTCATCGTTAACGCTTGTTCACCAAAAAACTTGGCGAACTCTCCTCCTTCTTCATTCGGCACTTGGTCAGGCAAGACGCCAACCAACTCCCCTCTCTTCAGTGCCTTAAGCACCAATGAGACTCCCTTTATGTCAGTCGGTGCCAGTTTCATTCCACCGCGTGACCGAACTCGTCGTAGCAAGCGATCTAGCGCAAGCAGCTTCGGTGGCTGATACATGAAGGTCGATTCAATGTTCTGACTGACATAAACAGCGAATATTTCCCAATTACTCAAGTGGGGCGCCAACAATACGATGCCCTGACTGCTGTTCACGGCTTCCTGGAAGCTCTCAAGACCTTCAGTCTGAGTAACGAGCGAACAAACCTTTTCTAGCGGTAGCATCCACGACTTACCCATCTCCATTGCCGTACTCGCAGTACTAGTCAGGCTAGCTTTCGCAAGACGGGAGATTTCTTTAGCCGACAAATCAGGGAAACAAACTTTTAGATTCTTTAGTGTCGTATCTCTTGCTCTATTGGGAAGATAATAGAGCATTGCTCCCCAGATCGAGGCTAGCCCATGCACAACCCTCAGTGGTAGCTTCGCCGTTATAAAGAGGAATGAGAGTAGGAAATAGTATTTAACTGTGGCGATAATGATTTCTCATTTAGATAGATAGGGCGATAGAATTAGGGGGAAATGGAAGCATAATTCCCGTGTAGAAACAATCGGCCGAGTCTTTGTCACTATCCCCTTATCTGGCCCGCAGGTGGATTAGTTCGGGATAATCGAGGATAATTGCAAGCCTTTGACTTTATAGTCATTTAACAATACAGACCATTCTAATCTATCCAAGCAAACCGGCCAACGCGTGAATAAGAATTTAGACAGTAGCACCTTTCAAGGGCTCATTTTCGCCTTACAGCAGTTTTGGGCTGATCAGGGATGCGTCATCATGCAGCCTCTCGATATGGAAGTAGGCGCAGGGACATTCCATCCCGCGACGTTTTTGCGTGCCATCGGACCAGAGACTTGGAATACCGCTTACGTTCAACCCTGTCGTCGACCTACTGACGGTCGGTATGGCGAAAACCCCAATCGACTTCAGCATTATTATCAGTTTCAAGTACTGCTGAAGCCCTCTCCAAAGAACATCCAAGAACTCTACCTTGATTCGTTGCGCTCTCTCGGTATCGATATGTCGATACACGATATCCGATTCGTCGAAGACAATTGGGAATCTCCAACTCTCGGCGCCTGGGGGTTAGGCTGGGAAGTATGGCTGAATGGAATGGAAGTAACTCAGTTTACTTACTTTCAACAAGTAGGTGGCTTGGAGTGTTACCCCGTGAGTGGTGAAATCACCTACGGCATCGAGCGAATAGCTATGTACCTCCAAGGGGTTGACAGCATCTATGACATTGTATGGGCAGACGGCCCCGATGGCGTGGTGACCTATGGTGATGTTTTTAAACAAAACGAAGTGGAGATGTCCGCATTCAATTTTGAACATGTCGATGTAGACTCTCTTTTTCGCAATTTCGATGATAGCGAACGACAATGCGAGGCTCTCATAGATAAGCAGCTGGCACTTCCTGCCTACGAACAAGTACTAAAAGCCTCACACTATTTCAATTTACTCGATGCTAGGAATGCCATCTCGGTGACTGAACGTCAGCGCTTCATTCTTCGTGTGAGGACACTTGCACGCGCAGTGGCGGAAGCCTATTACGCCAGCCGCAAACAGCTCGGCTTCCCACTAGCCAGCGAAGCGCTCCGTAAGGAATTTTTGGAAAAATAGTCATGTCGAAACAAGATTTTCTAGTCGAATTGGGCACAGAAGAATTGCCTCCTAAAGCACTGCTCAAGCTCTCTAAGTCATTTCAGGCCGGTGTGGTAGAGGGCCTCAAGAAGGAGTCCCTGGCTCATGGCGAGGTGAAATCCTTCGCTACCCCTCGCCGATTAGCTGTATTAGTTTCTGCGCTGGATGCGAATCAGGCTGACAGGCTAACCGAAAAATTTGGTCCAGCTGTAAAAGCTGCGTTTGATGCTGATGGAAATCCCACACGCGCTGCGGAAGGATTCGCCAAGTCTTGTGGTGTGACCGTTGCCGACTTAGGCCGTGCTCCAAAAGACGGAGTAGAGAAACTTTGCTATTCGTCCACACTATCTGGCACGTCAGCAAATGAGTTATTGCCTGCAATCGTCGATGCCGCTCTCGCCAAACTACCTATTCCCAAAAGAATGCGGTGGGGGGCATCCAGAGATGAGTTTGTGCGCCCCGTCCACTGGTTAGTGATGCTCTTCGGTGAAGAAGTTGTTCCAACTACTATTATGGGAGTCAAATCAGGCGCCGATAGTTTCGGTCATCGTTTCCATCACCCCGATAGAATCCACATCAACAAGCCGAACGAATACGAGGCTCTTCTGCTGGAGCCTGGCAATGTAGTAGCCGATTTTGCTACACGTAGAGAGCTGATTCGCACTGCAATTGTCGCAGAGGGTGAGAAACTTAATGCCAATACCGTCGTTGATGAATCTCTTCTGGATGAAGTAACAGGGCTCGTTGAATATCCAGTTGCCTTAACAGGAAAATTCGATGAGTTATTTTTAAAGGTACCATCAGAAGCCCTCATTCTTGCAATGAAATCTCACCAGAAATGCTTCTATTTGTTGAACAAGCAGGATGAGTTACTGCCGTATTTCGTGACCGTAAGCAATATTCGTAGCAATGATCCTTCTCAGGTCACAAAGGGTAACGAGAGAGTAATTCGCCCTCGTCTCGCAGATGCGAAATTTTTCTATGAGACTGATAAGCAAACATCCTTAGAAAGTCGGTTAGAACAATTAAAGAAAGTCGTGTTTCAAAAGAAGCTTGGCACTGTCTACGATCGCAGCTTAAGAGTCGCGAATCTAGCCAAATTTATAGCGATAGATACTAACGAAAACGAAGCGCAGAGTGAGAGAGCGGCCATGCTCTCTAAGTGTGATTTAGTCACAAATATGGTCGGTGAATTTGCTGATCTACAGGGCTTAATGGGTTCTTATTATGCGGCAAATGATGGTGAGCCAGCGCTAGTAGCCACCGCCATTGGTGAGCAGTATATGCCCAAATATGCGGGTGGCGATCTCCCATCTACTACCATAGGCAGCATTTTGGCGATTGCCGATAAACTCGATTCGATTGTTGGGTTGTTTGCCATCGGCCAACCTCCAACCGGATCCAAAGACCCTTTCGCGCTTCGCCGCTCCGCCATAGGCGTATTACGCATTATGGTTGAGAACAAATTGGATCTAGACCTTCTAGCCTGCATCAAGGCTTCGTTAAAGGGGTTTGAGTCCCTAGAGGTTCAAGCCGATACAGCAGAAACAGTATTTGAGTTTATGCTTGAAAGGTTTCGCAGCTGGTATTCAGACGAAGGCATCCCTAGCAACGTTTTTCAGTCTGTTATGGAGATCAAGCCTCGCAAGCCCTATGATTTCGCAAAACGAATACAGGCTGTGTCTAGTTTCGTGCTGCTCGATGAATCAGCCGCGTTGGCTGTAGCGAACAAGCGAGTATCAAACCTTTTAGACAAGGTTGACCACGCTTCTCTTTCAATTGAGGTTAGCGAAGCTCTATTGGTTGATGACGCCGAGAAGATTTTATTTCAACAGTTGCGCGACAGAGAGCTGAGTACCACGCCTTTGTTCGAAGCTGGCGACTATACAACAGGGCTTGCAGAGCTTGCCCAACTAAAAGAATCCGTAGATGGTTTTTTCGATGATGTGCTTGTAATGTGTGACGACAAGTCCGTACAAAATAATCGCATTGCACTGTTGCAGCGATTGCGCGATATTTTTCTTAAAGTAGCCGATATATCTTTCTTGCACACCTCTTAGCCGTGTTTAGTCAAAGCGAGCAACCATGAAGATTATAGTGCTAGATCGTGATGGCGTTATCAATCACGACTCGAATGACTATATAAAATCAGCGGAAGAGTTCCTTCCCATCGACAATAGCATCTTTGCCATAGCACGACTGTGTGCAGCTGGTTTTAAAGTCGTGGTAGCTACTAATCAATCTGGACTAGCTCGGAAGTATTTTAACGTAGAACAGCTTTCTGAAATTCATCATTTGTTGTGTTCTATGGTCGAGGAGGCGGGGGGTGTCATTGATGGAATATTCTATTGCCCTCATCATCCGGATGAAGATTGTTCATGCAGAAAACCGAGAACAGGCCTCCTTCAACAGATCGAAAAAGAGCTCGCATGCAGGCTTCAGGGTTGCTACTTCGTAGGAGATAGCATGAAAGATTTAGAGGCTGCTCTTGCTTTCGATTGTAACCCCATCTTGGTTCGAACAGGCAAAGGCTTAATTACCGAACAACTTCTGATTGAATCCAACGACTTGTCTGTACCTACTTACGACGATTTATCTATGGCTGTTTCGCACATTCTTGGATCGCAAGATGCTATCTAGATTATTCCTGAGCTTACGATCCTTTGTTTTTTATGTCGGCTACTATTCCGGTACTGTTTTTATATCCGCTTTTTTCATCCTTTTATTCCCAGTCCTTCCACCTAAGGGACGTCATGTGTTCGCCAGCATCTGGTGTGGCTTTGTTTTGGGATGGTTACGAATTTGCTGCGGTGTTAGATATGTGGTTCATGGTCTTGAAAACCTGCCGAACACGCCAGCCATAATATTGGCAAATCATCAAAGTAGTTGGGAGACGATTTTATTCTACAAACTCGTTTTCCCTGTATCCCCTATATTGAAGAAGGAGTTAACGCATATACCCTTTTGGGGTTGGTCTATGCGCCTTCTTAAACCCATAGCAATCGATAGGAGTAAGCCACGAGAAGCTGGTCGTTCATTGCTAATACAAGGTGTCGATCGAATTCAGAACGGAAACTCGGTTATCATTTTTCCCGAGGGCAGCCGCTCCAAATTCGGTAGTGTTAATCGTTTTTCTCGTGGCGGCGCGAAACTCGCTATTGCGGCGAAAACTGGCATCATTCCGATAGCTCACAATGCTGGATACTGTTGGCCAGCTCATGAGTTCATCAAAAGGCCTGGGATAGTTACCGTTGTGATTGGTCAGAGAATGGAGATAGGTGAGCGAGACGCTAGTGAACTTACCGCTGATGTCGAAGGCTGGATACGCGAAAAGGTGGCTGAACTTAGCTAGCGCTCATCCTGAGTGCTAGCTAGACTCGATTTTCGTGTTTTCGCGGTTAGTAGGCTCCTAGATATCCAAATTTTCCGCGGCTAACGCATTTTGTTCGATAAATTCGCGCCTTGGCTCTACTTGGTCACCCATTAGAGTATTGAAAAGCTGGTCAGCTCCAATCGCGTCTTCGATAGTTACCTGCAGCATTCTTCTAGTTTCAGGATTCATCGTAGTATCCCACAGCTGATCTGGATTCATTTCTCCGAGACCCTTATAGCGCTGTAAATAGTGGCCTTTCATGGCATCGTTAGTGAGCCATTCAACTGCTTCGGCGAAAGAAGAGATCTCTGCTGTTTTCTCACCGCGCTTAACAAACGCGCCTGTTTCGATAAGGCCTTCAAGAGTTTGCCCAAGATCAGTAAGTGCTCGGTATTCGCCAGAATGAAAGAAGTCCCGACTGAATCCGAAGGACTTTTCCAAGCCATGGCGGCTTAGCTTAGCTTCGGGTAAAAATAGTTGTCGCTCCTCGTCTTTTTTGCCTTCGAGTGTATAGTTAGTGCTTACACTAGAATACATCTCAGCGAATTTGGCGCTTAACTCCTCAAGCCATTTATGTACTTTCTCTTCTGACTTCAAATCATCCTCGCCCAGGCTTCTGGTGAATATCATCGCCTCCAGAATCTCAGTAGGATAGAGTCTCGCTAGCCGGCTAATAATTGCATAGCTGTTGTTATACTTCTTCACCAATGATTCAAGTGCGTCATCAGCAATTCCTGGGGCGTCTGAATTCACATGCAGACTAGCTCCATCGAGGGCTGTTTGAGTTTGGTATTCAGCTAACTCAATGTCATCTTTTAAATATTGTTCCTGTTTTCCCTTTCGAATTTTGTATAGCGGCGGTTGCGCGATGAAGATATGGCCTCGCTCAACTAGTTCACGCATCTGCCGGAAAAAGAATGTCAGGAGTAAAGTTCGAATATGTGAACCGTCAACATCAGCATCCGTCATGATAATAATACTGTGATAGCGCAGGTTTTCTGGCGCAAACTCTTCATTGCCTATTCCACAACCTAGCGCCTTAATCAATGTCCCGATTTCAACGGAGCTCAGCATCTTATCGAAGCGCGCCTTCTCGACGTTCAGAATCTTTCCCTTTAATGGCAAAATAGCCTGGTTTTTACGGTTCCTTCCTTGTTTTGCAGAACCACCCGCCGAGTCACCCTCCACTATATATATCTCAGAAAGTGCTGGATCTTTCTCTTGGCAGTCGGCGAGTTTGCCCGGTAAACCGGCTATATCCAATGCTCCTTTGCGCCGCGTCATTTCTCTTGCCTTGCGCGCCGCTTCGCGCGCACGTGCCGCGTCTAGCATCTTGCCAACAATAAGTTTGGCATCTTGGGGATTCTCTAAGAGATAGTCGCTAAAGTGTGATGCCATTTCCTGCTCAACGACAGCTTTAACTTCGGAGGACACTAACTTATCCTTCGTCTGAGAAGAGAACTTAGGATCCGGCACCTTCACCGAAATAACCGCTGTAAGCCCTTCCCGAGCATCGTCCCCAGATGTGACTACTTCTTTCCCTTTCCGACTTGCCAACTCCTTGTCGATATAGCCTTTCAGTACTCGAGTTAATGCGCCCCTGAAGCCGGCGAGGTGGGTTCCCCCATCTCTTTGGGGAATATTATTTGTATAGGGAAATATGTTCTCCTGGTAGGAATCGTTCCACTGAAGAGCTACTTCGACGGTTATCCCGTCTTCTTTTCGCTCGGAGCTAAAGTAGAATGCCTTATTTACAGCAACCTTATTTTTGTTCAAGTAGTCTACAAAGGCTCTTAACCCGCCTTCGTATTTGTATAAATCTTCTTTACCTGAGCGCTCATCGGTAAGTCGGATAGCTACGCCCGCGTTAAGAAACGCTAACTCACGCAGTTTCTTCGCCAAAATGTCGTAGTGAAACTCAACATTAGAGAATGTATCAGTAGAAGGCTTGAAGTGACACTCTGTGCCAGTGGCACTGGTCTCGCCAACTACGGCGAGCGGAGCAACCGGAACCCCGTGCACATAGTATTGCTCATGAACCTTTCCGTCGCGTCGAATGGTCAGTTTTAGTTCTTCAGACAGGGCGTTTACTACGGAGACCCCAACGCCATGGAGCCCGCCGGAAACCTTATAACTGCTGTCGTCAAACTTGCCGCCTGCGTGCAGGACAGTCATGATCACTTCAGCTGCAGAGACTCCTTCGGCATGCATTTCCGTCGGTATACCACGCCCGTTGTCAGAAACGGTGACTGTTTCACCGATGTGAATGGTCACTTGCACTTCATCACAATGTCCGGCCAACGCCTCGTCGACAGAATTATCGACTAACTCGAATACCATATGGTGCAGGCCTGTTCCGTCATCAGTATCACCGATATACATGCCGGGCCTTTTCCTAACCGCATCCAATCCTTTTAAGACCTTGATACTATCGGAATTATATTCGTTGCTGGGTTTTTCGCTCATACTTCTACTCCAGGGCTTTGTTAGCAGACACCATCGGCTACCTTCCCCTTAATATCGGATAATCTGACTAAAAATCAAGATGTTATTGTACCACGTTCCACGTGGAACGTTGCCAGTTTGGGATGACCAGGAAGGCTATCCAGGATGCCGGCAATCTCCACACAGGTGACAAAAACTTGCCCCCCCATGCTCAGCAGTTGCGAAAGGATCGCAGTCCTGTTGTTCTGGTCCAACTCAGATGGCAGATCATCGACTAGGAAAATGCACTTCCTATCGAGCGCCTGGCTCAAAAGCAGGCCTTGCGCGATCTTCATAGTGCTGACCAGAATCTTCTGCTGACCCCTAGACAATATGTCGACAGCCCTGTTACGCCCAATCTTAAAAGAGAGGTCAGCCCTATGGGGCCCGCTCTGGGTTGCTCCATAACGAATATCAATATCCCGGTTTTCCAGCAGAATATCTTTGAGCTCCTTATCAACATCCCAGCCGCTTTCGTAGTCAATTTTAAGAGACTCTACGTCAACGCCATTCATCTTTCGGTACAGCTCCAAAAACAAAGGAAGGAAGACGTGAAAATACTCTGTTCTAGCTCTATGTACTTTATTAGCTGCCAGGCATAACTCGGAATCCCAGGCGGCTATCTGACCAAGATCTGGAGAGCGCTGCTTCAACAGAAGGTTCCTATTCGCGAGGGATTTCTTAGTGCGCCGCCAATTCTCTACAAAACTATGTTCCACGTGAAACACACCCCAGTCGAGGAACTGCCTACGTGCTTTGGGGCCCCCTTCTAGTAAAAGGAAGGAATTAGAATCTAATATCTGACAAGGCAGCTCTCGAGCAACATTCTCCCAGCTAGACTGCTTCTCTGATCGAAACTTCAAATTATGTTTCTGTCTACGGGACTTGCTAAGGCCAATCTCCTTCCCATCAATTAGCCTTGCAAAAACCACCGCCTCGTTTTTGTCACTGCTAATTAGAGGCTCTATTTTGCTAGTACGAAAAGACCTACCACTGGCTAGCAAGTGAATGGACTCAAGTATGCTGGTCTTACCCGAGCCATTCTCACCGTGAAGGATATTAACAGTAGGAATAGGTTCAATATCGAGGCCATCAATATTGCGAACCGCAGTAACGGAAAGTTTTTCTATAATACTCATAAGTAGACAAAACGAAATTGCGCCTTCAGTACGCTATAAGTATCTATAGGCGCATCGGCATTACAACGTACAAAGCATCGCTACCTTCTTCTGCTTCTAGCAATGCACTGCTATTGGGGTCTGAAAGCGTAATACGCGCCCGCTTACTATTCAGTGTTGAAAGGACATCGATTAGGTAGCTGACATTGAAACCAATCTCTAAAGAGTCACCTTCGTACTCAACAGAAACAATCTCCTCCGCCTCTTCTTGCTCTGGGTTATTCGCAAGTATCTTCAATTCACCGTTAGATAGTAATACGCGTACGCCGCGATACTTCTCATTAGACAGTATCGACGCACGAGAAAAAGCCTGCCGCAGTTCCTGGCAGTTCCCTAGTAGAACCTTATTTCCTCCCTTTGGAAGGACTCGATTATAATCTGGGAATTTGCCGTCTACCAATTTCGAGGTGAAGGTAAATGCCGGTACCCTCGCTCGGATATGGTTCTGACCGAAGGTAAGTGATATTTCTCCTGAATCATCTGTCAACAGACGAGCCATTTCCATAATGCCCTTCCGGGGCAGTATGAGTTGCTGAGGCTCAGAGATAGGGTTACTCATATCAAGCGTTTCCATAGCTAAACGATGGCCATCAGTAGCAACCACACGCAGATAGTCACCCGCTACTTCAAACAACATACCGTTCAGGTAATAGCGTACATCTTGTTGGGCCATCGCGAAGCTTGTGCTGTCTAGTAACTCGCGTAATTTGCTCTGGGCCATGGTGATAGAAAAAGTATCAGGCTCCTCGTCCACGGCCGGAAATTCTGACGCTGGCAGGGTAGTAAGTGTAAACCTACTTCGCCCTGATTTAAGGGTCACCTTATTATCAGTAAGTGATAGCTCGATAATGGCATCGTCAGAAAGGGATTTGCAAATATCCAAAAGCTTACGCGCCGGAACCGTAACCGCTCCTGATGTATACGCCTTATCAACGGTTACTCGACCAACCAATTCGACCTCAAGATCAGTGCCCGTAAGTGATAGCTCACTCTCCTTCAGATCCAAAAGCACATTGGAGAGAACTGGAAGTGTTTGACGTCTCTCGACGACACCACTTACTAATTGCAGGGGCTTTAAAAAAGCCTCTCGTGAAATAACAAAATGCATTTCTTTGCTTTCCTTATCTATCTAAGCTGAAACCTTCTAAACCCAGTCACTAACACACTAGCGTTAGCTTGATAGTGATCTCAGTAAATTATTATAGTCTTCTTGTATGTCTATAGAGCTACCACGGAGTTTCTTAACCTGCTTACAAGCATGCATTACGGTTGTATGGTCCCTACCACCAAAGGCATCGCCAATTTCCGGCAAGCTATGATTAGTCAATTCTTTAGAAAGGCACATCGCCACCTGGCGGGGCCTCGCTACTGAACGATTACGACGTTTAGAGAGCATGTCTGCCATTTTAATCTTGTAGTACTCCGCTACAGAGCGCTGAATATTATCAATCGTCACTAACTTATCTTGCAGAGCAAAAAGATCGCGAAGGGCTTCTTTGATAAGATCTAGGTCAATTTTTTGACCGGTGAAATTGGAATGCGCTATAACGCGCTTCAATGCTCCCTCCAACTCTCGAACATTGGATCGAAGGCGCTGAGCTATGAACATAGCAACATCATTCGGCAATTCGATGTTAGATAAAGCGGCCTTATTCATAAGGATTGCAGCTCTGGTTTCCAACTCCGGCGGCTCTACAGCAACCGTGAGCCCCCATCCGAATCTAGATTTCAATCGTTCTTCCAGGCCGTTAATCTCTTTGTGATAACGATCGCAGGTCAAAATGATCTGCTGCCCACCTTCGAGCAAGGCATTAAAGGTATGAAAGAATTCTTCTTGGGATCGTTCCTTCCCAGCAAAGAACTGAATATCATCGATCAATAGAGCATCTACGGAACGATAGAAACGTTTAAATTCATTAATAGCATTCAATTGCAGTGCCGTTACCATGGTAGCAACGAAGGTCTCAGAGTGCAGATAGACAACCTTGGCGTCCGGCTTTTTCGCCACCAAATAATTCCCAATCGCATGCATTAAGTGAGTCTTACCTAACCCCACACCCCCATAAATAAATAGGGGGTTATAGGCATAGCCAGGGTTTTCCGCTACCTGTATTGCGGCCGCTCTAGCGAGTTGGTTGGACTTGCCTTCAACGAAATTATCGAAAGTGTTTTCAACATTAAGCGCGCCCCGATGCCTGAGCTTGCCCTCGATAACGATGTCAACATTGCGCCTTGCCGATTCCGCCGCCCTACTAGAGTTTAAAGCTATCATCGGCGCTGCTATCGTCTGTGCCTTTAGCTGATCATTAGCATTGTGAGTCTCGCTAATTCTCTCTTTTGGTTTGAGCTCACTGGCCATTGCTGATTGCGGCGCCACCCTCGCAACTCGCTGAGATGCATCACCACTAAATACTTCCAGTTGGATCTGAAGTGACGCCTCACCCGAATCAGTTACAATTTGAGCAATTCGCGGTAAAAACTTTCCTTTTACCCAATCCAGAATAAATCGATTAGGGGCAAAGATGCGCAGGACTGACGAATCGAGTTCTACGTGCAGTGGTCTTATCCACGTATTGAATTGTTGAGAGGGTAATTCTGCTTTTAAGCAGTCGATACATTCTTGCCAGATCGTTACAGCCACGTTTTTCTTGCCCACATGAATTATTATTTTTCCAAAACAGGCAGCAATTCTATCGACTCAAGCTAGAGTTATCCACTGCCATATAAACAAAATTCTGTCTTTATCAATATGAGTTTATTGCATATTTATCAATGTGTTATATCACTTATTCTGATAAAACCCGAGTGGAAAAACACTTCTATTCACAGCAATTCTGACTAGTTGTCGATAACAAAGCTGTGGATAACTTGTTATTAAATTATGGATGAAGTTGTAGACAGCTATTTTGGCGAATATTCTGCGTGCTAGAATTTGGTTTTTCACCTCGATCACCGTAAGCCGACGTTTTATTCATGCAGGTATTACGTTGCATATTGACATTAAAACCTCTAACATTCGCGGTCCTATTTTCGAACCGTTTCTATCGGTTTGTTATTAAAGATTCGGATGAATTGATATGAAAAGAACATTCCAACCAAGTGTATTAAAGCGAGCCCGAACTCACGGTTTTAGAGCGCGCATGGCAACTAAAGGCGGCCGTCTTGTTCTTAAGAGACGCCGTTCTAAAGGTCGCGCTAAACTATCAGCATAAGTACTGCTTTCTCTGCTGTTCGATGATTTACTAATCAAATGAGAAGAGAGAAAGAAGCGTGGCTGTGTTCAGCTTTCCTAAAACTTCTCGGCTATTAAATGCTGCAGACTATAAAGCTGTATTCGGTAATGCTCAGCTTAAAGTCTCTTGCCGCCATTTCCTGGTGCTAGCTAATCGCAATACTAGATCCAGCGCCAGGTTGGGTTTGGTTATCCCTAAGAAGAACGTTGCATTAGCTGTGCAGCGAAATCGAATAAAACGCCAACTGCGAAACACGTTTCGTCACAATAAAGAGCTGTTAAACAAACTAGATGTAGTCGTGTTGGCTCGCAAAGGTGCTGATAAGCTGAACAATAAGGAGTTAATCGATACGATCGATTCTTTATGGCAGGACTTACACACCAAGATGATAAGGGCTGCAGCGAAAAACCAGGACGACAGGTAAAAAGCTATCATGTTGGACAAACTACTAATTCGACTTATCAATGCTTACCAGTCTAGTTTGAGTTTGCTCATTGGCAATCAATGCCGCTTTTACCCAACCTGTTCCCAGTACACTAAAGAAGCAATTGAAATTCACGGCTCACTGCGAGGTACCGCACTAGGTATTCGTCGCATCTGCAGCTGCCACCCTTTTCACGAAGGGGGTCATGACCCCGTTCCCGAAAGTTCGGACCGCAGGGTCAATGGACAGAGTAAATAGACACCATGGATTTAACTAAATACGGCCTCTATACGGCTCTGGCCATTGTCACCTATTTAATGTTGTTGCAGTGGCAGGAAGACTATCCTCCTACTATTGATGACGGCAGTTCATCTCGTGTTGAAATCCCACAAATACCCAACGCGCAAAACGGCGCTCAGCTCGGCAATGATCTGCCTAGCGATATTCCAGTAGGTGCGCCTGCGACAACTACAAGTGATGCATCTGATACGCCTACAGTCGCTGCTGTTAGCAATCCAAATGCTGCCGGGACAACTAACACTGAAGACCTAATTACTATTCGCACAGATACTTTTGATATTCGCATAGACCCCGTCGGTGGAGACATCGTTCATCTCGCATTACCTCTTTATCTAAAGCAAATAGATTTCGCTGATGATCCCTTTGTTCTTTTAGACAACCAGTCAGGCCGCGAGTATATAGCACAGAGCGGCCTTATCGGGGCTAATGGGGTCGACAGCGATGGTCGTGCTATCTACTCAGCAACGTCTAGAAGCTACAGCATGAGCGAGTCGTCTGATAGCCTGAGTGTAGACCTAACCACTACCACCGCCGATGGAATTGAAGTAATAAAGCGCTACGGTTTTAACCGCGGCAGTTACCTAATTGATATTAGCTTCATCGTTAATAACCGCTCTACCGAAAACTGGCAGGCCAACGCGTTTGGTCAAATCAAACGAGATGCCTTCGATGACCCAAGTGATGCCGGCGGTTTTGGCAGAACCTATCTCGGCTTCGTAACAACTATGAGTGAAGACCCCTATATTGAAATCGAGTTCGACGACATCGATGACAACGGAACCAACACAATAGAAACAACGGGCGGCTGGGTGGCATTTAGCCAGCACTACTTTATTAGTGCATGGGTACCTGATGCAGAATCGCTAAACCGTATGACCACCAGAAAGAACGGTAGCAATCAGTATTATGGAGAATTCACCAGCAGCGCATTTCAGGTTGCGGCGGGTGAGACCGGCAATCACAATATTCAGTATTACGCTGGACCGAAAGACCAATACGTTTTAAGAGACATCTCTCCTGGGCTGGATAAGACAATCGACTATAGCTTCCTGTGGTTCATTGCCAGCCCCATCTATTGGCTACTCTCTAGAATCAATTCTGTAATAGGCAACTACGGTATTTCGATCGTTTTATTAACCGTCGTCGTTAAGTCTGCTTTCTACAAACTATCAGAAACCCAATACCGCTCTATGGCTGGCATGCGAAGACTGATGCCTAAGATGCAGCAGCTCAAAGAGAGTTATGGCGACGATAAGATGAAGCTGCAAAAGGCCACCATGGACCTGTACAAGAAGGAGAAGATAAATCCCTTCGGTGGTTGTTTGCCTATGCTCGTGCAGATGCCTGTCTTCATAGCACTGTACTGGGTTTTGCTAGAGAGTGTAGAACTACGGCATGCTCCATTCATGCTCTGGCTGAATGACCTTTCCGTTCGTGACCCCTTCTTTATATTACCACTGCTCATGGGTGCCACGATGTATTTACAGACCACCCTAAGCCCTGCGCCTGCCGATCCTATGCAGGCTAAGGTGATGAAGATGATGCCCATAATGATGACCTTGTTGTTTCTCTGGTTCCCGGCTGGATTGGTACTATATTGGTTAACAAACGGTGGCTTGGGCATACTGCAGCAGTGGTACATCACAAGAAAGATCGATGCTGCCTACGCGGCGAAAAAGGCCTAGCTCCATCACTGTGATTAGCAGGCTCTCCTAATTTATAGATCTTCTGCTATGAACGTGTTTGGCGATGCCTATGTCTTCTGTGGAAATATCCCAATTAGAAATTGATACTGTCTGCGCTATCGCGACGGCTCCCGGGCGCTCCGGTGTCGGTATTGTCAGAATATCTGGCCCTCTTGCTCTTTCCATAAGTCAACAGATCCTTGGTTTTACGCCTACCCCTAGGCACGCCCATTTTTGCAATTTTCTCGATGCAACCGAGACAACTATTGACCAAGGTATTGCTCTATTCTTCAGCGCCCCGAATTCCTTCACTGGTGAAGATGTGTTGGAACTACAAGGCCATGGAGGCACCTACGTACTAAGAGAACTGCTCGATCGTGCCGTACAATTAGGCGCAAGGCTCGCCAACCCTGGTGAATTCTCAGAGCGCGCATTTCTGAACAACAAAATAGACTTACTCCAAGCCGAGGCTATTGCCGACTTGATTGAATCTAATTCAAAACAAGCCGCAAAGTCTGCGCTGCGAACATTGCAGGGCGAGTTCTCCACTAAAATAGTAAACCTGCTACGGCTTTTAATAGAAGCAAGAGCACACATCGAGGCTACAATTGATTTCTCAGACGAGGACATAGATTTCGTTAGTGACAATAAGGTCAGAGATTCTCTAAGCGCTATCCTCGAATCGATAGAGGCAACCCTAGCTCAAGCTAAACAAGGCGCACTTTTAAAAGAAGGGATTAATGTTGTTATCGCGGGTAAGCCGAACGCGGGTAAGTCTAGTCTTTTAAACGCGCTCTCAGGTGTAGATAGTGCGATTGTCACTGACATCCCAGGAACCACCAGAGATCTGCTATCTGAAGAGATCAACATAGATGGCCTGCCGGTCCACATCATAGATACTGCCGGTATTCGGATTAGCCACGATGTAGTGGAGAAAGAGGGCCTGAGGCGTGCTCAGTTAGCTATGGAGCAAGCTGACCAGTTGTTACTAATAGTGGATAAATCACAGCCAGAGCAAGATGTGGAAAACCTGTTAGCACCACTTGTATTATTAACTGATAAGTCTATTAAAGAACTAGGGTATCTGCAGAACACAGCGATTATCTATAACAAGATTGATCTGCTAAACAATGAAGTCCCGAGCCTATCTATGGTCAACTATCTCGATTATTCGATACCGACCATTAGTCTCTCCGCCAAAGAAAATGTCGGTATTGACCTGCTTAGAGAATATATAAAAGAAGCTATCGGTTTTGACGCTACTCAAGAAGGGGTTTTCATAGCCCGCCAGAGGCACCTAACTGCTTTAGGCAATGCAAGACAGCTCGTTGAATCTGCTTTAGAGCTATTAGCAACGAACTCTTCGTTGGAGTTAATCGCAGAAGATCTACGTTTTGCCCAAATGCAGCTCGGGGCGATAACTGGTGAATTTACCAGCGATGATTTGTTAGGAGAGATATTCTCCAATTTTTGCGTTGGTAAATAATTCGTAGAAATTATTGAGTGCTAATTATACCCATTCGAAAAGTGTGTATAAGCGGAAGAAATTTCGGGATAACAGATGAATTGTTTTGTACTAAATTGATTCGTTTGCTGGGCAGCCTAAACGATACACAAAGGCTAATAGGCTATTGTTGCTCTATTCAGCGCTTATCTACCAAGTTTTCATTGCTTTAAGGTATTGAAAAATATACATTTAGTTTAGATATCAACAACTATCCCTTTAGCTATTAACATCAACATTAATACTCTATATATACATATAACTAATAAATACATCTAACTAAGTACCAGTAATATTTTAATAAAACTATAACTATCAGTTTAAGAATTAGGCCTTATACTTGCCAGCCTATTTAAATAGATCAGCTAGATAGAATTTGGAAGATTGTGGAATACAGCAAAGCATTTGATGTAATCATCGTAGGTGGAGGGCATGCCGGTACTGAGGCAGCCCTAGCTTCCGCACGTCAGGGCGTTGCTACCCTGCTCATCACTCACAGTATAGAAACCCTTGGGCAGATGTCCTGCAATCCAGCGATTGGTGGTATTGGTAAGAGTCACCTGGTTAAAGAGATCGACGCTCTTGGTGGAGCCATGGCGAAAGCTGTGGATCTAGCTGGCATACAATTTCGTGTCTTAAATGCGAGTAAGGGGCCTGCGGTGAGAGCTACTCGGGCACAGGCTGATAGAGTTCTGTACAGGGCAGCGATCCGAGGAATGTTGGAGCAACAAGAGAACCTCTCTCTATTTCAACAAGGTGTAGATGATCTGCTTATCGAAGACGGAGCAATCGTCGGGGTCATTACACAGATGGGGATGCTCATCAGAGCACCGAGAGTCGTGCTAACCACCGGTACATTTTTAGGTGGGAAAATACACATCGGTCTAGAAAATACCTTGGGCGGTAGAGCTGGAGATCCACCTGCAATAGCTCTGGCTAATCGATTACGTGAATTGCCTTTTAGGGTCAATCGCCTTAAGACAGGAACGCCGCCACGCATCGATGCCGACACTGTCGATTTTTCAGTGATGCAAGTTCAGGAAGGTGACACACCTCTCCCGGTAATGTCTTACCTAGGAAAACAATCTGATCACCCTGAACAAATTAATTGTTACATCACCAGCACTAACGAAAAGTGCCATGCAGTAATTCGCGGCGGATTAGACCGCTCGCCCATGTACACAGGAGTTATCGAGGGAACAGGGCCGCGTTACTGTCCGTCGATCGAAGACAAGGTGATGCGCTTTGCTGACAAATCATCTCATCAAATCTTTGTTGAGCCGGAAGGCTTGAACACAAAAGAGATTTATCCAAACGGTATCTCGACAAGCTTGCCGTTCGATGTGCAATTGGAAATGGTCCGTGAAATTAAGGGTTTTGAGAACGCACACATAACACGTCCCGGTTACGCGATTGAATATGATTTCGTCGACCCGAGAGACTTGCATTACTCTCTAGAAACCAAATTCGTCAAAGGGCTCTACTTTGCGGGTCAGATCAATGGCACAACTGGATACGAAGAAGCTGGCGCACAGGGACTGATGGCTGGACTGAATGCAGGTCTAGATGCGCGAGGACTTGAGTCATGGTGTCCACGAAGAGACGAGGCCTACATCGGCGTGTTAATCGATGACCTAATTACTCTCGGTACGAACGAGCCTTACCGCATGTTTACCAGTCGTGCGGAATACAGACTAACCCTGCGAGAGGACAATGCGGACCTGCGTCTTACCGAGCACGGTAGAAAATTAGGTTTGGTTGATGATGAGCGCTGGGCATTTTACAGCGAGAAAAAAATTCGAATCGAAGAAGAGCTGCTATTTTTACGCAGCACCTGGGTGCAGCCCAACACAGATCGAGCTGAGCGCATAAACCGCTTATTAGAAAAACCTATTACTCGCGAATATAGCCTGGCGGATCTGCTGGCCAGACCTAGACTAGAGCACGGCCCCTTGCTGGCTGCGTATAACGGTGATCTGGATTCTCTGGACAGCGCATCAGAGAAAGTACAGACAGCGATTGAGGCTCAGTCAACACAGCAGGCAGAAATACAGATCAAGTATCAGGGCTATATAAATCGACAGGAAGAAGACATCGAGCGCCTGAAGAAGCAAGAGAACACAAAGCTGCCTGTTGATTTTGACTATCAGCAGATGCAGGGTCTTTCAAATGAATTGAAGCAGAAACTATTAGAAGCTAAACCAGAAAACATTGGTCGAGCCTCCCGCATTCCCGGCATAACGCCAGCGGCAATATCACTGTTGCTAATCTATCTGAAGAAACACCGAGCGATAACTCGCAAGGCTGGCTAGCCCCACGGTGAACAGATGACAGATATAATCCGAGAGGAGTTACAGCGTGGCATTTCATCGCTGTCGCTAAATTGCAACGAGGAAATGCTTTCTTCCTTACTGGCCTATATCGACTTGCTCAAGAAATGGAATTCGGCGTACAACCTTCTTGGCGGTAATGAATCTGATTCGCTGGTCTCGAGGCATATTCTCGATAGCCTCTCTATAAACCCTTACCTGGAAGGAAATATAATAGCAGATATTGGTGCTGGCGCAGGATTGCCGGGAATTCCTCTAGCGATCTTGAACCCGGATAAAAACTTCGTATTGATTGACTCCAATGGCAAGAAAACACGGTTCATGTTCCAGGCAAAAATCCAGCTGGGCCTGGACAATATTTCTATCGAAAATTGTCGAATAGAGCACTATCAAAGTATCCAGCAAATTGATATGGTGATGTGTCGAGCGTTCTCTACACTAGCAGACGCCTTGACTATGCTGCAGCCAATATTCTCCGACGAGTGCAAATTATTGGCTATGAAGGGGCTTTATCCTGAGGACGAAATAGCGCGATTGCCAGATGGTTTTGAGCTATCGAAAAGCATTAAATTGGATGTGCCAGGCAGTGAATCACAGCGCCATCTAATTGAGGTCATGCGAAAAAAACAGGGAAGCTTAATTTCAATACTTGAGCCTAGTCGACCGAATAATTAGTAGAAATTTGATACAATGCTCACGAGCCACAGCTAAGCACAATAGCTTAGGATAGAAGTTAAGATTAAAAGTTAGGAATATACTAGTGGCTAAAGTTCTAGCAATAGCAAATCAGAAAGGCGGTGTAGGTAAGACTACGACTTCTGTGAATCTTGCTGCGTCGTTAAAATTTACTCGAAAAAATGTGCTACTGATCGATCTGGACCCACAAGGCAATGCCACTATGGGTAGCGGAGTCGACAAGTCCTCATTAGAGACATCAATTTATGATGTGCTGATTCAGCATGCGGAATTTGACGAGGTCGTCCAACAACCCGAAGCTTCTGGATACGATTTGCTGCCGGCAAATGGCGATCTGGTCGCGGCTGAGATAGAGCTGATAAACGAAGATAACCGCGAACTTCGACTCCGCCAAATTATTGAACAAGTTCGTCACCGCTACGACTATGTCGTCATCGACTGTCCTCCTTCATTAAATATGTTGACGATTAACGCGATGGTCGCTGCCGACGGTGTTGTTATACCAATGCAGTGTGAATATTATGCCCTTGAGGGCTTATCGGCCTTGATGGATACGATTAATGCGATACGCGATAGTCTAAATCCGGACTTAAAGATCGAAGGAATCGTGCGTACCATGTATGATCCGCGGAACAAACTGACCTCAGAGGTTAATGGCCAGCTAATTAGCTTTTTTGGAGATGCTGTCTACCGTACAGTCGTACCGAGAAATGTTCGTCTGGCCGAGGCCCCTAGCTACGGCAAGCCAGTTTTGAATTACGACAAGCAGTCGCGGGGAGCAATCGCTTACCTCGCGTTGGCCGGAGAAGTATTGAGACGCAACGATGAAGCAGCCGCAAGAGCCGCTGTTTAGCTGTAATTACACTTTTGTTCAAAAATTTTGAAACTAGGGAACAAAAACCCGTTTCCCTGAGCCCGAATGCAAGATGACTAATAAAAGAAAACTCGGCAAAGGCTTAGATGTACTGCTCTCCAGGGGCAGCACAGAGACAATGGCAAGCCTCCTCGGTAAGCCCAAAGACCGTTCAACACCGCCACAAGCCGCTGAAAAAGACGGCGATCTCAAGAATATCCCTATAGATCTAATTCAGCGTGGCAAATACCAGCCTCGAACCGACATGCACGAAGAGGCTCTGGAAGAACTAGCCGCCTCCATTCGAGCTCAGGGCGTGATGCAGCCAATTGTTGTTCGCCCCATATCAGCAGACAAATATGAGATTATAGCCGGCGAGCGACGCTGGAGAGCCACTCAGATAGCGGGCTTAGACACTATACCGGCCATTATTAAGCCAGTTGGCGATGAAGCAGCAATCGCTATGTCGCTGATCGAGAATATTCAGCGTGAAAACCTGAACCCTATCGAAGAGGCGATGGCGCTTAAGCGCTTGCAGGACGAATTTGAGCTAACTCAACAACAGGTGGCTGATGCAGTAGGTAAATCCAGGGCAACCGTGACCAACCTCATGCGCTTGATTGGCCTGAGCATCGATGTTCGACGAATGTTGGAGCATGGGGATCTGGAAATGGGCCATGCTAGGGCCCTGCTGTCACTGCCGGATACTCAACAATCGCAAGCCGCTAGGTCGGTAGTAGGTAAAGGGCTGTCCGTACGTCAGACAGAGTCTCTGGTTCGCCGGTTGATAGCTGAAGCCGGCTCAACTAGTAGCGCGACCACCAAGCTGGTGGATCCGGACATCAATAATCTAGAAGAGAACCTAGCTGATAAGCTGGGCGCTAAGGTAATGATCCAGCACACTGCCAAAGGCAAGGGTCGACTTGTTGTAAAATACAATTCCCTAGACGAACTAGACGGCATTCTCTCCCATATCAATTGATAATCCTGCGTAGTTGATTAGGCACTATAAAGCCCCTATAATGCGCGTGCTTTGGTGATCACCGCTGTGATTTTTTAGGTGTTTGTGACAGGTGCCGATGGAGAGCGAAGCTGAAAAGCTAAGCCAAAATGTCTAATTTAAAGACCCCGCCGGTGTATAAAGTAACCCTTGCGCAACTGGCAGTGACTGTCTTTATAGCAGTAATTTCTTTGTTGATTTCAGGCACCGTTTTGGCCTACTCCGTACTATTGGGGGGCTTGATAAGCGCTGTGCCAAACAGTTATTTTGCGTTTCATGCCTACCGCTATCAGGGAGCGAGAAATGCACAGAACGTTGTGAAGGGCTTTATTCGCGGGGAGCTCGGCAAGATCATCATGACAGTGGTGTTGTTTGCGCTTAGTTTCACACTGATTACCAGCTTAAACGAATTAGCCTTAATACTTGGGTTCACACTGATCCACTTTGTAGGCGTAGTAATGTCGGGGTTCATTAGTTATAGCCCCTCACATAACAAAACATAAGTACAAAACGTAAGCTTAGAGAATATAAATGGCAGAGTTAGCAGATGTAGCACACGCAGCCGCTGAACATGGGGCAGAAGGCCAGACTGTTCAGGAATACATTACCCACCATTTATCCTATCTGACCTACGGTAAATTTCCAGACGGTCACTGGGGCCTTGCCCACACGCCTGAAGAAGCTGTCTCAATGGGCTTCATGTCGATACACGTCGATACTATGGGCTGGTCTTTATTCATCGGCGCCGCTTTCTTATTATTCTTCCGTTACGTCGGTTTGCGCGCAACTTCCGACGTGCCAAGCGGTATCCAGAACTTTGTTGAGAGCATCTTCGAATTCGTAGAATCCCAAGTTAACTCGGGCTTTAACTACAAGAATCCTCATGTGGGCCCGCTGTGTTTGACGGTCTTTGTCTGGATTATATTGATGAACACGATGGACCTGGTGCCAGTCGATTGGTTGCCAGAGATCGCAATGGCTGTAGGTGGGCTTTGGGGCTTGGAGCATATGTCCTTCAAGGTTGTGCCAACAACAGACCCGAACATCACCATGGGTATGTCGATCAGCGTCTTCTTTCTTATTCTTTACTACAGCGTTAAGAACAAGGGCCTTGGCGGCTTCCTAAGTGAGCTCGCCTTTCATCCGTTCGGTAAATGGATGCTGCCGTTTAACCTTATTATTGAAATACCCACCCTGTTTGCTAAGCCGGTTTCGCTAGGACTGCGTCTGTTTGGAAACATGTATGCAGGGGAATTATTGTTCTTGCTCATTTCCGGGCTGCTGGGTGCTTATCAGTTGCCCGCGCATTTTGTCTGGGCAGTGTTTCACCTATTGGTTGTTCCGCTGCAGGCATTCGTCTTTATGATGCTAACGATTGTGTATCTGAATGCGGCACATGAGCCGGCACACGGCGACCACTAAACAACATTACATTTTATTAAGATTTATCTGAACTATAGAAAACCTGGAGGAAAAGATGGAATTGATATTAGCGAATACGGTATTGGGCGTACTGCTTGTACTGGGAATGGGCGCACTCGGAACTGCGATTGGTTTCGGTATTTTAGGAGGCAAATTCCTAGAAGGTTCTGCTCGTCAGCCGGAGCTAGCTCCTAAATTACAGGCCAGCATGTTCTTGGTAGCCGGTCTTATCGACGCGGTAACTATGATTGGTATTGGTATCGGCATGTGGTTTACCTTTGCCAACCCTTACCTAGGCCAGCTAGCAGGCTAAGACAGACATCTAATAGCGGGAGATCGCGGTGGATATTACATTAACTATTATCGGGCAATCGGTAGCGTTCTTCGTTTTCTGGTGGTTCTGCGCGAAATATGTCTGGCCTCTTTTCATGAATGTTATGGAAGAGCGTCGACAGAAAATCGCAGACGGCTTAGAAGCAGCTGCTCGAGCTGAGAAGGACCTAGAATTAGCGCAGGCTAAGTCTACCGACCAGCTGAAAGTTGCGAAGGTTGAGGCAGCTGGCATTATCGACCTTGCTAATAAGCGCGGCTCGCAAATTGTCGACGAAGCAAAAGATAAAGCTAAAGAAGAGGCCAAACGAATTATTGTTGGCGCTCAGGCTGATATCGAACAGGAAGTAAATAGAGCGAAAGAAGCTCTACGTGCTCAGGTATCTGCGATAGCAATTGCTGGTGCCGAGAAGATCCTGGAAGGCACTATCGATCGGGCCGCCAACGAAGACATGTTGAACAAATTAGCTTCCGAGCTTTGAGAAACTAGACAGTGGCAGAACTAATCACATTAGCAAGACCCTATGCCAAGGCGGCGTTCGAAACTGCTTTAGCCGATGGTGCGTTGGATAAATGGTCCAATATGATCGCACTATCTGCAGCCGTGGCCGACCAGCCTGAAGTGAGCAGCATATTGAGTTCCCCATCTTTGTCGTCGGACCAAATTGCCGACACCTTCATCGGCGTGTGCGGCGATGAGCTCGATGAGAAGGGCAAGAACTTTGTAGGCCTGCTCGCCGAGAACAAGCGCCTAGTTTTGCTGTCAGAAATTTCTTCATTGTTCGAAGCGCTGAAAGCACAACAGGAAATGTCGGTCGATGTTGAGATCACAACGGCTTTTGAAATTAGTTCAGATGTTTCAAACAAGCTAGCGCAAGCTCTCAAAGATCGTCTTAAACGAGAAATACTATTGACTACCAATGTCGATCAAAGCTTGATCGGCGGCGCGGTAATTAGAGCGGGTGACAATGTCATCGACAGCTCGGTACGCGGAAAGTTATCTAAATTAGCTGAATCAATGAATTCCTGAGCAGGTCAGGAACAAGGAAATAAGCATGCAACAACTGAATCCATCCGAAATCAGTGACATTATTAAGCAACGGATCGATAAGCTCGATGTGTCTGTAGAGTCAAAAAACGAAGGCACTATTGTCAGCGTATCTGACGGTATTATTCGTATCCACGGCCTGGCCGATGTGATGTACGGTGAAATGATCGAGTTCGAAGGGGGCATCTACGGTATGGCGCTTAACCTTGAGCGAGATTCTGTAGGCGCCATTGTTTTAGGCGACTATCTCTCACTGCGCGAAGGTCAAACTTGTCGTTGTACGAAGCGAATTTTGGAAGTCCCGGTCGGCCCAGAACTGGAAGGTCGAGTTGTTGATGCGCTAGGTAAGCCTATCGATGGTAAGGGCCCGGTTGAAACAACGATGACCGATGCGGTTGAAAAAATAGCGCCAGGGGTAATCGAAAGACAGTCGGTTGACGAGCCTGTACAGACAGGATTGAAATCAATCGATTCCATGGTCCCAATCGGAAGGGGCCAGCGTGAACTTATTATTGGTGACCGTGAAGTCGGCAAGACAGCGGTAGCGATCGACGCGATCATCAACCAGAAAGGCAAGAATGTTAAGTGTGTCTACGTAGCGATAGGCCAGAAGGCCTCATCTGTAGCCAACGTGGTAAATCGTTTGGAAGAGCACGGCGCCATGGAATACACCATCGTCGTAGCGGCGACGGCATCTGATCCAGCCTCTATGCAATACATCGCGCCTTACTCAGGCTGCACGATGGGTGAGTACTACCGTGACCGCGGCCAAGATGCATTGATCGTCTATGATGACCTAACTAAGCAAGCCTGGGCCTATAGACAGATCTCCCTACTATTAAGAAGACCGCCAGGCCGTGAAGCCTATCCCGGTGACGTTTTCTACTTACACTCCCGTTTACTGGAGCGCTCCTCGAGAGTGAACGTTAACTACGTCGAGAAGTTCACCAACGGTGAAGTGAAGGGTAAGACAGGTTCTTTGACGGCATTGCCCATAATTGAGACTCAGGCTGGTGACGTTTCGGCGTTCGTACCCACCAACGTAATTTCGATTACAGATGGCCAGATATTTCTGGAAACAGACTTATTTAACTCAGGTATTCGTCCTGCGATGAACCCGGGTGTTTCGGTGTCGCGCGTGGGTGGCGCTGCGCAAACTAAGATTATTAAGAAGCTGGGTGGCGGTATACGTATCGCACTAGCTCAATATCGTGAATTGGCGGCTTTCGCAGCGTTCGCTTCTGACCTTGATGATGCGACTCGAGCACAGCTAGAGCACGGTCAGCGAGTGACAGAATTGATGAAGCAGAAGCAATATACGCCAATGTCGATTGCGGAAATGGGCATCTCTATTTACGCGGCGAACGAAGGCTATCTGATAGATATTGAGCTGAAAAAGGTATTGGACTTCGAAGCGGCGCTGCTGTCTTACATGAACAGCGAGCATGCTGATTTGATCAAACAAATCAACGATACCGGCGATTACAACGACGACATTGGCGCCCAGTTCAAAGCGGCAATCGATAAGTTCAAGTCCACACAGACTTGGTAGTCGGCAAGGCAAATAATACAGAGGCTGTAAGCAATGGCTGGCGGAAAAGAAATACGCACCAAGATTTCGAGTATTAAGAGTACTCAGAGTCTCACCGGCGCGATGGAAATGGTAGCGGCAAGTAAAATGCGTAAAGCTCAGGAGCGCATGATACTTGGTAAGCCCTATGCCCATCGCATCCGTTCGGTGATCGGCCACATCGCCAATGCAACACCGGAATATAGACACGCCTATTTCGATACCAGAGACGTAAAGCGCGTTGGTTACATTATTGTCTCTTCAGACCGCGGCCTTTGCGGCGGCTTGAATATCAATGTATTTAAAGCAGCTGTTGCTTCGATGAAAGAGTTTAAAGATAGCAATGTTGAGTTAGACTTTTGTGTGATAGGTAAGAAGGCTGCGCGCTTCTTTAACAACTACGGCGGCAATGTAGTTGCTGCGGTTGATAGCATAGGCGATGCGCCGGAAGTAGCCGATGTAATTGGCTCTGTTCGGGTGATGTTGGAAAAATTCAACAAGAACGAAATTGATCAGTTGATGGTTGTTAGTAATACCTTCGTTAATACCATGACGCAGCAGCCGACTATCGAACAGTTGTTGCCATTGCTTCCTTCAGAAGATGAAGACATGCAACACCATTGGGATTATCTGTATGAGCCCGATGCGAAAGAGTTGCTAGATGGTTTGCTATTAAGATATATCGAATCACAAGTTTTTCAGGCGGTCGTTGAGAACAATGCCTGTGAGCAAGCCGCGCGAATGGTTGCAATGAAGAGCGCAACCGACAACGCAGGCGACATCATTGATGACTTGGAGTTGGTTTATAACAAGGCTCGACAAGCGGCAATTACCCAAGAGCTATCTGAGATAGCTGGCGGAGCTGCAGCAGTTTAGATAACAAATTTAGCGGTGCTGCCCAAATAAGGTCAGTATCATTAACAAGAAGTTCAGACGAAATATTAAGAGATTGAGGAACCGGACATGAGTAGCGGCCGAATCGTACAAATCATTGGCGCTGTAATCGACGTAGAATTTGGACGCGATGGAGTACCTTCTATATATGACGCACTAGAAGTCAGCAACACAGACATCGTGCTAGAAGTGCAGCAGCAACTAGGCGATGGTGTAGTTAGAACAATTGCGCTTGGTAGTACTGAGGGTCTGAGTCGTGGGCTTGAAGTTACAGATACTGGCGCTCCTGTTTCTGTACCAGTCGGTGTTGAAACACTTGGCCGCATCATGAATGTACTAGGCCGGCCAATCGACGAGCGTGGACCAATCGGTGAGAAGAAGCGTATGCCGATTCACCGCAAGGCGCCTAGTTATGAAGAGTTGGCGAGCTCCAACGAATTGTTGGAAACAGGCATCAAGGTAATCGACTTGATCTGTCCTTTCGCAAAGGGTAGTAAGGTTGGCCTATTTGGTGGTGCCGGTGTAGGAAAAACGGTAAACATGTTGGAGCTCATTAACAACATCGCAACAGAGCACAGCGGTTTGTCAGTGTTCGCAGGTGTAGGTGAGCGTACTCGTGAAGGAAACGATTTCTATCACGAAATGCAAGAATCAAAAGTAATCGACCTAGAAGGCGAATCTAAAGTAGCGATGGTCTACGGCCAGATGAATGAGCCTCCTGGCAATAGACTGCGTGTTGCTCTAAGCGGACTCACCATGGCGGAAGACTTCCGCGATGAAGGTCGTGACGTGCTGTTGTTTATCGACAACATCTATCGTTACACATTAGCAGGCACAGAAGTATCAGCACTACTTGGCCGTATGCCTTCAGCGGTGGGCTACCAGCCTACACTTGCTGAGGAAATGGGCGCCCTCCAAGAAAGAATCACATCAACAAAAGATGGCTCCATTACGTCAATCCAAGCGGTATACGTGCCTGCGGATGACTTGACTGACCCATCGCCAGCAACAACCTTCGCCCACTTGGATGCGAAAGTTGTACTGTCTCGTGATATCGCTTCACTGGGTATTTACCCGGCGGTGGATCCATTGGATTCTACCTCGCGTCAGTTGGATCCTTTGGTCATTGGTAACGAGCATTACGATACGGCGAATGGCGTGCAAACGGTTCTGCAGCGTTATAAAGAATTGAAAGACATTATCGCTATCTTGGGCATGGACGAATTGTCCGATGAAGACAAGCAAACGGTTGGCCGCGCGAGACGTATTTCGCAATTCCTGTCTCAGCCATTTACTGTTGCAGAAGTTTTCACCAATGCCCCAGGTAAGTACGTTTCTCTTAAGGACACGATTGCTGGCTTTAAAGGAATCTTGGCGGGCGAGTATGACCACCTTCCAGAGCAGGCATTTAGCATGGTAGGTTCTATTGAAGAAGCAATCGCTAAAGCGGAAACTTTGAAGAATAAGTAATTGTTTAACGGGCAAAAACGAGTAATTTGATATGGCTATGACAATGCACTGTGACATCGTAAGCGCGGAGAAGAGTATCTTCTCGGGTCTCGTTGAAATGGTTGTTGCGGCAGGATCTCTTGGAGATCTTGGTATTGCTCCTGGGCATGCGCCCTTGTTGACGGCATTAATCCCAGGGCCGGTTAAGTTAATACTTCAAAACGGCGAAGAAGAAGTTTTTTACGTGTCTGGTGGGTTTCTGGAGGTGCAGCGCGGTGTTGTTACTCTATTGAGCGATACGGCGCTTAGAGCCGACGATCTAGATGAGGCCGCGGCGCAGCAAGCAGTGGAAGATGCCGAGAGGGCTATAGCGAATCAGGGCGCAGAATTCGATTACTCGATTGCCGCCGCTCAACTAGCCGAGGCAGCGGCTCAGTTACGCTCTCTGCGGAAGATTAGAAAGTAGCAGCTAGCCAAACTAGTATTACGAAAACCTAAAAAGGTGGCATGAGCTACCTTTTTTTTTGCTATTCTTTTGGCTTGGACTCATCGTCTTGATCGATTGGACCCTTATCCAAACAAGTTTTCATCCAAATTGGTTCCTATGAGCGGATTAAATATGAATTTAGATATCGTCATTCTCGCAGCGGGTCGCGGCACAAGAATGAATTCAAATATTCCCAAAGTACTACATCAGATCGGTGGCGATTCGATGCTTGGCCACGTGCTCAATGCGGCGCGAAAGTTAGAGTCAGAGAAGATTCATATTGTTGTGGGATATGCAGCGCAGCAGATCAAAACCGAATTCAGCTCTGACAAGGAGCTGCAGTGGGCCCTACAAGAAGAGCAGCTCGGCACTGGCCATGCTGTTATGCAGGCTATGCCGAATATAGATATATCAAAGCCTGAAAAGCGCGTGCTGGTTTTATATGGCGATGTACCACTTACAAATTTTTCAACACTAAGAAAGTTGGTGCAGCAGGCGAGTGAAAACACGCTTTGTATCCTTACCCTTCTCACTGAAAATCCAAAAGGTCTTGGTCGAATTGTCCGAGACGACTCGGGTGAAATAACGGCAATCGTAGAAGAAAAGGATGCCAACGACGAACAGAAAAAGATCAACGAGATTAATACCGGCATCATGGTTATTCCAGCGACGAAATTGAATACATGGTTGAACTCTCTGGGAAACAACAATGCACAGGGAGAGTACTATCTGACTGATGTAGTGGCGATGGCGGCAGCAGATGACGAATGCACCATTTGTGCAATGGTTATTGATGATGAGAACGAAGTACAAGGTGTAAACGACAAGGCGCAATTAGCCGGCCTGGAGAGACAATACCAAATGAAGAAAGCCGAACAACTTCTAGAAGCTGGAGTTCTGCTACGCGACCCATCACGCATCGATATTCGCGGTGAAATCGAAACGGGTAGTGATGTAGAGATTGATATAAACGCTATATTTGAAGGCCACGTGACTCTGGGCAATGGCGTTAAGATTGGCCCCAACGTTGTCATTAAGGACAGTAAAATAGGCGACAACGCTAATATACTTCAGGGCACGAACATCGATGGGGCAGAGATTGGTGAGGGCGCTAGTGTTGGCCCTTACGCTAGAATTAGACCCGGCACTATTTTAAAAGAGAACACCAAGATTGGAAACTTTGTCGAAACTAAGAATGCGATTATTGGTAAAGGCTCTAAGGCTAGCCATCTAGCCTACATCGGTGACGCCGTAGTTGGTGAGAACGTAAACATTGGAGCCGGCACAATTTTTTGTAACTACGACGGAGTTAATAAACACAAGACAATAATTGGCGATAATGTCTTCGTGGGATCGAATAGCGTTTTGGTGGCGCCAGTCACTCTCGCCGATAATACCTTTATCGCTGCTGGCTCTTCGATAAACTGCGATGTACCTGCCGACAGTCTAGCCGTCGCAAGAGGCAAGCAAAGAAACATTACAGGTTGGAAACGGCCAACTAAGAAATAGAAGTAGTTTAGTTTTTATCAGAATTTATATAGCGAAGGGCCCGCTGGCTCTTCTGTAATTTCTTCAGGTGGTCCTTCAGCAAGGGCTTGCGATGCCTAGCGACACCAGTTGCTAGTACATCGATTACCACCAGGTGTGCGATGCGCGAAGATACTGGCGCGAATGCTTGGCGTTCCTCTTTCATATTCACATAAATAGGCAGACAGCATTGTTCGCTCAACGGAGTGTTTTGCGGTGCTACACCAATAACCGTAGCACCTGCTTCTCTGGCCAGGCTCACACTCTCCAGTAGGGCGCGGGTCTGCCCCGATTGAGATATGGCCACTACTACATCATCAGCACCTAGTGATATCGCAGACATTTGCTGTATGTGAGGGTCTGTATAGGCTGCAGATGATAGCTGCAAGCGGAAGAACTTGTGTTGCGCATCGGCTGCAACAGAGCCGGAAGCACCGAAACCATAGAATTCAACGCGATTCGCGTTGTTAATGGTAGTGATGGCCGTTTCCAGCACTTCAGGGTCTAACTGATCCCTAACCGTTAAAAGAGAGCCTACCGTTGTATCGAAAACCTTATTGCGTAGGTCTTCGACCGTGTCCTTATCATCCACCGCGAACTGAGTATACACACCGCCCAGGCCTAACTGCTGAGCAAGCTGCAGCTTGAAGGAGAGGAAGCCGTCGAAGCCAATAGCGCGGCAGAAGCGAATCACGGTGGGTTCGCCAACATCGGAATTAGCCGCGAGATCGACGATGCGCATCTTGATCACGTCATTGGCGTGTTGAAGTACGTAGCTTGCGACTTTAGCTTCAGACTTGCGCATCACAGAACTGCTGTCAGCTATTCGTCGTATAAGATTGGGTGAATGCACTTGCTGTCCGCCTAGTTTTCTAACACTACTATCAGTCTTGAAATAAGCTTTCCACGCTACTCAATTTGTCAGGCTACCGCATCTGTTTGTATTGCGAAAACGCACCCTCAGTAAAGATCAGTCTATTTTCAAATCTGTGTACTTAGCTGTTTCGAGGTAACATGTAGCCCATGAAAATGCTTGATCTAAAATTTGTAGATTCCATCGCCACCATCGGTGCAGAGGATTGGAATAGTCTAGCTGGAACAGAGAATCCATTTACTCGCTATGAGTTTCTATGGGCTCTAGAGAAGACCGGCTGTACGACTCAGGCAACCGGTTGGGAACCACATCATGTGGCCGTCTACAGTGGTCCGGAGGATGACGAGTCTCGTCAGCTAGTTGCTGTTATGCCTCTGTATCAGAAAACAAACTCCTATGGCGAATACGTTTTCGACTGGTCTTGGGCGAGCGCTTACCAGAATTATGGTCTTAACTATTACCCAAAGTATGTCAGCGCAGTACCGTTCACTCCTAGCCATGGCACACGACTATTTACTGGTAATTCGGTAAATAGAGATGACATAGCCAAACTGATTTTTGATGAGATGAAGAGTAAGGCGGAATCTATAGACGCGTCTTCTTGGCATATTCTTTTTCCGACAGCGGAAGAAAACAAGCTGTTCGAGACAATTGGCATTCCAGCGAGAACTGCCTGTCAGTTTCACTGGTTCAATCGAGACTACTCAAGCTTCGATGATTTTCTAGCGACGCTTAATTCGCGTAAGAGAAAAAACATTAGAAGAGAGCGGCAGAAGGTCGCAGAGCGAGGCACGAGATTCGAAACACTCAACGCAGCTGACATTTCTCCCGGGCATTGGAATACGTTCTACCGATTCTATCAAAGCACTTACATGATGCGTGGTATGCAGGGATATCTAAGTCAGGATTTCTTTGCCGAGCTTGCACAGCTAATGCCGGAACAATTGTTCATGATAGTCGCACTAGATGGAGACCAGATGATAGCTGCGGCCCTCTTCTTCAGGAACAATGAAAAGGTGTTTGGCAGGTACTGGGGCAGCGCACAAGACTATCAATTCCTACATTTCGAAACGTGCTACTACCAAGGCCAGGAATATTGTATTGAGCACAAGTTGCAGAGTTTCGATTCAGGCGCTCAAGGGGAGCATAAGATTCAAAGAGGCTTTGAGCCGATAACGACCTATTCAAATCACTGGATTGCTAACGAGGGATTTGCCCAAGCAATAAATAAATTTCTTGATGAAGAGCGACCTCACATCGAAAAATACCAGACAGAAGCCGCCACACTATTACCATTCAAAAAAGAGAGCTAACCGGCGGCGAACTAATTCAACCCGTCCAGAGGACTGGAAGCTCCAGAGGGGTGTCTCCCCAATACGTGGGTATAGATATGAGTCGTAGTTACATCATTAGTCCTAGTAGCTCTTGAACAGTTCGAATGTCTGAACCTGCAGCTAACATATGTGTAGCGAAAGAATGTTGAAAAGTATGGCAAGTTACACGTTTAGTATTAATACCCGCAGCTAAGGTCGCCACTCGCAAAAACTTTTATTCAAAGCGTTATGTGGCTGATTCAAAACCGGTGTAGCCCTTAACATTGCGGGACATTCTCAGATAGCACTAGACCCCGCCCCAATAGACACATATGGTTTCATCACACCATATAAATGACCGTTGGCTTCTAATAGTCTATTGTCATGGAAACACGACACGCAAGACTCAGAGCTGCACGGCATGGCCTAATGATGGTTATCTTAGTGGCGATCCTTGTTGTCTATTTAGTTGCTCAATAACAATAAGAACAAATGAGGCCTGCAGTGACGCTTTCTACGTCCAGACGAACGCTCAAAGTACGTTACCAGCCGTCCCTGGCATTGCATCAAGTCAGGGTTCTGAGCACACGCCACATAACAATCAAGTCAATTAAGGACGGCGCAAGCGCCTCCTATTACTAAGGGCGTTATTGAGCCTAGTTGACCATAGTGCAAAAAAGGTATATTTTATATACCTTGATTTCATTCGAATTTGATGAAAGAAAGAGCAAGGCAAATCGCACTAAACACGGCATCGATTTCATTGATGCGCAGCTACTATGGTTTGACCCCAACCTTCTAGAAGTTCCAGCAAAGACCGAAGATGAGCCTCGATTTCTAGTCGTGGGTGTAATCGCCAAGAAGCACTGGTCTGCTGTTATCACTTATCGAAATGAAAATGTACGTATCATATCTGTACGCCGTTCTCGCGGTGAAGAGGTGGAACTATATGAAAGCTAAGAAATTTGATACCGATTTCAACAATGGTAAGGACATATCTGACAATCTTGATCTTTCCAAGATAAAGAGACCCAATCAGGAGCAGCGAAGAGTAAACGTAGATTTTCCAACCTGGATGATCGATTCTTTAGACAAAGAGGCTTCTCGATTAGGCGTTACTCGGCAATCAATTATCAAAGTTTGGCTCGCTGAGAGGCTAGAGCATGCGGCTCAATAACAATCAAATAAAAAAGGAGGGGATCGCTGCTGATCCTATTATCAAAGGCGTTATGTGTTTCGTAGCGTTGGCTTCTGGCCGAAGCTAATTGGCCCTAGTCTTATTGGCATTTTGCATCATAGGGAAGTGAATATACATGAATGAATTTACTTTTAAATGCGCTATGCAATTCATTGCGTTGGCATTTAGTTTTGTCTTTGCTGTTGTAGTGATGCCACCGCTGATATCCTCGGCGAGATTGGCGCAGGATTTGTCAATCCCTATTCAACCGGATACTCCGCTGGTGTTCTCTTCTGTTGGGCAGCTTTAGCGACGTGGGTTTTCTATCAATCCAAGGCTCTTGATGTAAAACATGGTTGGATTTGTTTGTTGTTAGGTGTGTTTCCTGGTGTTGCGGTGGGCTTTCCTCTCTATCTGGTTTTAAGAAATAGTCAAATTGAACAATCAGCGAGAGATTCGTAGTGAGGCGCTTTTGTCGCAGGGTGATCTGTCCAAAATTTTGAATTACTTGTAAATTTTAATGCCTGTTTATGTCCGTGAGCTTACTTAAAGTGGGAGCAATACAAGGCGTGATACCAACACATAGCAATCAATTCAAAAAAGAAGGCGGTACGCGCTACTATTATTAAGGGCATTCTGTGCACAACCACTTCCAGGTACTACTAAAAGATAAGCTAAAGTGAAATCAAAGGCTTAACCCGCAGTTCCAACTACTCACAAAGAAAGCCTGATGAACTATGAAATAGTTACGAAAAAGAGCTGTAAAGTAATCGGGTTACAGGTAGAGCTGACTACATCTCAAAATGAGAATCACAGAATAATCGCAAGTCATTGGAAGAGATTTAACCGTGAGTTAAGAATCAAAGAAATTCGATTTGATGGCAGCTGGTTGAAGTACGGGATTACGAAAAAAAGTAACAATCAATACATGTATTTGACAGCCATACCAAAAATCACAGATGTAGCAGGGTTTACCGAAGAAGAACTAAGAGGTGGCGAATATATTTGATTCGAGCATAAGGGAGACATGGGTCTACTAAAACCTATGATCCACAAGATCTACAAAAAGTTTATCCCAGAATCCGATTTTGAACTCGATGAAAGTAGAGCTACAATCCATTTTGAACAGTATGATCATCGGTTTTTGTGGAATAAACCCAATTCGATAATTGATATTTATGTGCCAATTAGAACCAGTTAATCCGCCAATCTAGACGCAGAACAAACGACAGTTAATGCTCTAACACCAAGGTAAGAAGCGACCTACTATGACCGATTCATTCGATTTCACACCCGTCTTAGAAGGCCCCCGGGTAATTGTTCGCCCCATCGAAGAAGGTGATTGGGAGGGTATGTTTTCGGCGGCAGCAAATCCAAAAGTTTGGGAACTTCACCCCGTGACTGATCGCTATAAAGAGCCAGTGTTTCGTGCTTTCTTCGATGGCGCGATCGCTAGCGGCAGCGCGTTCACATTTGTTGATGGTGAAACCGGCAGGATAATTGGGTCTAGCCGCTTCAATGGCCTTGATGAAGAGCTAGGCGAGATTGAAATAGGCTGGACGTTTCTAGACCATGATTTCTGGGGTGGTAGCTACAATGCCGAGATCAAGAAGCTCATGCTGGACCATGCCTTTAAGTTCGTAGACACGGTTGTATTTTGGGTGGGTGATACGAATATTGTTTCTATGCGTGCTATGGAGAAGATTGGTGGCGTGAAGCGAGAGCAGCTGATTGGCAGAGTTCTAGGCGGAATCAATTATCCACATATTATTTACGAAATTCGAAAACCCTAGGCTGTACTAATTTCAGGAAAATAAAAAAGGCTTCTTACTCGGTTCGGGTAAGAAGCCTTTTTTGGTACTTGAGTTGCTCCGAACTTACTGTTGCCTTGCGGCCTCTTCCGCTTCCTGGCGCCTAGCACCGGCTAAGATGCCCGGCATAGCATAGTTTCCCTCATGACAAGCATATTCGTAAAGAGGGCCTTCGGTTTCGTGATAGCTCATTTCCGCAGTCCATGGCTGGCTGTAAAGATTAGGGTCGTCCACTGTAAATTGATAGACAATCTCGGTATCAGAATAGCGACTAAACCGTTCAGTAAATTTTCCTTCTGGCGAGATCGGAATAGAGCTCTGAGACATTTGTAACGGGCTGATGTTAACCGTTTCTACAATTAGGGTGTCACCTTCGTACCAACCGCGAGAATCACCAAACCAAGGTGAGTGACTTTCCGGGCGGGTGTTTGCTCTGGCTTTTTCTGCAGAATCGAAAAGAGGGATGATGCGGGCATCATGCGCCATCTCAACGCTGATCACTATGTAGTCATCAGTTTGCACGAATTGATAAGTGCTGTTGTACAGTGTGCCCATCATGCCAGGACCTGCAGTATTACCGAATCCGATTAGGCAGCGTTCGGCAATGGGTATTGCCTCTGGCCCTGATGTATCACCTACCCCGGTGAGATAGCGTGCGCCGAAATTCGTTCTATTCAAATTGTACGTTGGATTTTCCAATCGAGGAATTTGGCCGTTCTCTGGGTTTACGATTAGAGAGGTTCTGAATTCGCCCTTCACCAATGCCAAAGTGGAGCCTGGGTCGGTCCAAAATAGGTTATAACCACGCAGTCCGAAATCTTGACCGCCAACGGGTGGTGCGCCAGTTTCTGGATCGATAGCCGGGCCTGCTTCAACATTTTCTGCCGAGATGCCGGCGATGCTCATGCCCGCTACAATTTTTTCTGCTTCGTCGCCTGTCACGACGAGTGTCTCAAGCCCGCGGGGGCGCGTGAGGCTGGTTCTAGAGGCGTTGCTCCAAACACCACTCAGTTGTGGTATCACCTGATCCTGAGCCACGCTTAAGGGCGAGAGCAAGGACATGCAGGTGCCCGCAATCACTGTGCTGAGGATAAGTTTTGCTAATTTTGACATGGTTGTTCTCCCAATTTCTTCGCCAATAGTCTTGGCAACGTTCGAATTCATCTGTGTGGCCTCATGATAATGGAATTAGCGGCAAAATACGGCATAAACAGGTTGTTTTGCTATTACTCAATAGATTCATATCAATGTTGGAAAGGCTTCCGCGGCGCAGAGAGGGCTGACGGGGCTAAGTGGCGTCACAAAAACTCGAAAGATTAAAACCGCTAACCTTCAGTGTTGGTACAACGATAGGAGTACTGACCGGGGCGAGTCGAGCTAACGTTTCCGAGCGCCGGCGCTTCTCGCTGCATCGATAGCGCGGAGTAGTAGCTCGCGATAGCTCAAGGTCATGCTCTGGGCTTGGTGCATAGCAAGAGGATTTCAGCCGCTGCAATGGCGGCCCAGAGCCTCATGAAATCGCGTCTGGAAATATCGTGAGGCAATTGCAGAGGGATTCCAGTCATCGACGTGGAGCCACGGTGGTTTTGAGGTACTGGAAGATGCATCACTGTATTTCCTGACCTTAGTACTTACAGTAAATAGTAAAACTTACGCTGGAGTCTAAGCGAATGCGAGCCAGGGGCTAAATGCTGACGTGAATTTCCTTGAGTATGCTCTAACCCTGCTCTACTTAGATTTCTTCCAGACCAGAAGTTGATTGTTGGCCGGCATAGCATTGTCTTCGATGAGGGTTAAGTTGGCTTTAGTCGCTAAATCATTTACCCATTCGAAATCCCGAAGACCACTCGTAGGGTCTCTATCTTTCAACCAGTGGTCGAAGCCTTCATTGCTTTCAGATGTAAACCCACCGGCGTATTTAAAGGGACCATATACGATTAGTGTTCCATCGGCTTGCAGAACTTCCCCTATTCCCTTGAAGAAATTTTCAACAGAATCGGCAGACATAATATGTAAGCTGTTAGCGCTGAAAATTGCAGTAGGCCTGTCGCTAGTCCAAAAAGGGTGATTTACATCGATGGCTATGGCCGCAGGAAGGTTTGCCAGCTTTGCATCAGCCAGGCGCAGGTTGAGATTATCTACGTTGCTAGGGATATCAGAGGACTGCCAATGAAGGTTTGGCAGGTTCGTGGCGAAATGAACGCAGTGCTGACCTGTGCCGCCGGCCAGCTCAAGTACTTGGTCACCATCTTTAAGGTGCCGTTCAAGTATTTCTAGGATGACCTGCTTATTGTTCTCGCAGGCCTGGCTAAAGGGGGGTTCATGCATAAAATTATTGCGGGTCACGCAGAAAGACTGGCTGCATTGGTGTTGAGTCCTCTACGCTATAGCGGTAGCCCTCTACGTCGAACTCCTTAAGCTTTTCTGGGTTCTTGATTCTGTTCTGAATAATGTAGGCTGCCATGTAGCCGCGGGCTTTCTTTGCAAAGAAACTTACGATCTTGTATTTTCCATTCGAGAAATCTTTGAAAACCGGGGAAATAATTTCAGCGTTAAGCGATTTTGGTTTGATTGCGCTGAAATATTCTATTGAAGCGAGATTAACTAATACTGGCTTTTTGTCTTTCTCGAATAATTCGTTGAGATTCTTCGTAAGCTGGCCATCCCAAAATTCATAGAGATTCTTGCCTTTCTTGTTCTTGAACTTGGAACCCATCTCAAGCCTATAGGGCTGCATCAAATCCAGAGGTCGAAGCAGGCCGTATAGCCCTGACAAAATCCGTAAATGATTCTGTGCGAAGTTCAGATCTGCCTTAGAGAATTTTTCCGCCTCTAGACCGATATAGACATCGCCCTTGAAGGCGAAAATGGCTTGCTTGGAATTCTTCAAATCGAAAGGCGTATGCCAGTTTGCGAAGCGCATATGGTTGAGTTCGCCCAAGGCGCTGCTGATGTGCATAAGCTCGGAGAAATCTTCCGGGCTTAGCTTTTGCAATTGACCCACAAGTTGTGTGGACTCTGCGAGATATTGTGGATCAGTAAACTTTCGAGTGGGAGCCTTGGTTTCGAAATCGAGAGACTTGGCGGGCGATACTACAATTAGCATGGTCTGATTACTCGTCTATTTGGTCGAATAGTAGTGAAACGGATAAAGGCTATTCCTGATCTTCGAATTCTAACCACCACTCTAGCGGTGTCGTGCCGTCTTCGGGATCGTAAACGTTTCCATAGTACCAAACTGTGTCAGGATAATCTTTGACCACAGCGCTCAATAGCTCCTCGATGACTTGGAAGCCAATGGAAAAATGTATGGTGTAAACCAATGCGCGATCGGTTTGCTTGTCTAGGCTGCCTCCAAGTTTTTCAATTTTCGCCGAAAGGTTTTCTGCCAACACATCTAGTTGATGCTGGCGGAAGACGCGAATGGATAAGTTGCCGCTGCGACGCAGCAGCTTATATTCTGCCGAAGAAACGTCGATGACCTTGAGTTTATCTCCAGCCGCCAGATTGCGAGCTAGCAAAGGGGAGCGTACGAGGCGCACCTCGTCTTCGGTATCCTCGACCAATTCGACTTCGAGGCTTTCGAAGACAGGGTCGCCGTCGGGATTGATGCCTGCTAGGAAAGGAAGTTCGAAAATGTCGGCGGCTACGGGATAAGTAGGAGAACTCAATGCTTGTACCTTGGTTGGCCCTGTGGATGAATGCATGTTTAGTAGGTAAGCTTGCTGGCGAGAAGGCTAACCTAGGCGGCTACGGACGGCAATGATAGAGCGACTACAGCGAATTGCCACTATTTTAGCTAGGTTTCGGCTGCCATTATTCGTCTTGGCTGGATTTTCTCTGATGGTGCTTGTTCTGAGTGTGCTGGATAACCCACTGCTCGATGATGACAGGCTCTTGATGCCCGCTATCCTTGGGTTCTGTTGGGCGCTGATGCTGTATAGCACTGGGGAGCTCTTTCAGGAGATACCGGGCAAGGCCGGCAGTGAAGCGACTTTCCGCAGGCGAATGGGCGTGCGTGTGAGAAGGGGGATTTTGTGGGTTCTGGGCCTTTTGACGATAGTTAGTGCGGCGGGCCTCCTTATTCTTAGCTATCAACTGATGCGAGTGTGGCTATGAGTCTTAGCACTGGCATCCTCATAGTGCCCTGCTATGTATGCAATAATGAGTTGTCCTGTTAGGTAGAGTTTTAGTAGTAACTAGATCGGGTTACGCAAATAAATACGAATAAGAACAATGGCGCATTAGCGCACACAAACACTATGGAAAAGCTTTCTCTTTTCATCGATGGGCTGTCGAATCGTCTAGGCCGAGTTTTTTCCTGGCTCACTCTGACTATGGTGATTGTTATGGCTGCCATCGTTGTGCTGCGCTACGTGTTTCAAATTAGCTCGATTGCGCTGCAAGAGTCGATTATCTATATCAACGCGCTTATATTTACTTTCGGTGTCGCCTATACGCTTAAGGAGCAGGGTCATGTTCGGGTCGATATTTTTTATAGCCGACTTAACGAGAAAAAGCGTGCTTGGGTAGACCTATTCGGCGCACTACTTTTCCTAGTTCCTTCTACCTGTTTTATTATCTGGGTTAGTTGGGACTACGTAGCTGTTTCCTGGCGGATAGGGGAAGGGTCAGCAGAATCCAGCGGTCTTCCTTTCGTCTATTTACTGAAGGCAGTGATTCTCCTCTTACCTGCCTTACTATTGCTGCAGGGAATTTCAGAGGTAGCGAAATCAATTTCTGTGATCAAGCGGCGAGACTCCTAGTGATCGAATTTATTCCCATTCTCTTTTTCTTGATCGTGTGTCTCGTGCTGATGGCAGGCTATCCGGTTGCTCTATCACTTACTGGCGTGTCGTTGGGATTCGCTGCGATAGGAACGTTGAGCGGTGTTTTCGATACAGCCTATATTTCACTAATTCCAAATCGCATCTACGGTTTATTGATTAACCAAAACTTGTTTGCTGTGCCGCTGTTTGTATTCATGGGAACGATGTTGGAGCGAAGCCGCATCGCAGAAGACTTGCTCAAGAACATGGCTATCGTGTTAGGAAAATTTCCTGGTGGTCTCGGTATTTCAGTCATTATCGTTGGCATGTTACTGGCCGCGAGCACCGGCATCGTCGGCGCAACGGTCGTCACTATGGGCATACTCTCTTTGCCAACAATGATGAAGGCCGGATATAAGCCCTCGCTGGCTTGCGGAACGCTTTGTGCGACGGGAACACTTGGTCAGATCATTCCGCCGTCTATCTGTTTGGTGCTGCTGGGAGAAGTTATCTCGAACGCGTACCAACAGTCTCAGTTAAATGCAGGCGTCTTCGCACCCGATTTTGTTTCGATAGGCGACCTGTTCGCTGGCGCGATAATTCCGGGCCTGCTGTTAGTCATTGCCTACGCGATCTATATGTTCGTTATCGCCATGGTGAAACCATCGCACGCCCCGCCGATGGTAATTGATGAGCTGGATGAGGGGACTAATGTCTTCACGGCGTTATTGAAGGGCTTGCTTCCTCCGGTACTGCTCATGGTGGCTGTGCTAGGCTCTATACTTCTGGGAATAGCGACGCCAACCGAAGCAGCCAGCGTTGGAGCGGTGGGCGCGATGATTCTGGCCCTAATAAAGAGAGCGTTAACTCTGACAGTGCTGCATTCGGTGAGCATAGAAACCATGCGAGTTACATCGATGGTATATCTGATTTTAGTCGGCGCGACGATATTTTCGTCGGTATTTAGAGGCTTTGGTGGCGATGTACTGATTGAAGAGCTGCTTATGAACCTGCCCGGCGGTGTCGTTTCGGCGACTCTTGTCGTTATGCTGCTGATCTTCTTTTTAGGGTTTATTCTAGATTTTATAGAGATCACGTTCATGGTCGTGCCGCTTGTGGGGCCTATACTTCTGGCTATGGGCGTCGATCCGATTTGGTTGGGAGTGATGATCGCGGTGAATCTACAGACATCGTTTTTAACCCCGCCGTTTGGTTTTTCTCTTTTCTACTTACGTAGCGTGGCTCCAGCTGAAATCAAGACCAGTGAGATTTATAGAGGCGTTATACCTTTTGTAGTTATGCAGCTTGCACTGTTATTGTTGCTCGCGCTGCAACCGGCATTGGCAACTTGGCTACCTTCGGTACTTTGATAGATACTTTGATCGAGTCGGCCACACTCCTGTAATCACTTTACTAAGGAAATTATTATGAGCAGCAACGAAGCCGGCCCCATAGGCGAGTTGGCATTACAAACTCTCGCCATGCCGAAGGACACGAATGCGAACGGCGATATCTTTGGTGGTTGGCTGGTGTCGCAGATGGATTTGGCGGCAGGCATCGCGAGCAAGATGGCTACACGAGGTCGTTCGGTGACGGTCGCCATTCAGAACGTGCACTTCATCAGTCCGGTTAAAGTGGGCGCTACTGTTAGCTGTTACACGAAGGTTGTTAAAACAGGTAAGACTTCTGTGCAGATTAATGTAGAGGTTTGGACTTCTAGCATTAGTATTATTGACAAGCCTACTAAGATGGCGGACGGGTTGTTCGTGTTTGTTGCGATTGATGAGGAAGGTAAGCCAAGACCTATTCCAAGATAGGCCTCAACCTTCTATGAGTATCTAAATCTACTTGCTCGGTAGTTTGCGTGCTTCGACATAGGCGTCTTCGGCAATGCTGTGATAATTTTCTACGCCTGCTTGAAAACTCTTATACGAATCATAGATGCGGCGCGTGACCTCGTCAGTATCTGCGAGTTCGGCAACGACCTGGTTGGAAATATCTCGTAGCTCTACAAGTACGTCATCGGGAAGCTTTCTTAACTCCACGCCATGCTCTTCTACCAGAACGCGTAGCGCTTCGTTATTTTTCGCAGTGAGTTCGTCCATCAAAAGTTGGTTCATCACTTCGGTGCCTGCCTTGAGAATCTCTTGAAGATCTTCGGGGAGAGCCTCGAACGCGGACTTGTTGAAGATGGTTTCTAGAGTTGAGCCGGGCTCGTGCCAACCGGGGTAGTAATAGTAGTCGGCAACGGTATGGTATCCAGCCGCCATGTCATTATACGGACTTACGAATTCTGTCGCGTCGAGTGCGCCGGTCTGCATGGCTGTGAACACTTCGCTCACCTGCATGGTGACCGGAGTGCCTCCAGCGCGACGAAATACTTCGCCGCCGAGGCCAGGAATTCTCATCTTCAGCCCCTGCAAATCGGCTAGCGAGTTAATCTCTTTGTTGAACCAGCCAAACATCTGCGTGCCGGAGTTACCGCCGCGCATCGGAATAAGATTGAAGGGGGCGTAGATCTCTTGCCATAGTTCATTACCGCCGCCATAGCTAAGCCAGGCGTCCATTTCCGTGCCTGTTAAGCCGAAGGGGATAGTGGAAAAGAAAGGCGTGCTGGGAATCTTGCCTTGCCAATAATAGGCTCCTGTGTGGCCAATCTCGGCTACGCCTTGGGATACGGCATCGAATACTTCGAGACCACCGACTAGCTCATTCGCACCATATACGCGGATGCGCATGCGGCCATTGCTCATCTTCTCGACGATATCGGCGAAGTGCTCGGGGGATGTTCCCAGTGCCGGTAGGTTCTTCGGCCAGGATGTAATCAACTTCCATTCATAGACCGTTTGTTCTTGTGCGCTGCTGGGTGCTCCAGAATCTGTTGACTGAGACCCTCCACCGCAGGCCGTTAAGATCAAAAGGAACGCGGCTGTGCCTAATGTTTTAACAGTCGAGCTAAATAAATTCCTAAGTAACATAATTATTTCCCTGCATATCTCACATCACTGGCGAGTCACGCCAACACTTCCAGTTTGGCATAGGACAGCACCAACCACTTGCTCCCCACTGCATCGAAGTTTACCTGAACTCGAGCATTAGGGCCTTGTCCTTCATAGTTTAGGATAACACCTTCGCCGAATTTCCCGTGGACGACGCGCTGCCCCAATGACAAATCGGTTTCCGGCACCTCTATGTTGCCACTGAGTTTGCTACTGATTCTGCTGCCGATTCGTGTATTGCCGAACGATGGTCTGCTGACGCTAGATTTCATTCGAATCTCATCAAGCAGTTCGTTCGGTATCTCATTGATGAAACGCGAGGGTCGACAGAGATTCACCTCACCATGCATCCTTCTGGATTCTGCATGACTCATATATAACTTGGTTCTGGCGCGCGTTATTCCGACGTAGCATAGCCGTCTCTCTTCTTCGAGACCGGCAATGTTGTCCATAGACATCTTGTGAGGAAATAATCCTTCCTCCATTCCTGCAAGAAATACTAGATGAAATTCCAAACCCTTTGCGGAATGCAGCGTCATTAATTGTACAGCGTCTTCGGATTCATCGGCCTGCGTCTCTCCTGCATCTAGCGCTGCTTTATCGAGGAATGCAGATAGGAAGGCGTTAGATTTCAGGTCAAAGTCTTCATCGATATCTGGGTCGTCGAAATTGTTTGCGGCTGTTACTAGTTCTTCGAGGTTCTCAATTCGTGCGCGAGCCTTCTCGCCACCTTCCTTTTCATGATGTTGAATCAGTCCGGTATGATTAACAATATGCTCCGCCTTTTCTGCTAATTCCAATTCACTACAGGCGAGGCTTAGCTCATCGATTAGTTCCAGAAAGCCTAGCACGGCATTGGAAGCCCTAGCTGTCATGAGGGATTCGTTCACACATTTGGCACAGGCCTGCCAGAGGGAGCAGTTTTCTTCTCTCGCTACGCTTCTAACCTGTTCGATTGTTCGGCCGCCAATGCCTCTCGTTGGAACATTGATCACTCGCTCTACGGCGGTATCGTCGTCTCTGTTTATTACGAGGCGCAGATAGGCCAGTGCGTTTTTAATTTCGAGGCGTTCATAGAAACGGTGGCCGCCGTAGATACGATAGGGCATGCCCATGCGTAGGAGGGCGTCTTCCAGTTCGCGTGACTGTGCGTTGGAGCGATAGAGGATAGCGGCGTCGGAGCGGCGGTGGCCGTTGTTAAACCAGTCTTGCACACGATCTACGATGAAGCGCGCTTCATCCTGTTCGTTGAAAGCTTCGTACAAGCTGATCTGCTCGCCATCTCCATCCTCAGTCCAGAGGTTCTTGCCAAGGCGGCTTTGGTTGTTTGAGATCAGCTTATTGGCCGCCTTGAGAATCGTGGAGGTAGAGCGGTAGTTCTGTTCCAGGCGAACGGTTTCGGCTTCGCTGAAATCTACATTGAACTGTTGAATATTCTCGATCTTAGCGCCGCGCCAGCCGTAGATAGATTGATCATCATCTCCAACTACCATCAGTTGGTTCTGTGTTCCGGCTAGTACCCGCAGCCAGGCATATTGAATAGAATTGGTGTCTTGAAACTCATCGACCAGAACATGTTTAAAGCGTCGCTGGTAGTGTTCCAGTATCTGGGGGTTCTTTAGCCATAGCTCGTGGGATCTGAGCAAGATCTCTCCGAAATCGATCATGCCACCGCGATCGCATGCCTCCTCGTAGGCCTTGTAGACCTGGAGCATGGTCTTCGTATAGTCATCCTCAAAATGGTCGATGTGGTCAGAGCGCAGCCCCTCATCCTTCTGTGAATTGATATACCACTGGCACTGTTTTGCAGGCCATTTGTCTTCATCTATCTTCAATGAGCGGTTGATACGCTTGACCAAACGCAGCTGATCGTCGCCATCGAGGATCTGGAAGTCTTGGACTAGGCCAGCCTCTTTCCAATGGGTGCGTAGCAGTCGATGGGCAAGGCCGTGAAAGGTACCAACCCACATGCCAGCGAAGGAATTCGCCATCAGCGACTCTATACGGCCACGCATTTCTCGAGCGGATTTATTGGTAAAGGTCACGGCGAGAATAGAATAGGGGGATGCCTGCTCGGCTTCCAGCAGCCAGGCGATCCTGTGCACAAGCACGCGTGTCTTGCCGCTACCGGCACCGGCTAATACCAGCAGGTGCTGCGATGGGTTCGCTACTGCGTTTCTTTGCTCATCGTTGAGTGAATCTAATATGTGTGAGACATCCATGGCGCGTTATTCTATCAAAATGTCGCCGAGATTCTCCGCTTTATCTAAGTATTATCACTATCTAGGCAAGTCGTAGCTCTCTTAGAGAAAAGTCGTAGCTCTCTTAGAGAAAAGTCGTAGCTCTCTTAGAGAAAAGTCGTGAAGTTTGATAGACTACTGCGCTTGCTTCCGGCTCAGAGAGGCCCCGACCTTTGTGGTCTTTGTCTTAATTGAACAACGCCGAGCACACATGAATTTACGAGCTAGCCTGCAGTAGGGTAGCTAGAGCTAACTAGGAGAAAACTATGTCTGTCAGATCGGACAACGTGCCATTCAATTGGGCAGATCCATTTGGGATGGAAGGACAATTATCGGAGGAAGAGCGCCTGGTTCGAGATACGGCGAAGCAATACTCACAGGAGAAGTTGCTGCCCCGCGTTCGCGAAGCCTATCAAAAAGAGCAAACCGATCCGGAGATATTTCGTGAAATGGGTGCGCTAGGCCTGCTTGGTTCCACCATCGAAGGCTACGGCTGCGCTGGTGTGAACTATGTCTGTTATGGACTAATGGCGCGCGAGATTGAGGCAGTGGATTCTGGCTATCGATCAATGATGAGCGTGCAATCTAGCCTGGTTATGCACCCAATCAATACATTCGGCACCGAAGAGCAAAAGCAGAAGTACTTGCCGAAGCTGGCAACCGGTGAATATATCGGTTGTTTTGGGCTCACCGAGCCTGATCACGGCTCCGACCCGGGCGGCATGATAACCAGAGCGAAGTCCGTTGCGGGCGGGTACTCCCTGACTGGCGCGAAGAACTGGATCAGTAACTCGCCGATCGCCGATGTCTTTATTGTTTGGGCGAAAGACGATACCGGCACCATCTGCGGGTTCATTCTCGACAAAGGCATGAAGGGACTAACTGCTCCTAAGATTGAAGGAAAACTGGCACTGCGCGCATCGATCACTGGTGAGATCGTGATGGATGAGGTTTTCGTACCTCAAGAGAACAAGCTGCCTCATGCGAAAGGCCTAGCCGGTCCGTTTAGCTGTCTGAATTCTGCCCGGCTCGGGATTGCCTGGGGAGCACTAGGTGCTGCAGAGACGTGCTGGCATACGGCGCTGCAATACACGATGGATAGGAAACAATTCGGTCGGCCGCTTGCGGCGAATCAGCTGATTCAGAAGAAGCTGGCTATCATGCAAACCGATATCTCTTTAGGCCTTCAGGGTTGCTTGCAAGCCTGCCGTCTTCAAGATGAGGGCAAGTTGGCGCCACCACTTATTTCTCTGCTAAAGCGCAACTCTTGCCTGAAGGCATTGGATGCAGCTCGCGAGGCAAGGGATATGTTGGGAGGTAATGGCATCTCGGACGAATTTCCGATTATGCGTCACTGTCAGAATCTGGAAGTAGTGAATACCTATGAAGGAACCCAGGATATTCACGCACTAATTCTAGGTAGATCACAGACTGGTATACAAGCGTTCGTTTAATTACTAGTTTGATGCGATGGGCTGACTTCAATCTAGAAAATGAAGTTGGCCCAGTATATAAAGCTAAATGAAACTCAGCAGCACGCCGATAAAAATCACCGCACCCACCCAATTATTGTTCAGAAACGAATCGAAGCAGGGCCCCGGTAATCGATCTTTGATGAGATATTGCTGATAGGCAAGGAACCCGCTCGCTATGACCAGAGAGAGATAGTAGAACGTCCCAAGCTCGAACTGCCTGCCAGCGAGAATCATCGCTAGAATAAACATGACCTGCAGACTACCGATGATGATCTTGTCGGCATCACCAAATAGTATTGCGGTAGACTTGACTCCTATTTCTATATCGAACTCTCTATCTACCATCGCATACTGTGTATCGTAGGCTACAGTCCACAAACAGTTTGCTACGAATAAGAGATAGGCAGACTGTGGAACATCTCCGGTTGCTGCCGAGAAAGCCATTAATATTCCCCAAGAGAAGGCGATCCCCAACACTAGCTGAGGTAAGTGCGTGAATCGTTTCATGAACGGGTATACCGCGACAAGTGCAACGGCGGCAAAGGAGAGAGTGATGGTTCTCTCATTTGTCATTAGCACTAAAGCGAAACTAATTAGAGATAGCACTGCGAAACAAAGGAAAGCATCCTTTCTTGTAAGCGATCCTACAGCTAGCGGCCGCCGCTGCGTCCTTGTTACCTTTCCATCGATTTTATGGTCGGCAAAATCATTTACACAGCAGCCAGCCGAGCGCATTAGCGCCGTGCCTATGACAAAGATAAACAGCAGCGAAAACCGAGGGAAGCCCTCTTCGGCTATCCATAGCGCAGAGATCGTTGGCCAAAGCAGCAGATAAATACCGATAGGCTTATTGGCGCGAGTTAATTCCGCGAATGCAGGCAGTTTGATATAGAGCTCGGGAAATCGAGACCGAAACTGTGAAACTATTCTGCCGCGAATTATGGTTACAAATTCCATGAGGAGTTAATACTTGGCTACAGCTATTGAGCCGCTAGCATAAAAGACTTTAGGGTGAGAGTAAAAATTAGTTTAGGGGAGGGTGGTAAACGATCCTATAGAGCAGAGTAGCAATCGACTGACTAGACGTTGGCGTAGAGGACGTTGTCTCCCAACCAACGCTGAATCAATGGGTCTATGATTTCAGGGTATTTTTCCAGAACCAGCTCTGAGGCTTCTTTTACCTGATCTAACAGGTCGGCATCGCGGTTGATGTCTGCCACTTTAAAGCTCATCAATCCGGTCTGTTGGGTACCTAGGACCTGGCCGGGTCCGCGTAGCTCAAGATCCTTCTCAGCGATGTAGAATCCATCGGTACTCTCGCGCATTACCGATAGGCGTTGCTTGCCGGCCTTAGACAAGGGTGTCTGATACAAGAGGATACAGTGGCTGCGAGTCGACCCCCTACCGACGCGGCCGCGTAGTTGGTGCAGCTGCGCTAGACCAAGGCGTTCAGGGTTCTCTATTACCATCAGGCTGGCATTGGGCACATCGACACCAACTTCGATAACGGTAGTTGCTACCAGCAACTGCAGATCTCCCTGCTTGAAACGCTGCATGATCGCCACTTTCTCTTGTGGCTTCATGCGCCCATGAATAAGCCCAACTTTTATATCGGGTAGCTGCAAGGTGAGTTGCTCGGCCGTTACCTCCGCCGCCTGGCATTGCAGCGCCTCACTCTCTTCGATCAGCGTGCAGACCCAATAGGCTTGGCTATTTTCTTTGCAGGCGCTCTCGATGCGTTGCATAACCTGATCTCGGCGATCGTTGGAAATGACAGCGGTGTTTACAGGGATTCGTCCTGGTGGCAGCTCATCGATCACCGAGTTGTCGAGATCGGCATAGGCACTCATAGCGAGTGTTCTAGGAATAGGGGTCGCGGTCATAACTAACTGGTGTGGGTTCAATGCGTGTTGATTTGCCTTCTCACGCAAGGCGAGACGTTGGTGCACTCCGAAACGGTGTTGTTCATCGATTATGATGAGCCCGAGCTTGGCGTAGATTACCTCGTCTTGAAAAAGCGCGTGAGTCCCTACTAGTAGTTGGCAGTCGCCATTGTCCACTGATGCGAGTTGTGTAATGCGCGCTTTTCCTTTGGTCTTTCCACTTAGCCAGCCAACGTTGATGCCTAACGGTTCGAACCACTGACAAAAATTCGCAAAGTGTTGTTCCGCCAATAATTCTGTAGGCGCCATTATTGCCACCTGATACCCCTGGGCAATAGCATGTAGTGCCGATAGGGCAGCAACTACAGTCTTGCCGGATCCCACATCACCCTGCAGCAGTCTAAGCATCGGGCAGGCACGTGCTAGATCGTCGGCGATCTCTTTGTAGGCACGCTGCTGACCGTTAGTCAGGGTGAAGGGGAGTGCTTCGAGAAAGCTTGCAACCAACGCCGGCGAATCACTAAATTTAGGTGCGCTCTGCTGCTGCGCGTCAGATTTAAAACGGCGCATGCACAAGCGGTGCGCGAGCAACTCTTCGAAAGACAGGCGATGTTGGCCCGGGTTTTTGCCTTCACTTAACCAGCTTAGCGGAGCCTCTAGTGGAGGTCGATGAATCAGTCTTATCGCATCGACAAGCGAACGAAAACGGTATTTCTTGATCAGCTCATCTGGTAATAGTTCTTGAAGGGTGGAACCTACAATCGAATCACCATCGGCATTAGGGGGCAAGAAAGCGAGCGCTTGATTTGCGATGCTGCGTAGTCGAGTTTGTCCAAGCCCTTCGGTTGTCGGATAGATAGAGGTTAGGCAGTCTTCGACGACTATGTCTTCGTTCTCGCGCACGACTCTATACTCGGGATGGAATAGCTCGAGCCCAGATCTACCGCGCCGTACCTCGCCGTAGCAGCGCACCTGGCTGCCGACCGCGAGAGAACTCTTCTGTGCGTTACTAAAATGAAAGAAGCGAAGTGTGATGAAGCCGCTATTGTCTTTAACTGTAGAACGCAGACTCCGGCGGCGACCGAACTGTATGTCGGTACTCACGACCTCGCCCTGTATCTGAACGGTTTCGCCCGCACTGATCGAGCCGATGGATGCGATTCGAGACCTGTCTTCATAGCGAAAGGGCAAATGGAAAAGCAAGTCTTGCAGGTTATGGATGCCAAGAGAGTTTAGTTTTTTCTCAAGCGCGGCGCCTACGCCTTTCAAGCGCGTGACTGGTATCGTTTCTAGTTGTTGGCTGGCTGCATTCACAGTGCGTAGTGTCCGATTTAGCAGTGAGCCCCCTACTCTGGATTGAGAGAGCGAGAGCGCACAGAGAGGATTAAGCTAATCCTCTGCGACAGAGACCAACAAAGTATATGTGTTTTTATACAGTAGTGCTACGAAAGCGCTAAGACAAGGCAGTCTCAGCACTCAGTGAAGCGTTGTAATGAGATCTACAGTGCCAGAATGGCGTCGATCTCAACTCTAGACCCTTTGGGTAGGGCGCTGACTTGTATCGTAGCGCGTGCTGGATAAGGCTCTGAGAAATACCCAGCCATGATCTCATTTACTACAGCGAAGTCGCCAAGGTCGGTAAGATAGATGGTCAGCTTCGCTGCGTTACTCAAACTGCCGCCGGCAGCTTCAGCGACCGCTATCAGGTTTTTAAAAACCTGATGGGTCTGTGCGGCGACATCATCGGAGACGATCTCCATGCTTTTAGGATCTAGCGGAATCTGTCCCGACAGGAAAACCATGGAGCCAGCTTTAATCGCCTGGGAGTAGGCGCCAATTGCTGCTGGGGCCGAATTGGAATGAACTTGTTCTAATGTAGTCATGGTAATTCTCCGGTTTATATCTAGTTGCTACCGACGATATTCTTAATTGTTTTGCGTACCTTGCGGCTCTTCACTCGAGTTACTTTTGCTACGGCCTTGATGAGTCGCACGCGTTTCATGACGCGCGCCAAGTGAATCCGGTTATGAACATTGAGTGAGAGGTTTACGATGCTGAAGCGAGCATCTCTCTCGATGGTGGAGATTTTTTCGACGTTGGCTTCAGTTCCCGTAATTGTAGTCGCCAGTGTTGCGATAATGCCACGCTCGTTTTCTAACTCGACGCGCAGCTCAACAGAGAACTCACCTTGAACATCGGGATCCCAGCGTACCGATACGCATTTTTCTGGGTTGTCTCTAACGTCGGCGATGTTATTACAATCATCTGTGTGAATAACCATGCCGCGGCCAGAGCTGATATGGCCAACGATTGGGTCGCCGGGAATGGGATGGCAGCACTTGGCATAATTCATCACCATTCCTTCAGAGCCGCGTATATCGAGCGAACCTTGTTTGTCTGATTCTCTCTGTGCGTCGTCAGCAGAAATATTACTCTTTGTTGCCAGTCGTTGTGCAACCATGTAGGACATACGATTGCCTAAACCAATTTCTTCTAACAACTGATCCATGGATTTAAGTTTAGTTTGCTGCAAGATGGCATCGATATTTTCTTGCGGGATGCTGTCCAACTGATCACCGAAGCCTGCCAATGCTTTATTCAGCAGACGCCGCCCGAGTGCTACCGACTCGGAGTGTTTCTGATTTTTCAGGTAGTGACGAATATTACTTCGGGCCTTACCGGTAACAACGAAACTCAACCACGCTGGATTGGGCTGTGTGCCTGGCGCGGTGATAATCTCAACGGTTTGACCGCTCTCCAGTGGCTCACTCAATGGAGCGAGGCGGCGACTAATTCGACAGGCGACGCAGGAGTTACCGACATCGGTATGGATAGCATAGGCGAAATCCACCGCTGTAGAACCGGCTGGTAGTTCGAAAATTGTTCCCTTTGGTGTGAACAGATAAATCTCATCGGGGAAGAGATCGATCTTTACGTTCTCAATAAACTCCAATGAGTTGCCGGCGTTTTTCTGCATGTCCAGTAAGCCATTTACCCACTCTCTAGCGCGAACGTGTGGATTGTTAGGCAGATCCTCGTTCGACTTATAGAGCCAATGTGCGGCAATTCCGTTGTTCGCCATCCCTTCCATCTCTTCTGTGCGTATTTGAATCTCGATGGGCACGCCGTGCATACCGAACAGAGTAGTGTGAAGAGATTGATAGCCGTTTGCTTTAGGGATCGCTATATAGTCTTTGAAGCGTCCGGGAACGGGCTTGTACAAACTGTGCACAGCACCTAGAACGCGGTAACAGGTATCCACGCGATCGACGACGATGCGAAACGCGTATACATCCATGATTTCCGAGAAAGACTTACGCTTGCTGCGCATCTTCTCGTAGATGCTATAGAGATGTTTCTCGCGTCCGGCGCAGCGACCGGGCAGGCCTTCGCGCTCGAGGCAGGCGGCAATCGAAGTCTCGATCTTAGAAAGGATTTCTTTTCTGTTGCCGCGGATGCTTTTCACGGCAGCCGAAATTCGACGCGCACGCATCGGATAGAGCGCGGCGAAGCCCAGTTCCTCGAATTCGATTCGAACGATGTTCATCCCCAGCCGATTGGCGATGGGGGCATAGATATCTAGAGTTTCTCTTGCGATGCGTCGGCGCTTATCTGGAGTAAGTACATCCAGTGTGCGCATATTGTGAAGACGATCCGCGATCTTAACCAGGATCACGCGCAGATCCTTCGCCATGGCCATCGCCATCTTCTGAAAGTTCTCTGCTTGGGCTTCGGCTCGGCTGCTAAATTTGATCTTGTTGAGTTTGCTTACACCGTCTACCAGGTCAGCGACTGAGTTGCCAAACTGCGACTTGATTGCGGTCTTGGTTATGCCGGTGTCTTCGATTACGTCGTGCAACATAGCGGCCATCAAGCTCTGATGGTCCATGTGCATTTCGCTGAGAATGCCGGCTACTGCTAGGGGGTGAGTGACATAGGGGTCGCCACTACGACGGAACTGGCCTTCGTGGGCTTGTTCCGCATAATAATAGGCGCGACGTACGCTATTGACCTGGTCCTTACCGAGATAACTGGTGAGATCCGAGGCTAAAGAGTCGATCGTGTCTAGTGCTGGGACCTGCAAGACTCGACTCCTTAGTTAGCAGAACAGTGCTTAGGCTTGTGCGGCTGGTGGTTCTTTCTCATCCGTTTTGGCCGGCTCTTCGGTGGCTTCTTCAGATGCAACTGCTTCGACAGTCTCTTCAGCCTCTGCAGCGGCTACTGCTGCGGCCTCTGCGATTTTCTCTACAGCTTCAGCCGCTTCGTCAGCTAATTCTTCCAACTCTACGCTAGGTGGCCTGGCTTTGAGGATGCTGGCATCGATTAGGCCTTCAGCAATTTCTCTGAGTGCTAGTACGGTAGGCTTGTCATTATCGAGGGAAACCAACGGGTCTTTGCCGCCAGTTTGAATCTGACGCGCGCGTTTGCTGGATACCATGACCAGTTCAAAGCGGTTATCAACATTTTCCAAACAATCTTCTACAGTGATTCTAGCCATACCAAACCCTTAATGATCTACATGTTTACTGGTGACTGAGTGCCAAATACATGCTGTATCGGGCGAGGTCACCGTAGCTCCGAGGAGCATATTTAACGAGGACTGGGGATTTTACTGAATTCTGGCGCAGAATGCATACAATTCTTGAAAGCAGGCGATGGCAGGACAATTGGTTACGTAGAACTACTAGCCTCGAGCGAGGCTAGCGAAGAGGGCTGCCTGGTTCGTTTCCTGATATTTCATAGTCAGCCTGCATGATCTGATGATCGCGCAGAGGTCTTCCAGCGCTGTGTCGAAGTCGTCGTTAATGACCACAAAGTTTGCTTCTGCGACGTGGGAAATCTCCGCAACCGCCTCACTCATGCGCTTCTCGATGGTCTCGGTATCGTCCTGAGCTCGATTGAGAAGGCGAATCTTTAGAGTTTCCAGAGACGGCGGCAGGATAAAAATGGAGCAGGCTTTCGGATCGAGGTTACGAACTTGAGCCGCGCCCTGCCAGTCGATCTCAAGAATTACGTCCAGGCCGGCTTCTAGCTGTTCATTTACCCATAATTGCGAGGTGCCATAGTGATTACTGTAGACCTGGGCGCTCTCAAAAAAGCTGCCCGTACGCAGCATATCCATGAATGCGGCTTCATCGACAAAATGGTAGTTCACGCCATCTTCTTCCCCGGGACGCTTGGCCCGGGTGGTGTGAGACACGGATACACGCAGTTGCTGCTCGCGCTCGATCAATGCCTTAACCAGGCTGGTTTTGCCCGCACCAGAAGGTGCCGTCACTATGAATAGTGTGCCTCTAGACATGCAGCTTGATCTCCGAAACTAGGTTTAGTTCTGCCATTGTTATTCGACATTCTGAATTTGTTCGCGCATTTGTTCGATCAACACCTTCAATTCCACCGCGTTGAGTGTAGTTTCGACTACGATGGATTTTGAGGAAAGTGTATTGGCCTCGCGATTCAGCTCCTGCATGAGGAAATCGAGGCGCCGCCCCTTCTGGCCCTTCGCATGCAGCACGCGTTCTACTTCGTTAAGATGAGAGTCTAGTCTATCCAGCTCTTCCTCAACATCCGCCTTCTGAGTGAGCAGAGATACTTCCTGCTCCAGACGCGTGGGCTCGAGCTCTGCTTGTAGATCCGCCAGGCGATCGAGAATGTTCTGTTTTTGTTTCGCTAGGATTTCCGGCATCTTATTGCGAATGCAAACTACGATCTCGCGTACGGAGTTGATACGCTGCTGTATAAAGCCCTGCAGCTCTGCACCTTCGCGTTCTCGCGTTGCCACTAAGTCATCTAGTGCAGCGCTGAATAAACTAAGCGCTTGTTTCTCAATAGATGTCTTATCGAAATCTTGTTCCTCTATGACACCGGGCCAGCGCAGCACTTCCATATTGTTCAGGCTTATCGATGTGCCTGTAATCTGTTCTATCTCGTTGTTTGCCTGAACCAGTTGTTGAATTAGCTTCGTATTCAAGTGCAGATCTGAAGAAATTTTTGGCTCAGACTGAAAGCGCAGCGCGCATTCCACCTTGCCGCGGGTGAGTCGTTTACGTATCGCCTCGCGCACGCCATTTTCCAGCGCTCTAAACGATTCCGGCAGGCGTACACTGGTTTCAAGATAGCGATGATTCACAGATCGAATTTCCCAGGTAAGCGAACCCCATTCCTGTTCTTGCTGCTGCCTGGAGAAGGCAGTCATACTTAATGTCATAGTCTACTATCCAAATGTTAAGGCTAAACCGAATGGCAATATTTTAACCTAATCGCGTTGTAATCACAGTGTACTTTGTTGGCATGCTTTGGCTCAATTCTCTCGTCAGTCTTTGATGCCGATTTATGGCCACACAAGTGCGTGACTTGCGGCTCGCTATAACAATCAATATCTAGGATAATTTGCTTGCGGCAAGTCATGCGCTTGCAGACATCTACTCACAGGAAAATTATGACTGAACTTATAAGGCCAAGCCAACGAAGCGCCAATCAATTGCGCGATATCACCATCACCAGAAATTACACGAAACATGCGGAAGGCTCTGTATTGGTCGAATTCGGTGATACTAAGGTGCTATGTAATGCGAGCGTCGAAAAATCGGTCCCTCGCTTCTTGAAGGGGACTGGCAAGGGCTGGATAACGGCTGAATACGGCATGTTGCCTCGCTCTACGAACACCCGCATGGATAGAGAGGCAGCAAGAGGCAAGCAGTCTGGTCGTAGCCTCGAGATTCAGAGACTAATCGGGCGCTCCCTCCGGGCAGCTATAGACCTGACCAAGCTGGGCGAGCACACTATCAAGATCGACTGCGACGTAATACAGGCCGATGGTGGAACGAGAACTGCATCGATCACTGGCGGCTGTGTCGCAATGATGGATGCAATCAATCATTTGATCGCGAATAAAATGGTGAGCACAAATCCAGCGAAGCAGTTAATCGCATCCGTGTCAGTTGGGATATACAAGGGCCATGCCGTGCTTGATCTCGACTATGACGAGGACTCGAATGCACAGACTGACATGAATGTCGTTATGACCGAATCGGGTGGGTTCATCGAAGTGCAGGGCACGGGTGAAGATGGCGATTTTAGTCATGACCAATTGTTAGAGATGCTTGCGCTCGGCAAAAGCGGTATAGAAGAATTGGTAGCGAAGCAGAAGCAAGCGCTTTCATAAGCTAGAAGCATAGCTTATTTCTTATTTACTATTGAGAATACGAACCAAAGAAATGGGGCATTGATGCAAGAATTTCAGAAAAATTTTCTACACTTCGTAATCGAGAATGAGATTCTGCGCTTCGGAGAATTTACTCTGAAGTCTGGGCGGATAAGTCCCTATTTTTTCAATGCGGGACTTTTCAATACTGGCGGAAAGTTGTCCTTTCTAGCTGGGTGTTATGCCGATGCGATCGTCGATGCAAAAATTGAGTACGATGTTTTATTCGGGCCGGCATACAAAGGCATTCCATTGGCTACAGCGACGTCCATGGCATTGGCGAATAAACATAACGTCAACAAGCCATACTGTTTTAATCGCAAGGAAGCGAAGGCGCACGGGGAGGGCGGTTCACTAGTCGGCGCGCAGTTAAGCGGAGATGTGCTGATTGTCGATGATGTAATTACGGCGGGCACGGCGGTGAGAGAAGCGGCGGAGATTATCAGCAGCAACGGCGCCCATCTGAATGGCATCGCTGTTGCCATGGACCGACAGGAGAAAGGAACAGGCAGCTTGTCGGCAATTCAAGAGATAGAGCAGAGTTACCAGATAAAGGTTGTTAGCATAATTAGTTTACAGGACATCGTAAACTATTTGATGGCAACCGAGAACGAGCAACTGCAGCCTTATCTTGATGCCGTCGTGGCCTATCGTGAAGAGTATGGAATATCTGCCTAGCAAGTTTGGGCGCTAGCTAGACAGTGGTCTCGATTTCGGCTGTGGCCGAATAAGGCTCTAACAAATTTTTGCTGAGAAAGCCCCACTGAGTATCCCATTTGTCCAGAGGCGACACTTTGAATTCGCTGCGAACAAATTGTACTAACCTACCTTCAACTGATGCGAGCAACAGATTCGCGAGAATGGTTGGAGAGATAGTCGTTTTCAGATTTTCCCGAATCTGAGCCTCACGCAACACCTGCTTAAGCTGGGCTTCCAAACGACCAAAGAATTGGGCGATGCGTTCGCGCAGCCTTTCTGTTTCTCCTGCGAGAGCATCTCCTGTCAGTAGACGCGTCATTCCGGGATTCTTGTCGCAGAATGTGAGTAGTAACAGGAGGATATTATGACAGCGAATTTCCGCGCTATCTTCCTCATTGATTATTCTGGTGATTCGCGCGAATAGGGTGTCCTCGATGAACTTGATGAGCCCTTCGAACATTCGCGCTTTGCTTGGAAAGTGTCTATACAGGGCGGCCTCAGAGACTCCGACCTCTCTGGCGAGGGCGGCGGTAGTAATTCGCTGGCCCGGCGCCGCTTCCAGCATTCGTGCTAGCGCTTGGAGGATCTGATCCTTTCGAGAAATCTTGTTGGCTTTGTCCATGTCTTCTTATTCGCCTGGCTCGTTCTTTCCCAATCCATTCTTGGATATCAAAGTACCGACGCCTTCATCTGTAAATATCTCTAGGAGCACCGCATGTTCTACTCTTCCGTCGACAATGGTGGCGCTGGTAACACCCTTCTTAACAGCGTTCAGCGCACACTCGACTTTGGGCAGCATCCCTGTGTGTATAGTTTTATCGGCAATAAGCGCATCAACTTGCTTAATGCTAAGGCCGGTCAGCACCTTTCCCTTCTTATCTTGAACGCCGGCTACATTGGTAAGTAGGATTAGCTTCTCTGCGCCGAGGACGCTAGCGATCTCACCGGCCACTGAATCGGCATTGATATTATAGCTCGCGCCGTTGATGTCGGTGCCAATGGGTGCGATCACAGGAATAAAATCGCTATCCTTCATCACGTCGAGGATCTCAGTATTTATGCTAACCACTTCGCCAACATGGCCAATGTCTATAGTCTCATCAGCAGGCTTCGAGCCCTTGCGCTTGATCGTTAGTTTCTTTGCGCGAATCAGGTTTCCGTCTTTGCCGCTGATGCCTACAGCCTTGCCCTGATTTTTGTTGAGCAATGAGACGATCTCTTTATTCACGAGGCCGCCCAATACCATTTCAACCACATCCATGGTCTGACTGTCGGTAACGCGCAGCCCATCAACGAAGCTAGATTCGATATTGAGCCTCTCCAGGAGGCTACCAATCTGCGGACCGCCTCCGTGTACGATGATCGGATTGATCCCAACAAGCTTCATCAACACGATATCTCGCGCAAAACTCTGCTTAAGCGCTTCGTCGACCATGGCATTGCCGCCGTACTTTACTACCACGGTACGGCCCGTAAATTTCTGTATATAGGGCAGCGCCTCGGTAAGAACCTTGGCGATGTTTTTTGCATTGCTTAGTGATAGTGACATGTTTTTCCATTGGGTGAGCTCGAAGACAGTGTTTGTATTCTTCACTCAAGCTTCAACTGTTAGTTCTTTATAGCGTCCTAAAAGCTTATTTCTAAATTCTTATCTGCGCTGAGGATTAGCGCCTTAAACTTCTCTTGGATCTCATGCATTCTTACCCGCGTGTCTGCTTCGAATCGAAGTAGCAGGGCAGGGCTGGTATTTGAGGCGCGTATTAGGCCCCAACCGTCGGCATATTCCACCCGAAGCCCGTCTAGAGTAATCAGCTTCGCCGCAGGAAAACTGGCCAATTCGAGTAAGCGATCCATCAGCAAGAACTTACCCTCTTCTGGAACCTCGACTTTTATTTCTGATGTGCTGAACCCTGTTACATACTGATTGAAAATCTCGTCACTCGATGTGGCAGACTCGCTGATTATCATAAGCAGCCTAGCCGCTACATAGAGACCATCATCAAACCCAAACCAGTTATCTTTTATGAAGATATGGGCGGCGAATTCACCTCCAAGTATGGCATCGGTCTGCTGCATCTTCTGCTTCATGAAGGAGTGACCGCTGCGGTGCATTACTGGAGACCCACCAAATTTTTCAACCAAGACAGCTAATTTGCTGCTGCACTTCACATCGAATACGACAGCTCGGCCCGAGTAATTTGGCAAGATAGATTGCACGAGTAGCATCAACATGCGGTCGGCATCCACGAACTTGCCGCGATTCGTTATGAGGCCTACTCGGTCTCCGTCACCATCCAGCGCGATGCCTATATCCGCATTTTCCTCCAGCACGGTGGAGGCCAGTGCGACTAGGTTTTCAGGCACTGTTGGGTCGGGATGATGGTTTGGAAAGCTACCATCGATCTCGCAGAAAATTGGATGGACATCGCAGCCCAACTCTCGAAACAATGTCGGGGCGATCTTGCCCGGTACCGCATTACCGCAGTCGATTACAATCTTTAGTGGCTTGCTCAACTGAATGCGACTGCAGACTTCATCAATGTAACTACGATCCATTTCGAGTTCTGTGAATCCGCCACTACCTGTTCTTAACTTATTGTTTTCAATTCGTGTTCGAATTGTCTGAATCTGATTATCGGCAAGACTGGTTTGGTTAAATACAATTTTCAAGCCATTGTAATTAGCCGGATTATGACTGCCTGTTAGCATAACGCCGGAAGTGTAGTCGGTCGTAAAGGTTGCGAAATAGAGAAGTGGTGTTGGCACGAGACCAATACTCACTACACTACAACCACTGCTTTGAATGCCTTCGATCAGAGCGATAGATAGGGAAGGGCTTGAGAGTCTGCCGTCGTATCCAACTAGTAGTGATTCGATATTCTGGTCGAGAGCTTCACTGCCTATCGCCTGACCGATTCGCTTTACACTTTGCGTAGTGAGTTGTTGATCGGCGATGCCGCGAATGTCATAGGCTCTAAAAATTGAAGCCGGAATTGATTCGGCGTCGGTTTGTATTTTAGCTTGCGTCATGTTCGTTGCCGATAGATTTGTAGAGTAGTAGTTATGACTATCTCTCGTTCAGAGCTGCAGCGATGAGTTGCAACATGTTTCTTGCTACTACATTCTTGTTGCCTGGTTTAAGTTCGGTTTCGCTTGTCTCAGTTAAAGCTGTTACGACAATGGAATCGCTGTTAAAGGTCTCGGTCGCGTTATTTGCGAATAGCATATCGAGGCCTTTGCGCTTCAATTTATCTTTCCCGTTGCTGACGATGTCATTTGTTTCGGCAGCGAAGCCTACAACAAAGGGTTTTTCTTCGAGTTGAGCAATCTCACTGATAATATCTGGGTTCTTCACCAGTGTTAGCTGCATCTGTTCTTCAGACTTTTTAATCTTTTGCGTTGCGACCTCTACAGGGCGATAGTCGGCCACGGCGGCAACGCCGATAAATACGTCACAACCTTTCATGGCTTCATGAGTCGCTACGAGCATCTGAGCCGCAGTGATTACATCGATGCGTTTGACGCTTTCAGGCGTGGGTAAATTTACTGGACCGCTGATGAGGGTAACTTTTGCACCCGCTGCCACTGCCTCGGCAGCCAGCGCATAGGCCATTTTACCGGAGCTGTGATTGCTTATGAATCTTACCGGGTCGATTGCCTCTTGCGTCGGCCCTCCAGTTATGACGAAATTCTTGCCTGCGAGCTCGCCTGTTTCAAACAAGCTGGCACTTAGCTCTAGTAATTGCGCAGGCTCCATCATGCGTCCTGGCCCTACATCGCCGCAGGCCTGTTCACCTTCTGCTGGGCCAAAGATATTGTATCCACGATCAATCAGCACATTCAGGTTAGTCATTGTGCTGTCATCTGCCCACATCGCCTGATTCATCGCAGGTGCGATTGCAATCTTCGCTGATGTGGCGAGCACCATAGTGGAGAGGATGTCATCGGCCTGGCCCAGAGTGATTCGAGCGATGAAATCGGCGGTAGCAGGCGCGATTAATACTAAGTCTGCCCAGCGAGCTAATTCAATATGGCCCATGGCCGCTTCAGCATCGCTATCTAGTAGGTCTAGATGGACGCGCTGGCCTGATAGTGCCTGCATCGTAAGCGGCGTAATGAACTCAGTTGCCGCTCGTGTCATGCCCACCCTGACCTCGGCCCCGGCTTTGATTAGCAGGCGTGTGAGTTCGGCGCATTTGTACGCGGCGATGCCGCCCGTAATGCCGAGTAAGATGCGCTTGTTAGTAAGGCTTAACATGGAGACCCAACAAATATAGGTAGTTTAAGGGATAGCTAGACTAGCAGCTAGCATTGGGTTAAGCAATTTGACGGCAAATTAACGGTTCTGGCTAGCACAGTCTATTCTTTTATTTGCTAGAGAGCGCTGGTAGCGAGGGAATTGCCAAGTATGAAGGATGGAATCAAGGGATTGCGCTGATGAGTATGGCGAGTTGGCCACAGGGTGAGCGTCCTAGAGAGAAGCTGTTTAATAAAGGCGCCGCAAGCCTGTCTGACGCAGAGCTGTTGGCCGTAATGCTGCAAACAGGTACTAGGGGCAGGACTTCGTTGGATATTGCGAGAGACATGCTCAGTCGCTATGGGGGCTTGGTCGGTCTCCTGGCGGCAGACCGGGTTAGCCTCCTTGAGAATCCAGGAATCGGTGTGGCTAAGGCTGCTCGATTCTTGGCAATGAAGGAATTGTCGCAGCGGCATATGCTTGAGGGCATACAGTCGAAGGATATTCTGACCAGCTCCCAAGCAACTCGAGATTACCTACGCGCAAAATTCAGGGACTGTGAGAGCGAGATATTTAGCTGTCTATTTCTTAACAATCAACACCATGTTGTGAAGTTGGAAGAGCTTTTCCGCGGCACTATTGATGGAGCTGCTGTCTACCCTAGAGAGGTGGTCAAACGTTGCCTATACCACAATGCGGCGGCGGTAATACTGGCCCACAACCATCCCTCTGGCATAGCGGAACCGAGTCAGGCCGATATAGCCATAACCAATAAGCTGCGCATTGCCTTGGAGACGATTGATGTACGCGTACTAGACCATTTGGTGATCGGCAACTCGCTGGTGGTCTCATTTGCAGAGCGCGGCCTGTTGTAAGAGTATTGCTCACAGGCGCTCATTTGGCGAGTAAATGACCCTGCATTAGACCTCAGGCTTTGCCGAGTATGGCCTGCGCCAACAGGCCGAAGTACTCATTATCTTGCTATTGGCAGATCGTTCTGGTATAAAACGCAGCTCTTTTTTGTACCTAGTTCTCTGTTGAGTCTAGGCTCAAGAAATAGCCAAACTAGACAAGCAATTAGTTAACACAATCGAGGCAGCAAAATGTCCAGGGTCTGTATGGTGACTGGTAAGAAACCAGTTACAGGAAACAACGTTTCCCACGCAAAGAACAAAACACGGCGCCGATTTTCGCCAAATATCCATTCTCATCGGTTCTGGGTAGAGTCTGAGAAGCGCTTTGTTAAGCTCCGCTTGTCGACCAAGGGTATGCGTATAATCGATAAGAACGGCATAGACGCAGTACTAGCGGATATTCGAAACAGTGGCGTTCGCGTATAAGCGCGTCAGGCCCAAGCTAGCAATATAAAGGCAACGATTATGAGAGATTTAATTAAGCTGGTTTCTAGTGCCAAGACTGGCCACTACTACACCACTGATAAGAACAAGCGGACTATGCCGGACAAGATGGAAATCAAGAAGTTTGATCCAGTTGTTCGCAAGCACGTGATCTACAAAGAAGCCAAAATTAAGTAAGAGCATTTTGGGGTGGAATTCCCATTCCCAGAATAGATAAAGCCGGAATTTTCTTGTGAAAAGTCCGGCTTTTTGTTGCCTGCATGATTCTGAATCAGAGAATCACTGCTATGTGCAGAATGGAGTTTACTGAACTGAACCAAAGACTTATCGTGCAGGAGGGAGTTGTCTTAGCTTCAGCACATCTTTCAGGGTCACTTTCCTTTACTCAACCGCTTCGTCAGCTTCTCCGTGGTTGCAACCAATTTCTTGTCTTCACCAAATTCTTTCTTTAGTTTTCCTACCGTTGTTGAAACAGTGCCATAGCGCTTCAATTTGAACAGCTTGGCGATTGACTGCAGAGTTACAGCCGAGAGCTCCTGGCACAGATACATGGCCACCCAGCGAGGCACGTTCTTTGAGCCTGGGCCTCGAGCGGCTTTATAGATACTCGTCTCAGAAACTTCAAATTCCTTAGCCACCGCGCTTATGATCTGCCGGCAAGAAGGCCTCCACTTAGCATTCGCGCCGCGGGAAACGCCGCGAGCGGTGGTGGCAGATTTCTTCTTCTGTGCAGCCTTACGAAATTTGTCATCGCCAAGCAGGGAAGATAGATTTTTTTTACCGTAAAAATGCGCTAGTTCTTCCGATACTCCTTGGGCAACAAATTTCTTGTAAGCGATGTGCCGCTTCGCTGCGGCAGTGTGTAACTGCTTAAGCGTTTCGTCTCGATTGAACCAAATCGGTGGTTTCGCCTTGCGGGTGAAATTAGTATAACTGGACCATGGATAACTATTTAGCTCAGAGGCCTTCACCCGCGTATGTATAAAGCTCGATAGTGGCAGCAAGTATTTCTCGGCTTGAACTAGCACGGCTTTGTAACGGCCTCTGAAAAGCGACCCGTCGCTACCCTTCATTTTTTGATACTGCTGAGTGTATAGGCCGTCGACCTGACGCATGAAGCGACTAAGATTCGCCTCTGGAGTCTTCACAACAAGATGATAACCGTCATTAAGTAGGCAGTAGGCATGCACTTCTACATTGAGCCGAGAACAGGTTTCACCTAGGCCCCCAAGGAAAGCCTCATAGTATTTCGCAGAAGGAAAAACGCGCTGTTTGTCGAGGCCGCGATTGGATACATGATAAACAGCATCGGGATATTCAATTCTCAGTGGTCTGGCCATCTTGTTGTTCTCATTATTATTAGGGATAGAATTAGAGCTGACCCTCTATGGGGCAGACGTAGTGTTAACGCAAATGCCCTAGCGCGTCAATAGTGTTGAGCTTGAAGGATTGGAAATTCGTTTAAACGGGAATGCAGAGTGATAGCTTGGAGAATGTGTCACTGTAAAAGCAATGTTTTTACTAACTGTTCCACAAAAAAAGAGCTTCATGATCCCTTTTGTATAGGCTCTAGAATAGTTGACTATTTAAGTCAGAATTAGAAAGGATATGGCAGTTGTTAGAGGCTAGGTAAGTTGGAGGATCGTAGCTAGAAAGAGCGCACTAAGGGCGAATTGCTTTTACTACCACGCGCTTCGGAGCAGGAAGACCTTCTATCGTGAGAGTAGGGTTATTTACATCTAGTGCATCCTCTAGAGAATCAAAGGGCATCCATTCGGTTTTACGTTGTTCATTTAGAGTTGTAATCGATTCATCGATAACCGAGATTTTTTCCATTCCACAGCGAGATAGCCATTTTACTAAGGTGGGGATACTCGGGACGAACCAGACGTTGCCCATGCGCGCATATTTCTTCTCGGGTGTTAGGCAGTAACCTGCCTCGCCATCGACACAGATCGATTCAATAACCAGTTCGCCTCCAGGACGTAAGCAGCTCTTCAATTCCAGAATGTGGTCGATCGGTGAGCGCCGGTGATAGATCACCCCCATCGAGAACACAGTGTCGAAGTAGTTAAGTGAGGGCGGTACCTGTTCCAGAGTAAGGGGCAGCACAAATACTGGAGACTCGGCTGCAAAATGTTTTAGTAGCCAGAATTGCGCAACATAGGCGATATGCGGATCGATGCCGAGCACCATCTCGGCGCCTTCCTCTAACATACGAAATCCGTAGTAGCCGTTGCCGCTTCCGACGTCGAGTACGCGACGGGACCCTAGCGGTGAGATCTCTTTAACTAGGCGGTCCCATTTAAGGTTGGATTGCCACTCCGTTTTCATGTCTATGCCGAACAGCTCGAACGGTCCCTTGCGCCAAGGAATAAATTCTAGGAGTTGCTCTCGCAGTTGAGCAAGAGTCTGAGGGTCACTATCACTGGCGCTACCTATTCTAACCTTGCTGCCAAAGTCCACCGAACTGGGTTGGATCTGGGGCAGCTGGGATAGTAACCCACGCCATTTCTGGAAATCGCCGTAGCGAATCTGCTGCAAGAATTCTTCATTCGTGAAGGGAAGCAATGGTTCCAGCGGTGACCCATCAATCAGATTTTGTAGAGGCTTTAGATTCATAGGGTTCTACTTAGTCGATACTGAAAAAGTCATGCCTGACTTTTTCAGTACATCGTGCGCCAAAAGCTGGCGTAAAAGTGTCATTTCACTTGCTTTTGGCGCACTCGCATTGCCCTTAACGGGCAATGGTTGCACATCCCTGAGCAACGTAGTCGACCAGAAAAATGCTTTAAGCAACAATTTTCTGATCAAAACTTTAGTGACAAAGTAAGCCAAGTGATTGAAACCCATATCGAGATGCATTTTTCAGGATCGGCTACTTAAAGGCAACCATGGAGGCGAAGTTAAAACACTGGAACCAGACATCGACGGATTGAAAGCCAATTTTCTGTAGGCGGTCTCTATGTAAGTCGAGGGTCTCTGGGAGTAAGACCTTCTCTAATGCGGCCCTTTTCTGGCTTATCTCCAATTTGCTATAGCCCATGTTTTCTTTAAAGCTGTGGTACATCTCAATAAACAATTGATTGAGTTTCTCATCGGGAAAGGTAATCTTCTCTGAGATGATCAAGACACCGTCCGGCTTCATTCCTGCGTAGATTTTTCTTAGTAAGGGAACACGTTCGGCAAGAGGAATGAACTGAAGAGTAAAGTTCAGTACTACGACTGAGGCATCCGATATTTCTGAGTCACACAGGTCTTCACATCGACACTCAATCTTACTAGCGAATTTTGGCAAGCTTTTTAGTTTGATTTGCAGGCGGTCAATCATGGCAGTTGAATTGTCGATTGCGATTGCGGAGAAGTCTCGGCAATCAACCCGATCCACGGCGGCCAGAGTGGCGCCTCCCAAGCTGCAGCCCAGGTCATAGATTCGGCTGCGATCCTGATAATACTCCTCTGCTAGTACGCCAATCATGGCTATGATAGTGCTATAGCCCGGCACGGATCGATTGATCATGTCTTCGAATACACAGGCCACGGTTTCGTCGAAAACGAAGTCACCAGGAAGTTTCGTCTGGGCGAATATTCGATCTTTTTTCTGTGTGGGTTTCGTCATTGCGAGTTGCTTGTTTGAGAATTGGGTTCGATCAATTGGCTCGAATTGTAAAGAAAGCTTAGTGCTATTCTACGCAGCCCTTGGCCATAACTCGAATAGAATTCGAGGCGCTTTCCATTCTAGCTGTCTATCTCTTCCTATCCAGTGCATTATCCTGTTATCCAACTCGTATTCTAACCAGTTCATTACCCTGTTATCCATGTCTCATTCAAATGCCTCATCATTTCTTGTAGATAATTCTGGCTTGTTCGACAATCTAAAAATTGGGAATGGCATATTGGATCTCGCTTGTGGCGAAGGGAGAAACGGATTATTTTTAGTTAGCCATAATGTTCCGGTACTATTTGCAGATAATAATGAAGCCCACCTACAATCCATTGTTCCCGCAGTCGAGTTAGCAGGGACTAGCGCGAAGAAAAGCGCATGTTGGTTGGTAGATTTTGAGGCCGAAGTGAGGGAGGGCAGAAACCCCCTAGTAGGCAAAAGTTTTGATGCAGTAATAGTATTTAACTATCTGCACAGGCCGCTTTTTCCCTTTATTAGAGAGGCGATTCGGCCAGGTGGATTGATTGTCTATGAGACATTCACGGTAGACCAGAAGCGGTTTGGCAGGCCTAGTAATCCAGATTTTCTCTTGGAGCAGGACGAATTGGCCCAAGCCTTCGCAGGATGGGAGCTTATTCGAAGCTTTGAAGGTGAAGTCTCGAATCCAGAGCGAGCGATAGCAAGATTAATAGCCAGAAAACAGGCTAAAAAGTGAGTCTAATGAGCAAGGAAAAAATTCTACCCTTAAACTTTGGCGGCAGAAGTAAGGCTGTGAAGCGACCGTATGGGTGCGAGATAGTGCGCAGTAAGCGGAAGACGCTTGCTCTGTATATCAAGCAGCAGAAAGTAGTGGTGCGTTGCCCACTGCGTGCATCTAAATCGGAGGTCGAGGAGTTCATTACCTCGAATCACGCTTGGATAGAGGGTCGGCTATTCGAAGAATCTCTGCGCGAGAAGCAGGCATTGAGAGTCGAGAGAGGCGGCCAGATTTTCTATCGAGCTCGCGAGCGGACCATCGTCTTCAAGGAAGGGCGCAAGCGGCGAGTGATGGTTGTTGGCGATGAATTTATCATACAGGGGCATAAGCTGACTCCAGCCAAGGCGAAGGTTCAGGTAGAAGACTTCCTAATCGATAAGGCGAGTGAATATATCTTGCCCAGGGCCCGAGGCCTTGCCCGTCATCTAGGCGTCGAACACAAGATCACTGAAATTAAGCTTAGAAAGACCAAGTCGAAATGGGGGCATTGCACCTCAATGGGAGTACTGCAGTACAACTGGATGATTATGTTGGCGCCCTACAGCATTGTCGATTACATGATCACTCATGAGGTCTGCCACCTGTTGCACATGGATCACTCGCAGAGGTTCTGGTATCGAGTTGAGTCCATTTGCCCTGATTGCGATTACTACATTAATTGGCTTAAAGAGCACGAGCACCGACTTTGGTTCTAGCTTATCCCTTCAATTGAAACACTAGCTTGAAACTCTGGACCGAAATCTGAGGTCCCACACTCCGTGTCCGAGGCGCTGTCCTCGCTTCTCGAATTTTGTGACGGGCCTAGCTGGCTCCGGCCAGTAATTCTGCGCACCAAGGATATTTTCTAAACCAGGGTTTGCCTCCAACACTTCCATCATGTGTTCGGCATAGGCCTGCCAGTCTGTGGCGAAATGAAGCTCGGCCGCTTTGTTTAGTTTCTTAAGCAGCAGCTCGATGAATTCCGGCTGCACAAGGCGCCGCTTGTTGTGTCGCTTTTTGTGCCAAGGGTCGGGGAAAAATAGTAATAGCCTATCGATACAATTGTCGGGCAATCCAATTTCCAATATTTCTCTGGCGTCATGGCAGATCAATTTAATATTGGTGAGTTTGTTTCCGACAATGCCATTGAGGAGCTTGCCGACCCCGGGCTGATGCACCTCAATTCCGAGGAAGTTTTGATCAGGGCTTTGCTTCGCCATTTCCAGCAGTGAGTCGCCCATCCCGAACCCAATTTCTACCGTTAGCTTTTGCGGTTTTTCAAACAACTTATTTGGCTCAAGAAGTTCGTTGTTGAATTCGACGACGTAGCTTTCCCAATAGCTTTCTAGCGCTTTATGCTGGGAATCGGTCAATCGGCCGGAGCGAATAACATAGCTGCGGATCGGCCTCTTGTTTACTTGGGGTATTGAATTAGACACTCGGTTGTTTCGACTCTTCGATTGATTGAAATTTTAGTTGAAACGTTTAACTAGGGAACTGTTGCTTCGCTGCGAACCAGACTATGAGTGCCCATGCTGTTAGCAAGCAGAGTCCACCCAAAGGGGTAATCGCACCTAGCCATCGTAATCCGCTAATGCTCAGCAGATACAGGCTGCCAGAAAATAAAACAATGCCAGCCATCATTAAGTAGGCGCTGATGCGCAGCAGGTTCGATGCTGGGAAATTAAGCATCATCAAGCCGATGCCGAACAGGGCGAGTGCATGGTACATATGATATTGCACGCCTGTTTGAAATGTATTGAGCAACTCTGGACTCAGTCTATCGCGCAACATATGTGCTGCGAATGCGCCGATTGCTACGGCCAAAAAGCCGTTAACTCCGGCTAGGATGATAATAAGTTTGCTCATGGTAGGTCGCGCTCAGTGATGCTATCGGTAACAGGTCAAATCGAAGTCAAAAAAAAGCCGCGAGAGCTCGCGGCTTTTGCTGTTCGTTGCTTAGGCTGCCATTTTTACTTTGATCTTATTCATCGCATTTTTTTCGAGTTGGCGAATACGTTCAGCAGAAATGCCGTAGCGATCAGCTAACTCATGCAGCGTGGCTTTGTTCTCGCTCAACCAACGGCTGTTCAAGATATCTTTACTGCGATCATCTAGTTCAGACATGGCAGAGTGAAGACTGTTGTTCGTTACCTCTTCCCACTCATCTTCTTCTACAGTGGTAGCCAGATCAGACGCCTGATCTTCTAAGTAGTAAGCCGGTGCTTTGTAAGCTGCTTCATCGTCGCTGTCTGAGTCGGCATCGAAGGCGGCATCATAGGAGGCCATTCGCCCTTCCATCTGCCTTACGACTTTGGCATCAACACCAAGGTCCTGTGCCATTGCTTCGGCCTCTTCGTTGTTTAACCAACCAAGACGTTTCTTAGAGCTGCGCAGATTAAAGAACAGTTTGCGCTGTGCTTTGGTGGTAGCGATTTTGACAATGCGCCAGTTGCGCAGAATGTATTCATGCATCTCTGCTTTGATCCAATGTACGGCGAAGGAAACTAGGCGAACACCCACTTCTGGATTGAATCGCTTAACAGCCTTCATCAGGCCGACGTTACCTTCTTGGATCAGGTCGGCCTGAGATAGGCCATAACCGGAAAATGTTTTGGACATGTGCACGACGAAGCGCAGGTGTGCGAGAACCAATTGTCTGGCCGCATCCACGTTATCTTCATAGTAATACTGCTTGGCAAGCTCAAGCTCTTGCTCGGGCGTCAGCATAGCGATGCTATTCACCGAAGCGATATAAGCAGTTAAATCCTGACCCGGGGTTGTGGGGTCGAAAACTTGCAAACCGTTAGCTGTGCTCATTTATGTTCACTCTTTCCTGAATAATTCGGAATCTATGATGGATTACGGACTAATAGACCTATTTTAGCATTCAAACTTTCACTCCGCCAATAATACCTTTTTTCGAAACACCCATGTTTATGGGCTTCGCGGAGGATTCAGCGCCTATTTTCTAAGCGCCGATCTGATAGTTTCGAAAAAGCGTGGATTCAGAGTTGAAACTAAAAGGTAGAACTAACTTATATATGGAGCTGTATTCGCCCATTTCAAGAGCGGCGAACAAGAAATTGCTGTATTGCTAGGAGGATTAGGGGTTGATAGCGCGAATATGGCGCAGACTAGCCATGAGTGCTGCCATCCAGCCAATGGCAGCGCCGGCGACGATTATGAGCAAGGAGCTCATTAATCCGAAGCCACGTAATTGAAAGTCGCTCTCGTAGAGCTGCGTCAATACTTCCAAGTTCGAATTAAAAGTAGCTAAAACTATGATTTGAAGCAAAGTGGCCAAGATTCCACCGCCCAGCCCGTAGAGGAGGCCAGTGTATAAAAAAGGTCTGGCGGCATACATATCGCTGCCACCTACCAATTTAATCACTAGTATCTCGGCCTTACGGCTCTCGATTGCCAATTTTATTGTGTTGCCGACCACAAAGAATAGTCCAAGAATCACGATTACTGCGAGCACACTGCCAATAGCACTGACTAGATTTGATATCGCAGCCAATCTTTGCAGCCAGAGGCTGTCGACCTGAACCACATCGACTTGGGGCAGTTCTTGTAGTTCTCGAGCAAGCTCATCTACAGCCGCAGGAGAGACATCCCAGGGAGTAAGGACAATCGCTCCTGGCAGTGGATTGGCAGTCATCTCGATGAGCAAGTCTTCCAGGCCACTCGATGCGCTAAACTCATCTAATGCTTGAGAAGGGGAGACATAATATCCGCTTTCAATATCTCTCCTAGTTAGCAAGTCATCACTAACTTTTTGTCCGTCAGCCTCGGAAACACTATCTTGTAGATAGAGAGTCACCTGGGCGCTGTCTTGAAAACCGGCGAGAAGGCTCGCCAGGTTACTGCTTAGGCCAAATAGAAGGGCAGGCAGTAGCAGAGCCACAGCGACTACAAAGAGCGTGACCAGACTAGATGCCGGCGTTTGCAGGAGACGGCTAGCGCTGCCGCTTGCGATGCGTCGATGGAGTTTAACTAGATCTATTAATGACTCGGACTGTCCGGCGCGCGTGTTGCGCTTCACTCGAGGTTGATTTGGATTCTCATTGCGGCGCTTAGTGGCACTCATGCCAGTGGCCTGGGTTTTTGGTCCGCGAGGAGCTTTCCGCCTTCGAGGACTATTGTTCTGCAGTTGAAGCGCTCTATGAGCGCCGCATCATGACTCGCAACCAATAGACACACACCGACGCTCTGAAACTGTTGGAAGACCTTCATTACCTCTGCTGAGAGTCCTGGGTCCAGGTTTCCAGTGGGTTCGTCGGCCAGGATAATGCTAGGTCTGTTGACAACGGCGCGCGCGATGCCCACGCGTTGCTGTTCTCCCCCCGAGAGAGCTTCAGGAAAGCTTTTTTCTTTCTTCAGTAAGCCAACTTTGTCCAGAGCTGCTCTGACGCGCCTAGCAGCATCACTCGGCGGATAGCCGCAAATTTCTAGAGGAAGTGCAACGTTGTCGTAGACACTGCGATCATGGAGAAGCTGATGGTCTTGAAAGACAGTACCGATCTGGCGGCGATGACGGGCAATTTGCGTTGCAGAAACTCGATTTAGATTTACACCGTTTGCAATTAACTGCCCTGAACTAGGTGTTTCCATTGCTAAGATAAGTTTTAAGAGTGTGCTCTTACCGGCTCCAGAGTGTCCGGTAATGAAAGCGAATTCGCCTCGACTAACTTCGAAACTAATATCAGATAATGCTTCCTGACCATCGGCATAACGTTTGCTGACGTTATCAAATTTGATCATGCCATTGGCCTGATAGATAAAAATCTAAATTAACAAGGAGGCTCATTCAGAGAAAAGAGCATCGACATAATCTTTGGCATTAAACGGCCTTAGGTCATCTATCTTTTCGCCCACACCGATGAAGCGAATGGGAAGGGATAACTTTTTGGCAAGCGCGAATACCACGCCACCCTTCGCGGTCCCATCTAGCTTCGTAAGAGCGATACCACTTAGGGTTGTGGTTTTATGAAAACTCTCGGCTTGGTTGACTGCGTTCTGGCCGGTAGTTGCATCGAGTACCAGTAAGACTTCATCGGGCAGACGCTCGTCTTGCTTCTTCAATACTCGAACGATTTTCTCTAGTTCGTTCATGAGGTTGTCTTTCGTGTGCAATCGCCCCGCGGTGTCCGCGATTAGCACATCGACATTCTTGGCCTTCGCAGATTGATAGGCATCGAAAATAACTGACGCGCTATCGGCACCGGTGGCCTGCGCGACCACGGGAACTGAGTTCCTTTCGCCCCATACTTGCAATTGCTCCACTGCGGCGGCTCTAAAAGTATCGCCAGCGGCGAGCATGACATTCAATCCTTGCGACTGATAAAGCTTCGCGAGCTTACCAATCGAGGTTGTCTTGCCAACACCATTTACTCCTACCATCAGGATGACGAAAGGTTTGGACTGAGATTGAACAATGAGAGGCACATCGACGGGCTCCAGAATATCTGTGAGCTCTTGTCGGAGGGCTGTCATGAACTGTTCCGGGTCGGCTAACTGTTTCCGCCCGAGCTGCTTTTTAAGGTTGTCGATAATTTGATCAGTAGCATCGATGCCAATATCTGCAGAGAGTAGCTGCGATTCTATTTCTTCTAGCAGATTGAGGTCGATAGTCTTCTCGCCGAGAACAATTTCGGCCAGTCCATCGCTAATTTTGCTGCGTGTGCGGCTTAAGCCATTCTTCAGGCGCGCAAATATTCCGGCCTCATCCTGGTCGGCCGCGTCGTCGACGGTAGCAGACCCAATGGATTTGCCCTCTAAGGCTTCGTTGGACTTGGAGTCTTCAGGTTTCTTTTTCTTGCCTAGGCCAAACATGATAAGAACACTCAAATAGATACGACTAGAGGGCCGCTATGTTACCACAGCTGGGTGCTTCATCTAATACTACCGTGAGGCCTGAGATGATAGGCTTACGTCTTGGCTTCGTGGCAGATAAGAACTGGTATCCGAAAGATCATAAAACTATGGCGCAATCGACTACTCAAAAAAACAACAGCGTTCGCATTATCGCAGGCGAATACAGAAGCAGAAAACTAGAATTTCCAAACGTGGAGGGATTGCGGCCCACTGCGGACAGGATTCGAGAGACTCTCTTCAATTGGCTGCAGGACAGTATCGCAGGAGAAACTTGTCTAGATTTGTTTGCAGGAAGTGGAGCGCTCGGCTTCGAAGCTCTTTCAAGAGGTGCAAGCCAGGTTGATTTTATCGAGCAGAATTCAGCGGCAGTAAACTCGATCCGAGATAATATCGAACGATTAGGTGCCAAACATGGCAACGTGTATTGTTCCGACGCGTTCGAGTGGCTAGACAGATGTACGCAAGACTTAAGGCAATATGGCTTGGTGTTTCTCGATCCTCCTTTTAAAGGCGAGACGCTCGCTCGCGCAATCGTAAAACTCGAGAGTGCAAACTTGCTAAGAGAAGGCGGGCTTGTGTATATCGAAAAAGAGAAGCAATCAATCGATGATAATTTGCCCAGCAATTGGATTGAAGTGAAAAGTAAGAATGCAGGGTTAGTTCAATTCGGTTTGTACAATGTTATAAGAAGCAGCAAATAAAAATGACAACGGGCACTAGTGAAAACGAATTCATTCCCACCTGGTGGTTGCCGGAGGGCCATAGTCAAACTCTATGGAGGAAATTCTCTCCTACAAAAATGGTTGCGCATAGACGGCAGCGAATCGAGCTTGATGACAGTGACTACATTGATCTCGATTGGACGACTCTCGATCCTAAAGAATCTAAAGACAATACGATCGTGTTTTTTCTCCATGGCTTGTGTGGATGTTCGAGATCGTCTTACATTTTAGCCATGCAGTCCCTGTTGAATGATCAGGGTATCTCTTCGGTAGCGATGAACTTTCGTGGCTGCAGCGGGGAAATGAATAGACTCGCCCGGGCGTATCATTCAGGTGTCTCAGAAGACGTTAACGAAGTGTTTAGCAAATTGGCCGCTGAATATCCTGCGCACAAGTTTGTATTTGTAGGCTACTCGCTAGGCGCCAATGTACTCTTAAAATGGTTAGGTGAGATTGAATCACACCCCAACATTCGCAAAGCTGTAGCTGTGTCGACTCCGTTTGATTTGGAGTATTGCTCACAGGCTATGTTGCAGGGTGTAAGCCGAATATACGGGCAATATTTTGTGCGCCGCCTAGTGAAAGACTTTCAGCACAAGCAACAGCACCTGCAATCGTTTAATCCAGATCAGGCTGCGCGTATCGCCCAGCTAGGCGATACGCGCAGCATCTCATCCATATGGGAATTCGATGATCGGATAACCGCGCCGCTTCATGGATTTGGAGGAGCGGAAGATTATTACCGAAAATGCAGCAGCTCTGCCTTTCTAAACTCGATAGCAGTCGATACATTGCTGATACAGAGTAAGAACGATCCCATGATTCCTCCTAAATCGATCCCGGATAGAGAGATGCTCTCGCCTCAAGTGCAGATGCTGCTAACCGAGAAGGGTGGTCATGTGGGCTTCGTTTCCTCAAATCCCGATAATTGGCTTGAACAGAGAATATTGAATTTCGTGCAGGTGTGAGTGATCATGAGCGCGATCTCTTAGTTTGAGACATAAGCTCGAGATAGGGTTTCAAGCCAGAGCTGCAAACCAAGGCCACAGAGCCTGTCCATGATAAAAATGAGAATGTTATGATGAAAATTGCTGTCTACCCGGGGACGTTTAATCCAATCACCAATGGCCATATGGATCTAGCAGAACGAGCTGCCGGTTTATTCGACAAAATTATTGTGGCAGTAGTCGGTAAGAATCAGCAGAAGCCCAATGCGTTGCCACTACAGCAACGGGTGGAGCTCACTAAAAAAGTTCTGGGTCATCTAGAAAATGTGGAAGTTAGGTCATTCGATAGTCTGATCACGCAATTTGTTAAGGAGTGTGACGCCAAAATCATCCTGCGGGGGCTGCGTACGGTTGCCGATTTCGAGTACGAGTTTCAGCTAGTTGGCATGAATCGCATTCTGGAACCGAGTATAGAAACTGTGTTTCTAGCACCTGCGGAACATCTCTCCTATATCTCGTCTACGTTGGTGCGCGAGATCGCAGCCTATGGCGGCGACATCTCCAAGTTTGTCCATCCGGCTGTGGCCGAAGCCATGGCAGATCTGCAAAAGCCTTAGTCTTAGCCAATATTATTTTTGGCATTGGGAGCAATACACCGTGCTGCGCTGTCCCTGGCGTATCTCTTTCAAAGTATCTTTACATACATGGCAGGGCTCGCCCTTGCGGCCATAGACGTGCAGCGACTGTGCAAAGTATCCGGGCTCCCCGTCGCTGCCTGTGAAGTCCTTGAGCGTTGTGCCGCCGACATCGATCGCGCGCTGCAAAACCTGCTGAATACACTCCACTAGTTTCTCGTAGCGTGGCTTGGAAATTTTTCCTGCGTTGCGCTTCGGGCTGATACCAGCAAGAAATAGCGATTCATTCGCATAGATGTTTCCTACGCCAACGACTACTTTGCTATCCATGATGAAAGTCTTAACAGCAACGTTTCGGGTACGGCTCTTCTGAAACAAATAATTGGTATGAAATTCGTCACTCAACGGTTCGGGACCGAGAGAGGCTAAGAGGGGGTGTGATTCTATCGGCTCAGTATTCCACAATATGCAACCGAAGCGACGTGGATCTGTGTAGCGCAGCACCTTGTTGTTCGCAAATACGATATCGACATGATCGTGCTTCGCCGCCGCTCGATTAGTATCGACGATCCTTAGACTGCCTGACATTCCAAGGTGAATGAGCAAGCATCCTTTCTTGGTTGTGAGCAGCAAATATTTTCCGCGCCTGGAAACGGATTTAATAGTTTCCCCCGGCAGATCTTTGCTAAGCGCGGGAGTAATTGGCCAACGTAATGTCTTGCGGCGCAGTATGACTTTGCTGACTTTCTTATTCTCGATGTGTGGCACGATGCCGCGACGGGTGGTCTCTACTTCAGGTAATTCCGGCAATTCGCACCTCGGTTGTATGATTGCTAGCAGCTTGCGCAGACTGCTTTATAATCTTTCCCTTAGTTGAAAGGAAGCAGCCATGAGTTCGCAGCAGCAAATGTTATTAGGGATCGATGCGGGTGGAACGTTTACGGACTTTGTTCTGGTGCGGCTTGAGCCGATCGTCAGCATCAGCGTATACAAAACCTTATCTACTCCCGACGCACCCGAGCGGGCAATTCTGAATGGCATAAAGGCAATGGGTCTGGAGTCTCATTTGGATGATGGTAGCTTGCAGCTCGTCCATGGGAGCACTGTCGCGACCAACGCCGTTTTGGAAGGCAAGCTTGCGCGGACTGCTTTCATTACCAATCATGGCTTCGCGGACATGTTACAACTCGCGCGACAGACTCGCCCAGAGCTCTATGCATTGGAGACTCCCGCAGTGCCGCCTCCGGTTCCACCTGAGCTATGTCTCGAGACGGGCGGCAGAGTCGCCGCTGATGGCGCTGTGGTCTTGCCTCTTTCCGAAATAGAGCTCGATGAGCTGCTTGCCAAAATAGAGTCCCTTGCCCCCGATGCCGTTGCTATTAATTTACTCTTCTCGTTTCTAGACGACAATTTTGAGCGCCGCATTGAATCTGCGATTAAGGCGAAATTTGGCGAGTGCTTCGTTAGTCGCTCCTCCACCGTACTGCCCGAATACAAAGAGTATGAGCGTGGCATAGCGACTTGGCTCAATGCAGCACTGGGTCCGGTTATTAGTGGATACCTCAGTGTGCTAGAACGCGAGCTAGGCAATTCCTCGCTGCAGGTCATGCAGTCGAGTGGTGAGACGATGTCTGCTGGCATGGCAGCGCAATCGGCGGTAAATCTTTTGCTGTCCGGCCCCGCGGGCGGACTTACGGCAATCGCCTATCTGGCGAAGCAAGTTGGTAAGTCGAAGTTTCTGAGTTTCGACATGGGAGGCACTTCTACGGACGTTGCGCTATTGGACACAAAGATTCGCACCAGCAATGAATCCTCAATTTCGAATTATCCGATTGCCGTGCCCATGGTTGATATGGAGACAATCGGAGCAGGAGGAGGCTCGATCGCCTATGTCGATAGCGGAGGAATGCTTCAAGTTGGTCCGCGCTCGGCAGGAGCAGACCCAGGGCCTGCGTGTTACGACCGCGGAGGCCTTGATGCCACGGTCAGTGATGCGAACGTGGTGCTTGGTCGGCTGCAATCGGATTCCACGCTCGCCGGCGATCTGAAGCTCAGCCTCGAGCGAGCTCGAGCGAGCTTAGAACCGCTCGCGCAGAGAATCGGCCTTTCGATTGAGGAAACAGCGCTTGGCATTATTGATATAGCCAATGAACACATGGCAAAGGCGATAAGGCTTATCTCCGTGAACAAGGGCCATGATGCGAAGGATTTTATACTTGCGAGTTTTGGTGGTGCCGGCGGTTTGCATGTGTGCGCACTAGCTGATGCTATGGCTATGAAGAATGCGCTAGTGCCAGTGCATGGAGGCGTTCTCTCGGCGCTGGGCATGGTGGTAGCGGATCAGGGTAGGCAGTTTTCCAAGACACTGAGCCTGGATGTGCAACACATTGATGAAAAACCCCTAGAAGATCAGTTTGCCCAATTGGAGGCTGGAGGGATGGAGCAATTGGCCTTAGAAGGTCTAGACTCATCGATGCTGGTTTCTAAGCGCAGCGCAGATCTGAGATATATGGGCCAGTCTTACACGCTGAATCTAGACTGGGATACCCTAGCCGGAGTGCTAGATGCTTTTGAGCGACTTCACGAGCAGCGCTACGGATATAGTCACGATGGCCCAATTGAGTTGTTGACGATTCGCGTTAATTTATCGACTGAAAAAACTCCATTTGTTTTACCGCAACTTATTGCACAGGCACACTGCAATAATATTCGACACTGCAAGGTCCATGGAGAGTCGGAGCAGGCAAGGCTATTGGCGCGCGAAGAGTTGTATCCGGGCGAATCGGTTGAGGGTCCTGCAGTTATTACGGAATATTCAGCCACGACATTCGTCGCTGCCAACTGGTCGGTAGCTGTCGATGGTTTCGGCAATCTGGTACTGCAGAAACAAAACTGAAAGCACAACAGCCCTAGCGGCGCTAATAGCGTTATTAGCATTGAGAGATGAACTGGTTTGCTCTGAGAAGCCGTATAGATGTAGATACGACTAATTATTAGGCGGCAGTCATTTACAGGCCAAATTGTCAGGTGATATAACTGAATAGCTCGCAGGTTCGATTCTGCGTATTTCTCCCAAACCACCGGCTATAAGTAGGAACGAGGGCAGATCTAAATTACCATGAGACGACGCTTTCTTCAGCACATTTACTTTGTTTCTGGCTTGGCCCCTGGCCTAATCGCCGCACTAGCTGGATCATTGGTGCATGCACAGGAAGCAGTGGAGCCAGAAGAGAGCGTTCGCTCGCGATCGCCACTTCTGTATATCGATACACCGGTCTTCTTTGAGGACGGGGTGGATCCAGTAATGCCCCAAAAGGCAGCGTTCGCCGAACCAGAGTTCGACCCAGAGTCCGACCCGGCCTTCAGTCAGCGCTCGGATAGTATTCGGCAATACAGCAACATATTGACAGATATTGAACTGGATGGAGGTGCCTGGGATCGTGGTCTCGTAGAGGAACTTGCCTCCCTAGGACGATTGCAGCAACAGCAGGGTGATCATGTTGGCGCAATTCAGACGCTAGATAGAGCGATCCATGTAAATCGAATCAATTCCGGCCTCTATAGCCTTGAGCAAGTCCCCGATGTGGAACAGTTAATACAGAGCTATATGGCATTGGGCGATTGGGAACAGGCGGATATCTACAATAATTATCTTTTCCATGTGCAGCGGAAGGCTTTTGGCGTAGATGATCCGCGTCTTATACCCGTGCTGGACCGCCTGGCGACATGGAATATTCAGGCTTTCAATATTGGCTATGGGGACTTACTAGGGATTAGGCTGCGACAGTCTCAGATGATGTTTAACGCCGCCGCACGTATGGTTGGCCTTCACTTCGGTAAGGCCGACGAACGATTTGTAAATTATCAGAGAAACATCGCAAATTCTGCCTATTTGGCAGCGAGAAACCCAGACCTGATGATGGAGATTGAGAGGCCTGAATATAGAAATATGCAGCAGATGATGGCGGAGGGCTTAGCGGAGCAGCGACAGGTATTGCCTGCTGGTTTCCGAACCGGCGAGCGCGCGCTTCTAGAGATAGTGGTGCATTATCAAGAACAGAATGATGATACATACGCCTTAGCCGAAGCGATTACTCACTTAGCCGATTGGTATCTGATGTTTGGCCGGCACCGGGACACCTTGGAAAACTATAAACTTGCTTGGGACATGCTCCAGGAGTTGGAAGACAGTGAAGAGTTAACACAGCGATTATTTGGCAAGGTAACTCCACTTCCCGCATTCGAGTCATCCATTGAGGCGCCTGATGCGTTCTATAGGAATGAGGACGGCACCGAAGCATTGAGCTTCGATTATGCGGACCTAACCTTTGATGTAACAGAACACGGCCTAGCTAGGAAGATAGAAAGCATCTCTGAGGAAACCGCGGACAATCAGGCGCAACTAAGCAAATTGCGCATATCAGTTCGCTCCGAGTGGTTTCGGCCGATGATCGTTGACGGCGAGCCGGAACGTTCTTTTGAGAACCATTTTAGGTATCGGTATTGGTACTAATTTATTAAGCGAACGGGTAGCATCGGGCTAATAATCGGCAGAAATAGAGGGCTTGCGGCGTAATCGTTAAGCTTTGGTTAAGGCGCTTCAGACTATTAATGGTGATAATTTTATCCTTACTATGAATTTTGTAACAAGCTAGAAAAGTCATCAAATTTCGAAAACCGGCCATTGCTGGAACTCGAGAACAGGAATACAAAGTATGGAACTCAGGCAACTGAGGAACACCGAGGGCAAGCAGCATTTGCCCCTACAGCCTCTGTCACGACTTATAGCTCTAGCGGCGCTAAGCCTTAGCATAGTGGCATGTCAGTCTAGTAGCTCGAGCTCGAGCAGTTCACCATCTATGCCTTCGCTGCCATCTAGCTCTAGTAGTAGTTCTTCAAGTTCTAGCCAGAGCCAGAGCCAGAGTGGGCAACAATCTAGTCAGAGCAGTACTGCAGGCAGTCAGCCGTCAGCGAATTCAAGCAGTGCGGGTCAGCAACCTGGGCAAGAAAGCAGAGATGGATCAAGTCCCGGAGAACAGGGTGCGCAGCAGGGTAGTCAATCGGCCGGTAGCGCAGCAGGATCAACGCCAACAGGTACATTAGGTAACAGTACTGGTCAGGGAACGGGTTCTCAGGCCCGATTGCCAGAGGCGGGAAGTCAGTCAGGCAGCGGCGACAGAGATGGATCTACTGGCGATCTCGGCGCTGGCGCAAGCCAATCGTCTGGTGGCGGATTAGGTCGTCCAAGTGGAGATTATAGTTTAGATACGCTGCCAGATGGCGTATTAAGTGGGGGAACAGGCGCCGGCAGCCAAGACTCAAACGGCCAGGTTCGTTCGGGAAGTGGAGATGGCGGAGCACAACCTAGTGGTAATGTTGCGATGACGGCGCAAGAGCGCGCAGAAGTATTGGATGAACAGCTACGCCGCGGCTACGAGACATTCGACGGATTTATTCTTAGTGAGAGAGAACGAGCGCAGGCCGAGAGCAATGCGGCGGGGTCATCTGCGGCAGGCGGTTCGGCAGGCGGCGGAAGCAGTTCTTCACAACCACAGACAATGCCTGAATCGGGTGCTGCGGCAGTATTGGCATCCTCACTACCGCCTGGAGTATCTAATTCGCCACCGCAAGAAACTTTTCCTGCCCCGGAAGACATTCCCAGTGGACGTGACGATGATGTTGTAGCGAGACAACTTCGCGAGGCAGCAATGAGTGAGCCCGATCCACAATTGCGCGAAGCCCTTTGGCAGGAATATAGAAACTACACAGGTTTAGGTGAAGACCAATGAGTTCAATGACAGCTTTAACGGTCCATCAGGCAAAGAACATATTGGGTGTTGGGCTTCTAGCACTCATGCTGGCGGCTTGTAATGCACATACAATTAAGACCACCAGCTATACGCCCATCGTTCAAGATAGTCAGAATGTGTTGGAAGATTTACTTCTCGATGTTGGCGTCGCGGTGTTCGATCCGGGTATAGATGAAATTGATAAACGCGACGAAGAAACTACTAATCATGAAATTCGTGTAGCCGAGTCGCGCTATGCGCCCTTCCTCTTGGCGGAAACACTGCAGCGTTCGGCGAACTGGGGCATCGTGCGTTTGATGCCCAATAACGAAAGCCCAATGGACGTTACTGTAAATGGCACTATCTTGCAGTCAGATGGCGAGGCCATGCAGATCCGCATCCAGGTTACCGATTCGAGTGGTCGTGAGTGGTACACCAAGGTTTATGATGAGGTAATCAGTCAGTTCAGCTACGAGCCTTCGCAGCGACAGCAAGCCGATCCCTTTCAGGTTATCTACAACAAGATCTCCAACGATCTATTGGAGTATAGAAAACGCAATTTGACGAACCGGCAGATCGTAGAGATTCGCACGATATCCGAATTACTGTTTGCTCGTCGATTCTCACCGGAAGTATTTGATTCGTATTTGACGACAAATCGCCAAGGCAATCTGGCTATAACTGCTCTTCCAGCCGAAACTGATCCGGTTCTACAAAGAGTACGAGACATTAGAGAGCGGGACTTCATGTTTATTGATACCGTTCAGGATTACTACGCTACCTATGTAAGACAGATGCGATTGCCCTATGACACATGGCGGGCATTGAGCTACGACGAAACGATTGAGCTTAGAGAGTTAAGGGCATCGGCTAATCGTCGGTTCGTTGCAGGTGCGGCGGCGGTTCTCGGCGGCTTGGCCGCGGCGACTAGCGGTGGAAATTATGCGACTCAAACTGGCGGCGCAATTGGTGTTGGCGCCGGCGCGTTCTTGATTAAGAGCGGCTTCGATAAACGAGCCGAAGCAAAATTACATTCGGACGCATTGGAAGAATTGGGCGAGTCCCTAGAAAACGAAGTTGCTCCACGCGTGTTTAGTCTGGACGATCGTACCATCACACTCACCGGTTCAGTCGAAGAGCAGTATGCTCAGTGGAAAGACGTTCTGGCAGATATCTACGCGTCAGAAGTAGGTGATATTTAATCGGTTCATGCATCATGGTAGGCCTCCCCACGAACAGAATTCGCTATGACAGATAAAGATGTCGACAAGATTGACGCTATCAATTTTGATCACAATGATAATTCAGTATTTTTAAATCAGGCTGCCACTGCACAAGTCGAAAAACCCGCGCCGTGGATTTGGTTTGGCTTGGGTGGCCTGCTGTTGCTTGCCTTAATAGTTATTTTTGTTCTTCCTTCTATTGTTTCCGAATATGAATTGCCTTTAGAGCGGCGAGTTGGTTTGGTTGATATCCCCGTTGCCGAAACTGTGGCTAATACTACAAGCGCAATCTCTCCCTTCGAAGAGTCGCAACGCGCTTTACAGCGCAAAGAAGCACAGGACGTGCTTGCTGAGTTATTGGCATATCAGGCTGAATTGGATGCTCTGGACGTAGCCGTTTGGGGGCAGCAAGATTACGCGGCCTCCTTGGAGCAGGCCAGTATTGGCGACGAGTATTATCGGAGGCAGGACTTTGTATTGGCTCGCGAATCCTACGAGATCGGCCGCGTGGGGTTAAGCAGTCTAATCGATTCGGTTTCCTCGGTTCTCGCGCAGACACTTATTGAAGCAGAGCAGGCGCTGATCGAACTGGATTCAGCAGAGGCGCTTACAAAATACACTTTAGCGCTGCTGCTCGATCCGGGAAACGAGTTGGCGCAGATAGGCGAGCAACGCGCGCTAACCTTGGACGAAGTCAGTGCGCTGTTGAAAGAGGCTGACGATTTAGTCGAGGACGGCGAATTGCAACAGGCTCTCGCGAACTACCGTGAAGTGTTAAATTTGGACGGCTACAATGAGGTTGCCGCGGGGGAAGTCGCTGCAGTATCTCTACTCATTACCGAAAACGAATTTGCCCAAATTATGTCGAGTGGTTATGTGTTGCTGCAAGCCGGCGAACCCGAAGAGGCAGTGGCCGCATTTCAGAGAGCCTCCCGACTTGGTATCAAGCAGGATGAAGCACAGGCCGCAATCAACCAAACCGAGAACGAGATTGCGAATACCGAAATTAATCGATTAAGTGGGCTGATTACAACAGCGCTACAGAACGAGCAATGGCAAGACGCGGTCGAACAATACGACAATGTCCTCGCTATCGATAGTAATCTACTTTTTGCAATCAACGGCCGTGACTACGCGGACAAGCGGGCGAGGTTAGATCGATTGTTAGTGGAAGCCGTAGATAATCCGGAACGATTTTCTGAGGACGAAGTTTTCGAAGAGACGCGCATATCCTATTTCATTGGTCGAGACATTGAGAGTCCAGGGCCTAGGCTCACCGAGCAGCTAGATGAATTAGAAGCCTTCTTGGAATACTCGCTTGTGCCAATAGATATCTCTTTTAGATCAGACAATGAGACTCAAGTTACATTACTAAGAATCGAGGACATGGGGATGTTTGAGAAAACGTCTCTCTCGCTGAAGCCGGGACGTTATGTTGCCATAGGTAAACGCAGTGGCTACAGAGAAGTTCGCGAAGAGTTTACTGTAGGCTTTGGCCTCACCCCAGAGGCTGTCATCGTTCAGTGCGATGAACCCATCGCTTCTTCAAGCAGGCGATAATCGATGAGCAATAGTGATGAAATAAGGGATATAAATGGGGCAACTGATCCTATTACTCCCATAGACTTCACTCCGCACAGTGAAGAGACCCAAGTTTTTTCCTACAAATTTAAATGGCTGCATGTAGTGATAGCCAGTTTTCTGCTCGTATCGCTGTCGACGGGATGGTTTGTGTTAACTGCTCGATCTGTGTTTGTAGAGGTAAATCCTATAACCGCACAAATGAGCATCGATACCGGCACTAGTTTCAAGTTGGGCCAACGCTATCTAATGCGCACAGGTTCCTATCAGCTTACGCTGAAAAACGAGGGTTATCACGATACCGTCACTCGTTTATTGGTAAACCGAGAACAATCGCAGACGCATCCGTTCGTGATGCGCAAACTCCCAGGAATTATTAGCTTCGATAGTGCAGATATCTTGGAGGCGAGAATCAGAATAGACGGTGTCGATATCGGGCAAACACCGTTAGTGAATGTAGAAGTAGAACCGGGCGAGCATCAGCTATCAATTTCAAAAGACCGGTATCTCGATTTTGGCGAGACAATCAATATCGAGGGCAGAACAGTCGAGCAGAGCTTTTCGGCAAGTTTGGAGCCCGCATGGGCGACTGTAAGCTTGACTACCACGCCAAGTGGAGCGGATGTCTTGGTGGACGGCGAACTTATTGGTAGCACACCAATAAACGCCGAAATTATCCAGGGACAGCGTGACCTCGTATTAAAACTCGCAGGGCATAAGGCCTGGCAGGAAGAATTCGATGTGCTCGCTGGCGAAGACTTTTCTGTACCATTGGTTGAGCTAGAACCTGCCGATGGGCTGTTGTTCATCCAGTCGAACCCTACTGCTGCAAGCGTAACAATCTCAGGGGAGTTCAAGGGGCTCACTCCGTTAGAAGTTGCACTGCCTCCGGGCCAGAATCATGAACTTACCTTTTTCAAGAACGGCTATAACTCGAACTCGCTCTCGATCCAGACGCAGGCGAACGAAGAGCGAGAGTTAACTATAGATTTGGAGCCAATATTGATGACAGTCAGTGTCATGGCTCAACCAGACGACGCCGAGCTCTATGTGGATGGCGAATTCAGAGGAGCTGCAAATCAGACCATCGAGTTGATGGCTGCAAGTCAGCAGATCGAAATCCGCAAGGCAGGCTTTATTCCCTACTCAACCGAATTCACTTCCCGTCCAGGGCTGGAACAAATAATTAGGGTCTCTCTCAAGTCTCTAGAGCAGGCACGCTTGGAACAGATTAAACCAGTAATCGTGTCGGCGGCGGGGCAGGCGCTTAAACTATTTTATCCGGGTGCATTCACCATGGGTGCTTCGCGACGTGAAGCGGGGAGAAGGCCGAATGAGAATCTTCGCGACATCAAACTAGAAAGGCCTTTTTATCTGGGTAATCGTGAGGTTACTAATGCTGAATTCAGATTGTTTAATGCAGAGCATAGCTCTGGAACCCTAGAGGGACTGACGCTCGACAACGAGGCGCAACCCGTCGTCCGCATTACATGGGCCCAGGCAGCGCTATTCTGCAATTGGTTGAGCGACCAGGAATCATTGCCGCATTTTTACGAGGTCGCAGGCGAGGCTGTCGTTGGGTTCAATGCAGAGTCTCCCGGTTATCGCCTTCCCTCCGAGGCGGAGTGGGCCTGGGCAGCAAGAACCGATGGCAGCGGGAATCAGCTTAAGTATTCCTGGGGAGACACAATTCCGCCGCCAGAAAATTCGGGAAATTTTGCGGACATAACTGCCCAGTCCTATCTTGGACAAATAATGTTCGATTACGATGATGGCTATCTCGCAACCGCTCCGGTCGCGTCGTTCGATGTAAATCAATACGATCTTTATGATATGTCGGGCAATGTCGCCGAGTGGGTGCATGACTTTTACGGCGCAGTTGGGGCTATAGGTGGAGTCGAGGTCGACCCGTTAGGATCGAGTGAAGGCCAATTTCATACGATTAGAGGGTCTAGCTGGGCGCACGGCTCGATAACTGAACTGCGATTGTCTTTTCGCGATTTTGGCGAAGACGTGCGCGACGATGTTGGTTTTCGGGTAGCGCGTTATTTGGAGGAATAGGACTATGCGTAAACTATTTTTGTTTGCACTGTTAAGTTTCTGCCAATTCACAATCGCGGCGGAGAATGATCCGCCGGCTCAAGATGTGGGTCCTCAAGAGGCTGTGCAAGCCGAGTCAGATAGTAGCATCGAGCCTCAAAAAGACGGCAGCGAGCTAATCGCCGCTGAGATTTTAGATACAAACGAAGATGAAGAAGAATCTTCGGGACGTTTTATTCCGACTGAGGAAATTTCACAGGACCTCGGCGTTTCGTTTCCCGTCGATATTTAGATTAGCAAAGCAGGAAAGCCAAGGAATCAGCATGAAGCAAAGGTTGTTATCGGAAGCACTCTATCAAGTCGCTGCATTAATTATTGCGGTGATCGTTGTTCACGCAGCCTATGTAGCGGTGATACGGCCTAACGCCGATTTGATCCAGCAACAGCAAAACGTGTTACAACAGACGGATCCTAACTTCGAACCGGAGCGCTCGATCTATATTATCTTGCGCGACTTCGAGCAAGAGACATGCATAATTTTATTGCTTTGGGCGCTTTCGATGCTGGGCATGAAGGTACAGCAGACACTGCGAGAGAGGGCGCTGTTAGAGCGAACCCTGATCAACATATCCGATGGCATGAGTATATTGCCCGAAGATGCTCGCAACTATGCGCGTACGATTCAGGCGTTGCCGGAAAGAGAACGTCAATTCCTCTTGCCGAGAGCATTGCTAGCCGGTCTGCATAGATTTCAATCTACTAAAAATATTCAAGACGTAGCGACTACCATCAAGGTCGCTTGTGAAACCGAAGCAGATAGAATGGAAACGGAACTGACGATTGTCCGCTATATTGCTTGGGCGATTCCGTCGATTGGATTCCTTGGCACCGTTCGAGGCATTGGTACGGCACTGGGCCAGGCCTATCAAGCTGTGAGCGGAGACATCGTGGGTGTTACTACCAGTCTGGGTGTGGCCTTTAACTCAACCTTCGTTGCACTTGTGGTAAGCATCTTGCTGATGTTTGTGCTTCACCAATTACAATTGATTCAAGACAGGCTGGTATTGGATTGTCAGAACTACTGTGACGACAAAATGCTGAGACATTTGCAAGTACCAGAAAGAGATGCCAAATAATGAGTTTGAAAGTTATCGAGTTAAACGATAACGCCTTACGTGTTGGCGATGAGTCGGGAATCCTAATTGAGAGTCCGGGCTTCGCTTTGGTCGCGGAAAACAAAAAGCTGGTACTAGGTGAGGCTGCCAAACAACAGGCACGGATACACCCTACCAACAGCTATAACCGCTACTGGCACGAACTCAGTATTGACCCGTTGAATCAATCGCCCGGCATACGTCATTTTGCCGATATTGCCTACGCACATCTCCTACATTTAGCAGAAGCAGGCGAGATCGATGGGGATGTGATATTCGCCGTGCCAGGAAATTTTACCCGAGCGCAACTGGCTATCTTGTTGGGCCTCGTCAATCAGAGCCCGTTTCGGACAGCAGGCCTTGTGGATTCTGCGCTGGCGGCGGTGTCCTCCACGAATCTGGAGTTCGATTCCTACGTCTATGCCGAGTTGCAATTGCACCAAGTCGTGCTAACCAAAATCACAGTAGACAACGACATTCTTAAACGGGAAGCAGTTATTCAAGTCCCGGGCGTAGGCAGTCAGAATTTCATGGATCTTATGATGCAGTTGGCTACGGATTTGTTCATTCAGCAGTGTCGATTCAACCCTCAACACGACGCAGAATCGGAGCAGCAACTGTATAATGTACTTCCTTCGTGGCTGCGGCAGGATGATGGAGATCAAAATAGTCTTCTGATTGAACTAACGGCGAAAACAGCGGTTCACACAGCCAAGATGCCACGCAAGAGCCTGATCAGTAATTTGTCAGGACATTACAAGAGTATCGGACAACAAGTCGCTGAGCTCGCGGCAGTAGGTAATAGCAAACTACTATTGAGTCCCGAGTTCGCAGAGCTTCCTGGTTTTCATTCTTATCTTTGTGAGAGCATCAAAATAGAGCTGCTCCGAGTTGATGCGATTAGTAAGTCAGTATTCCAAAATCGCGCAAGCATTATCCGTGGTGATAAACAGGTCGAATTGGTTACAAAACTAGTCAAGATTGCGGATACGGCAAAGGCGAATGATAAGCGCGCCTTGAAAGTCGCGGCTAAGGAGGAAGAAGCAGCGACCCATGTACTCATTGGTAGTAAGGCGATTCCTTTGGCCAAGATGGATCTCCCAGGGCAGCTTGGACGAATAGAAAAGCACGATGAAACGTTCTACTTAGATAGCGGTAAGCAAGAGTTTCTATTGAATCAACTTAAAGTTGCCGGAAAACATGCGATTGGTTTGGGCGACTTGGTTCAGTGCAGCGAGGGTAGCGAGGTGATTCGACTAATACAGGTAAGCAATGTCTAGTAGCAAAGCAAGACGCAGAAATCTAAACCCCATCAGCCTGGCATTCCTAGATGTCATGTTCTGTGGGTTTGGTGCTGTGATTTTGATTTTCCTAATTCTTGATCATAACAGCACAGTGACCCCCTCGGAGCAGAACCCCGATCTGGCCGCCGAGGTAAATTTGCTGCGGGAAGAGGTCAGGGACGGTGAGTTAGGTCTGGTTCAGCTGCGCAACATCTACTCCGATGTGAGTTTCGAAGTTGTGACTGCCGAGGGTTTGGCTACTCAGATTCAGGAGCAGCTACAAACGTTCCTGCAAGAGTTAGCAGCCCTGGAAAATTCAAGCGTTGCTACCGAAAAGAGCATCGAACAACTGCGCGCAGACGTACAAGCCCTGGAAGAGGAGCTACTGCGTCTGCAGGCGAGCGCCTTCGAGCAGGAAGGCAATAGCGTGCGGCAATTCTTAGGAGACGGAAGCCGACAGTATTTATCTGGTTTATTTTTGGGCGGCCAGCGTATTCTAATATTGGTAGACAGCTCTGCGAGTATGCTCGACAGCACGCTGGTGAATATTATTCGTACTCGCAACATGTCAGACGATCGCAAGAAGCAGGCTCCTAAGTGGCAGCGAGTTGTTAAGACCGTAGACTGGATTAGCACACAACTGCCAATCACGAGTCGCTACCAAATCTGGGAATTCAACGAGGATCTCAAATCAGTGTTGGGTGGCTCTCTAGACAGCTGGCAAGAAGTCGCAGACCGAGATGGGCTTAACGATGCGATCGAGAATGTGAAGGATATCGTGCCGGCGAATGGCACAAACTTGGAACAAGTTTTTAGGGCTGTCGCAAATATGTCACCAATGCCGGACAATATTTTCCTGATAACTGATGGTTTACCCACTCTAAGCGACCGCGGCTCGAATGATGCTCTGGTCACGCCCGCGGAGCGTATGGAGCTTTACGAAGATGCCTTGGAAGAGCTGCCTCGGGGCATACCGGTCAACGTCGTGCTGCTGCCCTTGGAAGGAGACCCCAGCGCTGCCGCAGCTTATTGGCAGCTTGCCCAGTACACTACTGGTTCTTTTATATCGCCCTCGAAGGATTGGCCATGAGACGTAAGCGCGGAGAAACAGATTCTTTTTCAGTATCTTTCCTTGACGTAGCTGCCTGTGGCTTCGGTGCCATGATTATCTTGCTGATGATTACGAAGTCTGGTGAGCCAGTTTCCATCGAGTTCGTAGATGTACCACCGGAGGGGGCAATCACTGAGTTGCAGGAACAGTTGTTCGCCATTCGTGGAGAAACCACAATCTATAACCGTGACTTGAATGCCAAGCACGAGCAACTCTCCGCCATGAAGGATCGTATAGCTAGACTGCAGAGAGATCTGGATGACGCAAAGGGCCGTTTTCAAACCTCGAACCAGTTATCGACCGAAATTACCGACGAGGTGGGACGCCTTGCCATAGCACAACAAAGCATGACTCAAGAGATGCAGCGCCTGCTCGCGAACAGCAGTGCACCGGAGAACAACGCGATTGGTGGCGTGCCTGTAGATAGCGAGTACATTATCTTCGTGATCGATACCTCGGGCAGTATGTATGGCAATGCTTGGAACAAGATGCTTGGTGTTATTGATGACACGCTGAATGTTTATCCCGAAGTTAAGGGAATTCAGATCATGAATGACATGGGCGATTATATGTTCGATTCTTATCGGGGTCAGTGGATTCCAGATACGCCTGGGCGTCGAAACACTATTGTTTCTACGCTGCGAACCTGGAATCCCTTCAGTAACAGTAGCCCCGTAGAAGGAGTGACGCGCGCTATAAATACCTTCTACGAGCCCGGTAAGAAAATTAGTATCTATGTGATCGGTGATGATTTTCAGCCTGGCGGGTCTATTCAGAACGTATTGCAGACGATTGATCGAATCAACTTGGAAGACGAGAACGGTGATAGATTAGTCCGCATTCACGGCATCGGCTTTCCTGTCATTTTTGCGGGGCAAGCGCGATATCGGCAGAGTGTTTATAGATATTCGACTCTAATGCGAGAGATGACGCAGCGAAATGGTGGTACATTCGTAGGTCTGAATGATTTCCAGTGATTTGACGGCGAGAGTTAGTCGCTTAGAATAAGGTTAATAATGAGTACAGTGAGTGGATCGATGACAGGCAGGGTGAAAACGGCACTGATATTTGTGGCAGCGCTCTACCTAACTGCCTGTGGCGTGAACAACGTAGTTATCGAGGGAAGCTTCCCTACGCCCAAGATCAATAAGCTACCTCTCAACGTGGCGGTCTATTACGATCCTGCACTCACAGAATTTGCCTATATCGAATACTCTGAAACTGGGAGTGAAGAATACAATATTGCCAGCGGGCAATCCCATATTGAGCTTTTTAGCACAGTACTGCCCGCTATGTTTGACGGGGTCGTAGTGGTCAATTCGATCGAAGAGGCAAAGGACTTGGGCGTCGATGCGATTTTCGCGCCAATTATAGAAGAGTTTCAATTGGCCCTGCCAGCCAAGACCAAACTCGATGTCTACGAGATTTGGATTAAATACAATATGCGTTTGATGACGGCTGATGGCGACTATATCGCGGACTGGGTGTTGACTTCGTATGGTAAGACTCCGACTGAGTCGCTACGTTCGGTAGAAGCCGCAATCAATGCGGCGGCTATAGTTGCGCTTCGTGACCTAGCTTCGAGTTTTTCTCTAAGCTTCTCACAGGTTCCGGAAGTTAAAGATTGGTTAAATACGTTGTAGTGGAAATTAAGAGTTGTACTTGAGTCGATTGACACGAGGACTATCATGAAGCACTTTCTAGGGAAAAATAGGTTTGGCATTGCCCTGCTGCTTTTGGCTTCGCTTGCCTCCTGCACGACCACGACTATCGATGAGTTTCGCCAAGGCGAAACTGGCATAGAGAATCACGAGTCGGTAGTTATTCTTGGGCGACGACAGGCCAGCGACTACGAGACGCGTTCCAAATTTGTAGAATGTGTCGGTGAGCGGATGACTCGTGGCGAGAACTCAATCAGTGTTGTGCCGGAACAAGAATTTGTTGATGCGATGTTCCCATGGTTTGAACCAAGAACTGCGCCTTTACGTACTCGTGATTTGGAGCGCCTGATGACCGAAGCAGTTGTCTCTGAAAGGATGACTGAGTTTGGAGTTCGTTACATAGTTTGGCTGGATGGCTTCACCGAAACAACGGATCGCAGCGGATCAATATCTTGCACAATCGGCCCAGGGGGCGCGGGCTGCTTTGGTTTTGGGTCATGGGAAGATGACGCCAATTTTGATGCTCGTGTTTGGGATGTAGGCTCTTTAACGAACGTAGGCACCATAAGCACGGATGCAACTGGCCAGTCCTATCTTCCAGCATTCATTATTCCAATACCGCTAATAGCCAGGGTTGAAGCAAACGCCTGCTCACGCCTCGCAACTCAGCTTAAAGATTTCGTAAACGGTAGTTGATTTGCGGCTAATTACTTAAGTGCTTAATGCGTTAAGCAAACTATATAGAGGTGGCACTATGACGAATCTGGCTGTAACAAGCTCGGCTGAATCATCAACTCTGGTAAATCGAATCCTAGAGGCAGCTATCCTAGTCTGCGTTTTCTGTCTGTTCCCCTTTCTGACATCCTGTGCGGTCAATCCTGCCACAGGTAGCCCAAATTTAGTTCTCATGTCCGAGAGTCGAGAGAAAGAGATCGGTTTGGAAGAGCACAATAAAGTTCTTTCTAGCATGTCTATGTTCGAAGATGAAGACTTACTCGCCTACGTTCGTGAAGTCGGCAACAAGGCGGCTGCAGTTAGCCATCGTCCAGATTTAGAATACACATTCAATATAATTGATAGTCCGGAGATAAATGCGTTTGCCCTACCCGGAGGTTATGTTTATGTAAATCGTGGCTTGCTTACTTTTATGAATTCGGAGGCAGAATTGGCCGCCGTACTTTCTCATGAGATTGGACACATTACGGCGAGGCACGCGGTTCAACAACAGGCCCGTGGACGCCTTGCTCAGACAGCCGCTACGGTTGGCGGTTTCGTCACTGCGGTGGCAACCGGCAGCGGCTACGTTGGAAACCAAATTAGTGAAGTAGCCTCAATTTGGGCACAAACAGGCTTAAGCGGATTCAGCAGAGAGCATGAGCTCGAGGCGGACAGCCTCGCGGCAGAATATCTAGTTAAGGCTGGCTACGATCCAGCCGCGATGATCGAAGTAATTACTGTGCTTAAGAATCAAGAAGACTTTAATAGACTAGTTTCAAATACCAGTGGAGGGTATCACGGCCTATTCGCTACGCACCCACGAAACGATACGCGGCTGCAACAGGCGATTACTCAAGTAGGTAGTATTTCAGGGAATGAGATTACAGAAGCAGATGATACAAAATTCAGAGAAAGCCTTGATGGACTTGTAATTGGTCAGAGCCAGGGGTCGCAATCTACCGATGCGCGTAACCGTTATTATCAGACATTGCTTGGCTACACCGTGGTGTTCCCTGACGAATGGTTGATAGATGAAACCACTACGACAGTGACTGCCACTAGTGCCGAGCAGGGTTCCATACATATCGAGGTGCAGCGCATACAAGAGAATGTAGAGCCACGTATATTTATTAGAGACGAGATGGGAATAGGTGCCCTGCAAAAATCGGAGAAGCTCGAGCAGTATCGGCTGGTAGGCCATACCGGTGTAGCAGTGTCACCTGAGACTGGGAACACCGAAAGAGTTGCCGCGATCTATCTGGGGCCGAGAGTGTTCACCTTTCGTGCAGAGATAACAGATGCAGAAGCAAGCGATGAGATCGATGAGAAACTGCTCGCATCTATTCGAACCTTTAGAGCGATTCAACAAGGGGAGACCGCATCCGGAACGGAAGCGAAGATAAAGTTCGTCCAGGCAAGTGAATTCTTTGATTTCTCGGTAGTGGCTCAATCCAGCCGCATCGCGAACTATCCAGAAGAGTCGCTGCGCCTTCTCAATGGCTACTACCCAAGAGGCACTCCCGAAGCGGGCGAGTGGGTGAAGCTGATCGAATAATTAGAGCAGGAACCTGTTCTCGTAGTCTAGCGGTGACCTTCCTGATAGACCGTAATTGTGCGTACTTTGCCTGATTCAATGCGTTCGCCCTCCAATACTGCTCGAATATCACTCCAATACGTTCCCAATACTCGAGCACAGAGTTTGTTTTTGACCTGTGCGGGGTTAAACTTGGTCAATCCCACAACACTGACGCTTAGAAGAATTAGATGACAGCTACAGAAGAAGTTAAAAAACCTTCCGTCAAGAAGAATTCTTTATTGGAATTGAAGGGTTTTCTGAACGGGCTGCTTAATGATGAGCGCATCAATCAAGAAGATTTTGATTATGTACTCAACAATCGTCGGTCAATCGAAGACCGAGACAAGCACATTCTTCAATACATAGCCGATCTGAACGTGGAAGATCGTAAGTCTCAAGGCCGTAAACTGGACATCGAAAGCCTTGCGATGGCGTTAAGTACACAGTGTGGTCAGGACTACTACCGTATCGATCCTTTAAAAATCGATGCAGCCGAAGTGACGCTGGTTATGTCTTATGCTTTCACTCAACGTCACCATATATTGGCTGTTGAAGTTACCGCATTAGCCGTGAAAATTGCCAGCGCAGAGCCGTACATCGATTCCTGGGAATCTGACCTAGAACATGTATTAAAAAAGAAAATAGTTCGCGTTGTTTCCAATCCCATCGAGATCAAGCGTCTCACTACAGAGATGTATAGCTTATCCAGTTCGGTCAGTCGAGCACAGGAAGCCGGCCAAGTTAAGAAAGGCATCGGCAACTTAGAACAAATGTTGGAATTGGGTCATATCAAAGACCCGGAGGCTAACGACAAGCACATAGTCAATGTCGTTGATTGGATATTGCAATATGCCTTCGAACAAAGAGCAAGTGACATTCACATCGAACCGCGTCGAGAGAAAGGCAACGTGCGTTTTAGAATCGATGGTGTGTTATACATGGTTTACTCGCTGCCAATGCAAGTGCTTGCCGCTGTTACCAGTCGTCTTAAAATTCTAGGCCGCATGAACGTCGCAGAGAAACGTAAACCCCAAGACGGAAGAATTAAGACCAAGAGCCCGAACGGAAACGAGGTTGAGCTTCGCCTTTCTACACTGCCGACCGTGTTCGGCGAAAAGCTTGTAATGCGAATTTTTGATCCAGAAGTGCTGTTGAAACCTTTCCAAGAACTAGGGCTTATAAACGAAGACCTGAATCGTTGGAAAGAGATCATCAAGAACAACAACGGTATCGTGATTATCACCGGGCCAACAGGTAGCGGTAAGACGACAACGCTGTATTCCACCTTGAAGATGCTGGCCACAGAAGAAGTAAACGTCTGTACCATTGAAGATCCGATAGAAATGGTTGAAGAATCATTCAATCAGATGCAGGTTCAAGAGAATATTGACTTGAACTTTGCCGATGGCGTGAAGGCATTGTTGAGACAGGACCCGGACATCATCATGATAGGTGAGGTACGTGATCTTCCAACCGCCGAGATGGCTATTCAGGCTGCGTTGACTGGGCATCTGGTTTTTACCACTCTGCACACTAACGACGCGCCATCGGCGATCACTCGCCTACTAGAGTTAGGTGTACCTTCCTATCTCATAAAGGCCACCGTTATAGGAATAATGGCACAGCGACTCGTGCGCGTTCTTTGTCCACACTGCAAGAAAGAAACTCAGATAGAAGCAGAGACCTGGGAAGCACTAACTCGTCCTTGGAAAGTAAAGCTACCGAAGAAGACCTTTGAGGCAGCGGGCTGTTTGGAATGTCGTGAAACAGGTTTCAAAGGAAGAGAAGGTATCTATGAAGTGATGCCATTCACCGAGCCCTTGCAACAACATTCCGATAATAAGGGCGATCTGACCACTCTTCGCAAGCAAGCCTATAAAGAAGGTATGCTTAGCCTGCGTTTAAGCGGGGCGCAAAAAGTAGCTGCGGGCATTACCACCGTCAAAGAAATTTTGCGCGTTACCCCCGACAACATAGACCGAAGGCATTAGCTTTGAGATGACGCAAAAGAGCCAAGAGAATATTCTGGTGGTTGGGCCCGCATGGGTTGGCGATATGGTCATGGCGCAATCCTTGTTCATGTGCTTAAAGGAACAATACCCAGATTGTCGAATTTCAGTTCTAGCGCCAGATTGGACTCGGCCTCTGCTGGAGAGAATGCCCGAAGTAGAGAAAGGGATTAGCCTGGCGATAGGTCACAGAGAGCTGCAACTAGGAAAACGCCGTGCTCTGGGAAGGTCTCTTCGTGGCGAGCAATTTACTACCGCTATCGTGCTACCGAACTCGTTCAAGTCGGCATTGATTCCCTTGTATGCCGGTATAGAGAGGCGGATAGCCTGGAAAGGTGAATGGCGCAACTTCTTACTTAGCGACTGTCGACGCCTCGATAAGAAGGCATTCCCTCTTATGGTGCAGCGTTTCGCTGCCTTAGCCTATCCGGACTCCAATGAGCCACCAGATCATATCCCTAACCCTAGATTGCAGTCCGATCCCAATAGCGTGGCCCAGACGCTGGCTACATTTGACCTAGGGGTTGAGGACAGGATATTGGCAATTTGTCCGGGAGCGGAGTTCGGTGTGGCCAAACAATGGCCTGCTGAGCATTTTGCCGCAACCTGCAAAACTAAGATCGACGAAGGATGGCAGGTATGGATATTTGGCTCCGAAAAGGACGCTGAAGTCTCCGATAAGATTTTGCAGATGCTTGCCGAGGAGCAAAGGCAGAAATGTGTGAGCCTAGCAGGTAGGACGACCCTATCTCAGGCGATCGATCTCTTGTCGCTTGCCGAGGCTGTCGTATCCAACGATTCAGGGCTAATGCATATAGCGGCTGCACTTGATAAGCCGATTGTTGCGCTTTATGGTTCAACATCGCCCGACTTTACGCCGCCATTGAGCAACAAGTCGAAATTATTGTTCACGGATATCGATTGTCGACCCTGCTTTCAGAGGGAATGTCCTTTGGAACACAAGAAGTGCCTAACAGAGCTTGAGCCTAGTAGAGCGGTAGCCGCTATCAATGAGCTAACCCTCGCTGGGCGCAATTGACTGATGAACCTTAGGAAAAACCAGAATAGGTTAGAAGAGAACAGGAAAGGAATAGTTCATTGCGAGTGCTAATAGTAAAAGTCTCTTCTCTTGGTGATGTGATTCATACGCTGCCTGCAGTCACCGATGCGCAGCGCGCGAGAAAAGATATTCAATTCGACTGGGTGGTTGAGGAAAATTTCGCCGAGGTGCCGAGCTGGCATCCCGCCGTCGAAAATGTCATACCGGTGGCGCTAAGACGTTGGCGGCGTAACATCTTGAAGACCTATATGAATCACGAATTTCGTGCGTTCAAACGCTCATTGCAAAGCGTTCAATACGACCTTGTTATTGATGCCCAGGGACTTATCAAGAGTGGGTTTATTAGTAGGCTCTCCAAGGGATTAACGATAGGGCTCAGCAATAGGACCATTCGTGAGCCAATGGCCACGTTGTTCTACAACAAAGTTTATTCTGTTCCCTGGACAGAACACGCCGTGGATAGGGTTCGTCAATTGTTTTCTCGTGCGCTGCAATACGAATACGATCCGCAGGAGATCGACTACGGTGTCGATGTTAGTAGAATAGACTCCCCTAGTGGATTTAGTGAGAAAGCGGACAAGCAGGTAGTGTTTCTTCACGGCACAACGTGGCAGACAAAGCACTGGCCTGAAAATTACTGGCGTCACCTCGCACACATAAGTACAGAGGCGGGTTATAAAGTTCTTCTGCCTTGGGGTACGCCGGAGGAAAAATTACGCGCTCAGTTTATCGCTCAGGATAACGAGCGGGTAGAGGTACTTGATAAGCAGACACTATCCGGACTAGCCAATTACATCCAGCAGTCTGATGGCGTGATCGCCGTGGATACTGGTCTGGGCCATTTAGCTGCAGCACTAGCGAAGCCAACAATTTCTCTTTATGGGCCAACGAATCCCGGACTCTCTGGGACTTTTGGTAATAATCAATTGCACCTCAATTCGAGCCTAAACTGTGCGCCTTGTGTCAAGAAGACATGTGGATACTCAGGTCCTGGAGTTACCGAGGAATATGCAGGGAATTCATTTGCGGTTACTCCACCGTGTTTTGCATCCCACGGACCGGTTGAAGTCTGGCAGCAGTTCGAGAGTTTATTGGGCAATCTTAATCGATGAATAGTTAACCAATGCATCTGAGCTTTCTCATCTACTCCTATTTTCCGTTTGGCGGATTGCAGCGGGATTTTCTTCGCGTAGCAAAAGAATGTATGTCGCGCGGGCATAACATTACTGTCTACACGTTGAGTTGGGATGGCGATATTCCGGATGGGATAGATCTCATCTTGGTGCCCGTCACGACGCGAAACCGCATCAAACGTAACCAGGCCTACACCGAGTGGGTCCGCGCAGCGTTGAGTCAACGGGATGACAGCCTCGTGATTGGTTTCAACAAAATGCCATTCTTGGATATCTACTTCGCCGCAGATCCCTGCTTTATGGAGAAGGCGACGGAGCAGCGAGGCTTCTACTACAAATTTACTTCGCGATACAAACATTTCAAAATGTATGAAGAGGCCGTTTTTGCAGCATCTCAGCGAACTGAAGTGTTAATCCTTTCTCTCCGTCAACGCACAGCATTCGAGAAATATTATCCTGATTGCGGGCCGCGTCTTCGCCAAGTTCCTCCTGGGATTTCGATAGATAGGAAAGTCGATACAAGAGACAAGGAAATTGGAATTCAATTACGCTCTGCTTTGGGCCTGGCTGCGACTACAAAACTGCTCCTACAAGTCGGTTCAGGCTTTCGAGTAAAGGGCGTGGATAGGTCGCTCAGAGCAATGGCAGCTCTTCCAAAGGCAGAGCTAGAGAACTGCCACTATTTGCTTGTTGGGCAGGACAATCCCCATCGCTATCTAAGACTTGCTAAGAAATTAGGCGTCGCCGAGCAATTCACTGTGCTTGGTGGTCGCGACGATATACCTAAATTCTTGGCAACAGCTGACTTGTTGCTACATCCGGCCTATTCTGAGAGTGCGGGTTATATGCTGTTGGAGGCAACTATCGCTGGACTACCGGTGCTTACGACCTCAACCTGCGGTTATGCCTTCCATATTGAGCAGGCGAAGTCCGGGCTAGTGTGCAGTGATCCCTTCGAGCAATCGCAACTGAATAGTTATCTGGCACAGATGTTAGGGAGCCTAGACACAGCCGATTGGTCGAAGAATGGTCTGGAATATGGCAGGCAAGACGAGCTATATTCGCAGGCGTCTGCTGTGGCAGACTTTTTCGAAGAGTTTTTGGCCAGAGAAGCCTAGGGCGCGGACTATGCACTATCTGAGTGAAGACTTCGCAAAGGACCTCCCGAAAGGGGATTCGTTCCAGAACTTGCAGGCGATGCAAGGCAATGTCTATCGAGATGTACAGGGCAGAAGAACCCTGCAATTCGCGCTCGGTGGAAAGAGTTATTTTATTAAGAATCACTTCGGTGTTGGCTGGGGAGAGATTTTTAAGAATCTTGTTCATCTGCGCATGCCAATCCTGGGTGCCGAGAACGAATGGCACGCAATTAGTAAACTGAAATCCCTCGGCTTAGCGACGATGACGTCGAAGGCCTATGGCACAAGGGGCTGGAATCCTGCTCGAAGACAGTCTCTCATTGTCACTGAAGATCTGGCCGACACCATTAGCCTCGAGGACTACTGCAAAGATTGGCGACAGAATCCACCCGAGTTTGCATTGAAGCAAAAGCTTCTGAACAAGCTCGCCAGCATTAGCAGAACGTTGCATCGCGGAGGAGTCTGTCATAGAGATTTCTATCTCTGTCATTTCCTTATGCCGAAGGACTGTTTTGATGCCGCCTCTGAACAGGATTTCGAGTTGTTCATAATCGACTTGCATAGAGCTCTCATTAAAAATCCTCTGGGACGGCGTTGGATAGTCAAAGACGTAAGCGGGCTTCTCTATTCAGCTATGGACATTGGATTAACGCAGCGTGATTTTTTCCGTTTCATCAAAATTTATGACGACACGAGCTTGCGCGACGCATTAGCAAATAACGGGGCCTTCTGGGGTGCGGTGCAGAAGCGAGCGCTGTCTATGCATAAGAAACTAGGCCGGGTAAGTTAGTGCTATGACTTTATTCTCTAGCTCAGAACTTATCGCAATGGGTCGACACATACCCACGCCTTTCAGCATCAGCGTTGATACAGAGCAGGGCACAGTTGAGTTAAAAATTGAGTCCTTGCTACGAACGGTGCCTGGTAAGAGGTTAGTAGCCTTGTCCACCTGGCAGAATCGAACCGTCATCGTAAAAATATTTATTAGCAGTAATCGCTGGAAGCGCGGCATGCTGAAAGACATTACCGGCATCAATAGGCTCAAACAAGCGCACATTCCAAGCCCCAATCTTCTTATACAGACCACTACCTCGGACAAAAAGGCCGGCGTGCTGGTTATCGAATACCTGCGTCAGGGAACTAGTTTGGCGACATTGTTCGATAAAGCCAAGAGTGAAGCGGCTCGGTCCGAGATATTGGAGATGGGCGTGAAGGCGGTAGCCGATTGCCATAGGGCGGGTCTTTGGCAGAATGACATTCACCTCGACAACTTCATGCTTTGTGCAGATATTGTCTACGTTCTGGATGGTGCCGACATTAAGAGTAAGGGAAACGCTCTCGATGCTGATACTCGGCTCGCGAACTTCGCGATGTTTCTCGCGCAGTTTCCTGTGTCTCAAGATGAGCATTGGCGCGCACTATTCGATCAATACAGCAAGCAAGCGCCGGGGCTTACGATTGATGACGCTTCTGATTTCGCCGAAAATATAATTAGAGCGCGGCGAAAGCGACTCAACGTCTACGAGCGAAAACTCACCCGATCCACTAGCGCAAATCGCTGTGAGCAGGGCGCAAACTTCTTCTACATCTACGATAGGTCCATACACTCCCTTGAGCTTGATCGCTTTATTGCCGACCCTGATAGTTTCATCAATGAACAACAATTGCTGAAGGATGGTAATTCATCAACCGTAGCGATGATCAAAATCAACGAGCATAACTATGTGTTGAAGCGTTACAATATAAAAGGTTTTTGGCATGGCATCTCTAGGGCATTTCGTCCAAGTCGTGCTCACCATTCTTGGCGTAATGCGTCTGTATTGGAAATGCTCGGAGTGGCTACTGCACATCCGTTTCTCTATTTAGAAGAACGCGTCTTTTGGCTTCTCCGCAAGCGTGCCTACTTTCTCTGCGAGTATATTGAAGGGCACGATCTGGGAACGGCGTGGGAGAAACAGGAACTAGAGACTCGTGAGAACGAAATCGTGGCGTTATTCAGAGGCCTATTCAAAGTAATGGCTGACTATCGGATTAGCCATGGCGACATGAAGGCAACTAATTTTTTGCTCCAAGATAAAGAACTAGTTGTGCTGGACCTAGATGCTATGGTGCGGAACAGGTCTAGGACAAGCTTCGTGGAGAAGTTCAGCAAGGACTTAAAACGATTTCGAAAGAACTGGGTGGGCACCTCAATGGAGCCCGAAATTGAGGCGCTGCTAACAGATGCGGCAAAGTTTTAGTTTGGCTTAGTCTATGACTATTATTACATTAGGCTTATCAGGCGCAATCGGACACGATCCCGCCGCGGCACTCTTTGTCGATGGCGAGTTGGCCGCTGCGGTAGAGGAAGAGCGACTCATTAGGCGCAAGTATGCCTATGATCAAACACCCTATCTTTCCGCACGACGCTGTATGCAGATCGCCCGCATAAACCCTGCACAGATTGATCAGGTGGCTATTCCCTTTGCGCCAATTAGTCTGTTTACGAAAGCCCGGTGGCACTATGCCTATCGACACTGGTATGCCCCAGATAGGGCAGTAGATAGCCTACTGAATGGCAATAGGCGCTATCGAAGGTATATCACCGAGCTAAAAGGGCTGCTAGAGAGGCTCCATATTCCCGCAGATAAGGTAAAGATTGTGCCTGTGGAGCACCAGCTCGCACATGCCAGTAGCGCCTACCATCTCGACGAAAGAGAGGGGAAGACTGCGATATTCTGCAATGACTCGGGGGGCGAATACTCGAATATTTTTCTTGGCTACGGGGAGAATGGTAAGATTGAAAGGGTCAAAGAATTCTACAATCCAGATTCACTCTGTGGCATGTACGCGGCGCTCACCGACTACCTTGGCTTCGAGATTCTCAACGGAGAAATTAAGGTAATGGGTATCGCTCCTTTCGGCGATGCCTCCAAATATGATCTTTCCTGTCTTGCGACATTTAATGGCAAGAAGTTTAAAGTAGACAATACCTTGATTGGTACCATCGGAATTCGTCGTTACAAAGCAAAGTCGAAGGGGCACTATTTCAGTCAGAAGCTGGTAGACATGTTAGGGCCGAGACGCGCAGGCAACCTTGTTGATGATCCCTATGTTCACTATGCCGCTGCGATACAGAAACTCTATGAAGACCTCTCTGTTGAACTGATTCGGCACTACTTATCAGATGTTCTTGCGGATACCGGGCGGCTCGCCATTGCCGGAACGGGGTCAATGAATATTCGACTGAACCAACGTCTTGCGAATATGCCCGAGGTTAAGGAGCTAATCGTACACCCAGCATGCAGTGATGCAGGTACTGCAATCGGCGCAGCCAGCTTTGCCGTGCGGCAATCAGGCACGAAGATCAAGCCCGTTACGCATATGTTTCATGGCCCTTCATATACTAGCGATCAGTGTATCGAAGCCTGTAAATCTCATCAGGATAAACCACTCTGGGAGATTCTCGAGGCGCCCTATGAGAAGGCTGCACAGATTCTCGCCCAAGGGCACCTACTTGCTTGGTTCAAAGGTCGAATGGAGTTCGGTACTAGGGCATTGGGCAATCGAAGCATATTGGCAAATCCAAACTTCCCGGAGGTCGTGGAGAAAATTAATCATCAGGTTAAATTTCGGGAAGCCTGGCAGCCGTATTCGGTATGCGCGTTGGATAGCGAGGCTGAGGAATTTATTCCTTCACAGCAACACGACAAATACATGTGCCGTGCTGTAACTGCTAGTGATAAATGGGCTGAAAAATATCCAGCTATCGTTCATGTCGACAAGAGTACCGAAACACAAATAGTTGATTCAGTTAGCAACCCAAACTTACACAAGCTCCTGCTTAGTTTTCAGAAGGAAACCGGTCATGGCATGCTCATCAATGCGCGACTGAATCGTCCCGGAGAAGCTTTGGTGTGTTCGCCAGAAGACGCGCTAAATATGTTTTTGGGAACGGATCTGGATTACCTAATCATGGAAGGAGTGTTGGTTAGTAGGCGCGAGCCCTCTGACGAGTGGTAACGGTAGGACTATTCGGAGGTACTTGAGCCTACCCTTTCAAGAATTACAATACGCGGTGTCTCAGTGTCTGGAAAATACGCAAGCACATTCAATTTATCGATTATAGTAGTTCTCTCCAGCAAATTTTTCGTTTCGAAGGTGAGTTCGGCCGCAATCGTATCGCCTACTTCGCTAGATAGTATCTCTAGTTCAGTTAAGTTCCTTTGTACCAAATCATAGTCTTCAACCTTACCGCTAAAATAGGCAATCGCGTGATTGTTCGTCACCAGTTCGGAAGAATCGTCAGTGTTTTGCGCTATCCACTCAATTGAGTCTCTCACGTAGGACTTCGATTCACCAAAGCTATAGTAAGAGTCAATCGCGCAGTAACTGAAGAAGATAGCGACGATGTAAACAATGCTTTTCTGCCCGGATACCCTGGCGCCATCCAAAAGATGAAGCACGATAGAGGGGACGAATAGGACTAACAAGATGCACATTAGCATCGCGTAGCGACTGGACAAATAACGGGTAACAATAATGAAACTAAGCAGTATCAAAAAATTTATGCAGAGATAGAACGCTACGGGTATGGCTACTTCTCTGTTGAGGCGAAGACGATACTTAAAGAGTCCAATAGTCAAAATGATCAGATACGGGCCGCCCACGCCCGCAAGCAAATTGGCTAGTAGAATCGAAATCATGCCTGCCAGTAAAAATACCTCAATGTATTCGCGTGAGAAAATGGCTGCGTATTCTGTAAATAGCAATGAGCCTAAGAGCGCTCTTTCTTCATCGTTCAGCGTAAAATTTCCAGAAAGAAATGGCTCGTAGATAGAAGCGAATTCAATGAAGAGCTGCGCTACATTGAGGCCCATCAGTGCGAGAAAGAGCAGCAGGCCTATGGAGAGGGAGATAACTATTGCATACATTTTGACGAGAAGAGCCTTGCGAGCGCCGACCTCGAGGCGCGTATCGAACAACAAAGCCAGAGGAGTGAATGCCAGATAGGCAAGCGCTTCTGCACGAAACGCCGCTGCCAGAAGTAGGCACGCGCAAAAAATAATTGCATAGCGCGTTGACTGTGTTTTAGCGTAGAGCAAGTGCTGCCAAAGCGCCGCAAGAGAAAGCGCCCAGAATCCAATGTCACGAATTAATAGGTCGCGGTACTCATTCAACTGCGGGTAAACCAAGATACAAACAGCTGCGATGGCGAGCAAGGGCTTGGAGTCATTGATCTCTTTTACGATACTGAGAAAGGTGTAAACAAGAATAGCGTAGAACATCGAGTTGACGAACAAGCCAGCCGAGAATACATCCAATCCAGTTACGGATACCATGCCGATCAGTATCGAATATGTTGCCCAGGAATAGTGTTGATAAGCCGCGACGATTCCATCTGCAAGGAATATTTCCGCAGTGCGTACATAGGTGTAGGCATCCGAATTGGGAATTTCCTGCTGGATCAAGGTGAAGATAGACAGCACGAGACTCGCCGCTACAGCGATCCATCTGATGTCGTGTTGTCGCCAATCTAGATTCATCTTCACTACTTTCTTTTGTTCACTTTTCAGCTATTTATTTGTAATACGAGATCAATAGGGTCTCGCGGAAGGCCCAGCAGCCTGCGTCTTAAATCGCTTGTGTAACCAAAGGTATTGGTCGGGTTGTTTGCGTATAGCCTGCTCCACCAACTCGTTAGTGGTACGCGCATCCGCTTCAGCGTCACCACTTGGAAACCCTTTTAGGGCGGGCGCGAAGTCGAGATGATACCCCGAGTTATCTTCATTCCGATAATGGCTATAAAATACTACCGCGGAGTCATTTACCTTGGCGAATCGTGCCGTAGCGGTGATGGTCGCAGCCTGAACACCAAAGAAGGGGACGAACACCGAGTGCTTCGCGCCGTAATCCTGATCTGGAGCGTACCAGAGAATTCGCGCTGCCTTCAGGCTACGCATCGCGCCCCGGACATCTTTTCGGTCGTAGACATGGCGGAAATGGCGAATGCGACCATTGAACATTGCCGCCTGAAACAGCGGGTTTTTGTTCGGTCGATAGGTTACATCCATATCCCCAACTAAATTGAACAAGAAACCACCCATTTCCAAACTAGAGAAATGTGCGCAGAGAAGCAGTACACCCTTACCTTCAGCGATAGCCGCCTCTAGGTTTTCCAATCCAGTAACAGTTGTTCGAGATCGATAGTCTTCCGGATCTCTAAACCATGCGATCGCTACTTCGATAAGCCCTATGCCGTTAGAGCGAAAAGTCTTTCTTACTAGCTTCTTATGTTCCTGCTCGGTTAGCTCGGGGAAGCAAAGACGAAGGTTAACCTCGCAGATGCGCCGTCTCGACCTAGCGAAATAGTAGCTGAGAAGCCCAAGGCCCCGTCCGATACGAATCTGCAGTGGATACGGTAGATGTGCCGTCAGCCACATTGCAGACAGGCCTATCCACGTCGGCCAATATCTTGGCGCGATGAATTGGCTTAGGGGTGTTCTGATTTGAGAGTCTTCAGCCACTTGTTACGCCAGCGAGCACCAGAATGGGTGCCGGGAGAATTAGGAAAATAATAGGTTTATCGCTATTGCTTGAGCGAATTGTAGCAGAAGCCTAGAAATAACAGCACTTTACGACGCTTCGATTGACTATCAGTGAATATTGTCATTAGCACCCCACCTTCTATATATAGAAAAGGTATAAATGGGGCATATTCCCCACTTTAGTAGCAAAATCATGAAATCGACTCCAAAGTGCCATTATTCCAGTATTTAGCCCATGTGATATGATCAGCCGCCATAAAAAGTAGTAAAATAGCAGTCCTCGAATACAGGAAACCTCTGATGAAACTTGAGATGCCTCCCTTTCACCTAGCCAAGCTATTGGTTATCGGTGATGTCATGCTGGATAGATATTGGCATGGCGCTGCCTCGCGGATATCGCCGGAGGCACCAGTACCGGTTGTGCAAGTGGGCAACCAAGAAGACCGGCCAGGCGGAGCGGGTAACGTGGCGCTGAATATTGCTGCTTTAGGATCGGCGGCTACACTTATCGGCGTCGTAGGTAAGGATGACAATGCGCAGGATTTGGAGTCTCGCCTCACCGCTGCCGGCGTCTATTGCGAATTTTTGAAATCCGAAGATAAGCCGACGATCACTAAGCTGAGAGTAATCAGCCAGCACCAACAATTAATCCGCCTCGATTTCGAAGAAAAGTTTGATGAGAAGGACGTGGCTGATCTGCAATCGCTCGCAACCTCGCTTCTTCCTAGCGCACAAGTACTCGTGCTCTCGGATTATGCGAAGGGTGCATTGCAAGATGTTGCCGCTCTGATCGAACTTGCTAGAAAACAGAATATTCCAATCATCGTCGACCCGAAAGGGACCGACTTTGGAAAGTATCGCGGCGCGACCCTGCTAACACCAAATCTTAGTGAGTTTGAAGCAGTTGTCGGACCCTGTGCGAACGAAGAGGAACTCGTGAGCAAGGGCCTGGCGCTTATGAGCGAACTCGAATTGCAGGCCATACTTATCACGCGTGGTGAACATGGCATGACCTTGCTACGCCCGAACTCAGAGGAGCTGCACTTACCTGCACGCGCACGCGAGGTATTCGACGTGACCGGTGCAGGTGACACAGTTATCTCTGTACTCGCCTCGGCACTTGCCGCTGGCGATAGCCTCGCCGATGCTACGGGGATCGCGAATCTTGCAGCCGGGCTGGTAGTCGGTAAACTTGGTACTGCGGCGATTAGCGGCCCGGAACTCCGAAGAGCGATACTGGCCGAGCAAGATTCTGGGATGGGCGTGATGACTGCAGAGCAACTTAGCATCGCTGTGCATGATGCCAAGGCTCACGGAGAAAAAATCGTATTCACCAATGGCTGCTTCGATATCATTCATGCCGGACACGTCGGTTATCTAAGCGAAGCGAAAAAGCTCGGCGACAGACTCGTCGTAGCGATCAATGCAGACAGTTCTGTTACGCGATTGAAAGGGCCGGGTCGCCCAATCAACCCTGTTGAGCGCAGAATGGCAGTGCTAGATGGTTTGGAGGCAGTAGACTGGGTCGTAAGTTTTGAAGAGGACACGCCTGAGGAATTACTGAGATCTCTACAGCCAGACATACTTGTTAAAGGAGGGGACTACTCTTTGGAGCAGGTTGTCGGTGGCGAGTACGTTCTTTCTTATGGAGGTGAATTGAAAGCACTAGAATTTCTAGACGACTGCTCAACCTCGGCTATAGTAGAAAAAATGAAGGACTCAGGTTAGAAAAATTGAGATTGCTGTAATCAATAGAGCTTCGTTACTGAACGGCTTCACTATTTTCCTGTAGGTGTTGCTGGTTTATAGTTCCCACAATCACGCTAGTGACACCTTCTTTATCAAGTGCGAAGCGTAGATTCCTTTGTGTGAAGTTAGTGCCAACAGGATTTTCGAAGGCATCATCAGCGATGCAGTCGTGGCCACTATTCAACGCCTTCTTAACGAGAATTCCTTTATCGAGTGCGAGTGCGTGATCGATCACAATCGCGTCTTCTTGCATCGACGGGTTGTAGGTCACCATCACCAAGTCGAGCATTTCCGCAGCCTTCATGCCACCTTCCACAGTCTTGGTAGACATGCCAACGGCCTTGATGAGGCCTTTATCCTTGAGTCGCAATAGGGTTTCAGGGCAATCGCTGGATTCGAGAATTTTGCAGTCGCCTCCATCGGAATGAATCAAAACGATATCAAGGTAGTCAGTTCCTATGTCTCGGAGACTACGTTCTATACTTCGCTGTGTGTGCGCTGCTGAAAAATCGAAGTGAGATTTTCCTGCAGTAAACTCTTCACCGACCTTGCTGCAAATAATCCAATCTTGACGTTCTTTTAGGAGGCGTCCCAAGCGTTGCTCGCTGCTGCCATAGGCAGGAGCGGTATCAATGAAATTAATACCGAGCTCTTTGGCCCGTGCAAGCAGAGCAGATACCTCATCATCGGACGGAAGTGAGAAACTGCTCGGATACTTCACATCTTGGTTGCGGCCTATCTTGACCGTACCCAAGCCTAGACAGGAAACCTCAAGACCGGTCTTCCCCAGTTTTCTTATTTCCAAACCCATGCGTTTTTAATCCCAGCGTGAAGTAGCGATCTTTGCGGCTTCTAGTAAACCACTCAAACTTTGTTCTTTAGCAATACCTGACGGAACAACTCCGCTAGATACCAAATATTCGGTAATATTATCGGCCAAATTTGGTGTAAGAGTTAGCTTAGTGGGCCATGCAACCAATACATTACTCTCTTCAACAAAGTAGGCATCTTCCGGTCGATAATTGTTGTTTACATTGGCCTCGGCCCTATCGATGGCGAAGCAATGAAATTCGGTTTCCTCAAAATTTATCCAGGGAAACAGAGTTGTTAGAAGTTTTCGTGCAGAGAGAATTTGGGCAACCGGATCTTTGCCCACACCGGACTCAGCGATCTCACCACCGAGGTACCAAACCATCTCTGCATTAGCATCGCTGTGGGAGGTAATAGTCAGTTTCGGGGTTAGACTAAAACTATCTCCTATACAGTGTACAAAAACTGGAGGAAGATCCTTTCCCTTTACATAGACCATGTTCAAAGGTCTTAGTTGTGACTTCGGCTCCGCTAGATTCGCATCATCTATGAGTTGCTGATTGCCTTTTCCGGCAGTGAAAATAAACTTCTGTGCTTCTAGAGTAAATTGGTTTCCCTTATCATTAAATGAGACGGCGTTGATCAGCCCTGACTCATTACGCGCGAATCTATAGCTCCCTGGAGTGACTTGGAATATCCAGTCGCGTTGCTTCTCGACTAACACTTCTAGTAGGGAATTCGTATCTATCACGAAGTCCGGCAATTTATAGAGAGCACCGTCGACAGTAGCTGCCTTGAAGAAGTCTGGGTAGTCCTGCTTCTCTACAGCGGTAACTCGGCCGCTTAGGCTCTTGCTGCCGAGAAAGGTTTTAAGCTTCGAGCGAAATCCAGAGTTGGACCACATGTAGTAGTGCTCACTGAGTACGCGACATCCTCTAAGGTCGATCTCCGCCTCGCCGGCTAGACAGCTGCGCCAGCGTGCGGGCATATCGGATATGATATTCGCCGCCCCGCTGAGGGCTCCATTTAATGCATATTTGAGGCCACCGTGGATAATGCCCTGTGAAGCGAGAGTCTGACCGGATCCGAGCTTGTCAGTTTCCAGCAATATGGCTTGATAGCCTTGATTGCGTAGGCAGTTCAGCACCCAGAGGCCCGCAATTCCACCGCCAAATATGACGATGTCGGTTGAATAGCTCGATGTCATTCGTTACCTTATCTCGGAGCTGTAGGTGATGCGTGGGATGTGAGTGTCGAGTCTGTATTCGGATAGACTACAAGACTCAAATTATATCGGCATAAGGGACTATTTCCCATACTTCCCTATCTGAGCAGCAAACTAAATTATTAGACTGGATTTTCATGTATCGAATTATCTACAGTGTCATTTTCTATCTCGTACTACCTGTAATTATGATCCGTCTTTTAGTCCGATCTTTAAAAGTGCCGGCCTATCGAAAACGCATTGGTGAGCGCTTTGCTCTACAGCCGATGCCTGAAGAGTTCGATAAGAGCAAGCTTACGCTTTGGATCCATGCGGTTTCGGTAGGCGAGACAGCGGCATCCGGGCCATTGGTAAAAGAATTGCAGCGTCTCTATCCTGATGCGCAGATTGTTATGACTACCATGACACCCACCGGCTCAGATCGCGTCCGTATGCTTTTCGGCGGGTCAGTGATGCATGCCTACATTCCCTACGACCTGCCAGGTGCCTGTAATCGCTTTCTCGATAAATATCGGCCTAGCCTTTTGATCTTGATGGAGACAGAGCTGTGGCCAAATTTAGTGAATTCCTGTCATCATCGAGGCGTTAAGCTGTTGTTAGCTAATGGACGGTTATCGGAAAAGTCAGCCGCAGGCTATGGTCGTTTCGCGACATTCACGCGCAGCGTTGTAGAGAAGATCGATAGCATAGCTGCTCAAGCTGCTCCCGATGCACAGCGCTTCATCGATCTCGGGGCCAATGCAGAACAGGTAGAAGTTACGGGTAGCTTGAAATTCTTAGTTGATGTTGATGAGAAAGAGAGACAAGCGTACTTCTGTGCAATCGAAAACACGGCGCGATCGGTCCTGGTTGCGGCTAGCACACGGGAGGGTGAGGAGGAGAAAGTGTTAGCGGCTTTCAAAAAATGTCTTACCGAAAACCCTTCTCTGCTCTTGGTATTGATTCCACGACATCCTGAGCGATTCGCCAAGGTTGGTAAGTTAAGTGAGGACGAAGGTTTCACTACAGTGAGGCGAAGTGACGGAGGGGTAGTAGAACCAAACATTCAAGTTGTAATAGGGAATAGCATGGGAGAAATGTTGGACTACTACAGCGTTGCGACGATCGCATTCGTCGGTGGAAGCCTCGTCGATACCGGCTGTCAGAATATTCTCGAACCGGCGGCTATGGGCATCCCAGTTCTAGTAGGCCCCTCTCAGTACAACTTCGCGACGATCTGCAAACAACTGGAACACGCCGGTGGTCTAAAGACCGTACAGAACGAGATGGAATTAGCTCAGAGAGTTTCTACGCTGATCGCAGACGAACAGGCGAGGCAGGAAATGGGTGAGCGAGGGGAACAGCTAGTAAGAGAAAATCAGAATGCCTTGCCAGCGCTGATGAAACTAGTCGTGCCTCTTATATCCAAGCCCTAATGATTCTTTCTATTCGAATTGGCGCGTTAGATTCTCAGCGCCATCGGATGTCACGCGAATATTGTCTTCGATGCGAATACCTCCGCAGGGGTAGAGTTCATCGACGGTATTCCAGTTTATCAATTTGCCTCGATCAGAGCCTCGTTCTGCCTCTAGAATAAGTGGAATGAAGTACAGGCCCGGTTCTACTGTAAACACCATATTGGCTTCCATTACCCGTGTATTTCTCAGCGCCGGAGAGTTTTCAGGCGGGGGTAATAGGCTTCCATTGATATCAGATTGATGCCCACCTACATCGTGTACCTGAATACCTAACAAATGCCCGACTCCATGAGGCATAAATAGTTGTGGGATATTCAGCTCTATTAGGTCTGCCACTTCGCCTGTACAGATATTGTGATCAACAAGAATGCTAGCGATCCTTGTGAGTGTTGACGCATGTAATGATTGGTAGGTTTTTCCAGGCTTCACCTCGTCGACCAATGCAAGTTCTAATGTTTCCATCGCGGTAACGAGAGATCGAAATTTAGGATGGACATCTTCGCTTACCGACGTGCGCGTAATGTCTGAACCGTAGGCTCTTACTTTACAGCCAGCATCGATCAACAAAACCCGCCCTTTGTCCTCGTTTATTTTGCGCTTGAATTGATAGTGCAATATTGCAGCCTTTTCATTGAGCGCAACAATATTGGTATAAGGACACTCGTCTTCCAAATTCTGTGTGGCTTGCAAAAAGGCCATGTGAATCTCATATTCACTTCCTCCCTCTAAAAAGCGGGCCTTTGCAGCGGCATGGCCGAGAAGGGCTAGGCGGTTAGCGGCGCGCAGCTGCTCGAGCTCATAGTCTGTTTTCACTGCTCGCGAGAAGTCCAGATAGGCTAGTAGTCTTTTTGGGTTGATCAATGAATTGTTGATGCCAAGAGAGGCGGCGATGTCGGCATGTCCGCCAATGTAGGCAATATCCGCTACACGATGCTGTTTTAACTGTGCACCGAGCTCATTCAAGCTGCTCAATCTAACGATAGTGAGCGTTTCCTCCCACTCAGATTCAATATCTATATCCTGTTCGTACCAGAAATCGCTAGGTACGATCTGGAAATAGATGGGCTTCTCATCGGGGCGGAAGTAGACGAATTGATTGGGGCGATTGACTGGTATCCAGTGCAGCAGGTGGCCGTAAGCCTGAAATGCCACTCCTCGATCATCGCCATAGTAGTGCTCTTGCGCGCCGCTATGGACAAGTACCGCCGCGGGCTGTGTGTCTTGATTGCTGAGATAGTGCAGGGCATCGGTATAGGTGCGGGTAAGTGTAGATATATGCTCGGCATAATTGTTTGTGGTCAAGTCCGTTCCCCCGAGTGCTGTTTAATGCAATGAGTTGGAATTATACTGCGGATTGACCGTGAACAGACAGAGGTCGTTGTCGCGGCTTAAAAGGGGGGATAAGATGTTACACGCAATGTTTATGTTGGTCATTCTAACTACGGTAATTATGGTGCTCACGGCTCGTGTGAGAATTGGGTCGGTAAAAAGCGGAGAGGTGCCGCAGAACTACTACAGCTTAATGCAGGGGCACGATATTCCCGATTTCGTCGCTAAGACGACACGTAATTTCAATAACCTTTTCGAAGTTCCGACACTGTTCTATGCCGGTGGTGCCGCGTATCTGGCGTTGGATCAGACAGGGCAGCTACCCGTAATCAGTGCGTGGGTATTCGTCGCTGCGCGAGTGCTGCACAGTATAATTCATCTAAGCTATAACAATGTGCTGCACAGGCTGGTTATTTTCGCCATTGGTAATCTTTCTGTTCTTGTTATGTGGTTGGGTATAGTTAACGCTGCTGGGTAGTATTTGTGGTACGACTTAATATAATGGAAATTGCGACGAATCGATATTGAGAGCAGATAGGGAGAGAAAATGTCTGAAGTAGAAGTATTTGTGATAGCTAACCTCATAGTTGAAGACGCGAGTGAATACCGAAAGTATGAGAAGGGATTCTTTCCCATATTGAAAAGATTTGGCGGTGAGTTTGTGACCTTCGATGATAACCATGAGAATTTCGAAGGGGATTCTCCACTCGAGGGTCGCGTCATTATCTTTAAGTTTCCCTCAGAGGAACTAGCCAAGCAGTGGTACAACGATGGCGAGTATCAAGCCCTTTCTGAATTTCGCCGTGCGGGTACGACGTTGAAGAGTATTACACTGGTTCATGGCTTGCCACCAAGGACTTAGTACTTCGAGTCATTCACCTAACAGCAATTTTCTTTTTTTGCTGGGTGTTTGTAATTCTAGGATAGATGTTTAACGGAGAATAGCAGTTATGATTCGATCAACTACACCAACGTTGCAGGGCAAAGAAATCACTGACTATTTGGGGGTTGTCGTGGGAGAGGCGATTCTTGGGGCTAACATTTTCAAGGATATATTCGGTGCCATACGCGATATCGTAGGTGGTCGTGCCGGCGCCTATGAAGAAGAGATGGGCCGTGCTCGGGACATCGCGTTTATGGAGTTGGAAGATGAAGCGAGGGTGTTGGGTGCCAATGCTATTGTTGGGATCGACCTAGACTATGAGGTTATCGGTTCTAAAGGCGGCATGATGATGGTAAGTGTCAGCGGTACGGCGGTACGAATAAAATAGATTGAATAAGTTGCGCCAGCTTTTGGCGCACGACATTCTAAAAAGTCAGGGATGACTTTTTAGTAACGAATAGATAGTCGATTGGCGAGAAGTCAGATGCTGTCCTAGACTTAGGGGAAACTTACTGGGCAGTTAAGGACAACGTCAGTGACCTATTCAGCATTCCAGCACAAGCACCTGGTTCTATGTGAATCGCTAGACCTATTTCTCGAGAAGTTACGTCCCAATGCGGCGCAAAGTTTTCAAACGCTGACACAATCGCTCTTTGAGAGGCCCACTCTCGAAGACGAAAATCAGATCGCCTTTGCTTTTCGGCAATCGAGCAATGCTGTCAATTCCGTCCTCGCTAAGAATAGGCTTCATAATTGTCGGCTCGAACAGAGAAGGAACAAAGTCGAGCGAGGCTCAGTCGTTCAGCGCTACTGCCAAGGTTTTGAATTCCCGCAGCGTGAAGACTATCTAGATCTAATTAAAAAAGATGAACGCTCACGTATTGTCGCCTCGTTTCACTGTGGCGATTTCCTGTTCGGGTCCGCTAGCCTGTTTAGTCTCGATAGCAACAAGCGCAGGAAATATGTCTTAAGCCTTAATAGGAGTAGCCATGCCTGCTACGCGAATTTGGCTGCAGGCTTTGGCCACAAGGCGGTAGGCCCAGATTGCGAACTACTGCTTTGCGAAACCGATTCGTCTAAACTCTCCCAGATACTACGATCAGGCAACGCGTCAATACTGCTATTCTGCGATGTCCCGCCTGGGCTCAATGAAGCTATCGCAGTAAAATTTCTCAACCGCTACGCGTGGTTCTCAATCGGGCCTGCAATTCTTGCGCTCGCAAACAGGGTGCCACTACTTCCCCTCATCAACTATTCAGCTGGGAATTCTAGCTACCTAAGGTTAGGTAATCAGATAGAACCTGACCTATTGCCTTCAGAAACACTTCGAGAGGGAGCTAAGAGAATAACACAGAGCTTGGTATCGCTCTTCGAGTCTGCATTCATTGAGAGTCCTGAGCAATGGAGGTTCCTCTCTTTGCTGCCACGCTATTTCTCTAAACCGTGATCAGGGAAAAATTGCAGACGCTAGAAATCGGCGGGAAAAAATAATATTACAGATCGAGAATAGCGAAGAGTTCCAACATGAGTTTTCGGCTAAATGAATGCACTGATGCGAGTGTTATGCAGAGTCTACGCAAGCATTGCGATGGGTTGAGCTTCGATCGAAATACGGTGCTGAGTGAGCTTAATCTGGATTCTCTGGATCTAATAGAGAGCCTCTTCGAGTTAGAAAATTGCAATGGGAAGACATTAAGTAATGCTGAATTAGCATCACTGGTTACAGTAGAGGACTTGGTAAACGTCTTTTGCTCATCTACTACACGGTCATGAGAAGAGTCAAATTATTATGCAGAATACAGACCGCTTGTTTCGTGAAAGAGCTATCGCTCACAAGGTGATGGGTCCACCATCTGTACCTGTGATTACGCTAACGAATTACATCAAGCTGCAGCTAGGGTTGTGCGTGGTCTTGCTGCTTGCCGCGACGTATCTGCTGACTAAGACAACCTACAAGGAAACGGTAGCAGCCCCTGGAGTATTAGAGCCTGTACATGATACTCAGAAAATCGTTTCTCCTGTGGCGGCGAGAGTAGAAAAAATTCAAGTTAGTCAGGGCGAATCAGTTGAGAGGGGCGACATACTCGCGTCGCTTTCTACCGGATTCTATAACGGACGGGGAGATTCCGCTGTTCAAGAAAACATACAGCAATTGCGCACCGCTAGAGAGTTGCTGATTGAGAAATTCGAGGTTCAGCAACGGTCACAAAAGCAATCTAGGCGTTGGAGTACTCTCGCGGTAGCGAATGTTCTTAGCAGTAAGCTAAGCCTTGAAAAGGAAGCAGGATTGCTGACAACCCAAACTCAGTTGAGTGATCGGAACCTGCAGGCGGTTTCGTCACTACTTCAATCGGGAAATAGTTCAACGCGAGAATTCGATCAACAGCAACAAGCTCATTTAGAGCTTCTCGGCCGCAGGCAGGCGCTTTTACAAAGATTGTTACAATATGATTATGAATTAAATTCTCTCAATAATGCAGAACAGCTAGCTGAGTTCGACTCCGAACAGGCAAGCCTGCAGATTCAAAGGGAGTTGCAGGTAATTGATCAGGAGATCACGAGTTTAAGCAATCAAGCGCTATTCATGGTGGTTGCCCAAGGGCCGGGTATAGTAGCGGAATTGGGATTATCCAGCGGTAAGTCAGTTTTACCGAATCAGCCGCTATTTTTCATTAACCCGCAAAATGTGGAGCTGCAGGCTACACTCTATGTACCTGCCGCAGCGCAGGCAAAATTAGTTATTGGTCAGTCTGTTTTGCTTCGATACGACGCATTCGATTTTAGGCTGTATGGTCGGTATGAGGCCACGGTGGTTGCCATTGGAAAGGCTAGGCTGGACCCGAGGGAAACCGTGTTGACGATTTTCGGCATCAACGAGCCTGTATTCAAGATAACAGCACAGCTGCATGAAACTGCGGTACAGGGAGATTCACTGTATCGGCTGCAGAGCGGGGCGACACTTATGGCAGATTTCGTTCTGTCAGAAATGTCGCTCTTGCAGTTTATCTTCAGGCCTATCCTTGGGCTGCAGGGTAAGGTGACATGATCGATATTTTTCAGCCTCGCAATACTCTACCCATGATATTCCAGACAGAAATAGCCGAATGTGGTTTAGCCTGCCTGGCCATGGTTGCCAACTACTATGGCAAGTACTCAGATATACGTACTTTGCGAGAGACTCTGTGTATGCCCGCCGGCGGGGCATCTGTAAAACACCTACAGCAAGCTGGTCGGCAATTAGATCTTCAAGCCAGGCCCCTGAAACTCGATCTCAACGATATTGGCCTACTGGCGCTTCCCGTAATTCTGCATCGGGACACGGATCATTTCGTCGTGCTTAAGAAAATTACTAGAAAGTCATTCGTTATTCACGATCCTGCGATGGGTATACGAAAATATAGTCTAGCTGAGCTGGACCATCACTTCACAGGGATTGCAATCGAGCTGTCTCCAACTATTTCTTTTACTCGGGAAACGCGGGCAAAAGAGTATTCTTTGAAGGAGCTTTTTAAGGCAACTCCTAGCTTTCGTCAAGCCATTAGGCAAGTGTTCTTTCTCTCACTTTTACTGCAAATGCTGTCGCTCATCTTCCCGCTTTATCTGCAATTGGTAATTGATCAGGGGCTCAGTAAGGGTGACATGGATATTATATTCCTCGTCGCGTTGCTTTTTTCCTTAGTCATTCTAGCTAAGGGAGGTGTCGCCTATTTCAGAGGAGTGGTGCTACTACAGTTTTCCAGCCAACTCGGTTTCCAAATGGTAAGTAATACCTTTGCACATCTGCTTAGGTTGCCATTATCGTACTTTGAGAAAAGAGAGATGGGAGATATCGTTTCCCGATTTTCTTCGCTCGACAATATCAAACAATTGGTCACCCAAGAGATGATAACGGTAATAGTAGACGGTCTTTTTTCTCTCCTAACCTTTGCCCTGTTACTTCTCTACAGTCCAGCACTAGCATTCGTTGCCCTCTTTTTCGTGATTGCGTTGTCGCTTATTCGTCTTCTGGCTATTCCCAAAGAAAGGTCGTATAGACAGGAGGTGCTACAAACTGGTGCGAAACAACAGACAAGGTTTATGGAGAATATTCGATGTATAGCGGTTACTAAGAACTATGCAATAGAATCTGAGCGCTTGTCAGAGTGGCAGAACCACTATGCCTATTTCATTAACTCGAGCTATAGACTTGGACACCTCCAACTCAGCCTAAGTACTTTGCACAGCCTTTTGTTTGGCATAGATCATGTTACGACGATCTACATAGGATCAGCCGCAATATTCAGCCGCGAATTATCCATAGGACAATTGATGAGTTTTATTTTTCTGAAGCAAAATTTCTCCGGATCAGTGGCGGCAATGCTTCCTAAACTAGCAGAGATTAGACTCTTAAGATTAGAACTTGATCGGGTGTCGGATATTATCTTTGAAGAACCGGAACACAGTTCTCCAGATACTAGCCTTCTGCGGCTTGGGATTTCAGGGGCTATCGAGGTGAAGGATCTTGGCTTTAGTTATTCTCCGGCGCAGCCTGAATTGTTTCGGAACCTTAGCTTTAGCATCGCGGCAGGCGAATTCTTCGTGATCTCGGGTCATTCGGGATGTGGTAAATCGACACTATTGAAATTATTGCTTTGTTTGGACTCGCCTTCAGGAGGGACGGTTCGTGTTGATGGCCATGCGATCGCTGAGCTGGGAGTTAGTCAGTACAGGGCGCAAGTGGCGGCGGTACTTCACGGAGACGGCCTGTTGTCCGGTTCCCTCGCCTACAATATTCATCTGGAGATGGAGCCGTTAAATGTAGAGCGACTAGAAATGGCGTGCCGAAGAAGTTGTATCTTTGATGACATACGCCAATTGCCGATGGGGTTTAACACACAGGTAGGCGAGATGGGAGTGGCCCTCTCTGCGGGTCAGGTTCAACGGATTCTGCTTGCAAGGGCACTTTATCGACATCCGAAGGTACTCGTATTGGATGAAGCGCTGTCCCACTTAAGTACTAATGTTGCGCGTCAGATCATTTCAGGTATTCGCAATTCTAAGACCACTCTTATTCTAGTAACACATAACCCCGATCTGGTTGATCTCGCAGACTGTTCTCTAGAATTAGGAGCAGAGAATCTGGAGCAAGAAGTGGCTGGGGATGAATGACTAGGCATATGAAGAAAGATATGTAGAAGCGACACTTGAAAGGAGAACAGTAGATAGATGACTACCAGATGTCTAATTTCAGGCGAACCCTATTTCGCTGTTATAAAAGAGAAAACCTTCGGCACTGGATTCTATGATGATGCTTGTAGAGAATTTTACCTCCGCCGCCTCCTGAACTGCCAGAACGCCTTCCGGGTGAGGTTGCATGCCTATCTTCTGATGGAGAAAGAAGTATTTCTGACATTTACGCCAATGACACCATCTGGTTTCGACTCGTTCGTCAGGTTTCTCAATGCTAGCTATAGTAGGTACTACTCGATTCGCTTCGCCCGTAATATATCAGTATGGCAGAATGAACCGCTTGCTTGCCGAATTTCAGATAACGAGCTGGTACTCGATTGTCAAAAATATGTCGAACGTTATGTACTCGATTTTAGCAGCGAAGGTCACCCAGGGGAGTACGGTTATTCCAGCTACTGTGCGAACGCTTTTACTCACAAGTCAGACTTCTTGACGCGCCATAGAGCAGTCCGCCAGTTCATAGGTGTGCAAGCCGATGGTTTGCAACGATATCGCAATTTTATCGCGAAGCCATTTCGTGAAGAGTATAGTCGCTACCTCCGAAGCCGGCTGCTCTGCGGGCAACCCCTATTACAGCAGAAATCTTCGTTAAGGCTTGAGAATAGTAGTACTTTGACCGATATAGAGAAAAACGGCACAATAGCCGCCACTGCATGACGGAATAGGGGTTGTTGAAAGGGTCTGATACAGTGGGATAGCCTTGGAGAAAAGGTGCCATGTTAACCGTAATCTGATTGTACTAATCTGCCATACCCTTCACTAGATAGAGCAAAGATGCCAAAGTCTCAGAAATCAAACTTTTATCCTTTCTACGACCCCTATAGTGACAACGGTGGGATTGGATATGGTAGTAAGTTAGGTATTTCGTTTGGCTTTGGTGCCGGCTATGCACTGCTTCAATACTATTCCCTTCCGGATAAAATAATTTTCTTTAGAGAAAATTGCTGGATCCTTGCTCTGATAATTTCAACTTCTTCTTTCGCTCTCTACGTTGCCACAGATGTTTTTCGAAACAATCTTAACGCCATGCGTAAAATCGAAGGAAAGTATGCCGTCAGTTTAAAGGTTGTTGACGAGTGGATGAGTGACAAATGGCTGCTGCTTGCGGGCTTTGCATTCGGCGCGGCCAATACTACTGTAGGACATCTTCTAGGCGTTCCATCAGTTTTTTTCGAATCAACCTCTTCCTTGGTGATGGCCTATTTTGGATTTTTCCTAGCCGGGTTTGCCAGCGGCATGGGTCTGCTAGCGATCACTGCAGTGATAGTTCTCTATTTGAAATTCGCTCCTAGTCTTCAGTACACATTGGACCCTAACGATCCTGATGGCAGCGGCGGCATTAAGAAGCTTGGAGATTCACTCTGGTTCTTCAGCGGTCTAATTGGAGCGGTTGGAGTTTTAGTCAGCATACATATGTTCGGTGTATCCTGGACCTTCATGCACAAGCCGTATGTTCAATTCGTTTTTCTATTTTGGGTCTCTCTGCCTTATATTCTTGCGGTATCTATCGTGTTGATTCCTGGTTTGGCTGTAAGGCGTCAAGTTTCCAATTTTAAGTCTTATAAATCTGACCAGCTTAAACAGGGAAAGGTGAAGCTGTATTCGAGCTACAAGCAGTTCGAATCTAAAGATGATGAAGAAATCATTTCGGAAAAAAAGGAGCTGGGGGAGAAATTAGAACGAATTCAGAACGAACTAGAAACACTCAAGAGGATGCGCAATTCGCATATCGATGGAAAGAACTCGGACTAGTCGAGTTCCTCCACCTCATTACTGCTGCTTATTCATAGCTTTCGATGCTTGGGCAAGCGCAGAATAAATTCCTATCCCCATACACGTTATCAATGCGATTTACACTCGGCCAGTACTTATTCGAAGCAGCTACGCCTTCCGGCTGACTAGGATAGGCTCCTTGCATTTTACTGTAAGGCCTGTCCCAACTGTCATCCATCATGTCGGCGAGAGTGTGAGGCGCATTCTTTAACGGGTTATTCTCGGCATCGATATTGCCCGATTCGACATCCGCGATTTCTTTGCGAATCAGGATCAGTGCGTCGATGAATCTATCTATTTCCGCCTTCGACTCACTTTCGGTTGGCTCAATCATCAGCGTACCAGCTACGGGAAAAGACATAGTGGGTGCATGGAAACCGAAATCCATAAGCCGCTTAGAGACATCCTCTTCGCTGATACCCGAGCTGAGTTTCAGTGGCCGTAGATCGATAATACACTCATGCGCCACCATGCCGTTGCGGCCGGTATAAAGTACCGGGTAGTGTTCTGCTAATCTGACAGCGATATAATTCGCGCTTAGAATTGCGACCTGAGTCGCCTTCAGTAAGCCCTCGGCGCCCATCATGGCGATGTACATCCAGGAAATTGGTAATATTCCGGAGCTACCCCAAGGAGCGGCAGAGACCGCGCTATTATTGGCCTCCGGGCCATCTAGTTTAATCAGGGAATGGTTCGCCACGTGCGGAGCGAGGTGCTTCTTCACTCCAATTGGCCCCATGCCTGGGCCGCCGCCGCCATGTGGTATACAGAATGTTTTGTGCAAGTTTACGTGAGAGACATCAGCTCCAATATCCGCGGGCTTTGCTACTCCAACCTGCGCATTGAGATTGGCACCGTCCATATATACCTGTCCACCATGACCATGAACGATCTGGCAGATTTCTTTCACGGCTTCCTCATACACACCGTGAGTGGAAGGGTAGGTAATCATAAGTGCAGCGAGACAATCAGTATTCGCTTCAGCTTTGCTGCGCAGATCTTCAACATCGATATTGCCATTATCGTCGCAGGCTACGAGTACAACCTTCATGCCAATCATCTGTGCACTGGCAGGATTCGTGCCGTGGGCCGAGCTTGGTATTAGGCAGACATCACGAGCACTCTCACCGATGCTCGCAAGGTACTTCTTGATGGCTAGCAGACCAGCGTATTCACCCTGAGCGCCGGAATTCGGTTGCATACTTACCGCATCGAAACCGGTAATTACCTCTAGCATCTTTTCGAGGCCGGTGATCATCTGTTGGTAGCCTTTCATCTGTTCTACCGGTGTGAACGGATGCGGCTTTGCAAACTCGGGCCAACTAATTGGAGCCATCTCTGCTGCGGCGTTAAGTTTCATCGTGCATGAGCCCAATGCGATCATCGAACGGGTAAGCGAAATATCTTTGTCTTCGAGTTTCTTCAAATAACGCATCATCTCAGTTTCACTGTGATAGTTATTGAAGTTGGGGTGTTGCAAGTATTCGCTGCGACGAACCAGGTTGTCTGGGATAACTGCTGCCTTTTCGCCACTTACGATCTGCGCATCAATGTCGGCTGCCGAAAGTTTCTGTGCGGCATCACCTAGAACTACCTGCCAAATATTTTCAACATCTTTGCTGGAGGAGCATTCGTCCAGACTTATGCCGATTGATTTGTCTTGCTCGGCTCTATCGATACGTAAGTTAATATTGCTCACCTTCGCGCGATCCAAAATAGCACCCAAGTCATCAGCGTCTACTTTCAACGTAAGAGTGTCGAAGAAATTTCCATTAACTATTTCAATGCCGGCGTTGTGTAATCCTGCTGCCATTATAGAAGTCAGTCGGTGAATTCGCTGAGCAATGTTCTTGAGACCTTTAGGTCCATGGTACATGGCATACAGGGCAGAAATATTTGCTAACAATACTTGTGCAGTACAAATATTGCTGTTCGCTTTCTCGCGACGAATATGCTGCTCGCGAGTCTGCAGCGCCATACGGAATGCTTGGCGCCCGCGCTTGTCAATGGAGACGCCGATGATGCGACCGGGTACGGCACGCTTGTAGTCTTCTTTAGTAGCGAAGTAGGCGGCATGTGGGCCGCCGTATCCCATGGGTACGCCGAAGCGCTGTGCAGTGCCAGTAACGACATCGGCGCCCATCTCGCCCGGAGGCTTTAATAGAGTCAGGCTCATCAGGTCTGCTGCGACTACCGCGATAGCTTGGTGTTCATGCAGTTGGCTAATGATATCAGTGAGATCCCGGACTTCGCCGGTCACCGCGGGGTATTGAAAAATAGCACCAAACAGATCGGACAGCTCGGCGTCGACGATATCACCGATGACTAGCTCGAAGCCGAAGCACTCTGCTCGAGTCTTTATGACATCTATGGTCTGCGGGAAACAGTGTTGGTCAACGAAGAACTTATTCGCTTTTCTGTTCTTGCACACGCGTTTCGCAAGAGACATCGCCTCCGCAGCGGCAGTAGCCTCATCAAGCAACGAAGCGTTTGCCAGATCCATTGCGGTCAGGTCCAGAGTCATCTGTTGGAAATTGAGCAGACACTCTAAACGGCCCTGTGAAATCTCAGGCTGATAGGGCGTGTATGCCGTGTACCACCCAGGGTTTTCCAACACGTTGCGCAAGATTACATTTGGAGTAAAGGTGTCGTAGTAGCCTAGCCCTATAAATGATTTCGCCGTACTGTTTTGTTCAGCGATTGCTTTTAGTTTTGCTAATGCCGCATTTTCAGTCAGCGGGTCATCCAATTCCAGGGCGCTTTTCAGGAGAATCGCTTCGGGAACAGTATTGGCGATAAGCTCATCTAGCGATTTTAAATTTAGTGCTTGCAGCATTTGCTCTATCTGAATTTTGTTTGGGCCGATGTGTCGATCGATAAATTCGCCGTTGTACTGTAGAGCCTCGAGAGACACAGCGGAGTCATTTTGTGCGGAATCGTTCTTGGTCGGCGAATTGGATTGCGTTTGCATTGCTGTCCTGTCAGAAAACATAATTTATCTTTGATATTGAAATGACTAAAGAGACGAAAAGTAAATCGATGTGCTGTAGTTGGCGAAGGTTATTCGCCTACATGACTCAGCATCTTAACCTTCTTCGCAGTGATCCGAGTACGCGTCGGCGTCCATTAATTCATCCAGTTCTAGCTCGTCACTAATCTGGATTTTATAAAGCCAACCGCCGTCGTAGGGTACGGCGTTGACTGTTTCGGGCGCATCGGCGAGCGTAGCATTGGTAGCGATAATTTCACCAGATATCGGGCTGTACACATCCGATGCAGCTTTCACGGATTCTACAACCGCCACTTCATCTTTCGCGTGAATTGTAGCTCCTACTTCTGGCAGTTCCACGAATACGATATCACCTAATGCATCCTGTGCATGATTGCTGATGCCTACCGTTGCCGTGCCATCACCTTCGAGCCGAACCCATTCATGAGTGGCGGCGTATTTAAGATTGTCTGGATATGTGCTCACTAGGTATTCCTCTTTTAATCGGTGCTGGTTTTAACTCTACTAGGTAGCTGAATCGCTCTGAATTAGCAGATCTAATTTAGTTGTGAAGTCTCAATCTTCTACTCGAATACCTTCTTGCCGAAGCGAACGAAGTTTGGCTTTACTATCCGTACGCTGGTCAATGTGCCGCGAATATCTACTTGGCAGGCGCCGCTATCCACAGGGATTCTAGCCAATGCGATTGAATGCTTCAATGTGGGAGAAAAGCTACCGCTGGTAATTACGCCTTCTCCATTTTCGCACAGAACCTTTTGGCCCTCTCGTAGTACACCTCGCTGTTCCAGAACTAGTCCGGTAAGGATTGGCATTGTGCAGGCCTCGTTCTCTGCCAGGTGAGCAGTAACCGCCTGCCTGCCAATGAATTCGCGGTCCTCGGGTTGCCAAGCGATTGTTTGTTTCATATTGGCGGCGATGGCTGAAGTCGTTTCATCCATGTCATGGCCATAGAGATTCATTCCTGCTTCCAGGCGCAGTGTATCTCTAGCACCCAAGCCTACGGGCTTGACGCCAACTGCTAATAGTTTATCCCAAATTTCTGGGGCCTCTTCACTGGGTAAGATTAGCTCGAGACCTTTTTCTCCCGTGTAGCCGGTGCGAGCTATGAACCAAGAGCCCGATTCGAAGCCACGAAAATTCTTCAGATCGATGCTTATTGCGGCGCGGTCACCAGCCAGTATCGAGCAGACTTTGTCAATTGCTTCAGGCCCATGAACGGCTAGGATAGAGAGCTGTGGCTGCTCTTCAATACTGACGTCGAAGTCTGCTGCGTGGGTGCGCATCCAGGCCAAGTCTTTGTCGCGGGTAGCGCAGTTCACCACGACGCGATAGCCAAAGCTCATGCGGTAGACAATTAGGTCGTCAACAACGCCACCCGTCTCATTCAGCATGCCGCTGTATAGAGCCCGCCCAACTTCATCTAACTTCGCGACATCGTTCGCCAATAGATAGCGAAGGAATGCCTCCGCCCCATCGCCAGATACATCCGCTACTGTCATATGTGATACGTCGAAGATACCCGCGTGGTTTCGTACCAGATTATGTTCTTCTATCTGGGAGCCATAATTAATGGGCATATCCCATCCGGCGAAATCGACCATTTTGGCGCCGGAATCGAGATGCTTCTGATATAGCGAAGTTTGTTGACCCATTTAATAATCCGTCTCAGTGGCGGGAAAAGAAGGTGTTATTTTACCCACAGCTCGAGTCTTTTAATAGGAGAACCTGAGGTGTTTTAGCGCTCTATCTTGGGGCAATTAATGGACGAGGATTCTTGCTAAAAAATATTCCTAAGGGAGCCAAGCGTAACTAAACTTAGCAAACACTGTGCGATTGGTTTTCTCGATGGCATCAAAGGTGTCGTTCTGAAAGCCAGCATCGGAATAGCCTATGAAGAAACGGGTGGCGGCGCTGAATCTATAGCTGTAGAGAAGCTGTATTGTGAGCTGCTTAGTGTGCGCCTGTACCTGTGAGAGATACAGTTCTTGATTGCGCTTGTTGTCAGTATATTGGAGCGTGAAGCGTAGAAAGCTACGTGCACTAAATTGGTAAGTCATCTTCAAGTCAGTGAGGTTCGCGGTAAATAGTCTGCCGCCGTCCACATCGAATTGTTGTAGAGTATGATCGAAATCTAGCTCCAGATGCTTGCCCCAGCGATAATTGACGCTAGGGCCGAAGCGCTTCGATTGTCCGAGGCGTGTATTGGCAAAATCGACAATATCTTCGACTCGAATTAGTGCGCTGAGGCTTAAATTCGCTCGAGGAGTAAATCCAATTCTTACTTGGTTAAACTGCTCATCGAAATATTTGCCATTCCAGTAGGTTTCGCTGCCACCAAATAGTCCACTGAGAAAGGATTGCTTGGGACCGTTCAGATTGACGAATACCTCAAATTCTTCTTCCAACTGCAGGCCTGATTGATCTTCTGTCCTGTCGTAGTCCAGAGCTACACGGATGCGATTGAGGAAGTCGTCAGACTCGCCCCACCAAGTGCGCCCCACGGTTGCGACAACGAATTTGAAATCGACTCGATTTACGAAACCTAGATCAGCACGAAAGTCGTCACCCATGTCGGTATAGCCTAAACGCCAGTCCCAGCTCCGGTCGTTGTGTCGGTACTCTATGCGATGGCTACTATCGCTCATGCTGCTCGCCTGCCCATAGCGCTCTTGTATGGGGCTTGAATAGTCAGAGCTGGAGTGCATAGTCTGGATAGAAATTGCATCTCTGTCGCTGGGTCTCAAAACGGCATCGATGCTGCTTACAGTGTTGCTGTAGCCATCATCTGCGCGGCGGTCAGTAATCAGTGCGCCTATGGTGGAGTTCTCGAAGATATCGAATCGGTAGCGGCCGATCGCAACCTTGGACTCGACATCGCCGAGTGAGGCAACACTAGAGCCCAAGCTACGCGGAATCAGGAAGCTCGTGTTCACATCGTTGGCAGTTAGCAGAGCATAGGTGTGACCTGCGCTCTTGCCGGTGAGCTTTAGGCCATAGTCAGGGTCAGAGATGTTTCTTGTGTGAACTAGACGCTCAAAGGTATCGAAATAGTCAGCCCCATCGAGGAAGAAGGTTCTGCGTTCTGGGAAAAACAGGCTGAACGTGTTGTTGATATCAAGCTGAGCACTATCGGCCTCTACTTGAGAGAAGTCAGGATTTAACGTCGCATTTAGATAGAGGTCTTGAGCAATTCCCCAGCGCACATCGAGGCTGGCTTCTGGATCGATACTCTCGCTATCCCAACCGCCCATGGCCGGGTTTCTATTTTCTACCGCCGAAGACGTAAGAGTCGGAATAACCTCGAGATTTCTACTTCGAGTGAGATTGGAAAAACCATCTGCCTTACTTATCTGGCAGATATAACAAGATATGTTTCTATCTTGCGGGTTGTTGGCGATGCGCGTACTTCGATCGCGCGGATAGAACCTGACTAGATCGATGCCCCAAGTCTGACTGCTTTGGCTAGGCGTGAAACGTAGCTGTTTCATTGGAATCGCCATCTCTACAACATAGCCGTCCTCGTTAATCTGCCCGGCACTATCCCAAATCGCATTCCAGGAATCGTCCTCTTCACCATTAATGTCATCTTGAATTGCGTCTGCCTGTACACCGTAGGGATTAGCAAAGAATTCGAATGCACGGCGCTCATCATTGAAGGTATCTAGAACGATAGCGACCCAGTCATCGTCCCACATTGAGTCGCGGTCTCTATAGAAGGCACGGATTTTATTGGGTTCAGGGTCAAGGGCGATAAAGGCAACGTACAGCACCTCGCCGTCCTCCATGAGCAGGGCCTGCGCTTGCACTTCGGCGGGGACGTTGTTATTCGGATTGGTTTCTATATTGACCCAGATGCGTGTGGCCTGATTCCACTCGCCCGGATCGATTTGTCCATCAATGCGCGGCTGGGCCTGAACTCTGGGAATGTTGTAGTTGGTCAGTGACTGAGCGTGGAGCTCCGTAGAGGGGAGTCCCATGAAAACGAGTGCGAGGAGAACAAGACTCGCGCTGAGCTTAACGCTGGAGTATTTGGAGAATTGCATTTCTACGGCTGTTTTGTGAGCCAGCTGGCTCGATTGTTCTTAGTTGGCACTGGCAGGAACTGCACCTGCGGCAGGGCCATGCCTTGTGCCTTGAAGCTGGGCAGGATTATTACATTTGATGCCCACAAGAGGAAAGGGTTACAGCTAGGGCGATCTTTACTGTAGTTAAAACGCCGCTAGATAAGCCACGCACAAAAAAGCAGGAAGCCTTTCGACTCCCCGCTAGTTTTGCGGCGCTTAGAGTTCGGAGATGGCCTCAAGTATGTCATCGAAAGGAGGTCGGTCTTGATACCTCTCTTCTGCAAACTTGGCCTTAATAACTCCGTTTGGATCGATCAGGAATATGCCAGGATACGGTATGCCATGTATTCGGTGTCCTGGTTCGTAGTCCAAATTGCGAATACCGAAGGCATTCACGATTGTGACTTCTTCATCGTGCAGAAGGGGGAACTGAATGTCCTGATCTTCTTGCACTGTCTTTAGTGTCTCCACGGAATCGTAGGTTAAGGCGACAACATTGATGCCCATTGCTTCTATCTGATCACTGATTTCGGTCAGCTGCACGAGCTGAGCTTTACAGTATGGTCACCAGTCGAAGGAGCGGCTCATCATTAAGAGCATGCCCTTTTCGCCTTTTAAGCCGTCAAATGATTGAACATTGCCATCCTGATCTTGTGCTGAGATCTCCGGAATCGATGCGCCTACTGGAAAGTCTGGAGCCCAGACGAAATCCTGTGCGATCGAAACCTGGAAACTCCCAAGCAACATCAGGGTAAGCAAGAATCTGCTCATCACGCTGACGCGGGGTTGGGTTTTCTGATTCATGACTACCTCACGAGTTTTAACAAAAATTTCTGCTCTAGCCTCGCTTTTTGAAGGAGTTAAAGCATTACTAACAATACCCGATTCATGCCGGTTTTATTGCAAGACAATTAAATTACTTTGAATTCGGTGAGCTGCTTCAGTGCGGTGCGCCATAGTTTGGCTATAGAAGCACTGTAAGCACTGTAGCGCTGCAGATTCAGTAGCACAGAGTTGAATTTGGATTAATGTCTAATTTTGATCGAGGCCTGCGAGAAATCTCTCCCCGCGCGGTAGGTAGTTATTGTCACTATCGAGAGAGAAAACCACGGAGTTTGAGCGGCCGATGATTTCTTCTCTGGGCACGAAACTGTACACACGACTGTCTGCGCTGTTATCGCGGTTGTCCCCCAGCACGAAGTATTGGCCTTCAGGCACTACGGCAGGTCCGTAGCTTCGAGCGGTTCGGCTGACGAAGCGGTTGGACAAGCGCGCTTGATGCGTCTTATCCGGGAGCTCTTCTAGAATGATAATGGAATCATCATCTGTGGAGAGAACCTCGTAATGAGCCGCCTCACCATTGATTACAAGGGCGTTGTTCTGCATGTAGATGGTGTCGCCAGGCACGCCGACAATGCGCTTAACAAGGCGCTTAGCAGCCTTCTTAGAGTCGATGATGACTACATCGCCGCCACTAGGATCGGAAAGCTGGCCTAGGGATATCTCGGTGAAGGGTATCTTTATGTCGTAGGCGAGCTTATTCACCCAGACCTTGTCGCCATCGAGTAGCGTAGGCTGCATAGAGGCGCCGGAGATAGAGCTCAAGTCGGCGATTGCGCTCTTGAAAAAGACGATGCAGGTCAGCAATAGGAAAAATTGTCTATTTTCCTTCCAAAACAGATTCAGGTTGCTGACTAGACGTTCGGTAATACTGGCTTTATCTAGATCATTCATTACTTCTACACCTTAGTGACCTCTAACCTAGCCTAGGTCCTCCAGGCATGTCAATTCGCTTGAGGCAGCTGGAGTTTGAGCGCTGATGAGTATGGAGGCTGAATGTTGGGTTCTTGCGTGTGTCCAAGCAGCTAGGGGTCTCATTACGACTATTGCAAACCTCGGGGGTCTTCATTAACCTGTATGTCCGTACAGTAAATTGCTTACACGAATACATCATGGCATTGACGCAATTCCATCCAGCTTCTCGCGATTGGTTTACCGCACAGTTTGGTGAGCCTACCCAGGCTCAGGCAGAGGCCTGGCCTGCGATCAAAGCTGGCCGTCACACGCTTATATCAGCCCCTACAGGCAGCGGTAAGACCCTCGCCGCGTTCTATGCGGCAATCGACGATTTGGTGGTCACAGGACTGAAGCGCCAGCTTAATCCCGGGGTGCAGATTCTCTATGTCTCGCCGCTTAAAGCGCTAAGCAACGATATTCACAAAAACCTAGAAATACCCCTCAAAGGCATCGCCGAAAACCTGAGGCTAAGCGGGCAGGGCCCAGTCGATATTAGGATCGCAGTTCGCACAGGCGATACCCTGGCGAGTGAGCGGCAAAAGATGGCCAAGCAGCCACCGCATATATTAGTTACTACGCCTGAATCCCTCTATCTGCTGCTGACCAGCGCCAGTGGGCGAGCCATTTTGGCAAATGTGTCTACTCTAATAATTGACGAGATTCATGCCATGCTTGGTGATAAGCGGGGCTCGCATCTGGCGCTTTCTATCGAGCGATTGCAAAGATTGGTGCTGCAGAATTCGGGACAAAGGCTGCAGCGTATTGGCCTCTCGGCAACGCAGCGGCCTATTGAAATGGTTGCCAAGTTTCTAGTCGGCAACAGCAACTATAGTGATGAAGAGATCGACTGCAAGATCGTAGATGCGGGTTTCCGCCGACAGATGGATATCCGTCTCGAAGTGCCGGGCTCACCACTATCGGCGTTGATGAGCAACGAGGTTTGGGATGAACTCTATAAACGCTTAGTTGAGTTAATTTCGACTCATGGGACGACGTTAGTTTTTGTAAATACTAGACGGCTCTCCGAACGACTGGCATTGGCTCTCTCGGAGCGCCTAGGCAAAGATGCAGTTTGCTCCCATCACGGTAGCATGAGTAAAGAGCTGCGCCATAATGCGGAGCAACGATTGAAGGCTGGGACGCTTTCAGTGTTAGTAGCGACTGCTTCTATGGAACTGGGCATCGACATCGGCTCAGTGGATTTGGTCGTGCAGTTTTCTTCACCGAAGAGCATAGCGAAATTTTTGCAACGAGTTGGTCGCAGCGGCCACTCAATCCACGGCATACCTAAGGGAATCCTTTTCCCGTTGACTCGCGACGACCTAGTTGAAAGCGCCGCACTGTTGCACAGCATTAGGCAGGGGCAGCTGGATTGCATCGTGATGCCTCAGAAGCCGCTGGATATTCTCTCCCAGCAAATCGTCGCCGAGGTTTCGTCACAAACCCACGACCAAGTAGGCCAGACAGGCGAACTCTTCGATCACTCCGAAGGCGGTTGGAGCGTAGATGAGCTCTTTGATTTGTTTCGCAATGCTTATCCCTATCGAAACATGCAACGGGAAGAATTCGATACCACCGTTACGATGTTAGCCCAAGGCTATAGCACTAGGCGAGGACGTCGCGGTACACACTTACACTTTGATGCGATAAACAATCGACTGCGCGCGAGACGAGGCGCAAACCTAATCGCGCTGACAAATGGGGGCGCCATCCCCGATATGTTCGACTATCAAGTCGTACTCGATCCCGAAGACATTGTCGTAGGTAGTCTAAATGAAGACTTCGCCCTTGAGGCACTTCCAGGGGATGTCTTCACACTGGGTACTCATAGTTGGCAGCTGTTACGCGTCGATGGGCTTAAGGTTCGAGTGCGCGATGCGCAAGGTATGCAACCCACGATACCTTTTTGGTTCGGAGAAGGACTTGGGAGAACACGAGAACTGTCCGAGGCTGTTTCAAATTTACGCGAAAAAATTGCCGATTTACTCATCAACGACTCTGCGAATGCGGCGGTGCAGTGGCTAGTGGATAACGCATGCCTTCCCCGCGAGGGAGCGACGCAATTGGTAGAGTATTTGGCCGCTGGCATGCAAGCTCTTGGAGTGATGCCTACTCGTTCTTCCATTGTGATGGAGCGCTTCTTCGATGAAGTGGGTGACATGCATGTTGTTATTCATTCACCCTTTGGGAGTCGTATCAATCGCGGCTGGGGATTGGCCCTTCGGAAGCGCTTTTGTAAGTCTTTTAATTTCGAACTGCAGGCCGCCGCCAACGAAGACAGCATTGTTATTTCCTTAGGGTCTATTCATAGTTTCCCGCTCGATGATGTATTTAAGTATTTGCAATCCGCAACTGTTAGAGACGTGTTGGTGCAGGCATTACTCGATGCACCTATGTTTGAAGTCCGTTGGCGCTGGAATGCGACCCGCTCTCTCGCCATTCAGCGAAACCGAAACGGCAAGCGAGTGCCTCCTCAATTTCAGCGTATGGATGCTGAGGACCTGGTGGCGCATGTATTTCCGGATCAGATTGCCTGTGCAGAAAACATAACTGGTCGGCGCGAAGTGCCCGAACATCCGCTTATCGATCAGACTATACATGATTGTCTGACCGAGGCCATGGACATCGATGAACTCACCGAACTCATAGCCGATATCGAACAAGATAAGCTGACGCTAATTGCTAAAGATTTACGGGAGCCTTCTCCGTTCGCACAGGAAATTATAAATGCTCGGCCTTATGCCTTCCTCGATGATGCGCCGTTTGAAGAACGCCGCACCAATGCAATTCGCAATAGGAGTTGGGCCGACCCAGGTGAGGCGAAAGATTTTAGTGTGTTAGATGAGGAGGCGATCGCTCGCGTTAAAGATGAGGCCTGGCCCTATATAAACAATGTAGAAGAGATGCACGATGGCCTTTTTAGTCTCGCTTATATGAGCAAGCAAGAATTTGAGGGTAACAAGGATTATCAGCGCTGGAATCAAGTTCTGCTCGATAGCGGGCGCATTCTGAATTTGTCGCAACTGCCCAACGAATTATGGATAGCCACAGAGAAACTAGGATGCTTCATGGCAATATATCCTGAGTTGGAGCAGTTGAGGGCATCGCCACACATTCCTAGCTTTGTGTTCGAGCAAAAGTGGGATCCGGTGGATGCACTTCGCGAGATAGTGAGGGCGCGGCTCGAATGTTTAGGACCCGTACAAGCACAGCAACTCGCGAACGAGCTAGCCGTCGAAGTCACCGCAGTAGATCTGGCCTTGATAGCGTTGGAAGTAGAGGGTTTTGCCTTTCAGGGCCAGTTCACTCAAGCGGCATGCAAGCATCAAGCTGGTGAGTGTGTTGCCGTCGAGTGGTGCGAAAGAAGGCTGTTGCAGCGAGTACATCGCTACACAATCGATGCACACCGATCGAGCATTAAGCCAGTATCGCTACAGACCTATACTGAATTTCTTTTCGATACTCATCAGCTGGTTGCCATAGCTGACCCAGCAGCGAATTTATCTTTGATTAAAGAGCCGGCACTTGATGGCAAAACGCGCGTGCAGAACACTTTGGGCCTGTTAGACGGCATAGCTGCACCAGCGGCGAGCTGGGAGGCTGACCTTTACCCAGTGAGAGTTGCTGACTATGACCCTAGCTGGCTGGATACGATGTGCATCAGCGGCAAAATTGTATGGGGCCGCTACTGCCTACCGAAACATTCACAGCGAAAGCAGCGCAGCAGCGATGGGCCCAAGTCCAGCTCCTCGGGGCCTATAAAGTCGACGCCTATATCGATTGTCAGTCGCGCGAACCTGGATATTTTCAAGGCACTTTCGGCCGCTGCATGTAATACAGAGGAGGCATTGCCACTCAGCGAGCTCGGTAAGAAGATTGAATCTGATCTGGCTAAGAATGGTGCAAGCTTCTTCGATCAGATTCAGCAACGAACAGGCTTGCTTAGGGCGCAGCTCGAGCTAGGCCTCGCCGAACTTGTTTTGATGGCTAGGATAACTAGCGATAGCTTTACCGGATTACGTGCGCTGCTAACCCCGAATAAGAAGAAGCCAAGTGCGCATAAAAGGCGAGGCCGCCGGGCCATGTTTGGCGTTGAAGACGCGGGCAGATGGAGCCTGTTGGAAACAGACAAGGGGCTAGGTCAGCCTCAAACGAATAGTCGGCACTGGCATGTTCTCGATGAAGAACAACTAGAGAGACTTATCGGGATCTATTTGCAGCGCTGGGGGGCCATATTCCGCGGCGTGCTGGAGAGAGAGTTGTTTTCGCCGCCGTGGCGCGTTTTGCTAACGGCACTGCGTAAAATGGAGCTACGTGGGACTATTCGTGGTGGCCGGTTTGTAGCAGGTGTTAGCGGCGAGCAGTTCGCTTATCCTGAAACGGTGGATGTTCTGCGTAAGTTCAAGAAACAAGTCGATTCGAACAAGCTTAGATACTTCAGTCTCTCAGCAGTAGATCCGCTAAACCTTTTAAATCTAATTCTTCCTAACCGTAAACTATCGAGACTGAGTAAGAACCGAGTGCTCTACGAGAATGGAATTCCTATAGCCGTATTGGAATCTGGCAAAGTAATATTTCTGAAAGAAACTGAAGCAGCCCAAGAATGGAACTTGCAGCAGGCATTGATCAAGAAGAATTTTCCAGCAAGACTGCGAAGTTATCTCGGCACTCACTAGCTGTGCACACAATTATTTTTTCCCTAAAAAGAAAATCCCGTTATCACTGAACGCGATAACGGGATCTACTTCTTACTGGTAGCAAAGGAATCGCGAACTAGTATCGACGATGCCTCTCCAATTACCCGACCAAGTATTTAACTGCCTACTTAGATAAAGTAACTGGAGGCTCCCTTAATAGATTGATAATTGATGGGATCACCTCCTTTTTTGATGCCAGGGTAGCCAAGTATTGTTAGCGAATTCCCCCCGTTAGAACTACTAACAAAAGCCTGATGATTTTATATAACACAATCCCTGCACTGTAAAGTGGCATAGCGAATAATCGGCAGGCAAATGGTCGGCTGTTGGGGAAAATCCTCTGAAATTTAATTAAGAAGGCTCGGAACTTTATCAAAATCAATCTGATCAATTCATATGTTCGTATGTATTAAGTAGGTAATTGATTCAGATGGCGTGTAGAATTGCGCGCCAGATCACATAGTGGGACGATTAATCAATAACCACAAATTCAATTGGATTCACAAGTGACTTACACTTAGCATTGAATTCTCGCTAGAGAAGAAGTAGCGCGAGTATGAATTTATGATGGAAAGAAGACGACATAAACGGGTAGATGTGGAATTCTGGGCAAACCTTAGCCACCCACTATTGGGCACTACCACCTGTGATATCCAGGACATGTCTATTAGTGGAGTATCAATAAAACTAGACGAAGACTTAAAATTTTTCGTTATGATGGAATTGGATGTAAAAATTCGCGGTGAAGGCTGGGACGAGTCCATGCCTGCACTACCTGTCCAGGTGACGCGTGTAGACAAGTGCAATATCGGCCTGCAGTTCATCGAGAGTTGCGAAGAAATTTGGGCTCCCCCAGAAGATGGCCTCAATTTTTTGCAGACAATTTAGACCTCCCGCTAAATTTCGCGAGTACCGATGAGCGGGATGAATTTGGTGAGCTGGCCTAGCTATGTAACTAGTTACATAGCTAGTTACTGAAGCGGCTCTCGAGAAGCAGCTCAGAAGAATACAAAGACCCGCATGTAAATAATTAGTATGACGACAATTATCACTGAAAAGGCGATAAACCGGAGTGGATTTTCTGTAAAGCTGTGCCAAACAGTTTTCGCTTCGCCGTTCGCTCTGCTGGATTGATACTCTTTGCGTAATCGCTGGGTACGCTCAATCTGATATTCATCGATCAATTGCCGCGTTAATTCGAATTTCTCAGACTCATGTATCCAAATAGCGGGTAACGAAATTCCCCAGTTACCTGCCGAAGTTTCGAAGTAGGCAATGTCATTGCCTTCCAAAAGCTCGCGTATATCCTGAGCTTCATCAATGGGAACGTTACGCAGTCTGAATACTAATTTTGACATAATGGGTTTGTCGGCTTGCGCCTTGATTCGCTTTTACGCTAATTGCGGGCATGCTACCTTTAACCCATAGTCGTGTAAAATCTTAGAGCAAATATCTGAATAGATCGCTAATGCAAGTCGCGCAATGGGCATGGCCTGAGAAGTATTAGCTATTAGTAAGAGGAAGTAGAGATGCAAAAATCAGTGGGGTCGATTCTTCGAACTTGTGCAGTTTCCGTGTGTGTGGCCCTAATTGGTATTGCACAGGCGAGTGCAGATACATCCGTCTGGTCAGTACGATCTGGTGACAACGTCATTTATCTCGGCGGAACGGTGCATTTATTGCGACCTAGCGATTACCCGCTGCCAGATGAATTTGAAGAGGCCTATCAGGCAAGCTCTGAGTTGTACTTCGAGACAGATATCGCATCGATGAGCGACTTATCGACGCAAGCCCAAATGTTGCAGCAGCTTACTTATGGCGATGAGAGGTCATTGCGTACTGTCTTGAGTGACGAGGCCTACACAGCTCTTTCTGCCTACACGCAGACGGCAGGACTGCCAATAGCCATGCTCGAAAAATTCAAACCCGGACTTCTCATAAGCACGCTGCAGATCCTTGTATTTCAGAGCATGGGCTTTACCCCTCAAGGAGTGGATGCGTTCTTCCACACTCGGGCACTGAGTGATGGAAAAGCAGAAGGGCAATTGGAGACAGTGCAGGAACAAATAGGATTTATCGCGGCAATGGGCGAGGGCAACGAGAGCGAATTCATCCTTCTCTCCTTAAGAGATCTTGCAGAAACGGGCGACGTTATCGACGGAATGATCGGTGCCTGGCGCTCGGGTGATGCTAAGGGCTTGTCCGAGCTATTCGTGGAAGATATGAAGGTAGAAGCACCCGCCCTCTATGACACCCTATTATTACAAAGAAACCTCAAATGGGTTCCCCAGATCGATAAGATGCTACAAGACGCGGACACGGAGTTTGTTCTGGTCGGAGCGGCTCATATTGTAGGCGAGAACGGGTTGCTAGACTTGCTCTCGCAGCAGGGCTACGAGATTAATCAGCTATAGCTCTCGGACAGGACAAAGCGAAGTACGTAGAGGAGTCACGCAAAGACAATGAACATCTGCTCAGAATCTCTGCGCTGCAACAGCAAGTCTCAAGAGCTGGTTTTGTGGCTAAGCACTATCTGTCTTGGGCCACTGGTCGAAGTTTGACCACTAACACCAGAAGGGATTTCTTGAACTTTACCGCCAGACTTTAAGAATGCGTCTACGTGTAGTGCTAGATCTGCGCGATTACTTACAGCCGCGTCTTTTTTTGATTTATTTGCCATGCTTAACTTTCTCTAATTCCACAAAAGCCGGAAATTATACACCATTTCAGCACTTTCGGCCACATGGCGGGATGAGGGCAATTTCTATCTAGTGCTGAGGCCTGAGCAGATCCGTGAATCCGAGCCTGCTTGTTGCGCATGCCAATCTAGATTGGGTTCAGCGGGTTAGCGAGACTTCGATCCCAGCCTTTTTCGAGGGCGAACATAGAATTCCGAGTAATAATCTTCAGGGATTTCACCTACCAGCTCATCTAGAGAGGTCTTGTAAATGACCTTCATCTTAGCCAGCAATTCGAGGTCTAAATGGCAGCCATAATTGCGCATAGTTTCAATATCTTCTAGCTGCTTGCGAGACACACCCAGTAGTCGTGCGCCCTCATTCATAGAGTAGCCAGCGTTCAATCGGAGTTGTCTAACATTCTTTTTTACAGAGACAGTGATTGGTGAAAATTTGGAAAATTGGACCTGATTCATAATTTATTGCTCCATTGTACGGCGAGAATTGATTCTCTCGGCGAATGCAGCCCCCTCTGTATTGATGAATATTGTGTAAGTGCTTTTCTCTATATCGAATCCTATTGAATTCATAGTAAATAGAGAGATTTCAAGCTAACACAATGGAATTACTATGGTAATTAATTCTTCAATAGAGTGGGATTTAGTTAAAAATTTGGAGGATTTAGTCAACACTAAGTGGAAGTTTCAGTTTCGAAATCTACTTTTTCAAGAGTATTTGCCGCACCAACCTAGCAATACTGTCTTTGAACCAAGTTTGTGAGCGTGTTTCATTCTTGAAATTGAAATGAGATTGAGCATTTTGGACGAACGGCTGCATGTTTTGTTGCATATAGCCCAGGGAGCCGGTATCTGAGATGTCAGCCAAGGTTTCTTTATAGTCATTCAGGATTATCTCATCGAGAAAATAGAACCCCGTCTTACCTAGCGCGCCAGCTGTCCCTACACTAGTCTGATCGATCGATGCAGCGCTAACCGAGAGCATGCCCAGAACCTGCTCCGTGCTGAGGTTCTCTTGACTAGCAACCTGACTTATCTGGTTCCAAATTGCTTCGAAGCGAGGCAGTAGGTTCGCGGAATTTTTCCTGAGAGAGGCAGTGGATTCTCGAAGCTGTGCGGCCAGTTCTTCTACTTCCAACATGGTTAGTGGGGGAGTATCAATCGCCGTGGCCCCCAGGCGGCCCATATCATGAATCGAGAGTAAAACCTGTTCGAGAGATTCGGGATTACTATCTTCGGCGATCACGTCATGTTCTTTCAAATGATGAACCAGGCGATTCAAAAAAACTTGACCTCCCTTGGCGGCATCTGAGGCAATAGCGAATATCCAAACCGGGGAAAGGTGCATTGTTAATAAGCCGGCTGCTTCTAGGGACGTTCCTAGCAATTTCCGATTCAGGAAATGCTCTTGAAGTTCCGTATCCGTTTGGAAGTCGTCTAGTTGAGCGACATTTTTGATCAGAAAGGTCTGAAACATGCCAAAAGTGAACCGATAGCTATTTGAATTTTTAACCGCTGAGGGTATCAGGGTCTTGGTAAGCAACAGCGTACTGCCGCCGATGAGTGAGCCGAGCGCTCGTGCTAGTCGCTCCGGCAAGGAGAAGGAGAGTGCTAGGTAGTGATTGAGCCTATCCAGGTAAGTATCCGGATTAATCTCATCAAACACCGGTACAGATAGTTTCGAATCCGAGTCGTCGTGGTTCATTAAAGTCTTCCAATCAGTCTTACCTCGCTATGGAAAGTATCACTAGCGGATGGCTACTGCTACTGGGTTTTCGCAGCACTTGCATGATGAATAGGTGGTATCGGCGGGCTTCTACTACATATAAGCCAGTATCATCTGCTAGAATCTACTGCACACGCAGGAGAGCGAAATGTCAGAAGCACCGTCAATAGAAGAGCAAGCAGCAAAAGAAAACCCAGAGCAAACTATCACCCTGAACAAGGTTGTTAGTTTTCACTACCGGTTGGCCGAAGTGGGAGTAGACGGCGAGCGAGGGGATTGGCGAGAGGAGTCTCATTCAGGCGTGCCGCTGGCCTATCTACACGGGTTTCACAATGTGGTGGTGGGGCTAGAAAAAGCACTGGAAGGCAAGAAGGTCGGTGACGCGATTGAGATTACGCTACAACCAGATGATGCATATGGAATCCGCCGTCCAAATTCTACACAGCGAGTTCCTATCAAACACCTACAGTTTCCTGGCCCGGTAAAGAAAATATTGCCCGGCATGCCCGCGACTGTCGAAACCAATCAAGGAAAGCGCGCGGTTGCTATTCTCAAGGTTGGAAAATTTAACGCCGACGTGGACTTCAATCACCCTCTGGCAGGAAAGGTCCTCTACTATGAAGTTCAGGTGGAAGGTATTCGTGATGCAAGCTTCGAGGAGATTGCGCATGGTCATGTGCATGGCGCGGGCGGGCATCAGCACTAACAGGAATGGGCCGGATAACGTCTAGACAGTGGCGGTCTGTTTTCCGTTCACTGCTTCTAGAACGAGCGGAGTGACCTTTCGATTTACAACTACCTCATAGTAAACCTCCTCAGTATCTGGATCTTCATGAGCTTGTGAGTCCTTCCAGATTCCAACTCTTCCCTCTCTGATAATTAAATCCTTCTTGCGGCCGTTAGTATCAGGATATTGTCCGATGTGGAATAGATACTGTTTGCCATTTAGTTTCATGCGAACAGATTTAAGAGTGATCTCATCTTTTAGCTTAGAAAATGAAGCATCGTCGAGAAGGATGCCGTTGACGTTGTAACGAGTGTATTGCTGGCCTTTTTCGCCCTCGCCCTCGCCATCGGAAATGCGTAATACGTCAATATTGAAAAGGCTCTTCTGAATTTTCTCTCTAAGCATCCAAGAGCAGCCAGACATACGGTCGGCGTCACCTATCGCGCCGGAGATCATTATCGATCTATCTTCATCGTAGAGGTAGCGTGGGGCCACGTCTACATAGCAGATGCCCACTCCCAATTCTAAAAGGGGAAGACCCATCTGGGTAGAATAGCGATTGTTGGAGCCAACAACCTTCAGCATATCTTTTGAGTAGCCACAGGCTCGAGCCACGGAGAACCATTCTTGCGGGGGTGTGTTCGAATTCAAGGAAGCTCAGAATTATGGCGTCACCTTCAATGAATACTTTGTTAGCACCGTACGTTTCCAAAATTTTGTTTATTGGGTTGAAGAAGCGCATGCTGAAATAAGAGGCAGGGTTCAAACCTTTGTTCTGCAATTCATCTGTAACTGTCGTAGAGCCGCGCACATCAGCTTTCATGATTGCATGGTGGCAGATACGCTCATCGTCCTCTTCAATCTCCGTGTTAGTAGGCATCAGATACAGGGTGCCTGCCGACTTCGAAAGTTTTAGATCTTGCTCACTGTTAAGCAATGTAAATCGGTTGAATACGCGATGCGCGAATCTAAAATACTTGAGCCCTCTACGATATCGACTTATCTCGGCCAATAGCTTGAGAGAATCGGCGGCATCTGCTTTTGATACCTGATCTTTAAGGTTGCCTTTCAGAGATTCCAGTGATTTAACTTGCTCTGAAGATAATTTGATTCCGCCGCTGATGCTGTCCTGCAGTTTGCTAATTGTTATGTTTCCGCTCAAAAACTGGCAGACAGTCTTTAGGTCGATTCGCTCCATGATCAGAGGATTCAGAGACCGTCGCATATAGTGTGACGACAGCAACTGCGCTAGTAGTTTCTCAGAGCGTAGCATCTTGGAAAATGCCGCGAGAGTTCGCTCTAGATTTTTTATCTCACCGCGTCGTTTCCACCAAGCGCCAAAACCGTGTTCACTTCGTACAACGGCCAACTGCTCTCTATTTTTTTGGTTATCAAATAGTGCCGGGATATTCTTTGGAGACTCGAGCCAACTAAGCTCTTCGATGATGGTAGACTTGGTATCTTTTGCTGGCCCGAAGAATATTTGAGTTTGAAATAGCCTACCTAGATCATCATGAATCTCAGCCTCCGCGATAGCTACGGTGGAGTCTTCGCCTATTGCTGGTAGTGGAAGTTGCTTCAGTTTCTTATTCATTAGTTTCTCAATCTTTGCATTGAGATCTACAAAGCCTTTCGCTTCGCCATTCCAGCTGTAAATACAGAATTCATTCATCAGCAGAGGCAATGCACTTGGATCGGAAACGAAAAGAATTGGGTTGAATAGCACGTCAACAATATATTTATATTCGTCGCCTAGGAACTGATCGCGAACAGAAGCTAGCTGTCTTTCCTCAACACGTTGCAGTTGAGCAAAAATTTGTTTATTGACGCTGTATAGAATCGCGTCGTAATTTTTTTAAGCCAGAATAAGCGTTGATCGACCGCTAGTGCCTCAGAAGAACCCTTATTTCTAAGGTCAGCCAATCGTGAAGTGACGTTGTCAATATCAGAATCGAGTTTGGCTTTAGTTACCCGCAGGATAATCTTGATTGGCGCAAATTGAAGAAAGCAGATTTCGTCGGCGCTGAGATCGGTCTTAACACGATGAATCAGAATCGTCATCATGTCTAAGTATTCGACACGAACCTTCTCGAAGACAGTAGAGTTATCCCAGTGCTTTGGCTTGGGGATAGCGAGCTGGGAGACGAGTAGGGAGGCTAATTTTTTGATGTCAGAAGAGAATTTGCTGCTGAGTTTTACATCGATATGATAGTTGTCTATGCCTTTGGATAGCTTATCGATCGATAGCTGAACGCTTCGATTTTGGTCAATCGTCTCAAACAAACTAATACTCGCCTTCGAATTCATAGGGATCAGTTCTTATTCTTTGTTTTAGAAATTCCAAAATACACCCATCAAAAACATGACTTACATCACAGTATTCCAAATTAGAGTGGAAATAACAGATTCACGCCGTGCAAATGTGATCCACGCCACATTATATAGAATGTACTGGAATATCAGCAATTTGTAGCTCTTTTTTGACATTGTTGGCGTTTGTAACGGTCACATCAAGCTGTAGGCGACTTTCGTAGAAATAGACACTATATGTAGTACTTCGTCTTAGTTGTTTTTTGCTGGCCTTGTTCTGGCGGCTAGATTGCTAAGTATTCTGGGCCCAAGTTTCTGTAGTCGCCATCTGAAGAAAACAGCGGCGATACGAGACACGCCAGTAAGGCGGTGTTCCAAGTCGAGAGAAATACGAATTTCCGCATTCTCGGGGCTAGTTTCAATGAGGAAGCCATAGGCTATCTCACCGGGCGCAAGGTCGATGCTGACCTGGAGGCTTCTAGGCGGGTCCCAACGATCAATGGAGCCGGTCGTCATCTTGTGTCCTCTATCTACGTGAAGCTTGGTGCCTCTTGCTGGGGGTTCCGAGTCTGTCTGCTTTACACTGCGCACTCCTAGAACCCAATCTGGCCAATTTCGAAAACCGGTAAGCACGCGCCAGCAACTGTCGTTCATCGAGGCCAGCCATGCGTCGACATCTTGCGTGCTTTCTATCGAGCTCGGTACGGTTAAGCGGATATCCTGTTTACTGCGAATTATACTCATACTGGTGTCTTCGGTTGCGCAGATTGGCGCTCACATTCTATGCGAGGTTTTCAAGTTTGGTACACAATTGAATCATCGGCCGATTGGTGCCAACATGAATCGGTGTTAAGGCTGCCTATCTGTAGGGTTCTTAGAATCCTGATAGGTGTTAGAGTTAAGTATTGAAATCTAGAGATTTCTTAGCAGGGACTATTCGAATGGATGATGGACTAGTACCGGTATTGATAGTTGCGATAGTGTTTTCGTTCGTTAGTTTCAGTGTTTACATCAAATATCGCACCGAACAGCTAAAAAGCCGATCAGGACAGTTGCAGGATGAAAATGTCGCTCTGAAGGCGAAAACCCTTGAGCTCGAGGGACGTATTCAGGTGCTAGAATCCATCGTCACCAACAAGAATTTTAGACTAGATGAAGAAATCAACTCGCTAGCGTGACAATTCGTGAATTCATCGTTTTTCGACTGGGTTCACAATAGAATGTTGTGATAAGGTTGTTCGACTAGTGCTAAGAGCTAACTCCAATGCTGATGCCTCTCTTAGAGAGATTGAGAGCCAGCGGAACCAAGAAAAAGAGAGAAGATCATGAATCAAGACGACAAGCCAGCCGATAGTTCTCGACGCAATATTCTTAAAGGTGCTCTAGGCACTGGAGCCTTGGCAGCCGGAGCTGCAACGGTGCCGGGTTTTATCTTTCCTGCACTAGCACAAGGCGAGCAACTCGTTCCCTTTACCGACGTGCCTGATACTTTCAATGCGCGTCCGGCTCGGCCAAATTCGACTCACTGGTTGGATACGCGCGAAATAACGACCCATTTCACCGACAATGAAGATTTCTACATAGTTCAGCACTATGGGCAGCCAGAGATTGACAACGATTCCTATAAGCTGAAAGTGACAGGCATGGTAGACAATGAGTTAGAGTTTTCTCTTTCAGAACTCATGGCCCGAGACAATATAGAACAGCAGGTTGGATTTGAGTGCGGCGGCAATAGCAATGGATTGTTTCACGGGCTTATTGGTAACGCGCGCTGGCGTGGTGTCTCGCTGGCAAGTATTCTAGAGGAAGCGGGCATTCAAGACGGTGCAAAGGAAATCGTGTTCTTCGGAACCGATGTCCAAACCGAAACGATTCGCGAGACCGAAGTCGAGAAAGCATTCGCACGGAGCCTCTCAATAGACGATGCGATGCGACCTGAGAATATGCTTGCGTTCGAAATGAATGGAGAGCCGCTGCCGCTTTATCATGGCAAGCCAGTACGTGCATTGATTCCGGGTTGGTATGGCGTGGCCAATGTAAAATGGTTGACTCAGATCCATATTCAAGACACTCGATATATGGGTCGCTTCATGGGGCGTGACTATGTGACTTTGAAGAAGGAAAGCACAGGTGGTGTAGAACGCTGGGTTGAAAACTCTGTTACCACCATAAACCTGAAGTCTTCTATCGTTCGTGTTACCGAGATGGGCGGCCAACACACGATTCAAGGATTTGCACTAAACGATGGTACATCTATAGAAAGTGTCGAAGTCAAAGTAGACGACGGTCCATGGGAACGCGCCGAGATTAACCCGCGATCAACGAAATACTCTTGGAAGTTATTCCGTTACGATTGGAGCAATGCCACGCCCGGAGAACACACGATTGTATCCCGTGTGACTGACGTCAATGGCAATGTGCAGGCGACCACAGCCGAGCTTCCAGATAAAGTGAGCCGCTGGGAAAACTTCGCTCAGTTCCCACGAACTGTGCGCATCTAGTCCGTAATTTCCTCAAACTCTGTTCTCGACGGATTCATACTCACTAGACAGTGGGTTGAATCTGGGGCGGGTGTCGATCTTATATTCTGGCTGGCTAGCAATGCTGGTCCTCTACGCCTTCGCTTCTCCAGACAGGAATCTGTCTGTTTCTTCCCTACGCAGCAGCAAGCTCAAGTAGAAGGAATTCTCTCGCCGCTGACTGGCTGGCGAATTGCTGCAACGCAGTTAAAGAACTTCGATACTGAACTCATGTCGGCACTCTATCTCAAGAGCCAGCGCAAGCTCTTCGATATTCGAGATAGGCTCGTTCAAAAAGACATTCGGGTAACAGAAGCAGACCTTAAACCTACTGATCGTTTCCTAATGGAGCGCTTTATTACGGCGTCTGTCTCGATCGAAGGCAGTCTGAATGCGAACGAGGGTTTCAACGACGTAATACCTAGCGATTTGCACGCCACAGAATACCGACCACAGCTTAATGCTGTCTCTGTAGATATAGAGACTGACTATCATGCAAGCACCCTTTATTCGATAGGGATCTATTCGGACGATGTTTCAATAGTCTATATGGTTGGTCCAACTGAGGACTCCATTGGACTGACTGATGATGGTGGCAATCTAGAACTCCACCAGCTGAATTCTGAGCGTGAGGTTATCAGTGCGTTTGTTAAGAAGATCTCAGATCTAGACCCTGACGTGATCATGGGTTGGAATATTGTGAATTTCGACCTACGTTGCCTGCAGGACTTTTGTGATCGGCTAAAAATGCCATTGCTACTTGGGCGTAACAACGAGGCCATCAGCTGGCGCAAGGCAAGAGACAGCAACGATCGATACTACGCATTGTTGCCCGGTCGAGTGGTTCTGGATGGTATCGAATTAATGCGCTCCGCCACTTATCAATTCGAGAACTTCTCACTGGAGTACGTCTCTCGTCAGCTGCTGGACAGAGGAAAGTTAGTAGAAGATGTTGATCAACGCGGCGCGGAAATCACCGAGCTTTTCAATAACAATAAACCAGCACTAGCGCGCTACAACCTCGAGGACTGTCGCTTGGTCTGGGATATTTTCCAAAAGGAGGCACTCATTTCTTTTGCCATGGAGCGAAGCTTGCTGACGGGACTGGAACTCGACCGTTACGGTGGTTCTGTCGCAGCCTTCGACTTTCTCTATCTTCCGCGGCTGCATCGCAAGGGATTTGTCGCACCGTTCGTAAACAATTCCACAATCAGCAATGTCAGCCCAGGGGGTTATGTAATGGGCTCTATTCCTGGCATACATCAGAATGTGATTGTTCTAGATTTCAAGAGTCTATATCCAAGCATCATAAGGACCTTTCATGTAGATCCGCTGGCGCTTGCCGTTGCTGCACTTGAGGAGAATCCGATCGAGGGCTATGACGGTGGAAAATTCTCCCGAGATGAATTTATTCTGCCGGAATTGATCTCCACCCTGTGGTCCGCACGCGACAAGGCGAAGGCTAGTAAGAACGCGGTGTTGTCTCAGGCGATCAAGATTATTATGAACTCATTCTATGGCATTCTAGGAACGGTGGGTTGCAGATTCTTGGATTCCCGCCTCGTGAGTTCTATAACCAAGCGCGGGCATGAGATTCTAATCCAAAGCAAATATTTCATAGAAGATGCAGGCTACCAAGTGATATATGGTGATACTGACTCTGTGTTTGTGCTGCTAGGCTCAGTTCCAGACGACCAAGTAAAAGTTATCGGCGAAGATCTTACGTCGCAATTAAATGAGTGGTGGACGAAAAGACTAAGAGAAAAATATGACATACCCAGCTTCCTAGAAATGGAATTCGAAACGCATTTCAGGAAGTTCTTGATGCCGACCGTTAGAGGCTCAGATGCAGGTAGTAAGAAACGCTATGCCGGTCTCGTTGCTGATAGTAACAATTCAGATGAGTCACATCTGCTGTTTAAGGGTCTTGAATCGGTTCGAAGCGACTGGTCGCCATTGGCGCGTGAATTTCAGAAAGAGTTGTATAGGCGTATTTTTCTTGATGAGCCTTACGAAGACTACATAAAGCTGACGGTTCAACAATTAGGTGATGGGATGTTCGAAAACGAACTGATTCTGCGTAAACGGCTTCGCCGAAAATTGAAGGACTACGTTAAGAATGTTCCACCTCATGTGCAGGCAGCACGTAAGGCAGAAGATATTCGTAGGCAGCGAGAATTGCCGAGCCTGTACCAGTCGGGAGGCTGGATCGAATATATCATGACAATTAATGGTGCAGAGTCTCGCCAGTATCGTGAATCGGCGATAGACTACGAGTTCTATATAGAAAGGCAGTTAACACCGATCGTAGATTCCATTTTGGTATTTAAATCATCCTCCATGGACAAAATATTAAACAACCAGATTGGGCTCTTCTAATGGCTTGTACATTGTAGCCTGGGTATGCAGGAGTCTAACTATGAACGAATCAATGCAAAGGAACACATGACGACTAATTTAGTACTTACCGTGATTGCTGATGACAAGCCGGGTCTAGTGGAATCGCTAGCGCAGATTATCGCTTCAAACTCGGGCAACTGGCTTGAGAGCAGCATGTCTCAACTGGCCGGAAAGTTCGCAGGCATATTGCGGGTTAGCGTGGCGGATGACCTTGTGGAAAAGCTAATAGAAGAACTGAATGGACTCTCCTCTGAGTTCAAGCTGGTGATAGAGAAAGCCACAGATGAGCCTACCGATCAAAAATCGCGAATGGTTGAGCTGAGTTTAGTAGGCAATGACCGACCTGGCATTATTAAGGAAATTTCTGCTGCAGTATCGGCGTTAGGTATTAATGTGGAGCGGCTCAACACTCAATGTACACCGGCGCCTATGTCGTCGGGTTCTCTATTCAAGGCGAAAGCTACTCTCGAGGTGCCGGAGCAGGTTGCTTTGGAGCAGCTGCAGGAAAAGTTGGAGCAGTTAGCAGACGATTTGATTGTTGAGATCGCGGTAGTCGTTCGTTAGGCACTTCAATTAATTCGTGAGATCGAATTTGAGCCTGTCGTTATAGTCGATAATGTTAGTCAGTAGATTAATACACTCAACGATCTCGGTCTCTCTCTCATTCGTAGTGTCTGCTGAATCACTCTCTCTGTTGCTGTATAGCAATACAAGACAAGCCTTACTCGCATCGAAGTTCTGGTAGAAGAATTCAGAAAATTCATCTGATATAGCAGAGAAAACGATGTCTAAAGTTGTCCCGTTTTCAGTCTGGCGTTCAAGTAACAGCCTCTCTAACCCACTTAACTGACTAGACACCGCATTTTGTGTTGATCGACTATAGGGGGATTGTATGCTCTCAGCAAAATTCCCATTCAGCATTGGATACAAAGAGCGTAGCAGCAACTCTTCCGTAAGCATCGCCGACATCGAATCCGCAAGAATGACGATAAGTTCTGTTCCCGATGTCGATTCGACTCTCTCCCTTATACTTGGTTCTTCAGCTAGCCATAAAGACTGCAGCGCTCGAAAATCTTCGACCAAAGTGTTGGTAGCGATGGATAGAAAAAGTCGCCTGCGGTTGTTACTGAGTTGTTCTAGGGAGTAGCCGCTTTCTGTTTCGTCCGGGGTTAGCTTTAACACAGCATCGAAGTCAGCAGCAGGTCGGGCGACAGAATCAGTATCGTATCCCCAAAGCAAAAATTCGATCACGTGGAAGCCTAGAGTCGCTTCGGATATATCAAAGGCGCCATGTTGCTCGCGAAGAGAGTCAACGTCCAGATTTACATTAATATCGTGCACGATGCCGCTATCGGGGTAACCATCTACATAGTCGATATATCCCGGAATTATAGGCCAATGATTGATCTGATACTGAAGCTGCATAAGGGCTAAGCTGTCCTGCTCTCCAAGTAGCTGCGTGGCAAAGTAGCGGTGCAGCGTAGTGAGCTCGTATGCGCTATGCGCGTCGAGCCAAGCTTGTTTCGAGAGGGTTAGATTTTCGTTGTTGGTTTGCCCAGTAAGCATGATTATCGAAGACTGAAACTTTTCAGTCTCAATTCCTGCTTGAATGAGGTCGGTACCTATCTTTTCTACATATCCTAGAGCTATTTCTTTTGCGGACGCGCTCAATTCAGGATTGAGTAATTCGAATGCACTGTGAGTAGTTTCTTTTACTGATTCGATACTTTGAGATTCAGCTGCTTCGTCGCTGCACCCGACAAGAAGCAGGGACGCTAGCACAGCGAATCCTATTCTTTGCAGGGTCGAACCCAAATTGATATTTGTTTGCATAAGAGTTACGCGGTGCGCTAGCTTCGTAGCGTTAGAATTTTCCAGCCCTCGGATTCTGCCTTTTCGCGCAATCTCTGGTCAGGGTCTACTGCTACTGGCGTTGCTACCTCTTGTAATAGAGGCAGATCATTTATGGAGTCACTGTAGAACACGGCATCACTCAGATTGAAACGGGTTGGTTGCTGGTCTAACCATGCATTGAGCTTCGAAACTTTTCCGTCTTGATAGCAGGGCGTGCCGGAAATTTTTCCGTTGTACATATCGTTATAAATTTGCAGTTCTGTCGCTATTATCAAATCGGCATTGAAGAGTTTAGCGATGGGGGTTGAGATGAACTCATTCGTAGCGGTAATGATAATGCAGAAATCTCCAGCGTCTATATGCGTGCGCACGAGTTCCTTGCCCTTATCTAGAATGATAGGCTGGACAGATTGCTCTATGAATTTAGCCAATAGTTGCGCTCGCTGTGTACGGTCGAGTTGCATAACAGGCCCGAGCGTAAACGCGACGTAGCCGTGTATGTCTAATGCACCTTGCTTGTATTGCTCATAGAAGTGGTCGTTCTTCTCGCGATGGGCTTTCTCTTCGACCAAACTATTGCTGATTAAGAACTCTCCCCAGGCGTGATCGCTGTCTCCTTCTAAGAGCGTATTATCTAGATCGAATAAGGCTAACTTCCCTGAACTGCTCGACTGCATACAGATTCTCTTCCATTTTCTCAACGTAGTTTGCTCGTTGACACATAGCTCATTCAAGCAATTCGAGCATTATAGCCGCCTCGGGCTGTATTCTGCACTTTTCGAGCTCTTGAACAGATTTTTTTGGTTTGGTCATAGTGTGCTTAACATATTGATAATAAAAAGGATTAATGGTTTCGGCCTAAGTTTAGCCATTGATCAGGAGGGAAGGTTTGTGAAATAATGGACCACTATTTTCGTCATAAACCGTTTTAATTCGTTATAAGGGCTGGTAGCAGTGATAGATTCAGAAGGATTTCGTTCAAATGTCGGCATTGTCATTTGTAATAGGCAAGGACAGTTGCTGTGGGCGAAAAGAATAGGGCAGAGTGCGTGGCAGTTTCCTCAAGGCGGGATTAAGCAAAGTGAATCAGTGGAAGAGGCTTTGTTTAGGGAGTTGGATGAAGAGGTTGGCTTGTCTCAGGCCGATGTACAGATTCTGCACCAAACTGAAGACTGGCTGCACTACCGCCTTCCGGAGAACTTTATCCGCCAGCACAGCGATCCGCTGTGTATTGGCCAGAAACAGAAATGGTTTTTGCTCAGCCTCGAAGGCGATGATAGTAGAGTCGAATTGGGCAAGACTGAAAAGCCGGAATTTGACGATTGGCGTTGGGTAAATTTTTGGTACCCGGTGGACCAAGTAATCGAATTCAAACGGGATGTCTACCGCAAGGCCTTGCAACAGTTAGAGACTCCCCTTAGTAGTTATATAGGCAGCCCTATAATTAACTGCTAATTATCTGCTGCTCTACCAAGCAGAAGTTCAAAACAAAGCAGTAGAGCTACACTGCGCCACCCCCGATTCGATATCTAGATTTGGGAATCAAACTTTCAAGCCGAACCGAAGTAAACAAGTATCTTATCGATCGCGGGAAGTTCTTTCGCAGCGTTAAGATACTGGAGTAAAAATTAGTGCTCGAGCGATTGCGAAGCATTGTACAAAAAGTAAATGCGGCTAGAGATCTACAGTCGGCGCTGGATATTATCGTCCACCAAGTGCGCCTAGCTTTAGATACTCAGGTCTGTTCCGTATATTTGCTCGACAAGGATATCAATGCACATGTGTTGATGGCCTCCGATGGCTTGAAGAAAGAATCGGTTGGACACGTCAGTCTAGAAGCAGGAGAAGGTCTCGTTGGCCTTGTCGCTAAGCACGCCGAACCGATCAATCTGCAGGATGCCTCGCTACATCCGAATTTCCATTATCTGAAAGATACCGGTGAAGAGAATTATCACTCTTTTCTTGGTGTGCCAATTATTCACCATCGCTCAGTATTAGGGGTGCTGGTTGTTCAACACGAAGAGCGACGCCGCTTCGACGAAAGTGAAGAGGCATTCCTGATAACTCTTTCTGCTCAACTCTCTGGCGTAATTGCCCATGCGGAGGCAACTGGTGCCGTAGAGGGTGTTAGTCCATCTGGCCATAAGACCTCAGACACTGTATTTCCAGGAGTGTCAGGATCTTCCGGTGCCGCCATTGGTGAGGCTGTCGTTGTTTTCCCGCATGCGGACCTTAGTCAGATACCTCAACGCGGCACTCGAGACATCGAGGGTGAGATTGAGTTTTTCAATAGCTGTCTGGAGTTGGTAAGACAGGACATGCGCAGTTTGCATGCGAAATTATCGGGGCAGGTCGCGGAAGAGGAACTACAGCTTTTCGATGTCTACGTTCGCATGCTAGATGATGCAGCGCTAGGCAATGAGATAGTCGAGAGAATAAGAATGGGTTACTGGGCGCAGGGTTCGCTTGCCTACGTAGCAAACGAACATGTTAGAGCCTTCGAGGAGATGGACGACCCCTATCTCAGTGAGCGCGCAATCGACATAAAGGATCTATGTGCCCGCATATTGTTCTATTTGCAAGAGAAGGTCGTTGTAGAAACAGAGTATGCGGACAATACGATTCTCATCAGCGAGGAGATCACGCCTTCAATGTTGGCGGAAGTGCCCGAGTCCAAGTTGAAGGGCCTTGTATCCGTGAAGGGGTCGGGCAACTCGCATGTTGCGATTCTTGCGAGAACCATGGGCATACCAACGGTAATGGGTGCTCTGGATTTGCCCTATACCCAGTTGCACGGCAAGGAAATTATAATCGATGGCTATAAGGGCGAGGTAATAACCAACCCCTCAGATCAGATCCGGACTCGTTTCCTCGAAACGATTCAGGAGCAGAATCAGCTAGACAAAGGTCTAGAAGGTTTGAAGGATTTGCCATGTGAGACAGCAGATCATCACAGAGTACATCTGTGGGTTAACACAGGACTAATGACAGATGTTATACGCTCTCTCGACCAGGGCGCCGAGGGTATTGGCCTGTTCAGAACGGAAGTGCCTTTCCTACTAGCAGAACGTTTCCCTAGTGAGGAGGAGCAATATCAAATCTATCGTGAGCAATTAGAGGCATTCGCTCCGAAATTGGTGACCATGCGTACGCTCGATATTGGCGGCGACAAATCTTTGCCGTATTTCCCAATAGAAGAAGCCAATCCATTCCTTGGGTGGCGGGGTATTAGAGTTACTCTGGATCACCCTGAAATTTTCACGGCACAGATACACGCTATGTTGAGAGCGAGCGTTGGTCTCGATAATCTGCAAATCATGTTACCTATGATCAGTAACGTCAACGAAGTTACATCCGCATTGCAACTCATTAAGAGGGAATACCGCGAACTTATCCAGGAAGGGGTAAAGGTAAAATTCCCACCTGTAGGAGTTATGATAGAGTTGCCAGCGGCAGTCTATCAGACTCGCGCCCTCGCCAAGTTAGTAGACTTTATATCCGTAGGTAGCAACGATCTCACGCAGTATCTGCTGGCAGTAGATAGGAATAATCCACGTGTGGCGAACCTCTATTCCGCTTTTCACCCAGCCGTACTTAGTGCATTACAACAAGTAGTCAATGCGGCTCAAGCGGAAGGTAAGCATGTAAGTATTTGTGGAGAGATGGCAGGTGACCCAGGGGCTGCTATATTGTTAATGGCCATGGGTTACGATGTGCTGTCGATGAACGCCGCTTCGTTATTAAAAGTAAAGTCTGTGCTACGTAACATCACATTAGCCGTCGCTGAAGAACTCTTAGAGAACGTGATGCAGCTTGATGATGCGCAAATGGTTCGAAGCGCGGTTGATTTGGCCTTGTATAATGCCGGAGTCGATCGACTACTGCGATCCTCTCGCACAAACTAAACGGTAGGATCTGATTAGCTTTCAGGACTTTTCTGTGAAGAGATGACTACGGAATTTTCTTGGAAGTTTCTATAGAACCTCTCGCGAGAAATCTCGTAGTAGACATGCTCCCTTAGCCCGCTATTTTCTGAAATTCTAGGGTGAAAAAATTCTCATTTCGATTTTCTATTCCCAGTTTCGACATGACTTTCCGCGAGCGAGAATTCTCGATGGTGGTGAAGGCTGCTACTTGATCTTTCTCTAGAATAGAAAACGCGAAAACTAGCGCGGCGGTTGCGGCTTCTGTTGCATAGCCTTTACCCCAATAGGCTTTGGCTAGTCGCCAACCAACTTCCACACAACTGGCAACAGGTAGGTCATCTGCCTGATTCAGGCCGACGAGGCCTATAAATGCGTTGTCACTCTTGCGCTGCGCAACCCAAAATCCCCAGCCTTTTTGGGCTATTAGATTGTCAAATTTCTTAGTTAGTGCGTCGCTCTCTTCCCGAGAAAGTAAGCTCGGGAAATAACGCATTACGTCGGGGTCTGCGTTCATGCTGGCAAACTCGGCATAGTCTTCGCTTCGCCACTGGCGCAGCACTATGCGTGTAGTTTCTAGTTTGTAGACGTTGCTCATAGTATTTCTGACCAGGCAATAGTGATTGGTGGGGTTTTCCACGGCACTACCTGACTCTAGTCGAAGAAGTCGACCAGGCCAGTATCGAGGCAGTATTCGGCGCCTACAATCATTAAGTCTTTCTCGGAAACTAGATCTTTAAGAATGCCTGATCCTAGCTGCAGGTTGTTAACGGATGCCTCAATGTTGGATCGTACCGCGCGGGTCAATAAGTCTTCATCGCTTCCTGATCGCGGCAGGTTTTCAACGGCGGGGCGAGCTGTTCGTAACTGGCCGATCTAGTTGCTCAAGGGTCGCTTGCACAGCACCGCATCTGGAGTGGCCGAGGACGACTACTAAACGAGTGCCGAAGTTCTCTGCGGCGAACTCGATGCTCGCAATCTGCGACGGTGCGACGATATTGCCAGCGACGCGAATAACAAAGAGGTCACCAATTCCCTGGCCAAATATTATTTCTGCAGGCACCCGTGAATCTGAACAGCCGAGTATTATCGCAAAAGGATTCTGCCCTTTCTGCGAATTCAGTTTCAATAGTGTTTCTATCTCAAGATGAAAACCCTTGCCGGATCGAAACGTTTCGTTTCCTTGACGCAGTCTTTGCAGTGCTTTATCGGCAGGAATCATTGGCGAATAGCTCTCTGGACTAGTGGTCGATTTTTTTGTCGGTAAACAGGTAGTCTTTTAATTCCTTGTTTAGAACTGTATCTCGACGTCGGATCCATTCCAGAACCATGGCCGCATGTTCTTTTTCTTCATCTCGATTGTTTGCGAGGATTGCTTTTAGTTCTGGGTCTTTATATGCGTCGACGCGTTGGTTATACCAGTCGACAGCTTCGAGTTCTTCCATCAAAGAAGTAATAGCTCTATGCATATCTCGAGTCTCATCACTTAGTTCTTCGATGGGTTCATGATAGCCTTCGTTAGCCATGATTTTTTCCTGTAGGATATTTGATTGAATGATGTTAGGAATCTACGGCAAACATACAGCAATAGTGAAAGCTTGCAAACACTTTAGAGAAGGCTAGGTGCGCTAGGACTTATTCATCGCATTTGCTAATGCTTCATGCCCGCCGTCGGCCAATTGCTCTTGCACATTGAATTGATCTCGCACGCTACGGTTCTGGCTGAGTTTATACTTACACTGTATCGAAGTAATCGCAATCTCGATGCCAACGATGCCGCGAAGCATCGAGGCCGCATAGTCGGGTTCCCAAGGGTTAGGATAGTCAGATTCATTCTGTTCGGTGAGTGTATCTACCACGCGCTTGAGTTTTTCGGGATCGGTGAAACTCTCCGCGATTCCCTCTATATGCACAGCTTGATAGTTCCATGTTGGAACTCCTGCGGATTCATACCAGTTTGGACTTACATAGGCGTGCTCGCCCTGCAGTGTGACGAGAACTTTCTGTTTTTGTATCTGCTGCCACTGCGGGTTTGCCTTTGCTATGTGACACATAAGAACTCTGCTTTCTGCATCAAAGAGAAAAGGCACATGAGTCGAGACGATTGCAGTGTCAATCACAGAGATTAACTGACCAAAGGAGTTCGCTTTGATGAACTTACTTACTTCTGTCTTATCGGTAATCTCGAAATGTTTGGGTATATACATAGAGGCCTCGCGGTGATCGGGGGATTAATTGCTAGGTCTTACCTAAGCCGCTGTCATTAATGCTGCTATAGCTAGGCTGGTGGTAGTTGGAATGTATGACCTTGAGACTTATTGCCCAGCGAGTCGAAGTTCTGTTCGCTAAAGCGTGTAGGACCCCGTTGATCGACGATTAGAGCGGTGGAGCACAGAGTCCCATATTCTCTCTTTGGGTTTAGGATAAAGGCGGAAGATAATTTACGTTCTATTTCAATGCCGATTCCAGTATCCGGCAGGTCTGCATCCGCTGCTTGAGACCTGTCACCCATCATCGCGAGAAGCGCATCGGTAGTCAGTCCCTCAGGTTGCTGCATCAAGGCCTGCAGACGTGTTTTACCCTTATCTACTTTGGGCCAGGAGGAGTTCAACAAGCCGTTCGATAATCCATGCACCCCGGGTTCAATCTCCCAAACCTTTTCTTCGTGGTTGTTTACATAAAACAATGAGTTGCTATCCCCTACGAGCAGGTTATAGCCAGCGAATTGGTCGTAACTTTCTGTTAATCGTTTACTGTATTGCTGTGGAGAATCGTTGCCTGCTAGATACTGCCGCGTCAGGTCGCCACGAGATCGAGCCCGACGTTCGGTCTGAGACGGGTCTCTAATATTCGTCACCGCGGCGAATCGCCCGTTCTGAGTTACACCCAGCCAAGTACCGCCAGCCTGCTTGTCTCTTCCAGAGAGTATCTGTTGGCCAGAATCTCCATCTGTCCAGAGGGCTGCTTGAGCGGTTGGTCTGGCGAAAATCTCGTCTCTGTTGGCGGCTACAACCAGCGGGAAACGTGGGTCGCTCTGGTACGCAAAAATGATTAGACACATCGCTGCTATGTTAACTTCTCGGAGAAAGAATGGACAGAACCACCCCAAGCAAATTTGCCAAACTTTCTTGCCACGGGTTGAGTATAATGAATGATAACTGGCCTGCGGGCATCTTAATCGACACAAGCGACACTGACCCATGCTGACATTTCCCCAGTTCGACCCAGTAGCACTGGCCATCGGCCCAATAAGCATTCATTGGTATGGCATTATGTATATGATCGCCTTCGGAGGCGCTTGGGGACTGGCGTCAATCCGCGCAAGGCAGCAACCCGGCGAATGGACAGCAGAGCAGATATCCGACTTGGTGTTCTACGGAGCATTGGGTGCGGTTCTCGGCGGCCGCATGGGTTCTGTGTTGTTCTATAATTTCGACCGCTTCCTCTCCGATCCAATATGGCTATTGCGGGTCTGGGAAGGAGGCATGTCTTTCCATGGTGGGCTGCTCGGTGTACTGCTGGCATTCTTCCTGTATTCGCGCAGCATCAAAAAAGAATTCTTCGAGGTTATGGACTTTATAGCACCGTTCGTACCATTCGGCCTCGGCGCTGGTCGCTTCGGTAATTTCATCGGAGGCGAGCTCTGGGGCAGACCCACTGATGTGGCATGGGGCATGGTCTTTCCCCACGTTGATCAACTGGCACGCCACCCCTCTCAGCTCTACGAAGTGGCATTAGAGGGAATCGTATTGTTTACTTTCCTCTGGTGGTTCTCGTCCAAGCCTAGACCGCGAATGGCGGTTACCGGGTTATTCGCGGTTGGGTATGGAAGTTTCAGGTTCTTCATTGAATTCTTCCGCGAGCCCGATTTGCACCTCGGGTTCGTCGCGTTAGATTGGATGACTATGGGACAACTGTTATCTGCTCCATTGATAGTCGCCGGTGTGATTCTGTTAATACTTGCTTATATGAAGCCCCAGTCACAACTTAACTCTTTGTAGTCGCCCCATTAACTTAATCGATAGAAGAAAAGCGTTATGCAGCAATATTTAAATCTCTGTCAGCGAATCGTCGATGAAGGTGTTTGGATTGAGAACGAGCGTACTGGCAAAAAATGCCTCACCGTTATCAATGCGGACCTGACTTATAATGTCGGTAAAAACGCATTCCCCATCATTACCACTCGTAAGAGTTTCTGGAAGGCAGCAATTGGCGAACTTCTCGGGTATCTGAAGGGCTTGGACAATGCCGCAGACTTTCGCGCTCTGGGTACTAAATCATGGGATGCGAATGCCAACGAGAACGCGGCATGGTTGAGTAATCCTGCGCGCAAGGGTATTGATGACATGGGTCGCGTCTATGGTGTTCAAGGGAGAAGTTGGCAGAAGCCGGATGGAACAAGCATCGATCAATTGAAGAAGATAGTCGATAATCTCAAGCGAGGCGTGGACGACCGTGGCGAGATATTGACGTTTTATAATCCCGGCGAATTCGATCTAGGTTGTCTTCGTCCGTGTATGCACACTCATACGTTTTCTCTACTGGGCGACGTGCTTCATCTTACTAGCTATCAGCGCTCTTGTGATGTGCCACTTGGGCTCAATTTCAATCAGATTCAGGTTTTCACGCTGTTGGCACTAGTAGCGCAGATTACTGGCAACTCGGCGGGGCTTGCCTATCACAAGATCGTCAATGCCCATATCTACGAAGATCAGCTTGAATTAATGCGCGATGTTCAGCTACGGCGTGAGCCGTTCGATCCTCCACAGCTGCATATCAATCCGGATATAAAATCACTCGAAGATATTGAGACTTGGGTAACCCTGAAGGATTTCGAAGTCGATGGTTATGAACACCATGATCCCATCGCCTATCCATTTTCAGTTTAATCCTCTCGAATCTACTTATCTTTAAAGAGCACATACTATGAAACTCGCCTTGATATGCGCTATGTCTGAAAATCGAGTGATCGGACGTGACAACGGTTTACCTTGGCACCTTTCTGAAGACCTGAAATATTTCAGACGTACCACCATGGGGAACTGCATGATCATGGGGCGTAATACCTGGGAATCTATTGGGCGCGCGTTACCTGGAAGAACCAGCATCGTCATTACTAGCAATGCAGAATATCACGCCGAGGGAGCCGAAGTAGTTGAATCCTTGCAGCAGGCGATTGAGCGTGCCGAAGCAGTATCTAAGGAGACGAATAGCACCCAGGCCTTCGTAATCGGCGGAGCGGTGTTGTATCAGGCGGCGCTGCCTCTTGCAGATACGCTGTATCTCACGCGCGTGCATGCAAAAGTCGAAGGAGACACTATTCTCCACGAATTCGATGAGTCGAATTGGAAAGAAATTTCACGCGAGAAATATCAGCGCGATGAATCGAACCAATATGACTATAGTATCTGCGTAATGCAACGTGTGAGCTAAGCCTCGTACACCTTATCTACAATACTTTTAGCAATGCCTTCGACTTACGCTGATAGTTGTAGAGTTTTTGTTTCTGTTCAGGCAGATCGCTAAGTTCCACCTCCAAAAATCCCTTCCCCAAAAACCAGTGTGATGCAACCGTTGTTAATACGAAAATTTTCTTGATTCCTGCCGCCTTGGCTTGGCTCTCAAGGCTGCTCAGGAGACGACCACCATAGCCATTCTTTTGAAAGCTATTGTCGATAGCGATACAGGCGACCTCTGCGAAGTCTTCCCCGATAGGATAGAGTGCGGCGCAGGCAATGACGGTGTCTTCTAGCTCAACGATTTTGAAATTATCGATTTCTGTTTCTAGCAATTCGCGAGAACGCTCTACTAGCGATCCGTTCTCTTCTAAAGGTCTAATGAGATTGAGTATACCAGCGACGTCTTCAATAGTTGCGACGCGCAAATTCTCGAAGCTATCACTGCTAATTAGCGTGCCGTTTCCTTGTCGCGTAAACAGTTCGCGTATTAGAGCGCCATTCTCCTTGAAGCTAATCAGGTGCGACCGATGAACTTTATTGGAATAGGCGCGCAGGCAAGTATCGAGTGCGCGACTTATGCACTGCGACTCCTCATCTAACTTGGAAAGTTTGTCCGCATAGAATCTAGCGTCATCTCCGCTTAGTGAAGCAATCAAGTTGCCGTCATCATCCAGTACGCCAGGACGTGGAACCATTAGAATCAATTTTTCTGCTTGCAGTGCTACGGCCGCCTCTACTGCTACTTCTTCTGCAGATAGGTTGAAGATTTCACCCGTTAGCGAATAGCCCAGATTCGAAAGCAGTACGATATTATTCTGTTCCAGCTGTTGCTGGATTGCAGGGGCGCGTATTTTTCGCACTTTTCCAGTGTATTGGTAATCGATGCCATCGTGAATGCCAGCGGGTTTGGCTGTTACGAAATTTCCTCGACATAGACGTACATCAGAGCCCTGCATTGGGGAGTTACCTATGCCCATGGAGAAGAGAGCTTCGAGTTTTGCACTTTCTCCACCGACAACGCGTGTCACGGTCTCGATGCAATCTGCTTCTGTAATGCGAATATTGCGATGAAAGGATGAGTCCTTGGCGTCGCTTGCTAGCGCAGCAGAAATCTGTGGTCTGGCGCCATGGACGAGTACTAGCTTTACGCCGAGACTGTGCAGTAGCGTTAGGTCATAGATCACGTTGGATAGGTTCTTGTCCGCCAACGCTTCGCCACTCAATTGTACGACGAACACCTTCCCTCGGTGTGCATTGATATAACTCGTTGAGGCGCGAAACCATTCGATCATGCCGATGCTATCTTGTTCGTTGTCCATCATTCGAATCTCTCTAATTCCTAGTTCATAGTGCCCAGTTCTTATTTCTAACTACAGGCAATGATGGCTAATCATCTTTTGCAGTACATCGATGCAGGGCTCGATCATATCTATCGACATATACTCATCGGGCTGATGGGCCTGATCGATATTTCCAGGACCCATTATTATAGTATCCATTCCTAATTCTTGCAGGAAAGGGCCTTCAGTTCCAAATGCTACGCTGATGCCCGAGTGACCAGTGAGTTTCTCAGCGGTTCTAAGTAGGGCGCTATTCTCGTCAGCAAAGAAAGCAGGCACGCCGGTAAACAAGGCTGCCATTTCAAATTGTATACCTAGTGGATCCATTAGAGTCGCGATTCTATTTCTTATCTCTGCTCGCACAGTTTCGATGTGCATGCCGGGCATCAGCCGAATATCGAATTCCAATTCACAATGGCCACAGATTCGATTGGGATTGTCGCCGCCATGTATAACGCCTAGATTGAGTGTTGGGTGAGGAATACTGAATAGATCGCTGTTGTATCTGCATTTCAATTCTTCGCGGTAGGTCATTAGATCCGAAATTACCGCATGCATGGCATCGAGTGCATTGTTACCCAGAGAAGGATCGGAGGAATGGCCACTCTGTCCCAGTAATCGAACGGAATCCATCATGATGCCCTTGTGTGCCTTTACGGGCTGCAGGCCGGTCGGTTCACCGATGATAGCGGCACGTGCTTTAGGTCGGCCCATCTGAGCAATAGTGCGTGCGCCCTGCATAGACGTCTCCTCGTCTGCCGTCGCGAGAACGATGAGAGGTTCTTTGAAGGTTTTGTCTAAAAATGGTTTCACTGCTTCCATGATGATTGGAAAGAAGCCCTTCATGTCAGTAACGCCGAGCCCGAACAGCTTGCCATCGCGCTGAGTAACCTTGAAGGGATCTACCGACCACAATTCTTCATCCAGCGGCACGGTGTCGGTGTGGCCTGCTAGCACCAGTCCACCGGGACCAGATCCGAGAGTCGCGATCAGATTGAACTTAGTTGTCTCACTACCAGGGATTGGAATCAGCTCGCTTTTAAAACCGAGGGATTCGAATTGTTCTGCAAGATGGTCTATCACCGCCTTATTACTGGTGTCGATGCTCGGATTAGCGGAGCTAATGCTTGGCAGGCTTACAACCTTATTGAGTTGTTCAAATAGAGATTTGGAATTAACCGACACGGAAATACTCCAGTCAAAGATGTGCGAATGTTAAGAGGGGGCGGAGAGTTTTGCGATCATATCGGTTTTCGCGGCCATGATGAAATCGTTTACGTGTAGACCATTAATCTTGTGCGTCCACCAGTATACAGTCACTTTTCCCCATTCGGTTAAGATGGAAGGGTGATGATTCTCGCGTTCGGACAATTTAGCTATCTTGTAGGTAAACGCAAATGAATCTTTGAACTCTACGAAATGAAATTCGCGAGTCAGTTTTTCGACACCTTCATGGAAGCCTCGCCTCCATCCGGGGACCTTAAGTAATAGGTCATTCGCCTCTTCATCGCTAACCAGCGGGGCGCCCATCTGACAGGCTTTGCAGTGCTTCTCGTACAAATTTTCCATGGACATCCTCGTGGAATCTCTTATCAAGTCACTAGCCACTCTGGCCTTTAGCCCCTTCGGGCGCGGCCTGGCTCGCACTGCTGCTGCGTTGTCGCGCTTGCTAAGGGCGAACCATTAGCGGCGCACTACACCCTACAGCACTACGCGCCCCGTCTTTAACAAGAACCTCGCAGAGTAACTAGTGAATTAACCGCAGACTCCTTAAAGAAATTCTTGTAACAAGCTATTTAGAAGCCGATATCCTTTGTCTGACGCAGCTATACGGCCATCTCGCTTCTGCAACAGCCCGCCGGCAATCAAGTATTCTACCTTCTTTCCTATAGCGCTAAAAGGGAGCCCGGTTCTGGATTGAAACATGGACTCGGAAAACCCATGTCTACTGCGAAGGGCGTTCAGTAGAAATTCAATGGCGCGTTCATCCGGTGGGATTTCGGATCGTTTGATCTTAGATTGGATGCTTTTGTTGAGGTAGTGATTCGGCTGTCTATGTTTCTGTGTTCGAACAATGGTACCGGATTGGGCAAGTGTAATCTTGCCATGGGCACCAGCGCCTATGCCGAGGTAGTCACCAAATTCCCAGTAATTTAGGTTGTGCCGTGAATGGTAGCCATTCTTTGAGAACGCCGATACTTCATAACGGTGATAGCCAGAATTTTCGAGCAGTGCCAGCCCGGCATCCTCTAAAGCGTTTAGAATCGGCTCTTCGGGAAGGGTAGGCGGGCGCGCATGGAAGACAGTATTGGGTTCGATGGTGAGCTGATACCAAGAGATGTGCACCGGATCGAAATCAAGCGCGGTCTGCAAGTCGCTAAGCGCATCGCTAACACTTTGCCCGGGAAGGCCATGCATTAAATCCAAATTGAAATTATCAAAGCCAGCTCTTCTGGCAAAATCGATTGCTCGCTTGGATTCATCTGCCGAATGGATGCGGCCAAGATTTTTTAACTGGCGTTCATCGAAGCTTTGAACGCCGATAGATAAGCGGTTTATCCCAGCTGCAAAGTAGCCGGAAAATTTGTCCGCCTCTGCCGTTCCTGGGTTTGCCTCAAGGGTAATTTCACACTCATCGCTTAAAGATGCCGTCGCCCGTATATGCGACAGAATCGTTTCGAATGACTTCGCTCCAAATAGGCTCGGTGTGCCCCCGCCAATAAAAATGGACTGTAGCGGACGAGCATCGCAATGCTCATAGTCACGATCGAAATCCTGACAAATAACATCTACGTAGTCGCTCTCGGGAATGTCTGATTGCGCTTCATGAGAATTGAAGTCGCAGTAGGGGCATTTTTTCACACACCAAGGTATGTGGATGTAGAGGCTTAGTGGTGGGAGTTCCAACATTTTAGTAGCTGCGTTAGCGCTTGGCCTCGATGGCTGATGGCGTTCTTTGTTGCGGCATCCAGCTTTGCAGATGCACAGTTGTGGCTCGGGACATAGAATAGAGGATCATAGCCGAATCCGTTCTCGCCTTCCTCACTAAACAGTATGCGTCCTTCCCACGTGCCCTGAAAAATTAGCGGCATTGGATCCTTGGCGTGTCGCATATAGGCGATAACGCACTGAAACCTCGCGGTGCGGTCTGCTTCAGCTATGTCTTCGAGCTCACGTAGTAATTTCGCATTATTAGCTATGTCTGCCCCTGGACCATGGGACCCAGCATAGCGCGCCGAAACTATTCCGGGTTCGCCCTTGAGCGCATCCACCTCTATCCCACTATCATCTGCGATAGCGGGGAGACCGGTCGCGAGGCAGGCATGGCGAGCTTTAATCAGTGCATTTTCAACAAAGCTAAGTCCAGTCTCGTCGGCATCGCTCACTGAAAATTTCGATTGTGGCAATAATTGAACATCTCTATTTTCGAGAATCGCCTGCAGTTCAACAAGCTTTCCCTTATTGCTACTAGCCAATACCACTTTATGCATTCTTTTAGAAAACCTTTAGTCCGTGTCTTTGCTGATGTGGTAGATAGCAATCTCACCCAAGAGGTTCGGCCAGGCTTTCATGTACCAACTACCCTGATGTTCAAGATCGACTACTGTTCTAGCCAACACCCTAATGTTTCTCTCTATGCATAACGCATCGAAGTCCTTCACCGTACAGAAATGAATATTCGGTGTGTTATACCAAGAGTGGGGAATAAATTTCGAAACAGGCATGCGACCTCGGATTGCGAGATACAAACGGCTCTTCCAGTTGCCGAAATTCGGGAATGTCACGATGCCATTCTTGCCGATGCGTAGCATTTCATCGATTAAGTGATCTGGCTTGCTGAGCGCCTGCAGCGTCTGCGCTAATAGAACAGTATCGAAACTCCGTGACTGGAAATTGGAGAGCCCCTCATCTAAGTTCTGCTCGATGACATTCGTTCCTCTATCGAGGCAGTGCTGAATATTCATTTCATCGATCTCTAATCCAATGCCGTGCACATTCTTAGTCATCTGCAAGTAATGCAGTAGGCCGCCATCGCCACAACCAAGATCGAGCACCTTACTGTTGGGCTGTATCCACTGTTGAATGATTTCCAGATCAGGGCGCATCGCTTTTATTCTCCTGATGCACTCGCTGTAGATAGCCCGAGAGAGCTTTTACATAACGCGGAATAGGAAGCAAGAATGCATCGTGCCCCTGATCCGCCTCGATCTCGAGATAGCTCACTTCTCTACCCGCCTTAAGCAAGTCAGATACTATCTCTCGCGAACGCTCCGGTGGGAATCGCCAATCCGTGCTGAACGACATGAGCAGGAATTTGCAGTCGCTATTGGCAAATGCCTTCGATAGGTCGCCTTCGAAATCCACGGTGGGATCGAAGTAGTCCAGCGCCTTCGTCATCAGCAAATAGGTATTAGCATCGAAATTCTCGGAGAAGCGTTCTCCTTGATAATGCAGATAGCTCTCTACTTGAAAATCCACATCGAATCCGAAGCTTAGTTTTCCTGAGCGTAGGTCTCTGCCGAAATTTTCCGCCGTATCCTGTTTGAAATTTGAAACTGACTTGCCAAACTTCGCGCGCATTGCGCTGTCCGACAAATAGGTGATGTGCCCGACCATACGAGCAAGCATTAAGCCTCGCTTCGGGTAGGTGCCTTTCTCTAAATAGCGTCCTTCGTGAAAATCTCGGTCGCTAGTGATCGAATGCCTAGCAACTTCATTGAAGGCAATATTTTGCGCCGACAGTTTAGGCGCTGCAGCTATGCAGACTGCATGACGAACTTTGTCGGGATTGCTAATCGTCCAACGCAAGACTTGCATGCCTCCTAGGCTGCCCCCTACAACAGCTGCCCATTCCGGAATCTCCATCCGATCCATCAGTCGCAGCTGGCTACTCACCCAGTCGCGCACGGTGACGACAGGAAAATCGGGGCCGTAATACTTGTTGGTCACGGGATTGATGGAGGCGGGTCCGGTGCTGCCGGCGCATCCGCCAAGATTATTCAGGCTAACTACGAAGAAGAGATTGGTATCTATTGCCTTCCCGGGCCCAATACAACTGTCCCACCAGCCTGGTTTGCTATCGTTTTCGCTATGGTAGCCGGCTGCATGATGATCGCCGCTGAGCGCATGACAGATAAGAACTGCATTCGTCTTTTTACTATTGAGTTTGCCGTAAGTCTCAACGACTAGTTCATACTCGGGCAATACCTTGCCGCTACGAAGAGTTAGAGGCTCATCGAATTTATAGACCTGGGGAGTAACGAGGCCAACTGAATCTGTGGGTATTGAATCTGGCATTGCAATGGTTTTAGGGCTCTTTCCAATCCTTCTGTCTGAATTTTCTCAAACTAGCTATTAACTAACTCTGTACTAAGCCCTCTCAGGAAAGCGTGTCCTCGGGTATTTCTAGCCCTTGGGGAATAGACAGGGGTTTCTTGATGCACAGTCTCTTATGTCGTCCCGTCAGCCCGCTTACTATAGTAATAGCAGTCTGTTTGGTATGAAATCATTTCGCTAAAAATCGTATTAGTTGTTTGTTTGCTTTTCCATCAAGTGGTGCGGCGGAGATTCTAATCTTCAAATGTTCGCCCACTGCTCCAACTATTCGATCTTCGTTGGCTTTGGGCTGAACGCTGCAGTCCAAGTATAAGGCGTCTTTCTCCCAACGATAGTACATAGCAAGGACGCTTATTGGTATCTAAACCCAGGATTAGTCCGAGGGTCGTCTAAATTCCGATTATAACCATCGCATGCTGTTGATTGATGCCGAAGGTAGTTAGGATAAAATTTTGAATTATTTGGATGGCAATGAATATAAAGATAGGTGAAAAATCTAAGCCGCCCATCGAAGGAATTATTTTCCGCACCGGTGCCATAACAGGTTCAGTCAGCTGCCAAACTAGTAGCAATAGTGGATGTGGATTTGTGCTACCCGAGAACATCATAACAAATGACATTATGATTGAAGCCAAAATTGCGTAGTAATAAATGTTAATGACAAATAAGACGACGCCTACAAATGCCCAGGTAATGATAAATCCTGCGCCAGGGATGGTGCCGCCATAGAGAATAATTAGCACACAGATTGCAATAGCCTGTAAGGCGAAAGCCAATACGAGCGAAGAAAAATCTATGCCTTTGTAGCCAGGAATGACCGTCCGAAGAACTCGAACCATCGGGTCAGTAATTTTTATTACGGCCTGCGAAACCGGATTATAGAAATCGGCTTTAGCGACTTGCAGTAAGAATCGAAGCAATACGGCCAGTAGATAGATTCCAGTAACCGTACTAAAAATTAATGCTGCAGAGCTTCCCATAATATCACTATCCAAATATTGTAAAAGTTATCCAGTATTTTTTCAGGAACAACTGTTCCATATAAAGTCAGCGACTAACAGATACTACGTTCTGTCGGTTTCTTCGGCCAGTTCCACAGAGCGCGTTCTGGCCGCATTCAGGGCTTTGGCAACCAAGCCACGAAGATCGCCATCCTCAAATTGCAAAATCGCTTGTTCAGTCGTGCCACCGGGTGAGGTGACGTTGCGCCGCAACGTAGCAATGTCTTCTTTGCTGTATTGCGCGAGTGCAGCCGCGCCAGCCGCTGTATGATAGGTGAGTGCTCGTGCCAAATCCTCGCTCAGTCCCATCTCCTTTGCTGTTGCCTGCATTGCTTCCATAAACAGGAAAAAGTAGGCTGGCCCACTACCAGAAACTGCCGTAACAATGTCGATGTCTGAATCGGCATCAACCCAAGTGGCGAAGCCCACAGTACTAATAACCTCTTGGGCGAGTTGCTTTTGTTCTTCGGTAACCTTGGCGTTCGCAAATAGTCCGCTTGCACCCATGCCAACCAGAGCAGGTGTATTCGGCATGCAGCGTACGATAGCTGCAGATTCACCAAACCAGCTCTCTAAGTGAGCAGTGGTAATGCCTGCGGCTATCGATACCAGTAGCACCTGGCGATCACCTAGATCCACCGCCAATGCCTTGCAGACATCTCTCATCACCTGTGGCTTCACGGCCAGCACGATCACACTGGTGTTACTCGCTATGTCTGAATTACTGCCTGTCTGTATCTTGCAGTCCTGGGCAAGTAACTGAAGCTTACTATCGTCCAGATCACTGGCCCAGATATTCTCAGGCTTAGTGCCTTTTTTGATGAGGCCGCGAATGAGGCCATTAGCCATATTTCCGGCGCCAATAAAACCAATTGTAGTACTTTTCAAAATTTCTCCCTGGCCGGGTTCCCAATGCTATTGCTGCTTAGGAAGTGGCTGTAGAACAGCCTCGTATACTACCGTATTTAGTCGACTCTGAATAATGCATCTCGATATGGATTTAAATCACCGAGCTTCAACTGTCACTAAAGTTTCGATCAGGAAACAGCCGCTTCAAGGGCTTTTCTGATCGACTGTGTTGCTCAGGGATGTGAAACCAATACTCGTTAAGGGCTACGCAAGTGCGCCTAAAGATGCTCAACTAGCTGCGAGGACCGAATATGCCAGTACCGATTCTAATGAGCGTTGAGCCCTCAGCAATAGCGGCCTCAAAGTCATTGCTCATGCCCATCGATAGCGTGTCGAACTGTACATAACGTGGCTTTAGCCGAGAGTATTCTTGCGCCAATACTCGAAAAGCTATTCGCTGTGAGTCTAGATCGGGCTCAGCGGCGGGAATCGCCATCAGGCCGCGTAATTGTAGGTTCGGCAGCGCCGCTACTCTGTCACAGAGAGCCTCGACTTCGCCTAATTCTACGCCGGATTTGTTCGCCTCATGTGAGATATTGACTTGTACGCAGACATTTAGCTTCGAAGCAGAGGGTTCTCTTTGATCGCTTAGACGCTGTGCAATCTTTAAGCGATCAATGCTGTGCACCCATTGGAAATTCTCGGCAATAGCTTTGGTTTTGTTAGACTGGATAGGCCCTATGAAGTGCCAGTTCACGCGCAGTGAAGACAAATGCTGGATCTTATCCAGCGCTTCTTGAAGGTAATTTTCGCCGAAGTCTTCAATGCCGGCCTTATTGGCCGCAATAATACTCTCTACTGGGTGCCGCTTGCTGACGGCCAGTAACTTCACACTTGATGTGCTGCGCTCATATTGTCGTTCGAGCCGTTGTAGTCGGGCGCTTAGCTGCGCAATATTTTCTGCTATGGTGATCACGTTTTGATTCGAATTTTGCGTTAGCTAGGTATGGGACATTCACTACAGGACATGTACTATAGGTGAGCTTGTGACTATTGGCTAGTAGTATCAGGGCTCTGCATCGCTTAAGAAAAGACCGATGCAAGCAACTAGAGTTAGAAGTTAATACTGGCGTACCTGCGAACAGTAGAGAACTATAAAAAGCGGTTAAGGAAGACACATGGATATTACAGAACTACTTGGATTCAGTGTAAAGCAAGGCGCTTCGAATTTACATATTACAGCTGGCATGCCACCATTCATTCGTGTTGATGGTGATATCCGTCGAATCAATGTGCCGGAAATTGATCACAAAGAAGTTCACTCGCTCATTTATGAGATCATGAATGATAAGCAGCGAAAAGATTACGAAGAGTTTCTAGAAACTGACTTCTCGTTTGAAGTTCCAAGTCTTGCCCGTTTTCGTGTAAATGCCTTTATGCAGAATCGTGGTTCTGCTGCAGTTTTTCGTACTATCCCCTCTAAGGTATTGACCATGTAGCAGTTAGGGATGGGTGAAATCTTCAGGAAGATTTCCGATGTTCCTCGAGGATTAGCAGTAGTAATCGAGCCGACAGGTTCAGGCAAAAGTACGACGCTCGCAGCAATGGTTGATTATATCAATGAGACTAAGTACGAGCATATCCTCACCATTGAGGATCCGATCGAATTTGTCCATTAGAGCAAGAAATGCTTGGTGAACCAGCGCGAAGTTCATAGAGATACGCACGGCTTTAACGAAGCACTACGCTCCGCACTTCGTGAAGGCCCGGATATCATTCTTGTTGGTGAGCTACGAGATTTGGAAACGATTCGGCTTGCATTGACGGCTGCTGAAACGGGTCACTTAGTTTTTGGTACCTTGCATACAACTTCTGCAGCGAAAACGATCGACAGGGTTATCGACGTATTCCCAGCAGCGGAAAAAGACATGGTTAGATCTATGTTGTCGGAATCACTACAGTCAGTCATTTCGCAAACTTTGTTGAAGAAGCCGGGCGGGGTAGAGTTGCCGCACATGAAATCATGATGGGAACATCGGCAATCCGTAACCTGATTCGCGAAGACAAGGTTGCACAGATGTATTCAGCGATACAAACAGGTGCTAGTGTAGGAATGCAGACTCTAGATCAATGTCTGAAAGATCTGCTGGCGAAAGGTATGGTAAGCAGAGAAGAAGCGAAAATGAAGGCGAAGATGCCTGATTCGTTTTAGGGTTGAATTGGAATAGTAGGCTGTCTAAGCTTTTTTGCTGGCAGCCAATTCCGAAAACCAATTTTCTAGAATAATCTGAGCCGCTATATCATCTATAGCGGCTCTTTTTTTTGCGCCCCTGTTCTCTTCGAGTGCCAGTTCCGCAGCTTCAACTGAAGAGAGGCGTTCGTCCATTGCATAGCTGGGTTTGTGGAAGCGGCCGTTTAAGCGGTTTGCAAACTTGATGGCTCGAACCATGAGCTCGCTCTCGCTGCCATCGAGGTTATAGGGAATCCCCACTACAAAGAGGTTCGGTTTCCATTCGCTTATTAAGGCTTCTATCTGAGACCAGTCCGGGATGCCATCTCTCGCCTTCAGCACGCAAACGCGCTGAGCAGTCCCTGTAAGACTCTGACCGAATGCCACGCCAATGCGCTGTGTACCGTAGTCAAATCCGAGAGCGGAAACTGGTTCGTCATTATTGGGGAAGCTGTGAATTATCACGAATAAACCAGTTTAGGAGTGGCCAGCGTCTGGAGCGAGCTGCTGTAAATCAACGCCTAGAAGTGAAGCCGCGCGCTGAGGTTTGTTCTCATAATCGCCAGAGAAGATCAGCTCAGGGTCAGCAGGCACGGTGAGCCAGGCATTTGTAATGATCTCGCGTTCCAGTTGGCCCGCTTCCCAGCCCGCGCAGCCCAGTGCGATAAGGTAATTCTCTGGCCCGTTGCCGCTCGCTATGTCTTCGAGGATAGACTTTGACATACAGATACTGATCTCTTCAGTTACCGATATCGATGATTCCCAGTTTTTTGGGGCATCATGAATGATGAATCCCTTGTCTCGTTCCACAGGCCCGCCGGCTAGCACTGCCTCTTCTCGAAAGGCGCCTTGTTTGATGTTGAACTCGATTTCCAATTCGTCGAATATGTCGGCAACACTGGCGTTCAAGGGCTTATTGATGACGATACCCAGCGCGCCATCATTGTTGTGCTTCCAAAGATAGGTTACGGTATTGGCGAAATAGGAATCTTCCATCTGCGGCATCGCAATCAGGAACTGATTCTCTAAGTAAATTGTGCTATTGATGTCTGTCATTGCTTGGAATGGTAGCGAGTGATAGTTCTATGAACAGGAAAATTCTAAGGCGCCATGGAATCATTCAGAGGCGCTCTAGAAGCTGGTTAGTGCATTTCCTTCGTGGAAGCGCCACGTCCGTATGATTTCCAGTATATCAGCTTCGGCACGCATTGCCTCCGGGAAAGGATCGAATGGCGCAGCCATGTTGACGATCTGCACCGCAGCCTGATCTAGGAGACTATGTCCCGAGGACCGCAAAATTTGAATCTCTGAGACCTCGCCATTTGGAAACAACGCGACTAGCATTCTGAGGCTTCCGTAGAGTTGCTGCTGTCTCGCTGCAAGTGGATAATTTATATTACCAACGGCTTCAATTCTTCTTCGCCAGCTGTCCAAATAGAGTGCGTCATGGCTTTTTTTTGTCGAAGCGGAAGAGATGGTGTATTTCCTCGGCCGCTTGGCATAGGCCTGACGTTGTAGATCAAGCTGTGCTTGTAGACTAGCAATAGCGAGACTCAGATCGTCCGGGGTAGATTCTTCGGACAGAGGTTTTTCGTCCTCGGATTCGAGCTCATCAAGTTGTTGTTGCATCTGCTGCTTATTCTGAATCGAAGAAATTATGGCGGCGTCTCGCACTTCTACTTCGTTCACTATCTCTGGTGCTTGGGCAATGGGTACAACTTCTTGAATCACTTCATCATTGAAGTCGGACTTAAAGGGAGTGCTAGGTGCCGCAGCGCTATCGAGTGTGCCACTGCCGATTTGATTCTCCTGTGCTAGAAAATCCGCCTCGTCGGGAGCGAATTCGCTCCTGTACTGTGCTATGGTGATTTCGAGGGCGGGCTCGCTATTCAATTCTTCAAGGTAGGTAAAACCGATACCCAGAATTATGATTGCGTGAACACAAGCCGAGAGAAAGACAGTAAAGCCGAAACGCTCTCTGGTAAGGTCCTCATCGCTTGTTGCCATGCATCCGCCTTATTGGGCCTTGCTGTTTCAGGCGGCGTTTAGTTTTGCCTGGATACAGTCCATCAGATAGCCAGCTATGTCGAGACTAAACGCCTTGTCTATCTCACGTATGCAAGTTGGGCTGGTGACATTGATCTCAGTTAGATAGTCACCTATCACATCGAGACCTACGAAGATTAGGCCCTTTTCGCGAAGAACAGGACCGATCTGGTCACAAATCCAGCGATCTTTCTCGGTCAGTTCCTGCGCTACGCCGCTGCCACCGGCGGCCAGATTCCCTCTGGTCTCCCCGGAAGCAGGAATTCTGGCGAGAGCATAGTTTACAGGCTCGCCGTCGATCATTAGGATGCGCTTGTCGCCGTTCACGATATCGGGAATGAACTTCTGCGCCATAATCTGTAGCCGACCGTTATTGGTTAGGGTCTCTATGACAACGCTTAAGTTGGGGTCGCCAGCCTTTACTCGAAATATTGATGCGCCACCCATGCCATCTAGCGGCTTATATATTACGTCTTCGTGCTGTTTGTGAAATGCCTTTAGCTTTTCTTGTGAAGAGGCGACGATCAGTGGTGGACAGCATTGCGGAAATTGAGTGGCAAACAACTTCTCGTTACAGTCACGCAGGCTTTGTGGATCGTTGACTATCATCACCCCTTCACGCTGCGCCTGCTCTAATAGATAAGTTGAATAGATATAATCCATATCGAATGGAGGATCTTTGCGCATGAGAACGACATCTAGTTCCGATAGGGCGATATCGGTCTTGCTGCCAAGGCTGAACCAATCCTTCTCGTCATCTTTAACCGAGAGTTTTTGAATTGTCGCTCGAGATTGGCCCTGGTCAAGATACATGTCGGACTGCAACATATAGTGAATCACCCAGCCTCGCTTCTGCGCGGCTAATAACATGGCCAGAGTCGTGTCTTTCTTAACAGTGATGGATTCGATGGGATCCATCACTACACCAAGTTTTACACCCATTCGGTCTATCCTGTAGTGAGCTGAAGCAGAGGAGGCGGCTAGATAATCCCAGTGGATTGTGGCTACCGATAACAGGGCGAAATAATATCTCACTTTATCCGCAGAAGCGATGTTCCAAACCTGTGGCAAGTCCCTAGATACCCAAGGGTGCCTTAGCATTGTTCAGAGGTATCCGAGAAAGATTTTTCAGGTTCTGCAGCAAAGCCGCTATAATAGGGAATCGTATCTAGGCAGTGAATTAAATTGAAAATACTTGGAATGGTATGGGGTATTGGCGGGGTCTTATTACTGCTGATATTCGCGATATTTAGACTAGCGCCTATGGCGCTTGAGCTAGAAAATTCGTCTATGAGTCAGCTCCACTGGTTAGCCTTGGCTTTCAGTGTAATCTACATGGCCTATGCGGAAGGTTATAAAGGGTTCCATCTGGGCTTCGCGCCTAGAGTGGTCGTACGAGCCCGTTATCTCGCCAATAACCCGCGACCGTTACATGTGCTGCTCGCGCCACTTTTCTGCATGGGCTATATCTATGCGACTCGTAAACGACAGATTCTCTCCTTCGCGCTGACGACTATGATCATCTGCTTTGTGCTTATCGCTCGCAGTATGCCGCAACCCTGGCGTGGGATTGTGGATGCGGGAGTGGTTGTGGGCCTGGTGATTGGCGTGCTGTCTATAGCCTATTTCCTGATCATATCGAGTAATGATCCTGCCCGATTAACTATCTCAGCGGAAGTGCCTGGTGACAGCTAACGACGGTAATGAGGCGACTAACCCTACGCAAAGAGCTAGCTGCGCAGTTGTGGTTACGTACAACCCCGATATAACTGCATTACTAAAACTGGTTAGTCAGCTCAACAAGGAAACCGACTTTCTGGTCATCGACAATGGGTCCGTCGCAATCGATGAGCTGGCAGCATCGATCATGGTCTATAAGCGCTGTATCGAATTGATTCGCCTCAATGAGAACGAGGGCCTTGCCAAGGCGCTCAATCGAGGTATCCATTGGGCGCGATCTGAAAATTATGAGTACGTGTTCTTGTTCGATCAGGACAGTAGCCTGGGGGACCTATTCATAGGGCGTATGGTAGACGCGCACATCGAGGCGAGTCGCTTCAGCGAGAAGGGTATAGCAGCAATAGGCCCTCGAATTATCAATCCTCAGACACTGCGCCAGATGCCATTTAAATTGTTCAGCAAGATTTTCTGGCGCTCCGATCGATCCTTCGCGGGTCAGGGAAAGCATTTCATCGCTGATTTTCTTATTACTTCCGGATCTCTTCTCACTCTCAAATGTATCGATGAGGTGGGAGACATGAAAGAAAGTTACTTCATAGATAATGTCGATCTGGAATGGTGCTTTCGTGCCAAGTCGCTGGGTTTCGATCTGGTGGGTACCGACGCGGCAGTGCTGTATCACGCTATCGGCGAGCGCAGCTCCAATCCGCTGGTGAAAGCAGGACTAATCGCGCAGCACAATCCCTCACGGACCTATTATTCCAGTAGGAATAGAATGCATCTCTATGGCGCAGCCTATTCTCCCTTGGGATGGAAGTTGCGCGACATGATTCGCTTCACCCTAAAGACAAGCTGGTTATTGATAACCTCTGGAAAGCGCCGTCAATATTTTCAAACTATTCTCTCCGGCATACGTGATGCCAAGACACTGGTTTAGTAGCAGATGAGCGCACACACAAAGATAGCTGTATTGCTCTCGACCTACAACGGAGAGAAATTCCTCGCCGAACAACTTGATTCGTTGCTAGCCCAATCCCATAAAGATTTCATTCTGGTAATGAGAGACGACGGTTCTAGTGACAGAACGGTTTCTATTCTTGAGAGCTATACTGGTGATCATCCAGAACGAATTCACCTGTTATCTCGCGATGGCGTAAATATGGGCGCGAGTGCCGGCTTCGCCTTCCTTGTCGATTACGTACTTAAGAACAAAGAGGCACTAGGATTGAAGTCGGCTTATATGATGTTCTGCGATCAGGACGATACATGGTATCCGCAGAAGATAGAGAAACTGTTGGCGGCGATGCTGGCAACGGAAGCGGATAGCGATTCTGCCTTACCCATCATTGTTCATAGCGATCTCGAAGTAGTTTCCGAGCAAAATACGGTGATAGCGAAATCCTTGATTAGCTATCAAGGTTTAGAAATTGAGAGGAATAGCTTTCCCAATCTTGTCATTAGTAATTTAGTGACAGGATGTACCGCGCTGATTAACGAGCCTCTAGCGGAGAAGGCGCTACCGATTCCTGAGAACGCGATTATGCACGATTGGTGGCTGGCTCTAGTTGCTACCGCATTCGGAAAATTAGTCTACCTAGATATTCCCCTGGTGCATTATCGCCAACATGGCAATAACACCATCGGGGCAAAAGAGTTTACCAAGGTGTCTGTTGTCAGCATGTCATTGTGGAGTAGGATACTGGCGCGAAAACCTAGTGAGCATCTAATTGAGGTATCTATTCAAGCGGCCGAGTTTAATCGCCGCTATGGATCTCAGTTGTCTGGCAGGGAGCGGCTAAGCCTGCGACTCTGCATCGGGATGGGGATTAAGATTGGACTTGTGCAGCGTCTCATGTACCGCTTGGCTAGACGATTTTAGCTAAAAAGCCCAGCTAGGTTTTTTCGGAAAGTTTCTTGAGAACAATCTTCGACTATCGCTGCTAAGCCCGCATCTCGAACATCCTGCCAGAGCTTTTCGTCCTGATACAGCTTGATACATTGAGCTGCATAGGCTTCAGGTGTGTCACCCACGAGTAACTCCTTTGAGTCCTTCCAGCCAAGCTGCTGCGCGAGTAGTGAAGTGGTCACCGAAGGCAATCCGTTCGCTGCTGCCTCGTGAATCTTGTGCGGGATGCCGGCTGCGAAACGAGTCGGAGCAATGAACACGCGAGAGATGTTATACATCTCCTCAATTGAGTCGACACGACCGGTGAAGTTGATGTTGTCTTTGCCAATGGTTGCCAGTGAAGGCGCCGAATTGTCACCTACAACGTTGAGCTTTATGCCGGGAATGGCCTGTTCGAGTATTGGGAGGACATTGATAAGAAACCAAAGCAATGAATCGACGTTAGGTGAGCCCTCGTCTCGAAGCGCGCCCACGAATAGTAAACCGCTGCGCTGCATGAATCCGTTGCTTCCAGGTTTGCTGGCAATGGTGTGCCCGAGCACGACGGTATCGCTATAACCGTGTTGCTTGAAAATCTCGGCCTCATTGTTTGATACAGCAACAATTTTTTCCGCCAGCTTCGATTGCTGTAACTCTTTTTCGATGAGCTCTGCTTGATCTTCGGCGGACATAGCTTCGCCGAGAAACTCCATACGCAGAATCTCGCGAGGAGCGGACACGGCTTCAGCATCGTAGATGATCTTGGTGTCACCTAACAGGTCAGGATCCAGACTCAGGCAATGATTGAAGAATTCCATATTGTGCACACGGCTCACTACGACGTGTTGATAAAAGTCTTTTCGCGCCTGCAGAAACGACTGCAGTTCCTCAAGGCCGCTTTCCAAGATGACTTCAATCGTGTTGGGCACAGTTTTGTAGACGTCGTCCCATTTTTCCTGGGGAAACAACAAAGGATAGAAACTAATATTAAGGTCCATCTTACTGAGTTCGAAGAGCAGGTTTGAACAACGAGGATAGCCTGCCCCGAGGCTAGGATAGGGAACGCGATCATCAATCACGAGTATGTTAGGAAAATTGTTCCGGGTACGCGCACGCAGGACATTACTCCCTTCGTTCGCGAACCGCTGGGCTAGGAAGTCGGCATGTTTGGCGCAGAGCACTTGTTGATGCTCTGCTTGGAGTTTCTTCGCGCTCTGCATTCCGCCGGAGCTGGCGAATTCATAGTGAGTGATTTGGGAAGTAGGAACATAGACGATGCGCAGTCCTTGTTTCTGCAAACGAATACAGAAGTCAGACTCTTCGTAATAGGCAGGCGCATAGTCGAGATCGAATCCACCTAGGGCTTTGAAGCTGCTGTTTCTAAAGAGCAAAAAAGCACCTGAACAGTAGTCAACATCTCGCTGAAACATAAATTCATAGCTGTCTTTTGGTTTGCCGCGACCATAGCCAAGACAGGCTCCATCGTTGAAGATAATACTTCCAGCCTCTTGTGTGCTGTCATCGAGCAACTTGATCTTGGCACCTACAGCGCCAATGGATTCGTCTGACTCAATTACTTTCAGCGCACTAGATAAGGTACTTTTTTCTATACAAGCATCATTATTCAGGAGAAGGATGTACTCGCCTGTCGCCACTTCTGCCGCTTGGTTCACCGCTTTTACGAAACCAAGATTGTCTAGGTTACGAATAATTGTGGCGTTATCAATCTTGTCTAGAAGCGCAGTGGTTTCATCTGTGGAGTTGTTATCTACGATGATTAACTCGTAACTAACGTCCGCAAATTCCAGCAACGATTGTAGGCAGAGATAGCTGAGGCGTGCCTGTTGGTAGAACACGAGTACGATAGAAAGTTGTGGCTTCTCAGCTTCTGGAAACTTTAGCTGTTCTGGTGATTTCAAAAACTTATCTAACGCGGCCTTGGCCGAGTTATCGAGCTTTTGTTTTTCGAGAAGCTGTCCTTCGACCTGTCGCGTGACTTGTTCGGAATTCTCAACGGCGGGTGGTTCGTTCACTGCTTCTTGCTTCTTGCTGCCCGGCGCGATCGCATTTTTCAGCAAGCGCAGAGGGTAGGTCATTCGCCAGAAGATGGAGTTCTCGATGAGTTCATGCGCGTGTTGTAGCCGCTGCGCATGTGCCTCAAGGTTCTTGTAATCATTCTGCAAATTGCGGAAATAGTCCTGTGTCTCTGACAACGCTGCTGCCGTCGAATACATATTACGCATCTCTTTCGAGCTTGATCGGGATGCGCTGTCTTGCAGATAGAGACTGTGTGCCGCCTTTCTGGCTATATCAGCATCGGAATTTGAAGCTTTCTCATTGAGCAATGCAGCATCTCGGATGAGATTTGGAAATCCGGACGAGTAGCTGCGGCCTGTGAGACGCATGCGCCAACGGAATTGCATAAAGGCATGTTCTTTTAGAGCTCGTTTACGATTGGCGGGTAACTCATCGCTCAGCCTAGAAACGGATTCGTGATGAATCAATGCCACTCCAGGGTGGGATAATATTGGCAGTCCTTTATCAGCAAGACGCAGGCAGAGGTCGACATCATTAAATGCGACCGCTAGTTGGTCTTCATTGAATCCACCCATGCGCAGAAATAAAGCTTTGCGCATAATCAAACAGGCAGCAGTCACCGCATCGACCGCGTAGGGTAGTGTAATGCCTTGTTCGGCTAGAAAACCGCTGTTCTCACCTACGGCAATATGCTGCGCGATAGTTTTTTCGTCTAGTGCAATGCCGGCATGCTGAATGGATGAGTCTGGATACAACAGCGTGCAGCCGACCGCTCCAACTTCATCTAACTTGGCTACAGCTAAGAGTTTGCGAAGCCACTGCGGATCTTTGATTTCTATGTCGTTGTTGAGGAAGCACAAATAGTTGCTTCGGCATTGCTCGGCGGCAAAATTATTTATCGCCGAAAAATTGAAAGGCTCGTTCCAGCTCAGCACACGAACATTGAGCAAATCGTTCAGGGATTGAAGATATTGCTGTGTCTGGACTTCGACACTCTCGTTGTCGACGATGATTATCTCGACAGAGTCAATGTCATCGCTTGCCAACACACTTTCTATACAAGGCTTAAGGAAATTGAGTTTGTCCTTCGTTGGTATTATGAGAGAACAAATTGGAACTGCGGACTGCGGGCCGCTCTGCGTTGTGGCTTCCATGTCTATTTATCCGAATCCGATTCGTTGTTGCCGAATTCTTTTTCTTTGGTGAGTGTTCGGCTAACTCGACGAACTGGACCCATTAATTTCCAGCTCAAAGAGTCATAGATCGCGTTCAATCTTTTCTCCAATTCACCAACATGCTGAGCTTGCTGCTTGCTATGGTCTTTCAGCTGCTTGAGTTGCGACGCTGTGTCTAGTAACTTTAGGTCGAGCCCGTTTATCTGACTGTCGAGCCCGTTTATCTGACTGTCGAGCCCGTTTATCTGACTGTCGAGCTTCTCTATCTCATGTTGTAGTTCTGCATTCTTTCTAAGCTCGCTGTGAATTTGGGCATCCTGTTCACAGAGCAATACGGATTGATCGAGTTGACCGATGAGAGAGTTCACCTTCTCGCCCGTCCACTTCGGTAGCCACTTTTCGAAAATGGCGGCACGGCCTTTACCGAGAGCGGTATCTGCCTGATAACGCAGACGTACGTCTGCGAGCGCAGTATCGGAGTCGCCACCTTCTCTGTAGTAGGCTGTGATTGAGTCGATATGTTGAAAATTGGTATGCTGACTGAGCTGCAACCAGAAATCCCAATCTTCATAAATGTCGAAGGCTTCATCGAAACGGCATCCATGCTTGAGTAGCGCACTATCGAATAAGATGGAGTGAATCGGAATATAGTTGTCTCGCATCAACAGTATTGGATCGAAAGCTTCTCTGAATACATAGTCCAGAGAGTCGCCTGCAGCATTGGTCTTCTGCGTACTACTATAGGCGGCCGCTGTCTCGTCACTGCTTTCCAGTACACTAACTAGCTGACTGACATGGCTTGGATCAATCCAATCATCGTCATCCAAGAATTGAATATATTTGCCGTGGGCTGCTTCCAAGCCAGCATTCGCCGCCGCTGAACGGCGCAGGACCGAGCCGGTAGTAACGAACTCAAGCGGACGGTCGCCGCTAGCTGCCGAGTCTATCGATTGCTTTCCAGTAGCATCGACCAGAACGATTTCGATATTGGGGTAGTCTTGAGATGCGATGGACTGAAGTGCCTGCTTTAATTCAGGACGACCCAGTGTGCGACAGATGATTGAAACCTGGTTTTTGTGTTCAGTTGGGTTTTCAGTAGACATCTAGGCAACCTTTGCTCAAGCCCTGCGACATGTCTTAGAGATCTACTGTGCGTTGTCGGCGTGCTGATTATCGAGTACGGCGCCGACTACGTGACCAATAAAATCTAGAAACAGAGTGTCCAGGTTTACATTGAAGTAGTTGTCCGCCTTATTCCCGAATGCAATCAGCGCCAATACATCGCCGTTACTGATTACGGGACAAAGAGCAGTCGACTTGATGCTATTACCCTGTGCGGGGAAAAGGTACTGAGTCTGTTCTTCGCTTATAGGGCCGCAATGAGTTCGCTTAAGACGGAACACATCGACGAATTGTTTCTTGAGGATGTCTTCCGATTCGGTTCTTACCGAGTCTGCAACCTTCAGGCTTTTCTTATCTACAAGGATGACTTCGCAGGAATCGATATTGGCATGATTCGACAACTGATCCTGAGCCACGCCGGCAATTTCAGTTACATCTTTCGCGCGGAGTAGGGCTAGGACAAGGCTGCGCGTTGTATCAAAGAGCTGATCGTTGTTGCGGGCATTCTCAAGTAGGTTGTTGAGCTTCTGTCGCGCGCCGACCCCTCTGTCTCTCAGAATAGTAACTTGTCGTTCTAATAAAGAGATCGCTTTACCACTCTCGTGCGGTAGAGAAAGATCTGCAAGTAAATCTTCTTGCTCGATAAAGAATTCGGGATTGGCTTTCAGGTAGCTAGCTACTTCTGCCGCAGAGAGTTCGCAGCTACTGGGGGCTTCAATTTTTTCAGCCGCCGAATTATCGCTCTTCATATCTGAATTTTCCCCTCAAAAACTGTTGTGGCTGGCCCTGTCATTAGGACGGGAGTATCGATTCCTAGCCATGTAATACTAAGTTCTCCGCCATGTAATTTCACTCTGACGGTATCATCTAACAGACCTTGTAAGCAACCGGCAACTACCGCCGCACAGGCCCCAGTACCGCAGGCTAGCGTCTCGCCGGCACCGCGCTCATACACACGTAAAGCTATGGTATTTCTGTCATACACCTGCATGAAACCTACATTGCAGCCTTCGGGAAAATCCGGATGTGCACCGAGTGCTTCCCCTATCTCTTTTACGGCAGTTTGGTCTATCTCTGCAACTCTAATTATCGCATGAGGGTTGCCCATGGATAGCGCACAAAACTCTATCTCGACTGGACTGCCCGAAACTGTAAGTCGTCGTGAATGGAATTTTGAATCGTCGCCAGCGATGAATGGAATTTTCGATGGGGCAAACATGGGCGCTTCCATATCGACCGTGATTGAACCATTACTGGCCATTTTAAGTGTAAGTAGGCGGTTGACCGTCTTGACGACTAGGGTATCTCCGTCGAACAAGCCTTTATCAAGGACGTATTTTGCGAAGCAGCGTGCGCCATTTCCGCAATGCTCCACTTCTCGACCGTCCTGATTGAAGATGCGGTAGCTGAAATCGATGCCGGGTTCTGAGGAAGCCTCGACCGATAATAATTGATCGAAACCCACTCCGAGCTGTCGATGACCCAGCACAGCAATTTGCTCGGCACTCAATTGATATTTATTGTGCAGATTATTGAGCACAATAAAGTCGTTGCCCAGGCCATGCATCTTTGTGAAGTGAATATCCATTTTTCGTATCAACTAGGTAAACAAGATTCCAGATCGAGAAGATCTGCTATGACTTCGCGACGTCTAACGACATGCGCGCTGTCTCCATCGACCATTATCTCGGCGACGCGTGGGCGTGTATTATAGTTCGAGCTCATTACGAAGCCATAAGCACCGGCCGAGCGAACGGCTAACAAGTCACCTGCTGCCACTACTAACTCTCTGTCCTTGCCAAGAAAATCGGCTGACTCGCATATTGGGCCAACAACATCGAAGTTAAGTGCGTCGCCACTTCTTTTGTTCACTGGAATAATCTCCTGCCAGGCGCTATACAGCGCGGGCCGCAATAGGTCGTTCATTGCACCATCGACGATCGCGAAATTCTTATGTTCAGTGTTCTTTATGTACTCGACACGAGTCACGAAGATGCCAGCGTTTGCGGCGATTGAGCGCCCAGGCTCGACCATCAGAGTAAGGCCGCGATCGCTGAAACGACCTTTCACCGCGTCGATAAGTTCACAGGGCAGTGGTGGGCTCTCTGTGCCGTAGCTAACACCTAGTCCTCCTCCCATATCGAAGTGGCTCAAGTTGATACCTTCCTCGCTCAGGCGGTCTACCATGGTCAGCAGTCTATCGATTGCATCGAGGAAGGGTTCTACGGAGGTAAGTTGCGAACCTATATGGCAGTCAATACCACATACTTTGATTCCTCCCATCTGCGCAGCGGCTCTATATACTTCTATCGCGCGATCAGTGGAGATTCCAAATTTGTTCTCTTTCAAGCCCGTCGATATATAGGGGTGGGTGCCGGCGTCTACATCAGGATTTACGCGCACAGATATCGAGGCCGGCAGATTAAGCCGCAGAGCCTCTTCATTGAGACGAGTTAACTCCGCCTCAGATTCCACGTTGAAACAGTGAATGCCAGCGTGCAGCGCCTGTTGAATTTCGGCTACAGTCTTGCCCAAACCAGAGAATATGACCTTCGCGGGATCACCGCCTGCTTGAAGAACGCGGCTGAGCTCGCCACCAGACACGATGTCGAATCCAGCACCCATTCGGGCCAGGACATTCAATACCGCCAGATTGGAATTCGCCTTAACTGCGTAGCAGATCATATTCGGCAGCCCAGATAGTGCCGTTTCATAGGCCCTATAGTGGCGCTCGAGAGTGGCGCGGGAATAGATGAAACAGGGCGTGCCATGCTTTTCGGCAATCTCACAGACGGCTAATTCCTCTGCATAGAGTGCATCGCCTTTGTAATTAAAATAGTCCATTCGTAGTTGGAGTCCAGTAGATGCGGGCCGCTGGCCCCTGTGGGCTATTTGCCCGAGATAAAATTCGAAGTAGCGAGCGCAGAGGGCTCTGGCCGAGTTAGGCCGCCTTTTTGTCCGCAATAGCTAAGGCTCAGCGTAAGGCTTGCCAGTACCAGAAGAGCAAAGAGTCTGTTGGTTTGAAATTTCATTTGGCGTAGCTTCGTATCTGAATAGCTGGAAAGCCGCAATTATAACGCCAGCGCAAATAGAAGCACAGGCTAAATTCCCATCAACGCTAGAGCTAGGTTGCACTGTCACCTTTTTGCACCCTGTCTCGGGGAATGGGCCGTTTGGTCTCTTCAACCTTGAAATATAGGGTCTAAGTGCCTATATTTGCGCATCGTAATTTGCAGGGAACATTTGGGGTTAGTCCGCTAGATTTATCTCTAGAGGGTTCACACTGCTTTAAGAGCTTAGGGTAAGCTGCAGAGCTTTGCAGCAACTCCTGCAATACTAACTAGATACGCAACTGTCAGGGTCTGAAAGTAGATGATTGAAATTAACAATTTAACAAAAAACTTCGACCAGTTTACCGCTATCGATGACCTCAGCTTTACTGTGAAGGAAGGCGAGGTGCTCGGATTTCTTGGCCCGAATGGCGCGGGTAAGTCCACGACCATGAAACTAATCACTGGATTCCTTTCCCCTAGCCATGGCTCGGTAAGCATCGACGGCTTTGATATCAGATCGAGCCCAATCGAAGCGAAATCTCTTATGGGCTATCTGCCGGAGGGAGCGCCTTCTTACGGTGATATGACAACCTTGGAGTTTCTAAAATTTGTGGCGCAGATTCGAGGCTACCGAGGAGAAGAGATTTTGATGCGTGTAAAACGCGTGCTGGATGAAGTAGAGCTCAACTCAGTCAGTCAGCAAACTATCGAAACCTTGTCCAAGGGTTTTAAGCGACGCGTAGGCCTAGCGCAGGCAATTATGCATGACCCTAAGGTACTAATCTTGGATGAACCTACCGATGGCCTCGACCCGAACCAAAAACACCATGTCCGCGAACTGATCAAGAATCTCGCCCGTGACAAAATCGTCATAATCTCTACGCATATATTGGAAGAGGTGACCGCGGTATGCAGTCGCGCGATCATCATCGCCCAGGGCAGGATTGTCGCAGACGGTACTCCCGCTGAACTTGAGGCGCGTTCAAAATACCATCAGGCGGTGAGTGTTCGTCTGAGCGAGAACTACGACCTGGCAGCTGACCTAACTGGCCTTGCTGACGTAGGTGATGTCGAGAAGGACAACGAAGACGATATGGTCTTTCGTATACTAGCCAACGGTGGTAATTCAATATTTTCTCAGGTATCGGAAATCGCACAGGCCAAGAATTGGCCGGTTACCGAGTTCCATGTCAGTCGAGGGCAACTTGAAGATGTGTTCAGAACAGTGACGCAGCAGAAACAGGGAGCGCAGTAATGGGGAATCTACTAATTATCTTTAAGCGAGAACTACTAAGTTATTTTGCAACGCCATTGGCATATATTTTTATCGTCATTTTCCTGGTTGTGAATGGTTTCTTAACTTTCGATTTCGGCGGTTTTTACGCCAGAGGTCAAGCCGACCTGTTGCCGTTTTTTGCTTTTCATCCTTTTCTGTATTTGTTCATGGTGCCGGCCATTGCAATGACCATGTGGGCGGACGAAAGAAAAACAGGAACAATTGAACTGCTTCTAACGTTACCGATAAATCTCAGAGATGCAATTCTTGGAAAGTATCTAGCAGCATGGGCTTTAATAGGAATAGCTCTTTGTTTGACGTTTCCGATTTGGATAACAGCTAATTACTTAGGTGACCCGGACAATGGAGTTATATTTGCGGCATATGTTGGCAGTTGGTTCATGGCGGGAGCTTATCTAGCGATAGGTGCTTGTTTGTCAGCCTGTACTAAGAACCCCGTGATTGCATTCATACTCACAGTTACTATTTGTGTGATTTTTGTACTGCTGGGCTATCCTTTTCTATTGGGCATGCTAACCGGCTGGGTTCCCCAGATTATTATTGACGCTATTTCATCAATGGGATTCTTAACTCACTTTGACTCTATTTCCAAAGGGGTTTTCGATGTTCGTGACTTTTTGTTCTTCGGTGTGTTTATCGCAGCCTGGCTATTCGCCAGCGCAGTGGTAATCGAACTTAAGAAAGCCAGTTAAGGAAGAGTAGACTTATGAATATCAATTTTCTATTTTCTCGAATCGGATTGTTAGTTATTTCTGCAGGGCTGGTAATCTGTGTATTGGTTATTAGTTCCTTGCCAAGCGTAAGGATCGACCTTACTCAGGATGATCTTTACTCACTCTCGCCGGGTACAAAAAATATTGTTGCCAATCTACAGGGCCCTCTGGAAATAATGTTCTTCTATTCGGAAAGCGCTACTGAAGATACTCCTCAAATTCGAACCTATGCAAATAGAGTTCAGGAGCTGCTGAGAGAAATCGTGATCGCTAGTAACAATCGCATTAGCCTAAGTGTTATCGATCCTCAACCATTTTCCGAAGAGGAAGATTTGGCAACTCAGTTCGGCATTCAGGCAGTTCCGATCTCTCAGGGAGCCCCAGGCATATATTTTGGTTTGGTAGTAGCCCAGCCGGAGGATCGGGAGAACAATCCGCAGGGTAGGGCTGCTGAAACTTTGCCCCTAATTCGGCCTGAACTAGAGCAGTTTCTAGAATATGAATTCATGAAATTGATTACCAAAGTTAATCAGCCAGATTTACAATTAGTGGGTCTGCTAACGGAATTGGACATTGATGGAGGCTTCGATCCGGTCGCCGGGCAAGCAACGCAGCAGTGGATGATCATGGATATCATCCGCCAGCTCTACGCTGTGCAACGAGTTGACAATTCAGCAGGGGAGATCGATGAAGAGATCGACATTCTGATGATCGTGCATCCGCAGGGCCTGTCAGAGCAAATGCTCTATGCGATCGATCAGTTTGTGATGCGTGGCGGGAAGACACTGGTCTTCCTAGATCCGAATGCGGATTCAATGGTCAGTCGCACACAGCAGGGCAATCTGATACCTGCCGGCATGAGCTCAGAATTACCGGGCCTGCTTGAGTCTTGGGGAATAGAATTTCCTGGCGATAAGGTGCTCACTGATAACGAGCTCGCACTGCGCGTATCTATGGGTCAGGGTCAACGTCCTATCGCTCACCTTGGTATGTTAGGTGCACAGCGAAATTTTCTGACGCAGAGTGACAGCGTAACGAGCCGTCTCGAGACTATTAATATGTCGTCCCCTGGTGTGATTCGTCACGCGGCAGGCGCCAGCACTCGCTTCGAGGCGTTGATAGTTTCATCGAGTGATTCGATGTTAATGGATGTCGGGCTGCTCGAGGATGTAACCGATCCATCTATTCTGTTCGATGAGTTTGTCTCTGAAGGCGTAAGCCATACCATAGCGGCGAGGATTAGCGGCGTCATAGAGACGGCGTTTCCTGATGGCAGGCCAATCGATCCAGTCGAAGTTACAGATGAAGAAGTCGATGAATCTGATTCAGAGATCACAGATGCAGTAGTGGTCGAGGAAGAATCGGTCCCCGAGCACCTTAGTAGCTCAGATAGCGAAGTGAATATTTTGCTCTTTGCTGATACTGACATGCTCAGCGATAGGATGTGGGTCCAGGTCGGTCAATTTATGGGCCAGCGCATTCCTCGGCCATTTTCTAACAATGGCGATATGGTGATCAACGCACTAGATAACCTCAGCGGTGGTGCAGACCTCTCCAGCATCCGCGGCCGTGGAACTTACTCGCGACCATTCACTAGAGTAATTCAATTACAGCGTCAGGCTGATGACCGTTTAAGAGTTGAAGAAGCTGAACTGCTTGATCGTTTAGCCAAAGCTGAAGCGTCATTGGCGGAGTTAAACCAAGATGAGAATGGTGAATTAGTCGGCCAGGTAACACCTCAGATTCAAGCCGAGGTAGATCGGTTCAATGAACAGATGTTAGAAACCCGGCGTAGCCTTCGCGATGTGCAGTACCAGCTGACAGAAGACATTGAGCAACTTGGATCGAACCTCAAGCTGATTAACACGGCTTTGATCCCCGTGCTGCTGAGTCTGCTAGCTCTGCTGCTGAGTTATCTGCGAGCACAGCGTCGCAAGACGGTACACGCCTAGGCGTCTAAGTTGAACGATTGAATTGGAATCTGGCTGATGCGTTTCAGGGAAGGAAGAAATGGAAGTAGCATCGCACAACGGTGCTACTTATCCATCGGCTCTTCGAGCAGTGGGTGTGGCGGTAGTTTCACTTTGATGTGTGTCCCCTCCCCAAGCTGACTTTGGATAATGAGCTCGCCGCCGTGAGCCTTTGCGATGAGCCGGCACAGATAGAGGCCTAGCCCAAAGCCACCAGTATTTCGTTGCCTGGAACTGTCGGCGCGATAGAAAGGTTCACTGATCTGCGACAAGTGTTCTTCTGCGATACCCTCTCCGTTATCTTCAACCTCTAAATGGGTGAAATCGCCGTTAAAACTCACTCGCACGACAATCGGATTGCCTTCGCCATGTCTTATTGCGTTGTTGACTAGGTTGGTAATTAGTAGGCGAACGCGCAAATTATCTATGACAATCTCACGATCTTCTGTTGGTAGTTCTAACTCTACCCCACCGGGGTAGCTCTCGAACTGCTCACAGACGCCTTCGACGAAGGCGGCAATCGGAGTGGGCTCAGCAGTTAGCACCGCGTGTTCTTCGTTGAGCCTTTCGGCTTCGATAAGATCTGTGATCAGTAATTCAATCTCCTGAATGTCTTCCTTTAGCTGATCCTTCTCCTGGCTCTCCGGCATGAACTCCAGGCGTAATTTTGCCTTGGTTATGGGGGTGCGTAGCTCGTGACTAATAGCGAGGAGTAGCTGGCGTTTAGCTTCTAACATCGATTGCAGTGAGTCCGCCATGTGGTTGATGCTATCGGTTAGCTCTCCGAGTTCATCTTGCCGATTGCTCTTTACGCGAAAGCTTAGATCACCAAGACGAATTCGTTCGGCACCTTTTCTTAGCAGGCGCACAGGGTCGAGCAACTTATTGACCATGAAGTAGTTGAGGAACAAGACGATACTGGCCAATGCGACACCGATATAGAGTACGATATAGTTCGAGTTATTGTTGTTTAGAGAGCGTTGGTAGAGGTAGAAATCGTAGCCGCCACGCTGCACCATAATAATGTCTTCACTATTAATAGAGCGAACCTCGGCATCAGCCGTTAGGGTTCGATTAAAAACAGATTGCTCGACTGGGAGTCGGTATTCGTTGTCGGAGCTCCAGCGCATGATCGGATTGTTAATAGCGATGCTCCAATCTAATTCTTCTGCAAGTCGAATCGCGTTGTTCAGGTTTGGAGGCGTGCCTATGTCTTCGATGATCGATTCGATGTTACGAGTAAAAAAGTCGGGGATGGCATCAATTGTGTTGTTGTTCTGACTAACTGTGCGCAGGGAGATGGAGAAGATAGCGAAGAAGAGAATCACGGTAACGCCAAATATGAAGAGCAGGCGAACAAAAAGCGATCGCCTGACTACTTGAACCAATGTGGTCATATTTGCTCGCCGACAAAAGTATAACCGCGACCCCACACGGTCTTAATGAACCGCGGAGTTTTCGACGTGTCATTTAACTTGTGTCGCAAGCGGCTCACCAGAGTGTCTACGGCTCGAGAAAAGAGTTCAGCGTCAATGCCGCGTAAGCGATTCATAAGTTCGTCGCGCGTAAATGTCTTGTTGGGAAACTGCATAAAAAGTATGAGTAGTTCATATTCCATAGTGGTTAGATCAAGCACTTCAGAATCGAGCTTAACTTCTCGGCGCGAGGAATCGACCTCGAGGCCATTGATATTCTTTATCTCGCGTAGACTATTGTCATCGCTGCTGCGACGAAGAATATTGTGAATTCTAGCGACAAGTTCTCGCGGCTCAAATGGTTTGGGTAGATAGTCGTCCGCGCCAAGTTCAAGCCCGACAATTCTATCAGTGACTCCGGCGTGTGCGGTTAACATTAGAATCGGTAGCTGACCGAAAATGGAAGACTTGGCACGAATCTCTCGACATATCTCAAATCCGTCTTTTTCTGGAAGCATCACATCGAGTATTAGCAGATCGGGTTTTAGCTTTTTTAACAATTCAAAACCCTTGCTCGGGGTTAAGGCTACGTGAGCCTGCATATCGTATCTCTCGAGATACTGAGTGAGCAGTTGGCCTAAGTTCTCATCGTCATCAATTATTAATATTTGTTTCATTACAGCTTCCGACTTACGTTGCCCCTCTGGAATAGCGAGGCAATCCTCAATAGTACGAATATGGGAACCATCGATCAAGTCTACTGCCGCGTCGAACTCACTCTATGTCGCTATATTCGTGTAATACCGCTCCACAGGGCCCAAGAATAGCGTCAAACTGGTGTATGATGTGCCGCTTCGCATTTCCATGGGCTTTTGGGCGCAATGATCTCTCTAAACAACATTATGCTGATGCGTGGCAGTCAAATTCTGCTGCGCCATGTCTCCTTAGTTATCCACAAGGGGCAGCGAACAGGGATCATTGGCCGTAATGGCTGTGGCAAGACCAGCCTGTTTCGAGCATTGAGTGGCGATATCGCACTGGAAGAGGGTGAGATCGAGATGCCGAACGGCCTGCGCCGGTCGTCGATGGCTCAGGAGACGCCAGGTAGCAGCCGCAGCGCGCTCGATTTCGTGCTGGATGCGCATGTTGATTTTCGTCGATTGGAAGAATCTATTAAGCAGGCCGAAGTCAGTGGCAACGATCTGCTGCTGGCCGAGCTATTTGGCAAATTGGAGGAGATAGATGGCTACGACATCACTCACCGCGCCGAAAGGTTGCTCTCAGGTCTAGGGTTTGCCGTTGATGAATTCGATAGGCCAGTCAGCAATTTTTCTGGAGGTTGGCGTGTTCGCCTAAATCTAGCCGCCGCGTTAATGTGTCCATCCGATCTATTGATGCTAGATGAACCAACCAACCACCTAGATTTAGAGGCGACGGTCTGGTTGGAGCAATGGCTGCAAGGTTATCAGGGTACGATCTTGCTGATCTCTCACGATAGAACTTTCTTGGATAGTGTGATCAATAATGTCATCAGTTTCGACAACGGTGGACTAGACTCCTATAAGGGCAACTATAGTTCCTATGAGAAACAACGAGCCGAAAGGATGGCGCTGCAGCAGGCCTTATTCGTAAAGCAGCAAAGAAGGAAATCAGAAATCCAGGATTTCGTGCGCCGCTTCAGCGCCAAGGCCACGAAGGCGAAACAGGCTCAGAGCCGATTGAAAGAATTGCACCGAATGGAAGATATTGCCCCGGCGCATGTGGACTCTCCGTTTCGTTTTCAGTTTCCAGAATTAGACGAGCCATCCAGCTACCTTCTGCAGATGGATTCTTTGAGCATTGGCTTCGATAAGCCGCTTGTGGACAAAATCGAATTGAGTGTCCGCTCTGAGTCGCGCTTCGGTTTGCTTGGATTTAATGGCAGTGGTAAGTCGACGCTATTAAAAGTCCTTTCCGGTCAGATGCAGCAACTCGGTGGAGATATCATTCGATCGAAGAAGCTGAAGATTGGCTATTTTGCACAGCATCAGGTCGACGAGCTAGATCAACAGGCGACGCCGATAGAGCTCATTCAAAAGGAAGAGGGCCATGCGACCGAGCAGCAGATTAGAGACTATCTCGGTGGGTTCGATTTCCGTGGAGCTCGAGTTAGCGAAACCATTAAAAATTTCTCGGGCGGCGAGAAGGCGCGTCTAGCGCTGGCTAAAGTTGCTTGGCAGAAGCCCAATCTACTCTTGCTAGACGAGCCTACTAACCACTTAGACCTCGAAATGTGTCATGCGCTCACTGTGGCGTTGCAGAGCTATCAGGGTGCGATGGTTGTCGTTTCACACGATCGTCATCTCTTAGTAAATACAGTGGATGAATTCTATTCAATACACAAAGGTGTTTTCGCCGAATTCAAGGGCGACCTCAAGGACTATGAGAAGTGGTTGAGCACGCAAACTTTCTCTGACTTTGACGCTAAGGAGGAATCTGCGGAAGCGACAAGTGCTACAGCACCGCCGAAGCTGGATAAGAAAGAGAAGCGTCAGCAGGCGGCAGATCGTCGCGAAAAATTGGCACCCCTGAGCAAGCAAGAGAGACGTCTCGAGGCGGAGATCGAGAAGATTCAATCGAAGTTGACGAAGATTGAATCTTCGCTTGGTGATGAGAGCATGTATCTCGAAGCAAACAAGAACGAGCTGAACGCGCTAATCCAAGAGCAGGGTGCGCTTAAGTCGAAACTAGCGAGTAGCGAGGAAGCGTGGCTAGAAGTTCAGGAAGAGATCGCTAACTACAGCTAGAGCTTTCGCCCAGCAGTCGTTAGCGTTTCGAGATATCTGCCTTTGCAGTCGCCACGGCCGCCAATACCTGAGTCGGTGCGGTGCCGCCGATATGATCGCGCGCGCCGATAGACCCTTCCAGCGTTAAGACTTCGAAGACATCTTCTGTGATGAGATCGGAGAAATTCTGTAGCTCGGCCAACGAGAGATCTGCCAGGTCCTTCTTCTGTTCGATGCCGAAGGCCACAGACTTACCTACGACTTCGTGAGCATCGCGAAAGGCCATTCCCTTCTTAACTAGATAATCTGCCAAGTCAGTGGCAGTGGCATAGCCTCTTTTCGCGGCGGCGTACATTTCGTCCTTATTGCAACTTACCGCAGGCATCATCTCGCTATACGCAAATAGGCAGTCCTTTACCGTGTCGATCAGGTCGAACAAGGGTTCCTTGTCTTCTTGATTGTCTTTGTTGTACGCAAGTGGCTGTGACTTCATTAGCGTAAGCAAGGACACCAGATGTCCATATACACGGCCGGTCTTGCCTCGAACTAATTCAGGCACATCGGGGTTTTTCTTCTGTGGCATGATCGATGAGCCAGTGCAGAATCTATCCGGTAACTCGATGAAATTGAATTGTGCCGAGGTCCATAGTACGAGTTCCTCGGAGCATCGAGAGAGATGCATCATCAATATGCTGGCGAAGGATGCAAGCTCGATAGCGAAGTCTCGATCACTAACGGAATCTAAGGAGTTTCTAGTTGGCGCATCGAAACCGAGTTGCTCAGCCGTAAAATTTCTATCGATAGGGTACGTGGTTCCTGCTAGGGCTGCCGCACCCAAAGGGGACAGGTTAACTCTTTTGCGGCAATCGAGAAGTCGATCATAATCTCTGTCTAGCATCTCATACCAGGCCATCATATGGTGGCCGAAGCTAACTGGCTGCGCAGTTTGAAGATGGGTGAAGCCCGGCATGATTGTACTTGCTTCCCTCTCGGCGACGCCAAGCAGGGCCGATTGAAGCTTCGTAATCAATAGGGCAATCAGATCGATCTCGCCGCGAACGTACAGGCGAATATCAGTAGCAACCTGATCATTTCGCGAACGGCCCGTATGCAGTTTCTTGCCTACGTCGCCGATGCGCGAGGTGAGTGCCGCTTCGATGTTCATGTGAACATCCTCTAGCGCGACAGACCATTCAAAATTGTCGTCAATAATGTCCTGTCGAATCGATTCTAGTCCATCGAGAATTTGCGATACTTCTTCCGCCGTCAAAATTCCCGCCTTGGCTAGCATCTTAGCGTGGGCGACTGAGCCGTCAATATCTTGCTGGAACAAGCGACGGTCAAAATCTACCGAGGCAGTAAATCGTTGTACGAAGGCATCTGTGGCTTCAGTAAATCTGCCGCCCCAAAGTTTGTTCTGATCCTTGCTGTTGCTCATGGCTTGGCTTCACGCTGTAAGTTTGTGGGAAAGTACTGGCCGTACTTATTTGAGAGTCTATTTATCTGCCGATAGCTTGGCTGTTACTTCTATCTCGATCTTCATTTTCTCATCGAGCAAGCCAGCTTCAAACATTGTGGCCGCAGGGAGAACTGAGCCGAGGTACTTCTGAAATACCGGCCAGCAGGGTTCGAAATCTGCCTTGTTCGGCAGTATGTAGCGTATGCGTACGATCCCGGATAAATCACTACCTGCCGATTTTAGAACTTGTTCAATATTTTTCAGGCACTGGTCCGCCTGTTCGGTGACGCTCTCGGAAATAGTCATTGTCGTGTAGTCGTACCCAGTCGTTCCGGACACGAACACAAAATCACCGTCAACTACTGCTCGGGAATAGCCGATCTTACTCTCAAATTCTGAACCGCTGGAAATTAGTTGTCTACTCATGGGACCTCTCAAATTAGGCCTAGAACAGTTGTGGTTGAACGCAACTAACTGAACTGGCTATGCAGGGGGCAGCATTATAGCAGGATCGACAAAAGCTTGAACCCAATTGAAACTCTCCGCAACAGCAGCAAATTCGGACAAATCGGAGCATATGCCGTAAAATGACCTTCATTCAGCGATGAAATAAAAGATAAAGAGCAGTACACCATGCCAGCTAAAACTCTTCGAATTGCTACTCGCAAAAGTCCTCTCGCCCTATGGCAGGCCCACTACGTAAAGGCTGCATTGGAAAAGGCCCACGGCGACCTAAATGTTGAATTGCTCGCCATGAGTACTCGCGGCGACAAGATTCTGGATACACCATTGGCCAAGGTAGGGGGCAAGGGCCTCTTCGTTAAAGAACTAGAGCATGCGATGTTGGAAGACAGGGCAGATATTGCGGTGCATTCGATGAAGGATGTGCCGATGGAGTTCCCTGAAGGACTTGGCTTGGCGGTCATCTGCGAACGCGAAGACCCCGCAGATGCCTTTGTCTCTAACCATTATGGAAAAATGGCTGATCTGCCACATGGAGCAACGGTGGGCACTTCTAGTTTTCGCCGCCAATGCCAGCTTCGACAACTACGTCCGGACTTAAAGATCGCTGATTTGCGTGGCAATGTGGGCACTCGGTTGTCGAAGTTGGATGCCGGTGGATATGACGCGATAATTCTTGCTGCAGCTGGTTTAAAACGCTTGGAGCTGGAAGGGCGTATCCGCGAGAGCCTTTCTTTCGAAGACTCCCTTCCTGCAGGTGGTCAGGGAGCGGTAGGCATCGAGTGCCGTACTCAAGATATTGAAACACTACAACTGCTCGACTGTCTTCATCATGCGGATACCGCGTGTAGGGTAGTTGCTGAGCGGGCAGTGAATGCACGTCTGCAGGGAGGCTGCCAAGTGCCGATCGCGAGCTTCGCCGAGCTCTATGGCGAGGAGTTGTATCTGCGTGCCTTAGTTGGAAACTTGGAAGGGACGCAGATAATACGCAGCGAGATTCGTGGCGACCGTCATCATGCTGAACAACTAGGCCTTACTGTTGCCGAAGATCTTTTGTCTCAGGGAGCTGAAGAAATACTCAACGCCGTGCGAGACCAATAGAAAGTTAAGAAATAGTTAAGAAATAGTTAAGAAATAGTTAAGAAATAGTTAATGGATAGCTAAGAGCAGGCATAATTGATAAACCCTAATTCCCTATCGGGACTTACTGTTCTAATTACTCGTCCTTCGAATCAGGTAGACAGTTTGAGACGGGCAATTGAGTCCGGCGGAGCCAAGGTTCTGTCGCTTCCTCTCATCGAGATCAAGGCTCTGAATGGTGCGCAAGCCATTCAAGATTTGAAAGATAAAGTCCTGCAGTTAGACTGCTATCGGTCTCTAATTTTTATAAGCAACAATGCTGTGAGCTTTGGCGGAGAAGTCATCAACAATTATTGGCCACAGTTTCCCCTCGGTGTCGATGTAATCGCTGTTGGACCCACGACGGCGGCGGCTGCCTCAGAGCGATTCGCCTGCGAAGTGATTCAGCCAATCAACGGCATGACCAGCGAAGACATACTGCGCCTGCCTCAACTGCAAGATGTTAGCGAGAAGAAGATTGGTATTGTGCGCGGACAGGGAGGTCGAGAACTATTGGCTGACACGCTGCGCGAACGCGGCGCCATTGTCGATTATCTCGAGGCCTATAGCCGCACAGCGGTAGATTACACGAGCGCAGACTTCTGCAATAGATTACGCGAAGCCGGTGTCAATGTACTAACTGTAAGCAGCGGTGAATCACTGGATAGACTGACGCATCTATTGGCCGATAATAGAAAGAAGCTACAGCAATTGAACCTTTTGGTCCCTTCACAAAGAGTTGGACGAGAGGCAGAAAAGGCTGGATATCAACAAGTGCACAACGCCAGTGGCGCCGATCCGTTAAGTTTTGTAAGCGCGCTGGGTGAACTCGGCATTAATCAAGAGTAAGCTATACTCAAGTTCACGACTTAGAAGGCAGTACAGTGACAGAGCAGTCAGACACACCTAAAATTTTGGACGAGATATCCAAGAGCAATGCGGCCAAGGTCAGTAGTCGATCGACTCAAAAGCAACAGACCGCAAGGCGGCGGTTTGCGGTAGTTACCATTTTCCTGTTACCCATCGTTGCCGGAGTATTGTTCCTCGCGTATCAACAAATTTCCCTGCAATCGAAATTGGCCGAGCTTGAGCTCGAAAATCAACAGCTGAATCAGAGGCTAGCCACACAGGGCACGCAATTGGCACAGATCGAGCAGGCGCAGCTTGTTGCTCCTGAGCCAATCGAATTCGATGATTCTTCGGTGCGAGAGCTGGAATCGGCACTATCTGAGGAAATCGATAGTCTCACGTCACAGATTGGGGATCTCCAAGCCGCACAGTTGTTGACGAACGATGCGACAGATCGAGCCTGGAAGATTCTCGAGGGGCAATATCTAGTTGGGCTAGCTAATCAGAAGTTAAGGTTAGAGGGTGACGTGGTTACCGCGATCTCCCAATTAGAGATTGCAGATCAGGCGTTGGTGGATTCTGGTAGTTCGAGTGTATTCGCTGTCCGGCAGGCGATCGCAATCGATCTACAAACACTAAGAAATATCGAGGTTCTGGATCGTGAAGGTATCTATCTGCGCTTGGACAGCCTGCTTGCAGAAATGGAAAACATCGATCTGCTCAATAGCATGCGCACAGAATTTGAAAATCGGCGTAATGCTGAATCGCAGCCGCTACAACTAGGTAGCGATGCGAACAACTTCTTAGATTCCAGCTTCGAATTTCTAGGCTCAATATTTGTCTGGCGCGAATGGGAGGAAACACCGGAGGCTATGTTGGCTCCCGGGCAGGACGATCTTATTAAACAGAATCTACGGCTCATGCTCGAACAGGCACAGCTCGCTCTGTTGATGCGTGACAACAGCTTGTATCAGCAGGCCATGGCGAAGGGACAGGACTGGTTTCAACGCTATGCCGTTACTAATTCAGCACAAGGGCAAGCGTTGACGAGCGAGATAAATCAACTTCGCGCAATCGACATCGACCCTCTGTTGCCCTCTTTGAGTCAGTCCTTGTCACTGATCAATCAACTCGCAGCGAGCGAGCGGTAGATTAGTCTATGATCAAGTTATACCTGTTTAGTCTTCTCGCAATCGTTCTGGCGCTTCTAGTCAGTCTCTATCTTGGATTCCCCGGCGACCCCGGCTATCTGCTAATAGCCTTCGGCGACACTACTTTTGAGACCAGTCTATTTGCCTTGCTCGTTGCCGTAACCGTTGTCTATCTTGTTAGTAAACTCATTCTTATTGTGTTTCATTGGATTAATCCCTGGCACCTTATTCGTTTCGGGAGAAACTACAAAGAGCACCTGAGAGCGAAAAGTAGGAGCAAGACTATCGAGGGTCTGCTGTATTTCACTCGCGGCAGTTGGGAATCTAGCTACAACCTCCTTAAGAAGGGCATGAAGGATCCCGATGCGAGTGTCGTCAATTATCTTGCTGCGGCCTACGCAGCACATCAGCAGGGTAATAAAGACGCATGGATGAATTGTCTAGAGACCGCCGAGAATGAGTATCCGGCTGCACGCTCCACAATCAACTCGCTTAAAGCGCAACTCTTGTTCAAGTCTAATCAACTGGAACAATGCGTGGCCGTACTACAGCAGATGAAAACCAGTTCACTGAACGATGCGTCCCTGCTGCAACTTTTGAAGGACGTCTATCTGAAGCTCAACGATTGGGAGCAATTAGAAAAGTTGTTGCCAGCTCTTGAGAAGAACAGCGTGATCGATGGCCAGGAGGCCGAGCTTATTCGCGTTCGAATCTTCATGGAAAATTTATACCGGATAAGCAATCGCAGAGTGGATTTCAGTGACGTGGAGATCGGCGCTCAGCTAGAGAAGGCCTGGAAGAAAGGCGCTGCGTCCTTCAAGCAGGATGAGAAAATCGTTAAACACTATGCCGAACTATTGTTTAAGTTAGATCAGAAAGAACAGGCAGGCAAGGCCATAGAAGTTGCTCTGAATAAGAGTTGGAGTGACGAACTTATTAAGCGCTACGGCGAGTTGGACTTTGGCACACCGCACCGGCAGTTGTTAATAGCAGAGAGCTGGATTCAGGACAGGCCGGGAAACGCGAGGCTATTAGTAGCGTTGGGGCGAATAGCGATGCGCAACGAACTCTGGGGAAAGGCGAGAGAATATTTCGATACTAGTATTGAGATCTCGCCTACTGCCCAAGCTCATGGCGAGCTCGCGCGATTGCTGAAATTCCTAGGCGAAGAGATACTCGCCGACGAACATCAAGAGAAATTTCTGCAAGGGATTGGTATCGAGCTACCCAACCTTCCAATGCCAAAAGCCCTAGATAAAGCCTAGAAAATATTGGATAGGTCTAAACGCTTGATTCAGATTAGAATTCGCGTTTCTCGAATTCTAATTCCACCCCGTCATACCCATTTGTCATGTACATCTTCCCCACGCGAAACTCGATTGCGTTTACATCTTTTAGGATCAAGACTAGGTTGTTATGAAGCGAGCCCGGTGGGCAGAGTTTGCGCGTTGAAACGAAAGGGTCGAAACGAAAGCCGGTGCTTTCCTGAAAATAAGAGCCGGTGATTGTGTTGCAGTCTGATGTGCCAGTGAGTCTGTTCTCAGATCGAAAATTCAAACGATATTTGCTTGGATCGTCTGGTGTGAACAGGAATCCACCCAATACTTTCATGTTTAGCAGCTGCCAATTTGTGTCTTCGAGGGCGGGGTCTTCTTGCTGGGCAAGACTGAACTGGTTTGACGATAGAACGAGCATCAATAGAGAGCCTAAGGCTAGGCGTCGGGACAGTGTCTTTCTCATGATTCAGGCTTCCTGAGGAGTTTGCACTCTTGATGGGTTACACTCTCGATGGTTTACATCAAGGCGGTGGACATATTCTACTGAGCGTCTTGCTTCCCGCCAACCCCACCACTGATTTTAATTAGCATATAACCAAGCCAGGTCAGCATGTCGCTGAGCATCACTAAGACTCGAAAGCCCGCGACGAATATGATCAGTTGTGTGCGCGGTAGCTCGGAGGTTGCAAGTTCGGAGTATACGACCTAAAAAACACCGATGCCCTGTGGTGCGAAGATGCTGACAAAGCCTACAACGAAGGAGAAGAGGTAGTAAACCACTGTGAGAAATACGCCGTCGCTTGCCACAACCATGCCAATAGCTGACATATAGGAATAGAAAGCGCCGGCGGAAAACACCCAGAAAACTGTGCATACTGCAGTCAACTGCGCATAGGCGGTGATCGAAAGAATGAAGCTACGTTTTCTGAAATAGTGAGCTAGGGGAATAGTCGCGATACTGCCTAGGAATAATATCGAGGCCAACGTGGAATACAATTCGTTCGAGCTGAATAAGTAAATTCCTAGAGTGGAGACAATAGCCCCGAGGATAATGGCGTAGGTGCCCTCATAGAGTACGACCAGACTGATGTCTGTTTTGCTTATACCTATATTTTTCATATCGTAGACACGTGCAAAAGTCTGCCATACCCCGCCGGGCAAGAACTTTGAGGGAATACGGTTGAGATGAATCGAGAGCAGAGTTCGAAAAGTGATCGAATTCTTTCTGTCTCTGAGAATTGTAAATGCGATGGCCGGCATTACCAGTGTAGCCAAGACCCAGAATAGGATCGCTGTCGCGAGCCCAGAGTAAGAAGCGAGGGCGAAAATGGACACGATATCCGTTCTGTTCTGAAGGAACACCGTGACAAGGAATGCGATGCTGCAAACAAGAAATAGCCGTTGTAGCCAAAGAAGTGCGGTTTTCATAAGTTGGCCACTAACACCTCGAACCGCTCAAGCACTGTGTCTGATTCTTTTTTGAAAAACAGCACTTCGCTTATGTGACTGTGTAGTTTGAATGCCCAGATCGAGTAATGATAGGTCTAACTCTCATTGCTGTCGATGCCGAGCTCTTGCCACATTTGATCGACTCGCGCCTTCACTTCATCGCTCATGGCGATAGTGTCACCCCATTTACGAGTTGTTTCACCTTCCATCTTGTTCGTTGCATCCATGCCCATCTTCGAGCCAAGACCCGATACAGGAGATGCAAAATCTAGGTAGTCTATCGGTGTGTTGTCAATTAGCACCGTATCGCGAATGGGATCCATGCGAGTGGTTACTGCCCAAATAACATCATCCCAGCTTCGAATATTTACATCGTCATCGACCACGATAACAAACTTGGTATACATGAACTGACGCAGGAATGACCACACGCCCATCATCACTCGCTTGGCGTGGCCGGGATACTGTTTCTTCATGCTAACTATCGCAAGTCGGTAAGAGCAGCCTTCCGGAGGTAGATAGAAATCGATGATCTCAGGAAATTGTTTCTGTAGAAGCGGCACGAAGACTTCATTTAATGCGACGCCTAGCATTGCAGGCTCATCTGGCGGTCGGCCTGTATAGGTGCTGTGATAGATTGGGTCTTTGCGATGGGTGATACAAGTCACCGTGAACACGGGGAATTTTTCGACCTCATTATAGTAGCCAGTATGGTCACCATACGGCCCCTCGTCGGCCATCTCGCCAGGTTCTATCACGCCTTCCAAGACGAATTCCGCATTGGCTGGCACTTGCAAATCATTGGTTCGCGATTTCACGACTTCGGTCTTGCTGCCGCGTAGTAAGCCGGCGAAGGCATATTCAGACAAGGTGTCGGGCACGGGAGTAACGGTTGCCAAGATAGTAGCTGGGTCGGCACCGATAGCGATGGATATGGGGAAGGCCTCGCCCGGATGCGCTTGTTGCCACTCGCGAAAATCGAGTGCGCCGCCACGATGCGAGAGCCAGCGCATAATAAGTTTATTGGGGCCTGCCAACTGCATACGGTAGATGCCGAGGTTCTGTCGTTCTTTCTCGGGACCTTTCGTAATAACTAGCGGCCACGTAACGAGAGGGCCAACATCTCCCGGCCAACATGTCTGGATGGGTAAGAAGTTCAGGTCAATGTCATCACCTTCGATGATTACTTCCTGGCAGGGCGCGGACTTGCGAACACTGACGGGCATGTTAAGCACGCTCTTGTAGCTCGGCAGTGTCTCCCAAAGGTGTTTCCACCCCTTCGGTGGTTCTGGTTCTTTAAGGAAGGCTAATAATTTACCTACGTCTCTAAGACCCTCTAAGTCTTCCTGCCCCATGGCCAAAGCTATGCGCCGGGTGTTACCAAATAGATTGGTAAGCATCGGGATCTTCGAGCCTTTGGGGTTTTCGAACAGTAGTGCAGGACCGTTGCTGCGTAGTGTACGATCGCTTATCTCGGTAACTTCTAGATAAGGATCGACTTCTGTCTGGATTCGCTTGAGCTCACCCTCTTTCTCAAGAAGCTCTATGAAGTCGCGCAAATCTCTAAATGACATGGCTGGCCGTTTACGTTGCTAACAGGTTGAGACAGGAAATTTGCAAGAGCAGCTTACTTGCGTTTCATCGAATTGAAAAACTCTTCATTAGTCTTCGTTTCTTTCAGCTTGTCGATAATGAATTCGGTCGCTTGCACATCTTCCATCGAGGTAAGCAGCTTGCGTAGGATCCACATGCGCTGCAATTCTTCTTCGGAGGTTAGCAATTCTTCACGACGTGTGCCAGATTTTCGCACGTTGATAGCGGGGTAGACTCGCTTCTCCGCGATCTTTCGATCGAGATGCAATTCCATATTACCCGTACCCTTAAATTCTTCGTAGATGACTTCATCCATCTTCGAGCCAGTCTCGACCAGCGCTGTTGCGATGATAGTGAGGCTGCCGCCTTCTTCTAGATTTCTTGCTGCACCGAAGAATCGCTTCGGGCGTTCCAGCGCATGCGCATCGACACCACCGGTTAATACCTTTCCGGAGGATGGGATGATTGTGTTGTAGGCTCTGGCAAGACGCGTAATCGAATCTAATAAAATGATCACGTCCTCTTTGTGCTCGACCAGGCGCTTCGCTTTCTCAATCACCATCTCTGCCACTTGTACGTGCCGTGCAGGTGGCTCATCGAATGTGCTGGCTACAACTTCGCCGCGCACTGAGCGCTGCATCTCTGTTACTTCCTCCGGCCGTTCGTCGATTAGAAGAACGATGAGTCTGCATTCGGGATTATTCTTAGCAATGGATTGTGCCATGTTCTGCAGGATTAATGTCTTACCTGCTTTGGGTGGCGAAACGATGAGGCCGCGCTGCCCTTTGCCGATGGGTGCAGCCAAGTCGATGACTCGGGCGCTAAGGTCTTCCGTGCTGCCATTGCCGGTCTCGAGAGTTAGTCTGTCGTCTGGAAATAGTGGCGTGAGGTTTTCGAAAAGGATTTTGTTCTTGGATTCTTCAGGACTGCTGAAGTTAATTTCGTGAATTTTTAGTAGTGCAAAATAGCGCTCGCCGTCTTTCGGCGGTCTAATTTTTCCTGCGACAGTGTCGCCGGTACGAAGATTAAAGCGTCTTATCTGACTAGGCGAAACGTAGATATCATCCGGCCCCGCCAGATACGAAGAGTCCGCCGAGCGCAGGAAGCCGAACCCATCCTGCAATATTTCCAACACCCCATCGCCACTAATATCTTCGCCGCTCTTCGCATGCTTCTTGAGTAACACGAAGATGATGTCTTGCTTGCGTGTTCTCGAAACATTGTCCAATCCCATTTCGTGGGCAGTAGCTAGAAGTTCGGCGATTGGCTTTTGCTTTAATTCGGTTAGGTTCATGTATTAGGATCTTCTTGTGAGGTTAAAGGAGTTCAGGATTTTCTAGTATTGGAGTAGTTGATTTATGTCAGGTGTAGTAGGGCTGTCCAAAGTATTATTGGCACGCACATCTAAGTGTCATAGATAAAGTAGTTTTAGTTAGGGGTTTCGCTAAGGATTTGGGTTTAAGTTTTGGATAGTGCGTAATGCGGAGATTATTGTTTTATGCTGCTACCCATTGACCCTTCTAAAGGTCATTTGCAGTTAATGTTGGTTACATCACTTGCGTTTATATCGGTAGTTAATCTGTTGACTGTAGCTCTTTGGCTTTTAAATGGTCAACGCTTTGTTTCCAGCTTCAACTTTTCCGCAAAATAGACCTACTATTTGATTATGTCCACCTGTAAATATTAGTTGATAGAACGGGTTGGATTTTCAAATTCGTTCAATTTTGATTCAAGATATCGGACTAGCATCCGGCGAGTCACAATAAAAAGTCAGAGAATTTGGTTTGTTTGGTAATCTGATCGATCACTACTACTTGAATTGGATCGACTTGGTCACATCCTGTGGCATCTCAAGATATTCGAGATGCCACATTAAACGCAATTTAAATCACGCTGTCAATAAAAGCGGAAAGCTGTGATTTAGACAATGCCCCAACCTTGGTGCCGGCTACGTCGCCGTTATTGAAAACGATTAGGGTAGGAATACCTCTTACGCCGTATTTTGGAGCGGTTTCGACGTTGGCATCGACATCCATCTTGCATATCTTCAGTTTGCCGTCGTATTCGCCTGCTAGTTCTTCGAGTACTGGCGCAATCATCTTGCAGGGGCCACACCACTCCGCCCAGAAATCAACTAGGACGGGGCCTTCGGCTTGAAGTACGTCAGCTTCGAAACTGCTGTCAGTAGTGTGAACGATATTGTCGCTCATAAGAGATTTCCTTGTATTAAGCTATTTGGGTATTAAGAGTCGTAAATGAGGAGTCTGTTAGACTGAAGTGCTCGATTACATGCTCGCGTGGTGCCTATGATAAAGCCAAAAATTCAGGTTTCAAGTGGCAGGTTGATTTTCCTGTTAAATGCTCGTCAGATAGTTCAGCTCTTTAGTAGGCGGGCTGCAGTTTTCGCGAAATAGGTAAGAATCGCGTCTGCGCCTGCGCGTTTGATGGCGATTAAGGATTCCATGGCCACTGCCTCTTCATCCAGCCAGCCATTTAGTGCCGCAGCCATGTGCATAGAATACTCTCCGCTTACCTGATAGACGAAGGTTGGCGCGCCGAATTCGCGTTTCACTCGGCTTACGATGTCTAAATACGGCATGCCCGGCTTCACCATCACTATATCTGCGCCCTCCGCTAGGTCCATTGCCACCTCTTGTAGAGCCTCATCGCTGTTAGCAATATCCATCTGATAGCTGTATTTGTTGCCTCCACCCAGATTGCCGCTTGACCCTACTGCATCGCGGAACGGACCGTAGTAGCTGGAGGCGTATTTGGCCGAATAGGCGAGAATTCGGGTGTAAATCTGCTCATTTTCTTCGAGAATGCTGCGGATAGCAGCAACACGCCCATCCATCATGTCTGAGGGGGCGACTATGTCGGCGCCGGCCAAGGAGTGTGAGAGCGCCTGCTGCTTGAGTACTTCGACGGTCTCGTCGTTGAGCACATAACCGCCGGCATCGATGATGCCGTCTTGGCCATGGGTCGTGTAGGGGTCCAGGGCAACGTCGGTAATTACGCCGAGTTGGGGAAAACTCTCTTTTAACGCGCGAATAGCTCGCTGTACCAGGCCGTCGCTGTTATAGGCCTCTTTGCCATCGAGGCTCTTGGCTGAGTCACCTAAAGATGGGAATAGGGTGACCGCAGGTATATCTAGCTCTACTAGTTCGGCTGCCTCGACTAGTAATTCGTCTATGCTTAGCCTGTATATACCCGGCATAGATTCGATAGGTTGGCGTTGATTGTTTCCCTCGACAATAAATACCGGGAATATCAGGTCATCTGTGCTCAATCGAGTCTCACGCATGAGGCGGCGGCTGAATTCGTCGCGGCGCATGCGGCGCATGCGGCTTGCGGGGTATTTTCGACTGAAGTCAAAATTGGACACGATCTGAAGAACCTTAAGTAGTGTTAATGATGGTTGCTGTGTATTAAATGCTTGGAGTCTTTGCTCTAATGGCGAACTAATTCTTTCTGCCAACGCAACGCAAAGGGTTATAGCATACCGATCACTGTTGGCAAGGATTATATGCCAGAAATCGGGCTGCGTCCCTCCATCGAAGTTATTCCACCTATAAATGAAATCGAAGGCCTAATTTGTGAACAAGACAAAATTTACACTAGTCGCTCTACTAGTGCTCGCCGTAGTTAGCTATATCACTCTGGATTTAGGGCAGTACCTAACTCTTGAATACGCACAATCTCAGCTGTCCAGTATCCAAGACTATAAGAATGAGAATTTTGCGCAAACGGCGCTTATCTACTTTGTAGGCTATGTAGTAGCCACGTCTCTATCCATTCCCGGCGCTATAATGATCACGCTATTGGGCGGCGCTATATTTGGAGTTTTTTGGGGAACGGTGTTGGTATCGTTCGCCAGCAGCATCGGCGCTACGATGGCTTTCCTAGTATCTCGATATTTGCTTAGAGAATGGGTGGAAAGAAAATTTGGAGATTATCTTGCTCCTTTAAACAAAGGTATCGAGCGAGATGGTAGCTTCTATCTTTTCACTATTCGCATGGTTCCATTGTTTCCCTTCTTCGTAGTTAATCTCTTGATGGGATTAACTGCCATTCGTACGACCTCATTCTATATCGTGAGTCAGATCGGCATGCTCACAAGCACCGTTGTATATCTGAATGCCGGTTCGGAGCTGTCGCAGATATCCTCGGTCTCCGGTTTGGTGAGTGCGCCAGTACTTTTCTCGCTTGTCTTACTTGGTATTTTTCCGCTCTTTGCCAAATTGATTCTCAATATCATGCGGCGCAATAAGGCTCTGAATAAATACAAGAAACCGAAACAGTTTGATGCCAACGTCGTAGTAATTGGCGCGGGATCAGCGGGTCTTGTAGCTTCTCTGATTACTGCTGGCGCGAAAGCGAAAGTGATTCTTATCGAGAAGCATAGAATGGGAGGCGACTGCTTAAACACAGGTTGTGTTCCCAGCAAAGCGATTATCCGCAGTGGTCGCATCATGGCTTATATAAGACGTGCGAAAGAATTTGGAATCGAAGGAGCCCAGGGCAAGATAGATTTCTCTGCAGTGATGGCGCGTGTACAAAGCGTGATTAAAACAATAGAACCCCATGATTCTGTAGAGCGCTTCACATCCTTGGGTGTCGAAGTTGAATTAGGCGATGCTGTTATCGAATCTCCGTATTGTGTAAAAGTGAACGACAGAACAATCACTACCCGCTCAATAATTCTTGCCACGGGTGCGCGGCCATTCGTGCCACCTATTCCCGGCCTGAATGAAATCGACTACCTCACCTCTGATTCCGTGTGGTCGCTGGATGAGTTGCCGAAGAGACTGCTAGTCGTGGGTGGTGGACCGATCGGTTGTGAATTGGCGCAGGCATTTAGTAATCTCGGCGCGGAAGTAACGCAGGTGGATATGGCTGATCGCATCATGCCGCGCGAAGACGAAGAAGTGTCCGAAATAGTTTCGAAGGCTTTTAGAGAGCAGGGCATTCAGCTTCTCACCGGCCATAAGTTATTGAAATTTGGTGCCGGCGATAGCGGCGACTACATGGAAGCAGACAATAACGGAGAGACCGTTAGAGTCGAATTCGACAAGGTATTGTTGACAATTGGACGCAAGGCAAATGTGGAAGGCTTCGGTCTAGAAAATTTGGGCTTAGCGCTTACCAAGACTGGTACAGTAGAGGTCAACGAATACTTACAAACAAGCCTGCCAAACATCTTCGCCTGCGGCGATGTAGCCGGTCCCTATCAGTTTACGCATATGGCATCGTTTCAAGCCTGGTTCGCCTCGTTGAATGCAATGTTGGGTGGGCTCTGGCGCTCAAAGACGAATTACAATGTCGTGCCTTGGGCTACGTTCACCGATCCCGAAGTCGCCAGAGTGGGACTCAGCGAGACGGAAGCTATCGAGCGAAATATTGCCTATGAACTTACTCGCTATGAAATGGAACACCATGATCGCTCGTTAGCAGATGGAGAGGCTCATGGATTCATCAAGATTCTCACAGTGCCGGGCAAGGATAAGATTCTAGGGGTGACGATAGTTGGGCATCACGCAGGCGAGGTGATTGGGGAGTTTGTTTTCGCCATGACTCACGGTATGGGCCTGAAGAAAATTTCGGCAGTGACGCATATCTATCCAACGCTATTGGAGGCGAACAAATTTGCGGCCAACGCCTGGCGCAGCGAGCGCCTACCGGTAAAATATTTTCCGCTTTTAGAGAAGTTTTTTGCCTGGCGCCGCGGTTAGTTAGAGCGTCTGTGCTTGCTTACGAAATGCTGTATATAGGCAAACAGTAAATAGACCGGCGAATGCGATGATAGACATCTCGGCGATCGAGAAAATTCCGAGGAAGCGGAACTGAACTTCCGCACAGTTGCCGTCGCCTACTAGCAGGAAGTCTAGCAACTGCATGAACGGGAAGTTGTCGCGGATATAAGTAAAGCCGGGGCCGCAGGCGGGCACCAAGTCTTCGGGCAGGTGTTGCAACCAAATTTGCCTTCCAGCAAAATAACTACCGAAGATGCACATCGCAGCCGCAGTGAATGCATAGATTTTCTGCCCATCGGCAGCGGGGTTGTGAATCGCAGATGCCAGACATACCAAGCCGCACAGAATAAAGAAGACGCGCTGAGTAATGCACAGGCCGCAGGGAGAAAATAACATCACGTGTTCCAGGTACAGCGCGATGCCGATAGTGGTTACCGTGGCCAGGAAAACGCCTATATTGATTATTCTATTGTCGGGTACTGCCAAGGCCATCGACTGCTCCTAATATTCTGTCTTTCTCTGTTCTGACTGCAATTTAATTTGGGCTTCGTGCGCCCTTACTTAGTGCTCAGAAGTTTAGCATATTCGTTTTGCGGCAAGAACCGCTATGCGTCGTTCCAATTTTTCAAGTACTCATCGAAACCCACTGTGTCTGAGTTCTCTATATCTGCCTGATCTTTGAGTGATTGTGCTGCTGTGTCATGCATCTTCTTCACGGTGGCCTCACTCATGCCATTGTTCTGTAGATCGTCACGATGCTTACGCGATTGCTGTATGGAGAATTCGAAAAAGGATAAGTCGCCTTCCTTCATATCTTTCAGGATTCTACCTGAGGGCGTGAGATCCGGGTCGGCTATCTTGGCAGATTGTGCGGCCAAGCTGTTGGAATAATTTGTGCTGCTATGAATGTGATCTAACAATGAAGCGGCGTTGTCGACTTCCGCTAAAATCTCATTACCCCAGTCACGCATTTTCTTTGGCTGGGATTCTAGATTGAGATAAAGTTCCGGGTCGCGACCGTGTTCAACTACCTTGGCAAGATTGTCCGCCACCTCGAAGAACTCCTGCTTATGGCATTCAGGGCTCTCACCTAATAGGCAGTGCAGTAAGAAACTGTCAAGGAAGTGTATCTGCTCCGAATCGATTCCGAAGGGGAGGTAGGGATTCAGGTCTAGTGCTCTAACTTCGATATATTCGATACCGTCTTGAGTCAGGGCTTCAGATGGTCTCTGGCCACTCTTAACCACGCGTTTCGGCCTGATAGTGCTGTAGAATTCGTTCTCGAGTTGCAGCAAGTTCGTATTGAGCTGCAGATATTCGCCATCGATGCTCTGACCCATAGCCTCGTATTCGGGATAGGGAGTATTCATTGCCTCGCGCAGACAATCCACATAGGAATCTAGCTCGTTGTAGCAAACGAATAGTGACTTCTGTGCCTCGCTCTTGTATCCCAAATTACCCATTCGCAGACAGGTCGCATTCGGCATATACAAGGTGTAGTCATCGAGCTGCTCCAGGTCGTGCTCACGACCGGTTGCAAAGCACTTGCAGGCTGCGGGTGAGGCGCCAAATAGATAGATAAGCAACCAAGAATAACGGTGAAAATTTCTAATGAGGTGCAGATATTTTTCTGTCTTGAAATCTTTTAGATCGCCTTTGAATCCGCAGCTATCCGCGTAGGGTTGCCAAAACGATTCGGGCATCGAAAAGTTGTAGTGAATGCCCGAGATAATCTGCATCAGTCGGCCATAGCGATTGCTTAGCCCATGGCGATAGAGAGTTTTTAGTTTGCCGACATTCGAGGAGCCGTATTGTGCTATAGGGATGTCTTCCGCGGCGCCCAGTGGGCAGGGCATACTTGCAACCCACAACATCTCGTCATTCTCGAGATTCTGTAGAGTAAAGCGATGGATGTCTTCCATCGCCTTCATGCATTCATCAATATCGCTACACACGGGTGTAATGAATTCGAGCAGAGATTCACTGAAGTCAGTGGTAATAAAGGGGTTGGTTAGGCTAGAGCCCAGTGCCTGAGGATGGCTTGAGAGTGAAATATGGCCATCGACAGATACCCGCAGACTCTCCTTCTCGATTCCTCGATGAATCTCTCCCCAAGCCGCTTCAAATTCGGGAAGCTTGTAGCGTTGCAGGCACTCATTGAATTCTTTGCTCAAGGTATCTCCGGGAAGGTCTGTAAATACACATTAGCTGTGTAGTTGCTGTACGGCACAGTGGCTTGATAATGCGTTAGCCCCGACTTGAGCGATGACTCGTTTCAGGTGAGCGGCATTATGACAAATATCATTAGTCAGTGCTAACGGGACTTTTCAGTAAAATTAGTGAGTTGAACACAGCTGTAACGCCGCCAACTAGCATCCTAGACAGGATGGGAAGGGTAATTCTTTTAGTCTCAGGGCCATAGGATTATTCAACGATAATTCTAGATCTGCTTAAAACGATGAATGAGGCGTCGATCTTTCTTGTTTGGCTTGCCAGCCGAGGGCCCGAGGCTGGGCTGGGCCTTGCGCTGTGCTGCCTGTTCCAGACGAGCCTCAATACTTTTTTCGGTTTCCTCATACAGTAGCTGCGCCTCAGGAGCACCGCGGCGTTGCTCCGATAATGCCTTAATGGTCACCGTCTTCTCGTCAAAGCCCTGACGCAGACGAACCTCCATGCCAATTTCCACTTCCTTGCCAGGTTTGCAGCGACCGCCCTCGCAGTATACCTTGCCGCCATCTATCGCTTGCTTGGCCACAGAACGAGTTTTATAGAAGCGTGCCGCCCAGAGCCACTTGTCTAGACGCAGTCGGCGTAGATCGCTACTTTTCTCTGAGGCTGTGCTCTTTGCCATTGTTGACTCAACTCCAAGTTATGTCAGGGCGTTGCTGTTCGATAGGCATGGCATGATCTTAGAGAAGTTATCAATCTGCACAAATTCATCCATCAACTCAGCAGGCCTTTTACTATCTGGTTGCTCGATCCCGAACAGATGTTTGATGCCCTCGCGCTGCGCCTGCCGCAGTACAGGCAATGAATCATCAAACAATACGGTGCGCTCGGGGTTATATTTTTCCAAGCTCTGCAGAGATTCCCAAAAACCGTGATTCTCTTTTGCTAGCTTGAGTGTGTGTGAGCTTATGCATTGATCAAAGTAATGCGAGATGCCCGTGTGTTCCATCTTTATCTGCAGGCTCGAAGGATGCGCGTTCGTGACCAATAAAACTCGCTTTTCGCTAAGCTTTAATTTCTGCAATAGCTCTTCGACATTTGGACGTACACTTATTTTGTGTTTAACGCTTGTCTTCAGTCCTGCTATATCCAGGCCCAATTCTTGCCTCCAGTAATCGAGGCAATACCAATCTAGGGTGCCTCTGACTTCGGCGGTTTTGCAACGAATGATCTCGAGTGCAGCAGCCGGACTCAGGCCATGCTTGTCGCTATAGCACTTTGGAATTAGTTGCTGCCAAAAATAGTTGTCGAAGTGCAGGTCCAATAGAGTGCCGTCCATGTCGAACATGATGGTGTCGATGTCTGACCAAGGTGGCATTGTTATCTCCTGAAAATAAGCCTTGGCAAGAACTGGCGGCTCATGCAACATGATACAGCCGAAACACGAAGCAGTGTTAGCACAGCGCTGCTGCAGCTTATTAGTAGTGCTAATTTTCCCGAAAGGATGTGTTCATCGATGCTCGATCTGCAACTGCTCAAATCCGTGAACGAGATAGCGATCGCAGCCGGCGCTGAAATTCTTGACGTCTACAATTCCGATCAGGCAATCGAAGTCAGTACGAAGTTGGATGATTCACCGCTTACCGATGCCGACCGGCGCGCCCATCTTTTAATAGTCGATCGGCTAAGCAACCTTACGCCTGATATTCCACTCTTGTCGGAAGAGTCTGATGCAATGGACTACGGTTTAAGAAAATCTTGGCAACGTTACTGGTTAATCGATCCCTTGGACGGTACCAAGGAATTTATCAATCGCAACGGCGAATTCACGGTTAATATTGCACTGATCGAAAATGGTCAATCTGTGGCGGGAGTAGTACATGTCCCGGTCACCGGCATTAGCTACTTCGGCGGCATCGGCCTCAATGCCTGGAAGCAGGGCTCGAATCAATCGAATAGCGAAGTGAAACAGATCTCCAGCCGACCCATGGAGGAAAACGCAGGTGTTCGTATCGTCGCCAGTCGTCGTCACTTAGGCGAGCAATTGGATGCTCTTGTAGGCAAGATCGAGAATCATTTCGGTAAGGCGACACTCTTGAGTATGGGCAGTTCACTAAAGATGTGCCTTCTTGCCGAGGGTAGTGCGGACATCTATCCCAGAATGGCCCCTACTTGCGAATGGGATACCGCAGCCGCTCACGGTATCCTCTCTGCAGCCGGCGGTGAAATCGTAGACCTGCAGTTTCGGCCGTTAAGATACAATTCCAAGCCAGAGTTGTTGAACCCCTTTTTCATAGCCCTAGCAGACCGAGCCTATCCCTGGCAGCAGTTGCTGGACAAGCAATAATAAAAGTATAAGCTTCAGACTCGGCATTGGCATTCACGCAAAATGCTAGAATTTAAAACACTGCTTAAACACTTCTGCCACCCCACAGACCAATGAATTCAGCGAGATTAACCATGCGAGTATTCCTATTTTCCCTCATTCTGATGCTCGCCGCTTGTAGCGAACAAGAACCAACTCAGGAATCAGTTGCAAACGCTGATGCTACTGAAATTCAAAGCGATACGGCGATCACAGAGACTGCGCGCCTGAACGACTGGTTCGATGAACAATATGCGCAGCAGCTTGATTTCAGTCCGCAGACCAAGACGCGCTTGGGTGACAAATCCGACTACTACAGTTTGAACGATTACAGCGTCGCCGGTTCCGATGAACAGCTTGCCTGGCGCAGGCAGAGTGTTGCCGCCATGATCGCTGATTTCGATTACGCTCTTCTTAACGAGGATGGCCAGCTATCCTATGACATGTGGAGTTATTCCTTAGATCGCGCCGAAGCGGCTGTTCCCTTCAGAGCGCATGACTATATTTTTGGGCGCGGAGGTCCACATGCTTCGTTGCCAAATTTCCTAATTAACTACCATCGCGTAGATGATGCATCCGATATAGAAGCTTACTTGTCTCGATTGGGAGAGCTCGATCGAGTCTTTGGTGAGTTGCTCGACCGTGCACGCTCTGCATCGAGCTCTGGTATTCGACAGCCAGCATTCGCCTATGACTTCGCGATGACCGAAATAGATAGAGTTACCTCCGGCGTTCCTTTTAATACGAATGACAGCTCGCCGAACTCACCAATTTGGACGGATATTCAAGGGAAGATTGAGGCGCTAGTTGCTTCTGATTTGATTAGTAGCGATCAGGCTCAAGAGTACATAGCCCAGGCACAGGAGATTTTGGCGGGCGAGGTGATGTCTTCCTATCAGGAAATACTCGATTGGTTAGAACAAGATAAGGCGTTCGCATCGGAAACTTCACAGGGAGTGTGGGCGCTACCCGATGGAGAAAATTATTATAACTATCGCCTCGCGCAAATGACTACGCTTGCGTTCACCGCCGATGAAATTCATGAAATTGGATTGGCAGAAGTCGAGCGCCTGCATCGATCAATGGAAGAGATAAAGGACGCTGTGAATTTTGAAGGGTCTCTTCAAGATTTCTTCGTTTTCATGAGAGAGGATGAGCGTTTCTACTTTCCTAACACCGATGAGGGACGTCAAGATTATTTGGACTTGAATAATGACTATCTCGATGCGATCACGCTGAAGCTACCCGATTATTTTGGCCGTCTGCCGAAAGCACAATTGGAAGTGCGACGAGTGGAGTCGTTTAGAGAGCAAGCTGGTGCAGCGCAGCACTATGCATCGGGTACACCCGATGGCTCTCGACCAGGAGTGTTCTATTCGCATATGTCCGATATGTCTACACTACCCATATTTCAGCTCGAAGATGTGGCCTATCACGAAGGTAGTCCCGGGCATCACATGCAGATATCGATTCAGCAAGAGCTAACCGGCGTGCCTAGATTTCGTACACAGTATCGTACAACCGCCTACACGGAGGGTTGGGGGCTGTATGCGGAATGGCTCGCTAAAGAGATGGGCGCATTTGAAGATCCCTACTCGGATTTCGGACGCCTGAGCGGCGAGCTGTGGAGAGCAATTCGCCTGGTAGTCGATACCGGAATTCATGCCCAGCAGTGGGATGAGGAGTGTGCGGTGCAATATTTTATCGACAATTCCGCACAGGCTGAAGGTGCGATACGCTCAGAGATTCAGCGCTACATAACTGGACCAGGGCAGGCGACAGCTTATAAGATTGGCATGATGAAGTTTCAGGAACTTCGAGTAAATGCCGAGTCAGCGCTAGGAAATAACTTTGATATCAGAACATTTCACGACGTAGTACTTGGCGCAGGTGCGCTGCCGCTGCCTTTACTGGAGTCGAGAGTAGATCGCTGGATCGAAGAAGTTCAATCAGGCCTAAACTAATCATAAGAGAGTTGGAAATAAGAATGACTAATAGACTATGGATGAGATTTTTTCTTATCAGCTTATTGTTCTGCCAGGGTCAATTCAGCAACGCAGCCGAGGTGGTGTCAGCGGAGTCAGTGGGTATGTCTTCCTCTGCTTTACTTGAAGCTACCTCACGCCTGCAGCAACATATCGATGATGGTGAGTTAGCAGGCGTGGTTGCAGCAGTCGCCAGAGATGGCAAGTTAGTCTATTTCGAATCGCTAGGTAAGCTAGATCTAGAAAGTGGCAAGCCGATGCCAGGTGATGCGCTGTTTCGAATTTATTCAATGGCGCGTGAAGTCACTAGCGCTGCCGTTTTAAAATTGTTCGAGGAAGGCAAATTCCAGCTGGATGATCCGGTAAAGATGTACCTACCTGAGTTTGAAGATCAGAGAGTACTGCTTGATTCCTCCAGTACGGATATTTCGCAGACGAAGTCACGTACTGGCGATATCACAGTCGCCCATCTTCTCACTCATACATCGGGTTTGGGTAGCCGTAGCTCCGCACTGTATAGAGAGAACAACGTAAGAGATAAAAACATCACATTGGATCAAATGACATCTAATGCAGCTCGCGTACCTTTGTTTCAAGACCCTGGCACGCAGTTTCGTTATGGAATTCATGCAACCATATTAGGTAAGTTAGTAGAAATTTGGTCGGGCCAAGCTTTCGAAGAATACCTGCAAGAGAATATTCTAGATCCTCTGGAGATGAATAGTACAATGTTTTGGGCTGAAGGCAGCGATGTCGACCGTTTAGCTCAGTTGTATCGACCTACAGATGGCGTGCTGAAACCCTATAAGATCGAATCAGTGCCATGGACGTCCCGACCGACACTAATCGAAGGTGGCGTTGGGCTTCTATCCAGCGTTCCAGATTTTCTAAATTTTTCGCAGATGATTTTGGATGGTGGAAAATTCAAAGGGAAAACCATCCTCAAAGAAGAGACCGCCGCCTTAATGTATCAAAATGGTGTTCCTGATCAAGCCATGCCTATTGGCGATCGAGGTTATTGGCTAGGTTCCGGCTGGACGCTGGGCGGCTTCAACCTGGTTATGGATCCTGCGCAGTACAGCTTTCCCGTTTCTGAAGGAACGATCTGGTGGGATGGTTCTGCGGCTACGCGCTTTTTCATAGACCCAAAAGAATCTACGGTGATCGTTATTATGGCGCAGGTTTCGCCGTCTAGTGGCGGAGGTTTCCGAGAAATATTCAGCGAGATGGTCGATAAGGCGATTATAGACCGTAGGTAGGTAGATAGGCTGCGGTCTACAGCCGTCATGTTAATGAAGGCTTTATTTGGCCCGAGGATTTTGTATCATCATCGAATTGATGAGATCTGGTAGCTCGTTTGTGTCATAGGGTTTAGATATCAATACAACATTTTTATGATCATTAAGTTGGTCTTTCAATGTCTTCTCTGCGTAGCCAGTTGCTAACAGAATTGGTAGGCCAGGCGTAATTTCGAGAATTTTCGTTGCCAGTTCGACGCCTGTCATACCGCCGGGCATGATGACGTCAGAGAATACGAGATCGATATCAGAATTCGTCTTGTATTTGCTGAGCCCAGAGCTGCCATTGTGTGCGGTGATTACATCGAAGCCAGCCGTGTGCAACATGTGACTAGCTACTTCGCGCACGCTCTCATTATCTTCTACAATCAGAATCTTTCCTTCATAGCTGGCTTTTTCATTTCTAACAATCTTGACCGCTTCCACAGCCTTAATTTGTTCGCCGGTGAGGGGCAGAAATAGGCGAAAGGTGGTGCCCTGCCCAAGGATGCTATCCACTGTTATGTTGCCGCCAGACTGGCGAAGGAAGCCATAAGTGGTGCTCAAACCAAGGCCTGTGCCCTCATTCTTTTCTTTTGTGGTGAAGAAAGGTTCGAAGATTTTCTTCTGTATGTCCAGAGGTATCCCGGTGCCGCTGTCGATTACCGCCAACTCAACGTAGTCTTGAAGGTCCTGACTACCCTCATGCCCTAAATGTGAGCCCGCTAGTTGGGTTGTTGTCGCAGTAATCTCCAGCTTTCCTCCGTTTGGCATGGCATCCTTGGCATTCACACAAAGGTTTAGTATGCCGTTTTCTAATTGAGTTCGATCGGTTATAGCGATGCAGTCAGCGTCCTCTAAGTTTAGAATCAGATCGATATCTGCGCCTAGGATACGGTCTAGGAATTCATGCATCTCGGTGAGCATGTCGTTGATATCGACTGGGGCAGTAATGAGGGCCTGCTCCCTTGAGAAGCTAAGTAATCTATTGTTTAACTCTGCGCTGCTCTTAGCGGCGTTCATTATCTTGTTGATCAGGGTGATCGCCTTTTCATTGCCGGGAAGTTGAAGTTGTAAGAACTGCAAATTACCCATGATAACTGTTAGCAAATTGTTAAAATCATGGGCCACACCTCCGGTAAGCCGTCCAATCGCTTCCATTTTTTGCGATTGAATAAGCATGTTCTCCATTTCTCTCTGCTTTGTTGTGTCGCTAAAACTAACTACGGCACCGATAATTTTTCCCGCTTTCTCGATAGGCTCGCTAGAGAAACGCACTGGCATCAAAGAGCCGTCTTTCCTAGTGAAAGCACTATCCAGAAGTACAGCAGGACGCCCAACGAGACAGGCAGTGAGGATGGCCTTATTAGATTGAGTAATGTTCTCGGGTGAATCTTGGGCTGGGCAGATCAATTCTATGGCATTCATGCCAATGACTTCATTTTCATCCAAGCCTAGAAGTTCGAGCGCTGATTTATTGATAAAAGTGATCGAGCCAACATTGCTGATTCCGAATATGCCTTCCTGCACCGCGTCCAAAAGGAGTAGCCGGTCTTCACCGGCGTCCTTTAGTTTTTTAACTACGTAGGCCTTCTGTGTTTGCAAGGCTGTCTGCTCTTTTCTTTGTCTTGTCAGCTCCTCTTCTTTCTCGAGCAAATTCGCCGCATCGACTTTCAATTTCTCTTGAAGGTTTCTATTCTGTAGGGTCAATCTGATGCTATGTCGAAAATCGCCCGCGATACGCATAGCAATGGGGATGATAAACGCGACGAAGAAGAGGTAGCTGCCGACGAGGGGGATCTGATTTTCTGTGATATTCAGAAATAGGTAACACAGATACAGTGCTGTGGCGGGAATAGCGAAGCTGAAAAACACTTCCCGAAGGACATGCATGGTGGTGGTTGCACCGGCCAATAGACCAGCAATCCAGAGGCTAGTAATTCCCACGGCCACGAATGAAGGATTCTCAGGTAATACAAAAGCAGAGCTACCCCAGATAGAACCTGAAATAAACGCGCCAACGATCAGGAATTTCCAGTCAGAGTTATAGTTGTGTGAAGTTGACGGTTTCTGGTTATGGCGATGAGTTAGATAAGCGCGAATTGCTGTGCTAATTATTAGGGCGGAATACCAATAAAACGATAGCGGGTTATAGGCTGTAGTTACCAGCAGCAGAAGTATGAGTGATCCAGTGGCCACATTTGCAAGAAAGATTAGTGGTAGATGTCCCCACAACATTTTAATCTGTTCGCGGCGAAATTCCTTGGGTTCGATCTTGTGCCACTCGTTCACCGTAGCGGTCTTGGTTGAGGTGTTTGTCGTGCTCTCAGTAACCAAATAACTCACCGTTAGATCAATACAGTAGGACCAGAAGATAGAGAGTACGGGTTGCCGGCCAAAACAGTTGCTCCTACCCAAGTCCGGCGGAAGATGCCGCTCCTCTTAAAGTAGCTTGAGTTTCCTATACATCGCGGGTAAAGCTCAAGTAAAAGCGCATTGCCACTCGTAGCGCAGGCAAACGAATTCCTTAGGCGAAGCGGCCGTGGGGTGTGCTGTGGCGAGGTTGGGTCGGAGATTGCCTATCCTCAGCGTCTAGTGGAAAATTGCTACAGCGCATTGAAATTCTCGGCACTATCGGCGTATCTTTACCTTGAGTGGAGTTTCAATAGCGTGCGAGTGCATAGAAAGGGGTCAAAGCTGAAGCTAGAATTCGAATACCTTGCCGATAGGTCGGAGGATGTGCCCCTAGTCATCGACTGGTGGCGCACCGTCTGGGCCGATCGCATGGGAAGTGATATCGAACTCGCCAGGGACCAGCTGCACAATTCGCTTAGCAAAACCGAGCTGCCTATTCACATACTAGCAACACTCGATGGCATCCCCGTGGGGACGGCAGCTCTCAAACGGCACGAACTTGCGAACGTATTCCCGGACTACCACTATTGGTTAGGAAGCGTATTCGTGAAAGAAGATGTTCGCGATGGTGAGATAGCCTCGCAGATGAGCCTACATATTGTGGAGATAGCGAAACAGCTGAATTTGCCGCATCTCTATCTGCAAACCATAAACCTGGGCGGAGGCTTATATGCCAAATTGGGGTGGGAATCGGTAACTGTGTTTACTCATATGGATGAACAGGCCTTGCTCATGCTACGGATACTGTAACGCCTATAAATGAAAATTACGCGAAGCACGCCCGGGCACGAAGTCATTCTGGCGAACTATTATCAAACGAACGAGACTCATCTAAAAAGATGGAGTCCGCTCATGCCGAGGGCTCATCATAGTGTAACTAGCTGGACACTGCGCCTGATCGAGCGAGAGAAAGAGTTCGTGAACAATAGTTCAGTGCATTTTATTGGCGTTAACGATTCAGAAACTCAGGTCATCGGTACTTGCTCGATTAGTAATATTGTTCGTGGTGTTTTTCAATCCTGTCATATGGGCTATTCGGTGGATAAAGGCTTTGAGGGGGAGGGAAGAATGCAAGAGCTTGCGGAATATACGATCGAGTATGTGTTCTCTGAAATTAGGTTGCACCGAATAATCGCCAATCATATGCCGCAGAACAAACGCTCCGAGGCGCTGCTGAAAAGGTTAGGCTTCGAGCGCGAAGGTTATGCGAAACGATTTCTGCAGATAGACGGTGAATGGGAAGATCATGTGCTGAATTCTTTGATCAACAAGAACTACACCGGCTAAGAAGACGCCAAAAATTCTTGCTGAGTTAGATGCGGCACTGGAAAAAGATGCGAAGCTAAAGGCGGTTCCGCTTATACTTCAAGGCATTGGCCTGCATGATAAATATAAAACTGCTAGCACTAGCCCAATAATGGATAGTTTCCGATCGAGGTGTATCTAGCTCCTTTGAGCAGAGTCTCGGAACGAAAAAGTTGAATGGATTCGGCGGTGAAACCTCCTCACTTTCTATCGCGGCAGGCTTTTAGTAATGCAATAAGCTCAGGCCTCTCCGATGCCCCGAATCGTGCGAGCGTAATATGTGGCACAAACCTCGCGCTCTCTATAGGATATCCGAGAAACGTGAGCGCCTCATTCAAAAAGCCATGTAGAGCGAATTACTGAAGAACTCTATGCCGCGGCAATTGAGATAAAGCGGTGCTTGTTTGATGCTCTGATTTCGTAGGATCGAATCCAGCAGTCCTGCTTGATCGGTATCCACACTGCCTACAAACTTCAGCGTGATGTGTAGGTTCTCAGGAGGCGCTATTCGCAAACGGAACTTCTCGCTACTCACTAATCTTTCCAATTCACTAATTAGAGGCCGTGCGGCCTCCGTAAGTGGAGAGGCGATAGCTATAAAGCAGCGTAGCGTCGTAGTTGTTGGATTCTTGATCATTGTCAGTAATTCTACCGAGCTTTATCCATGCTGTCTTTGGTACGTCATGCATCGCAATTGCAGGCGACATCGAATAAAATTCTCGGACCTTTGAACATTCACCTCTGCTTAGAGATGAATCCAAGTCAGCTTATTGAGCTGATCACCTGAGCCACAGAAATGACATTACACTCTGAACATCTCGAAGAAGCGAATATCGAACTGGCTGTGTTGAAGCAGCAGGCGATGGCTGGTTGTTCTTATATCAACGGGAAATGCTCACCCGGTGGAGATTTTGATGTAAAACTATTGGATGACTGGCAGTTGCCCAGCTACGAGTTGGCCTTCTGCGTGGCGGAGTTGTCTGCCGCAGCGGCATTTAATGACTACGCGCAGAAATTAACCACTCAAAAATTCACTCAGCAGCTTGCGCTGAGCTTCTGTGCAGAAACCTTGCAGAGCGTTCTAAATCGCCTAGTCGCTCGCGCAACTGACGTTGGCCTAGATAGAGCAAAGCTATTGGAAATTTACGCGAGAACTGTCTATAAGAAGCTACTAGACACCTACGCGAGCACGAAATCCCTATCATACTTAGGCGGCGAGATAGTAGAGAACGATATCCAGCGCCTGCCTTCATTATTAAGTGAAGAGAAGGAGCTCGTGCGGGAAACATTTTACCGCTTTGCCAATGAAGAGGTGATGCCGCTTGCCGAACAGATCCACCGTTTCGATGAAGACATTCCCGACTCGATCCTCCAAGGCGCAGCAGAGTTAGGTTGCTTTGGTACATGTATACCGGAACGGTTCGGCGGGCTCCAGCCAGATGATCGCACAGATAGCCTTAGCATGATCGTTGTGACAGAAGAGTTATCCCGAGGCTCCTTAGGCGCCGCAGGTAGTTTGATAACGAGGCCGGAGATCGCGGCACGCGCTTTGCTCAGCGGTGGGAGTGAACAGCAAAAACAAAAATGGCTACCTGCGCTTGCCGCAGGAAAGACGCTCTGTGCGATTTCTATCACCGAACCGAATACTGGCTCTGATGTTGCTGCGGTCTCTCTTAAGGCAACTCCAACAGAAAACGGATGGCTGCTCAATGGCAGTAAGACATGGTGTACCTTCGCGGGAAAATCAGAGTTGCTTGTCGTATTGGCGCGCAGTAACAAGGACTCCTCGCTAGGCCATAAAGGTCTCAGTCTGTTTTTAGTAGAAAAACCGTCGTTTAGCGGTCACGATTTTGAGCATACGCAGGCAGATGGCGGTTCTATAACGGGCAAGGCAATTGCTACTATCGGCTATCGTGGTATGCATTCCTATGATTTATTCTTCGAAGATTTCTTCGTGCCTAATGAGAATCTTGTTGGTGAAGAAGCCGGCGAAGGGAAAGGGTTTTATTTCACCATGGCGGGCTTCGCAGGCGGAAGAATCCAGACTGCGGCTCGTGCGACAGGTGTGATGCAAGCTGCATTTGAGAGAGCGCTCTCCTACGCTAAAGACAGGAAGGTATTCGGTAGCGCTATAGCAGATTACCAGCTCACTCAGGTTAAATTGGCGAGGCTCTTAGCAACACTCACTGCGGCGCGGCAATTCAGTTATGCGGTAGCACAATTAATGGATGATGGTGCCGGTCAGATGGAAGCTAGCCTCGTGAAGCTATTCAGTTGCCGCGCCGCTGAGATGCTATGCCGCGAAGCGTTGCAGATTCATGGAGGCATGGGCTATGCAGAGGAGTCGGCAGTAAGCCGTCTTTTTGTTGATGCTCGCGTGCTCTCTATCTTTGAAGGTGCGGAAGAAGTCCTGGCAATAAAAGTTGTTGCCCGAGAATTGATCGAAGGATCATCCTGAGGATTTTGGCAAAAACCAAATTTTGGTAGCACACAAGATCAATGGAGAAGTAGAGTAATGACATTCGATCCTGAGAAATTATGGAACAAAGATTTTCCTGTTGTTCAACAAACTTACACGGCCAAAGATTGCATGTTATACGCTTTGGGCGTGGGTATGGGAATCGAACCGCTGAATGAGGAGACTCTACGTTTCGTCTATGAAGAGAATCTTAAAGTATTGCCGAGTCAATCTGCAATGATGGCGCATCCAGGCTTCTGGGCGAAGGAAGAAGACACAGGGCTGGACTGGGTCAAGGTGTTGCATGCCGGGCAAGAAATAATTATGCATAAGCCATTTCCACACGAAGGTACCGTCGAGGCGAAAACTCGCATAACTAGCGTAACCGATAAGGGCGAGCGTATAGGAGCACTGATCGTGTCAGACAGAGTAGTTAGCGATGTTACTACAGGAGAAGATATTTGTACGCTCGTTACAACACTATTGGCCAGAGGGGACGGGGGATTTGGCGGAGAACGCAAGGCAACCCCGAAGACCGATATCATCCCTAAGAGTGAGCCAGATATGGTGTGCGATTTGCCCATGCAGCCGCGGCAGGCTCTGATCTATCGCCTAACAGGCGACTTCAACCCACTCCATGTCTCGCCTATCGTAGCAAGAAATGCGGGATTCAAGGCGCCGATTCTGCACGGACTCTGCACCATGGGCGTGGCAACCCATGCGCTGGTAAAGAGCTGCTGCAACTATGACACTTCGCGATTCAAGCGTATGCGGCTTCGCTTCTGTGCACCGGTCTATCCGGGTGAGACTATCCGGACTGAGATCTGGATCAATGGCAACGAAATTGCATTTCGTTGTAAATCTTTGGAGCAGGACAAGGTCGTAATCAATAACGGTTATCTTCTAGTCGAATAAGCTCGGCTAGAATCATCTCGAAGAAGTTGCACAGGGATATGTAAGCATTGCCCGTTAAGGGCGCACGACATGACTTTTTCAGTATAGACTAAATAGGGGAGCACACTTGCAAGCTTTACTAAGTGGAATGCGTGTAGTCGAAGGGAGTGCTTTCATAGCGGCTCCCTCCGGCGGTATGACTCTTGCACAACTTGGAGCAGACGTTATTCGCTTCGATCAGATCGGCGGAGGCATCGACTACCGTCGCTGGCCTGTCACTGACAAGGGCAAGAGTCTGTATTGGCACAGTTTGAACAAAGGTAAGCGCTCCTTCGCCGTCGATTTTCGTAAACCCGAAGGAAAGGAACTCATCACGCAGCTCATCTGTGCTGATGGTGAAGACGCGGGCATCTTTTTAACAAATTTTCCTGCGAAGGGCTGGCTTGCCGACGCGGCACTGCGCGCGCGCCGCGAAGATCTCATTTACCTCAATCTGACTGGTGACCGCCACGGCGGTAGTGCGCTGGACTACACCGTTAACAGCAAGGTGGGGTTACCGTTTCTTAGCGGAGATGGAGAGAACCCCAGCAATAATCCATTCCCGGCCTGGGACGTTATAGCGGGTCAGCACATAGCGCTGGGTCTGCTAACCGCCGAGCGCCACAGAAGAATTCATGGCAAGGGGCAGCTCATACGGCTCGCGCTCGCCGATGTCGCACTAGCCACGATGGGGCATCTTGGTTATCTAGCCGAGGCCGAAGTGAACAAGCAGCCGCGACAGTCCGTCGGCAACCATGTCTTTGGGAGCTTCGGCCATGACTTCAAGTGCAAGGATGGAGAGCGCGTAATGATAGTTGGAGTCAGCCCGAATCAGTGGAAGGCGATAGTAAGGGTAACCCAAACCGAGACACAGGTCGCTGAGCTGGAAGCGAGTCTCAGTCTCGATTTTGGTAACGAGGGGGATCGCTTCCGGGCGCGCGAAAAATTGAAGCAACTCTTTGATCCCTGGTTCGCTCTGCATGATTCGCATGCTGTGCACGAAGCGCTAGCTCAGGAATCAGTATGCTGGGGGCCGTATCAAACGATACAACAACTTGTTGAGAGCGATATCGACTGCAGCGCCGACAATCCGCTATTCGAGAAGGTAGAGCAGCCAGGTATAGGTGAATATCTAATGCCATCGAATCCACTAAACTTCGAAGGATTGGGAAACATTCCAGTGACACCTGCACCAGTTCTGGGCCAGCATACCGATGAGATACTTGGTGATACGCTCGGTCTTTCAGAAAGTGAGATTGGCAAGCTTCATGATAGCGGTGTAGTGGCCGGGCCAAGTTCTTAAACTAAATTTTCTAGGTAGCCCAACCGCCAGCCAAAGGAATTATCTGTCCCACCATATGACGACAGTCTTCACGCGAAAGGTAGGCGGCAAGCTGAGCGGTTTCGCTAGCCGCGCCGATTTCGTTCGTCGGCACATTACGTTTTACATGCTCTAAGAATTTTTCGTTATCGAGAATATCGTCCGGGTAGTAGGTGTTGTTGTTGATGTAATTCTGCGCGATCGCATTTACTTGAATATTGCTGCGTGCCAACTCCAGCCCAACAGCCTTGATGAAACCGTTCTGTGCACCGCGTGCAGCACAGTAAGCGGCATTGTTTGGAATGCCACGCAGTGGCGCGGCACTAGTTACGGCAATAATTTTTCCGCGTTTTCTCTCCAACATCTGCGGTGTGACCGCACGCACTAGATACATCAGCGGGTGAACTAGTGAATCGAACAGTAGATTCCAGTTTTCATTGTCGATGTTCTGCACCGGCCTTGTCATCGGTGGTTCGGCAAGATTCGCCACGAGAATATCGATGTCACCCGCGTTAGCAATAATCTCGTTAACTTCCTGCTCGCTGCGCATCAATGAAGGCCCTGCTATCACATTGATACCAAGCTCTTCAAACTTCTCCTTGATTGCATTGCCCATGTATCTATCGCAGCAAGTTACTAGTGCAGTTCTAGTAGGCATCATCCGGCCTCATTCTGATTCGAATTCATTTGGATTAAGTGTAGAACAAACTTCTCTAAGGTCTCATAGGGTTGGCAGCCAACGACGACCAAGTCATTGCCATAGAACGTCGGCACGCCCGTGACGCCAGCTTCACGAGATCGCTGCCAGTCCTCATCTACCGCTTCCTTATATTCGCGCTCAATGATTATGCGTCGTGCCTCAAGAGCATCCAAACCCACAGCCTCGGCAATCACGACTAACTCATCGACATCGCCGATATTTTTGTCGTCCACAAAGTAAGCCCGATAGAGTGCGTCATGTATCGCCTCGCCGCCTGGTTTGCTGTCGGCCCATTTGCCTAGTTCCTGTGCGAGTCGACTATTGAAGGTATGGGTGCGTTCACCGTATTCCAGCCCAGCCTCCGCCATCAGTGCCTTCATCCGCTCACGCATAGGCGCTAGATCACGCCCGGCAAACAGCTCTGCTAAGGACTTTCCCTCGGTTGGCGTGTCCGGGTGGAGTGGAAAATGAATCCAGCGTGTTTTCACTGGATAATTTTGCTTCAGCTTTTCAATACTCACGGTACTGAGGTAACACCAGGGTCAAATGTAGTCGGTGAATATGTCTAATACGATCTCGTTCATGGGTGCATTCTCCAAATATAGATCAACTATCGCCTCAAAATGGGCCGCAGGCGCTCCAATATCGTGACAATGGGGTATACTGCGTGCCAGCTTTAGGGTTCGATCGGTCATTCTATGATGGCTGAAGGACTCAGAAAACCGATAAAACACTTAGCATCGAATTTAATAAATTATATAATAAAATCAGCAAGCTAATGAGGTTAACGTTTATGCGAAAATTAGTCACTTCGGTTGCAGTCGCAGCCGCATTACTCGTACCACAACTCAATTTAACGGCGCAGAGCGATGAAGCCCTGGCGGTTATGGTTCCAGGAGGCGGATCTTATAGCCGCCCAATCACCACGGATTCTGCAGAAGCTCAGGCTTTCTTCGACCAAGGGCTGCGAATGGCTTGGAGTTTCTACTTTGTCGAATCAATTGCCTCTTATCAGGAAGCTGCACGCCTAGATCCAAATAGCCCTATGCCTCATTTTGGCTTAGCGCATGCTGCAGGTCCCAATCCAAATAGTCGCTATGGCGGCTTGCCTGATGACCCTAATGGTGCTGGCCTTGATGCAATACGCAGAGCGCTAGCTCTGGCTAACAATGGCAGTCAACGTGAGCGCGACATGATCAATGCGCTATTCGTTCTCTACAATAAAGACGCCATTCCTGATAGCAGGGAAAGAGACTTTGCCTTTGTCGATGCTATGCGCAATCTACACGATCAGTATCCAGATGATGCTGATATAGCGACTATCTTCGGTGAGTCTTATATGAACACGACTCGCTGGGACTACTGGGATGAGGATGGTATTGCCAAGCCAGGCACAGCAGAGGCGCAGGCAGCTTTCGAATCTGCTATGCGATCTGAGCATGATCACCCAGGCGCAAACCATCTCTACATTCATTTGATGGAAGCCTCCGCTCAGCCAGAGCTTGCGATGCCTTCAGCACAAAAACTGGAAAGCCTTGTGCCTATCTCCGGTCATATGGTGCATATGCCTGGACACATCTACCTTCGAGTTGGTGAGTACGAGAAGGCTATTGACATCAATGAAAGGTCACAGCTTGTCGATTTGCAGTTTGCCGAAATTTGGGGAGATACAAATTTTCCGAATATTGGTACTTATGGTCTATCACACAAGGCGCACGCGCCTCACGCTCTAGATTTCGTTCGTTATGCAAATATGTTGCAGGGTAATTACGCAGAATCGTCTGCCGCGGCGCAACGTGGCGCCGACAGTGTAGGCACGGCTGTAGAAGCTATTGGTCGTGGCGAGAAACGTGTCGCGCATTCTTGGGTTATAGATAAGGTGTTTGGCAAGTACGACAAACTCCATAGTGCGCAACCAAGTCATAGTGGCACGCCTTATCTAGATGGTATGTGGAGCTATGTGAAAGGCAGTGCCCATGTATCGAAAGGTCATATGGAGCTAGCCGAAAATGAACTAGCTAATATCCAGGCCCAGATGGTTGCAGATAATGTTGACGATACCGGTGTTGGACCAACGCCAGCATCTCATGTTCTTACGCTTGCTAGCCACGCGCTACACGGAGAAATCGAAGAAGCGAAAGGTAATCTTGACGCCGCTATTGTTCACTACAATGTAGCGATTCAATATCAAGACTCGCTTAATTACACTGAGCCACCGGATTGGTCTCAATCCATGCGTCTTTATCTAGGTGCAGTACTTCTAGATGCAGGCCGTGCAGCAGAGGCCGAAGCAGTATACCGAAAAGACCTAATATGGAATCAGCAGAACGGTTGGACTACCTTCGGTCTTGTTCAGGCATTGGAAGCTCAGGGTAAGACTCAGGAAGCGATTGTAGTCGAAAGGCAATTTCAATCTTACTTCCGTAACTCAGACGTTGATATCACGCGCTCGCGTTTGTAGTCACAATGATAGCTAGGGAGTACCGAAGTAGTTTTAAAATTTTTCGGTTACGCCAAAGCGAATCACGCTAAACAAAAAGCCAAGAGATTTCAAATCCTCTTGGCTTTTTGCATTATTACTGCAAATTGTAGAACAAACTAAAAGAACAGAAGATAAGGGGAATTCTCATGTTGTTTTTAAAAAAGACTAGAGTCGCCAATATATTAATCTTTGCATTCGCGCTAGTAGTGTCTGCCGGAAATGCATTTGCGCAAGATCACTTCAATGCGAAAGGATCGGAGCCAAGCAGCTTTACGTCACAGCTACAGAATGAATTTCGTAATAGCCTCCCCTTCGAAGATCAGCGTGACTTCGAAGAGTCTAGTCGCGGCTTCATAGCAGAGCCCGACTCGAGGCAAATTCTCGCTGAGAATGGTCGCGTAGTCTGGGATATGACGCGCTACGACTTCCTGCTTGAGGACACGGACTTCGATAGTATTCATCCATCGCTGCAGCGACAGGCAACACTGAATATGAACTTCGGCCTGTATGAAGTGGTGCCCGATTTCATCTATCAGGTGCGTGGCTTCGATCTAGCCAATATGACGATAGTGAGAGGTGAGTCGGGTTGGATATTATTTGATGTGCTACTTACTTCACAGACGGCAGCGGCAGCGCTGCGTCTTGTGAACGAACAACTAGGCGAGCTACCAGTGCGGGCGGTCGTCTACTCCCATTCGCATATCGATCATTTCGGCGGTGTTCGCGGTGTGATCAGCGAGCAGGAAGTACAGTCGGGTGCGGTGCAGGTCATCGCGCCATCGGGATTTATGGAAGAGGCGATCGCCGAGAATGTGTATGCAGGCAATGCAATGTCACGGCGTGCGGGCTTGCAGTATGGTCGCGGTATTCCTTCCGGGCCCTTTGGCCAAGTCGACTCTGCTATTGGCAAAGCGCTCGCTGCAGGAACAACGGGACTGATTGCCCCAACCTTGGTCATCGAAGACAGCTATGAAGAGCATGTCATCGATGGTGTGCGCATGGTTTTTCAGAATTCACCTGGCACCGAGGCTCCGGCAGAGATGAATACTTGGTTCCCGGATCAGAAAGTATTCTGGGCTGCGGAAAATATTACGGCCACGATACACAATGTCTATACCCTGCGAGGAGCATTGGTGAGAGATGCGCTGCAATGGTCAAAGCAGATCAATGAGGCGCTGTATCGATTTGGTCAGGATGCCGAGGTCTTGGTCTCTTCTCATAACTGGCCGCGTTGGGGGAATGAACGAATTCAGCAGGTTATGCGCACACAGCGTGATGCGTATGCGAACCTGAACAATCAGGTTTTGAATCTGGCAAACCAGGGTGTGACGATTAACGAGATTCACAACGAGTACAAGGTGCCGAACAGTCTCGCGCAGCAGTGGAGTGCGCGACAGTATCATGGCTCCGAGTTTCATAACTCTCGGGCTGTGTTGAATCGCTATCTCGGTTACTGGGATGGCAATCCCGCAACGCTTGCTCCTCTTTCACCTGCAGACTCTGCACCTCTGTATGTTGAGATGATGGGGGGTGCTGCAGAGATTATTTCTCGCGGGCAGACTCTGCATGATGACGGGCAGTATCGCTTGGCCATGGAAATTCTCAACAAGCTGGTTTATGCGCAGCCAGACAATAGCGAAGCCAAAGACCTGCTCGCCTCCCTCTTCGAGCAACTCGGCTATCAGTATGAGAGTGCGAGTATGCGTAATGTTTTTCTTTCTTCGGCACAGGAGCTTAGAAACGGCGCCCCGGCCGTGGCCGCAGCTCGCGGCACTAGTCCTAGTTTAGCTAGAGCCATGACCACTACTCAATGGTGGGACGCGGTTGCGACCAGAGTCGATAGCGGTCTTGCAGATGGAACGAACTTTACGATGAACTTTAGCTCGCCGGATACGCAGCAGAATTTTGTCGTGGAAATGAGTGGTGGCACGCTTTCCAATATTGAAGGCTATTTGTCTGACGACGCTGATGTAACCATAACTATGAATCGGAGTGACCTTGAGACGGTTATCATGGGGCAGGAGACACTCGCATCACAGTTGCAGGCGGGGGTAGGAACGGTGACAGGAGATCAGGCGGTTCTACTTCAGCTCGCATCCGTGCTGGTTACATTCAATTCCAGCTTCGAAGTTATGCCGGGAACAGGAAATTAGTAGAAGCCAGGCATTCGGGCTAAACTGAAAAAATTGAGGTAGAAGCATGAGACGACTCGTTAAACCATTGCTGCTGTTAGTGGCCGCCAGCCTTATTGCTGGCGTTCAGGCGCAAGACGCGCCGCAGCCCAACTTCATCGTGATTATGGCGGACGATCTAGGATACGGCGATCTAGGCGTATATGGCTCGCAGCTAATAAAAACGCCGAACCTCGATCGCATGGCCTTGGAAGGTGCGAGACTAGATAGCTTCTACTCCAGTGCAAACGTCTGTACCGCAGCTAGGGGCGGGCTCCTAACGGGTCGCTATCCAATTCGTCTCGATCTAGTAAGCGATGTTGCGCGGCCCACCAACGACGTTCACCTTGCCTCGGAGGAGATCAGCCTCGCCGAAGCTTTAAAGCCACTCGGCTATCGAACCGCGCTGTTCGGCAAGTGGCATCTAGGCAGTCGAATGGAGTGGTCACCACTCACTCAGGGTTTTGATGAATACTTCGGAGTACTGCATAGCAACGACATGACGCCTCTGGAACTCTATCGTCAAGATCAGGTGATCGAGAATCCGGTTAATCAGAACACTTTGACGGAACGCTACACGAATGAGGCGATTCGTTTTATCGAAGACAACCAAGACGATCCGTTCTTCCTCTATATGCCGCATACATTTCCGCATGTACCTCTGTACGTGTCGAATCAATTCAGCGGTCAGTCCGATGCTGGGCTATACGGTGATGTGGTAGAGACCATCGACTGGAGTGTGGGTGAGGTATTGGCCACATTGGAAAGGCTAGGCCTGGAAGAGAATACGATTGTTATTTTTACCTCGGACAATGGACCGTGGTTCGAGGGAAGCCCCGGGCCATTTCGTGATCGCAAAGGCAGTTCCTGGGAAGGTGGGCAACGTGTTCCCTTCATCGCAAAGTGGCCCGGCACGATTCCCGGCGGACTCGTATCGAACGAGCCGGCAATGAATATCGATATATTTCCAACGCTAGTGAAGCTCGCTGGCGGTGACTTACCTACAGATCGCCCAATTGATGGAAAAAATATTTTACCGATGCTAACCGATGGTGCAACTTCACCTCATGAGGTGCTTTATCTGTTCGATAGGGATCGAATCGCCGGTGTGCGCAGTGGCCAATGGAAGCTTGTGGTTGAGTCACAGTACAGGGCTGCAGTACCTAGCTTCGATAATCCAGATTCCTATTACGGTCCCAATGGTTTGTTATTCGATGTGCAGCGTGACCCGTCGGAGACTTACAGCTTTACGCGCGAGTTCCCGGAAGTTGTCGAACAGATGCGAGTGCTTCTTATTGAAGGGCAAAAAGAATATGGTAGTACCGTGTTGGAAAACATGTGGAACCGCCCTAATTAGTATGAATAGTAGTATGACTGGTATTTTAGAACGAGAGCCTAGAGAAGAATAAGAAGTTCAGATGTCAGACGAAAATACTAAATCGCTCACATTGTCGGTTAAGAATCTGCGCAAGTCTTTCGGCCCCGTCGAGGTCTTGCACGGCATCGATCTGACGCTTCGCGGCGGAGAAGTGCACGCGATACTCGGCGAGAACGGCGCCGGGAAGTCTACATTAGTTAAAATCCTCTCCGGCTTCGAGCCGCTCACTGATGGTGAGTTGCACATTAGCGACGGCAGCGGTAGTTCCCAGCGAATTACCCTCTGGAACAATGCGATCGCCGAGCAGGCAGGCGTCGTGCTAATTCATCAGGAGTTTAATCTCGCCGAGCAACTCACAGTGGCAGAGAATATATTCCTCGGCAACGAAATTAAGGGGCGTTTTTTTCTCGATAAGAAAACAATGCGTACCAAGGCGCAGGAATATTTAGACATTCTGCGCAGTGATATAGACCCCGACGCGTCTGTCGCTCAGCTGCCTGTCTCCGCAAAGCAAATGGTGGAGATCGCGAAGGCTCAGGCGAAACATGCTCGTGTACTTGTCCTCGATGAACCCACAGCAGTACTCACGCAACAAGAAAGTCAGGTGCTGTTCGAGCTCATCGACCGTTTTCGCCAAGATGGTGTGGCGATCGTTTTCATCTCGCACAAGTTGGATGAGATCAAGCAGATAGCGGATGTGATCACAGTGCTTCGCGATGGCGAATTAGTTGGAAGCTATCCAGCATTACAGTTGAGCAAGGACGACATGGCGCGACTGATGGTGGGTAGAGAGTTAAATTCTCTCTTTCCAGAGATGCCGAAAGTGCCAGGCGAGGCGGAAGTAGTTCTTCGAGTTACTGATTTGCTACTACAAGGCAATTCAACGCCCAGCAGTTTCGAGTTGAGAAGGGGTGAGGTGCTAGGCTTCTCGGGGCTTGTTGGCTCCGGCCGGACGGCGTTGATGGAAACTGTCCTTGGATTGAGAAAATCCGCGAAGGGGAACAGTGGAAGTGTCGAGTTACGTGGTGAGCGTGTTGATTTCAAGCAACTCTCTGCGGCGCGCAACAAAGGAGTCGCCTATCTCACGAAAGATCGCAAAGGAAGCGGTCTGCTCTTAGAGAAAGGGTTAGTCTTCAACTTCTCATTATTTTCCCTGCACAAGGTATCAAGTCTGCTGATCGACACAAAACGAGAAGAGGTCGCCTTCGAGAAGGCCATCGAAACATTTGATATCCGTATGAAGGACAGGTCAATCGCGGCGGGAAACCTTTCCGGTGGAAACCAGCAGAAACTATTGCTAGCAAAAATTCTCGAGGCCGAGCCAAGCCTCATCATAATTGACGAGCCTACTCGCGGTATCGATATAGGAACGAAAAGCCAGATCTACCACTTTATAGCTCAGCTGATTGCGTCAGGACATTCATTGATACTTATCTCTTCGGACATTACAGAAGTCATTGGTCTCTCTCATCGCGTGGCAGTGATGTATCACGGGCAGATAAGCGGTGTTTTAGAGGGTGACGAGATCGAGGAGATCGAGATCATGCGCTATGCCACAGGCTTGAAGAACAAAAATTTAGAACAAAGCGGAATATCCAATGCTAAAGCTTGACTTGAAAACAGCAGGACCCTTTATTGCACTCGTCGTGGTTTTTATCATCGGCGTGCTAGTAAACGATGCATTTCTAAGCAGCGGCAATCTCAGCAATATTCTGGCGCGAAGTTCCTTTATTGGCATCGCTGCCATTGGCGCGACTTTCGTAATCACGGCGGGAGGCATCGATCTTTCGGTTGGCTCGATGGCCGCGTTTATTTCCGGTTGCATGATATTGCTGATGAATGCCCTGATGGACACTATCGATTCGATGGTGGCCATTATCATTCTGGCGCTCATCGCGTCGCTGGGTATTGGCGCTGTAGCAGGCCTGATCAATGGTTTGCTTACCACGAAGGCGAAGATTGAAGCCTTTATTGTCACGCTTGGCACTATGGGAATCTATCGTTCATTGGTCACCTATATGGCTGATGGTGGTACGTTGTCGCTTAACTTCACGATCGGCGATGTGTATTCACAGGTCTATTACGGCGTGTTTCTTGGCCTGCCTTATCCTGTCTGGGTATTTCTCGCAGTAGCTGTGATCGGCTACGTGCTCTTGAATATGACTGTGTTCGGTAGACACTGCTTCGCGGTGGGTTCAAACGAGAGCGTTGCACGCTACTCTGCCATTAATGTAGATCGCGTGAAGACGGCAACCTATATGCTGCAGGGAGTCTGCGTCTCCATCGCTACTATCATCTATGTGCCGCGCCTGGGTTCGGCGTCGGGACAGACTGGTATTCTCTGGGAGCTCGAGGCAATTGCAGCCGTTATTATCGGTGGTACAGTGCTGAAGGGCGGCTACGGGCGCATCGGCGGCACCGTTGTCGGAGCTCTAATACTCACGCTAATTGGCAATATCTTGAATCTGACCGACGCGGTAAGTAACTACCTCAATGGTGCGGTTCAAGGCATAATAGTGATCGTTGCGGTCTATCTACAGCGTGGCGCTTGGCGCCGGGATTAATTTTTCAAAGAACAGATAGAGCAGGAGAATAAGATTGACTACTAAGACAGCTCCAATGCCTTTACCCCGCGGTTTCAACCGACGTAAATTTCTCCACTCTTCTGTAATTTTCACGGCTGGCACTTCTCTGCCCTTGAGCGCATTGGCACAGGGACGCCGTGTAGATAGCGTCGGACTGCAGCTGTATACATTGCGAAATGAATTGTCCCAAGATTTCGAAGGCACGCTAGCGCATGTCGCCGAACTAGGTTACAAAGAAATGGAATTTGCCGGCTACTACGGCAAGTCAGCCAGTGAGGTGCGTAGCATTCTCGAGCAGAATGGCATGACTTCACCGGCAGCGCATATTCAGTTGCAGGCACTGCGTGACGATCTCGAAGGAGAAGTTGAGCGAGCCGCAATACTTGGACAGAAATATATAGTCGTCCCAATCCTTCCCGAGAATCAACGTACCATCGCCGAATATCAGCGCACTGCGGATTATCTGAATCGTGCGGGCGAAGTTTGCAAGCAGGCTGGCATTAAGATGGGCTACCACAATCACAACTTTGAATTTATAGAGACCGACGGCCGTATTCCCTACGATATATTATTGGAGGAGACCGAAGCCGATTTGGTCGATATGGAACTCGATCTGTATTGGATTCGCAATGCGGGTGTCGACCCAATTTCCTATTTTGACAGCCATCCAGGACGATTCAGCATGCTGCATGTCAAAGACATGGATGAGTTCGGCCGTATGGCAGATGTTGGGAGCGGAGAAATAAATTTCGCCGAAATCTTCAGTCACGCAGACACAGCAGGCTTCAAACATTTCTTTGTTGAACACGATCGCCCAGGCAATGGAATGGCCTCGGTAGCAGTTAGCCTCTACACAGTGCGCAACATCGTTTTCTAAATTCGGTGCGTATTAGGTTGAACAAGAAAGATTAAGAAAAGGCAGGAACATGACAACAAGACGAGAAGTATTGCAGGGTTTGATTGTGTCGATCGGTGGAGCAACTGCTCTAACGGCGTGTGGTGGAGTTGCGAATGTATTATCGACGCGGCCCGGGTCGGCGGCGCGCTTCTATACTAGCGAGGAATATGCGCTAGTGACACGCATAAGCGACCTGATTATTCCGCGTACCGAAACTCCCGGCGCGGTGGATGCCAATGTCCCAGGCTATATGGATGGTCTTATGACTGACTGGGCGAACAGTGAAACGAAGAATGCTCATCGCACAGCGCTGCGTCAGATAAAGGGCGAGCTAGACCAGCGCGCTCGCGGGAACTTCCTAGATGCTAGTGACAGTTTGGCGGAGCAATCATTATCTGCATTTGATGCTGCAGCCTTTGCAGAAGATGGGGACACAAGTGGTTATAAGCGAGTGAAGGGTTATGTGAGTCAGTCCTATTTCGCGACAGAGGAGGGTGCTACCGAAGAATTGAAATGGGTGGCTGTGCCTGGCCGTTGGGATCCGAGTGTCGAGATCTAGAAGTAGCCGATACTTGATGAAATAGAATTACAGATGCAAAAATAGAATTAGATAGGGAGCGACCCGTGGCAGATTTTGATGCAATAGTAGTTGGTTCAGGAATGAGTGGCGGCATGTCCGCGAAGGAACTCACCGAGCGTGGATTGAAAGTTCTGGTGCTCGAACGCGGGCCTGAAATTATTCCCGAGCGTGATTACGTCGATAATCTAGCTCCCTGGGAGAGTCCAAATCTGGACAACGTGGCGCAGGATGAGATTGCCGAACGCTATCCTAAACAGTACGGCGGTGTTGCTTACGCGATCAAGGAATCTAACAAGAATTTCTGGGTGCGGGATGACGAACATCCCTATGAAGAAGCCGAGGGCACCAGCTACGATTGGTTGCGTGGTTACCATACCGGCGGTCGTTCTATCATGTGGTCACGTCAAGTCTATCGCCTGAGCAATCTAGATTTTAATGCGAACAAGACCGACGGTTACGGAATAGACTGGCCGATTCGCTACGAAGAATTAGAGCCATGGTATGAGAAGGTGGAAACCTTCATCGGCATAGCGGGCAGCGCCGAAGGCCTGCCACAGTTACCCGATAGTGTCTTTCAACCTGCATTCGAGTTAACCGATGCCGAGAAAGCACTCAAAGCCAAAGTGGAGACGACATTTCCAGAACGAAATGTTATCGCTGCTCGAATAGCACACCTCACCGATGCGACTGAAGAGCAGCAATCATTGGGCAGATCGAATTGCCAGGTCCGTAACCGTTGTCACTTCGGTTGTTCATTCAAGGCCTACTTCTCATCCTTGAACGCGACACTACCGGCGGCCGAGAGAACTGGCAATCTTACAATGGTGCATAACGCGATCGTGAGCTCGATTGAATACGATGCCGAAACTAATAGAGTAACGGGCGTGCGTATCGTCGATGCAGAAACAAATGAGAAACGCCTCTATACGTCGAAGGTGATTTTCTTGAATGCCTCTACGATTGCCTCGGCGATGATTCTATTGCAATCCAAATCTGAGGCTTTCCCAACTGGCTTAGTGAATCGTTCCGATCAAGTTGGCAGAAACTTGATGGACCATGTGAGCGGTGCGGGCGCGGCTGGCTTGATAAGTGGTTTTGATAACCAGAAAGTCTTCGGTCGCAGGCCCAGTGGCGGTATCTATATTCCCCGTTATGCGAATCTCAACGGTCAAGATAAGCCTTATCTTCGTGGCTTTGGTTTTCAAGGTGGCTCGAGCCCGTTAGGTAATGCGGGCGGACGGATTGCCGGTATCGGTCGCGGCTTCAAAGAAGCGCATAAGAACCCTGGCCCTTGGCGAGTCAACATAGGCGCGTTCGGTGAGCAACTGCCGAATCCAGAGAACCGAGTTACGCTGCATAGCTCGAAGCGCGATCGCTGGGGCAATCCGCTAGCGCTGTTCCATGTAACCTATAGCGATAACGAACACACTATGCTTGCGGAGGCGAGCAAAGATGCTGTTGCGATGTTAGAGGCGGCCGGCTGCACGGACATCACTGCGAACGATGTTAGCCTGACGAAACCGGGAAATAGAATTCATGAGATGGGTAGCGCACGCATGGGTCACGACCCGGCGGACTCTGTGCTCAATAGCTGGTGTCAGGCGCACGATGTGCCGAATCTGTTCGTGACCGATGGTTCGTTCATGACATCGTCGGCCTGTCAGAATCCTTCGCTGACTTATATGGCGTTCAGTGCTAGAGCGGCACACTATGCAGCAGACTTAATCGCCGACGGAACTCTTTAGAAGAGAACTCTGTAGGAGAGGACTCATTGGAAAAGATTTGGTTTAAAGACTAATGGTTAGAATAGCATTTCTTAGAATAGAATTTCTTAGAAAAGAACTAACGAATTTTTAGTGAGTAAGAGGAAGAATCTCTATCCTCCTAAACTCAGTTGGATGACTTTCTGCCTGCAGTGAGATGTAACCTCCACCCACGGCGATGGGTTGCCCCTGGTTGATTAGATTCTGCGCATCGGGATCGCTCTCATCCAATTGCGTCATCGAATACTCGAAAACCACTTCGCCGTTCACAGTGTGCCGAATCATTTCATCGCCACGCACCTCAACCTCCAGCGTAACCCACTGGTCACCGTGATAGGTGGCTGAACTCGAGTTTATGCAGTGTTGTGTAACTAGCTTGCCATCTCTTACGTAGTGCGTACCTGGCGAGCAGACATTAGCAGTCGCTCGCTCGTCTGTGCCATTTCCGCCGAGTAACTGCACTTCGATCGAAGCGGGAAATTCCTGATCCAGCGTCATGGATTCTGGAGACTGACCGTGCAGCATGACGCCGTTGTTGCGGTAGGCCCAGTCCGGGCCGTTGTTCACCTGATCGCCTACGAAACGGTATTCCACTAGCAATCTGTAATGGGAGAAACTCTCGTTATAGAAAATGTGACCGAACTCGCCATCGAAGTCGGGCCAGTTGTCATAGGAAACTTTAAACACGCCATCTTCCGCACGAAATGTATCGCGATAGTTCACGCCTAACTCATGTCCGGTGAACTTTGGAATCCAGTTGCTGAGATCTTCGCCATTAAACAGCTTAATCCATTGCTCGGAATTACTCTGAGAGTAAGTCGCGCTAGGCAGTAGAATTATAAGCAGGGCTAGAAGTTTCTTTATCGTTATTCGATTCATTCAGATGCGCCATTTATTGTTTTATTAAAATCTACTTTCAAATCCCAAAGTTCAGGGCATGAATAGGCACTAAAACATTCCAGATCGGCAATGAACTGAAATCCATCGGACCCGTTAGCGACTTTAGTAATGATGACGCCAATGCCACTCTGGCTGGTTATGTTGCTATTGGCGTTAATGCGAATGTCACTCTCGCCACGAATACTGAAATCAGAATTTTGCGCCGTCCATGTTCTGGCGACGGCCCATTTACGATCGCACTCGTCATCGCCCAAACAGGTGGGAATCGTTCTCGCGTATTCGTCCATCTTCGCTTGAGTCTCTGGTCTCACAGCACAGGAGATAAGTGTTAACGCGGCTAGTGTAGAGACAATAGCCCAACGGTAGCGTCTGGCTATAAGGTTTATCCTTTTCATATTACTCACTTATGTTTATTTTGTTAGTCCAAAATATGTCGATGTTGCCAAGGCTGTTGTCATCACGGGTAGAGAACCAAGTGATTGTATTCTCGCCGGGTGGAAATGCGGGACACATATCGGCGCCAGCAGTGTTCACCTGAGACCCAAGGTTTCTCGCCGCCGCCCAGCTATTTTCGCCCTGCGTCATCGCGCCGTAGATATCGGTGCCGCCGAAACCGCCCGGTCGAGACGAGGTGAAATACACCATGCCGTCCGTGTCTTGGGAGAAATGAAATTCTTCGGCTGCAGTATTGATGTTCGGTCCTTGGTTGATGGGTTCTTGCCAGCCACCATCGCCGTCTGGCTTGGAGCAATAAATGTCGGATCCACCGTAGCCGCCTTCACGCATCGATGCGAAGCAGAGTGTCTCGCCATCTTGGAGGATGGCAGGGCAGTGCTCGTTGCCAACGTTTGTACTGATCGGAAAACCCATCAACTCTGGCGTGCTCCACTGCCCGTCTACCTTGCGAGTAATGAAAAGATCATTCGCATTACGTGGGCTGGTAGTGGCGAGACGGTCAGACTTGAAGTAGATAGTATTGCCGTCCGCAGTTATCCATGGCTCGCGGTCATCGCCAGCGCGCAGGGGGTCCACATCGGTCGCCGGTGGTGCATTGATAGGTATGCCCATGTTTACTGGCGTGTTCCAGCTACCGGTCTCGGCGTTGAAGGTAGCGATATAGAGGTCTTTTGGGTCTCCCGGAGCTACAGCCATATCCTGTCTCGCGCTGCAGTAGACCATCGTACCGTCGGCGGCGAAGGAAAGTTCTCCCTCAGCCCACATGGTGTTGATAGGTGCGCCGAAGTTATGAACGGCGAGATCGACCCATTCAGGGTCTTGCGCAGAACTATTGAGGGATACGCTTAGCCCAGCAATCAGCAATAGGCTCTTTACCACTGTGGTTACTCTCTTTTGCATGCAGATCTCCTTTCTCTGGGCAGCTGGGGGTTAACTTAGCATGGGCGCTAGTAGGACAAGCTGCTTTGGTATTTTAAAGCAGAATACCACAGAATCTGTCTGTGCAGCCGCCAGTTGCTTAGGCAGATTCATTACCTAAAAGGTAATTGAATACGGAACGTTATTTGGCGAGACTAGATAGTACAAACAATAAGGAAGTACAGGGAGAGCACCATGAACCGAAAGACCTCATACCTAATACTCGCCATTGTTGGCGCGGTGATTCCGATAGTCTTCTTTGCGGGCTTCGCAGCCGAGAATGGTCTGGACCTCTTTGCTTTCGTGGAGGCACTCTTTGTGAATGGTGCGGCGGGCGGGTTCGCTGCAGATCTGGTGATTAGCTCGTTTGTATTTTGGCTCTATATGTTTTCTAATCGAGAAGACGGGCCCCAACCTTGGGTTTTCATCGCACTTAATCTTTGCATCGGTCTGTCATGTGCGCTTCCCGCCTATCTCTGGGCGAGAACACGAGGTGTAAGTTAACAGACGAGGTAAGATGAAGACCGTAACGATTGAAGAAGAGCTGGATTACCAGTTAGACGACGTCTGGGTGAGAACTCGAGCTACTAGTCAAATAAGTGAGGCGAGATGAAGACTGTAACGATTAAAGAAGAACTGGCTTATCCCCTAGAAGAAGTCTGGGCGATATTCGCCGACGTGACGCGCTGTGATTGGGTTCCAGCCGTAGACTCGATCACACAAGAGGATGGTGTTCGCTCATTCACGATGGAGGGCATCGGTGAGGTTCAGGAAAGAATTTTCACCTTGGATAATGAGAATCACTGTCTGCAGTATTCTGCGATCAAGACACCCACGCCGCTGGAGCATCATCTAGCTACGATAAAATTGTCTGCAAGCGAGAAGGGCTGTCATTTCTCTTGGGCCACGGAAATAGCGCCGGATCAGTTTTCTCAAGCAATAGAACACGGCATGAGTGTTTCCTTCGAGGGATTAAAGGCGGTATTGGAAAAAGGCTCTGAGTAGCCCTTTTCCATCTAGATTCAAAAATCGACTAGTTGCGAACGGATTCTATCCAGCTATCCACTTCTGCTTCGAGCACGGCCATAGGCAGTTGGCCCGAACCTAACACGGTGTCATGAAAGGCTCTGATATCAAAGTCATCGCCAAGCGCGTTCTCTGCTTTCGTTCGCACTTCCTGAATCTTCAGCATGCCAATCTTATAGGCAGTGGCCTGACCGGGATTGTTGAAGTAGCGGCGAATCTCAGACCGTACCGAAGGCTCGGGTCGAGCCGAATTCTCCAGAGCATAATCCACGGCCTGTTCTTGAGACCACTGCTGTGCATGGATGCCGGTGTCGACAACTAGCCGCACCGCTCGCCAGATCTCGCCAGAGAGGCGGCCAAACTCAGCATAGGGATCGTTGTAGAACCCCATTTCCTTGCCTAAGTACTCAGCGTATAAACCCCAGCCCTCACTGAATGCGGTATAGCCCTTTGCTGTTCTGAAGCGTGGAATATTTTCTAACTCTTGTTGAATGGATATCTGCATATGATGACCAGGCACGCCTTCGTGATAGGCAAGGTTCTCTAGTCTGAAGATAGAAGCGGCACGCATATCGATAAGATGCGCATAGAATGTTCCGGGTCTGGAGCCATCCTTCGTGCCTCTTGCATAGTGTGCTGCCCCACCAGCCGATTCGCGGAATGCCTCGACGCGTCTAACCTGTAGGCCAGCCTTAGGCAGGATGCCAAAGAAGTTAGGGAGTTGCTCGTACATGTCTGCTAGCAGATCATCGGCGAGGCTCAGGTAGTTGCTGCGACCTTCATCGGTAGAGGGAAAGTAGAACTGATCGTCCTCGCGCATATAGGTGAAGAAGTCTTGCAGTGTGCCTTCGAAACCTACCTGCCGTTTTATCTGTTCCATCTGAGCTTGGATTCGTGCAACTTCAGAGATTCCAATCTCATGAATCTCACCTGCCGTGAGTGGCAGTGTGGTCATGCTCGCAAGGCGGGAATTGTAGTAGGCCTCACCGTTAGGAAGAGACCAGGCACCTTTTGCTACCTCGGAAACGTTCTCGAAATCGGCTTCTAGCCAAGCAACTATTTCATCCAGAGCCGGCTTGAAGCGAGTTAGTAATGCGCTTCGTGATTCTTCGCTAAACGAATCAGCCTGAGATTGATCGATCACTCCTGACTCTAGCAAGCTCGCTATCTTCGCTGTGATGTCTGTCCACAGAGCGGAGTCTTCCTCATCATCAAACGGCGCACCAGCAGTTACTCTTCGTGCCTCGCTGATCGCTCGTTGATAGTCGAAGTAAGGTGCGCGAATGCCATCGGCGACGGCCAGTTTAGCGCGATCCAAATATTGTAGAAGATAGCGCTGTGATTGATTCAGTCTGGAGATGTAGTCGGTCATATCACTTGCATCGACTACGTCCTGATAGTTGATTAAGTTGTTCGCTAGTGTTGACTGTGGCCCATTGCGACCGAAGATATAGCGGTGGCGATGAAAAGGTTCGCTGCGCTGCGCATCAATCAGCGTGTATTCCCATAGATCCCAGGAGAGCTGCCCCTGTTTGTCTAACTGACTACGGTCGAAACGGCGGCGCATTTCTGCGACGCTGGCACGGCGCCATTCTAGCCGGGTGTCCAGAGCGACTTCGGAGACGTCATCTAGCTCACCGTGCGCACTCTTGTTACCCTGACGAGTCTTGAGAAGGGGAGAGAAATCTACCTCCTCGGCATATTCTTTATCCAGCCAGTCTATAAAGTGCTGCGAATCTCTGGCAGTCACTTGTTCAATGGCGGCTAAACTATCTGCTTCGTTCTGCTGCGAGTTCAAGTTACCGACATTGTTGTCGCCGCAACTAACGAGGGCCGTTATCAAAACAAATAGAAGAGCGCGCATGATTCCTTGATCCTTAGTGAATTAATCGAAAGAATAAGAGTTGGGGTGACTTAAGTCTATCTTTGGGTGCTTAGCCATCGCTGACTAGCAAATACTCTTCGCCGGCGCGAATAACTCAGCCGGCAATTGGAGAGGCGAAGTGGGTTCCGATAAGCAAGACCGGCTCATCGGCAACATTATTCAGAATACTCTTTCGGTGCTGCTTTTATTCATCATAGGTCTTCCAATGCTCTGCTCGATACTTCAGCGGGTCGGCAAGAATATTCTGACGGGCACTAGAGACTTCCTCTAGTGTGTATTCTTCAAAGTTCGCAGGCAGAGTATCACTATTGAATTCATGGAGGAGCCAATTGATTACGTCGGTAAGATCGGCATCTGAAATAGGAGCTTGAGATGCACCAGGAATTCGAACTAAGTAGCTGCGCATTTCCGGCACTGCGATCATGCGGCCCAGTTCATCGCGAAGTGTGGGTACATTGGGGGGTTTGCCTGCACCGTCTACCGCATGGCAGCCAGTGCAATAGAGTAGGTAGTTGATGCGCGGACTTGCAGCAATAGCATTGCTGCTGAGACTGAGCAGCACAATTAACAGGACAGCACTTACTAGAGAGAATAGATTCATTAACTGACCATTGCGCCGCTAGTTCGTTTCGTCGGTGGTACCTAATACCAGGGAGACTGTGCAGTGATAGCTCGTATTCTCGGTGCCGAAACACCACAGGACGCTATTACTATTGCTGTTGAAGTAAACAGGCTTATCGCCTTCTGTGTTGTGACAACCACAGCGCGAGCACACCGACTTTCCGCAGCAGTCGTTATAGGACATTAGGTAGTCCCTGCCGTCCACCGGATTACGGCAGGTGCCGACCCAGGTGATTGGTGATGCTTCAGACCCTGGAGGGCAAGAGGTATAGGTACCTCCACAACAGGAGCAGAGCGTGCCGCTCATGGCGCAGTAACGCCAGTATTCGCAGCTGCGTGGGTCGCCAACTTCTTCAACAGAACTCTGTGCAAACGATCGCGCTACGGGTAGCAACGGGAATGCAGCAGCGCCTGCCAGCATCATTCCTAGCTTGGAGAGAAAACTTCTACGGGATATTCGCCGTGCCAATGCCAAACTCGACGACCTCGCTTGATCATCAATCCAGTAGTAACCACGTTCTATGATTTTTTCTATATTCATGATGTGTGTTCCATCGCTGAAGGCTCTGTATCTTCTTGCTCGTTCTGAATGCTGCCAATATATTCCTGCACGCTCACTACGCCCGAATCCATCGATTCGATTAGGCTTTCCATATGTTCTCTTGTGTTCACCAGCCCCTTGCCCTTAAGTATTCCATCCGCACCTATTAGTACGGCGAAAGGCAGCTTGCTGACCTCAAAAGCCCGGCCCAATGCCTCAGATAACACATAGGGGTAATCGCCAAGGTCTAAGTCTTTCGTGTAACGTTGATGCTGTTCAAGCGCATCGCCATCGCTCGCGAATAGAAGTTGCATACGGTTTCTCTCGGAATTCACCAGAGATTTTGCTGTAGGTACCAATGATTTGCACACTGGGCAAGTGGGCGAAATAAATAGAATGAAAGAGGCTAGATTGCCAGTAGAAGCGCCGCCTATGATCAGTGCTTCGTCGTGTATGCTTTTCAGAGATATCTCTTGGGTTAGTTCGCCGACTTTCGGGCCATTGGTAGGCATGAGCGCGCCAGCAGGAGCAACGCGTTCATGAAGAATTCCAACTTGTCGAGAAAGCGCTAAGACGAGTAGTGACAACACGACAACTAAAATCCATAACACTATAGTGGAGACCAACAAAGCTTCAAGCATGGTTTTTACTCCAGAAACCAATTGTGATCCAAGCTTTCAATTGGTTCTTCTCCAAGAATTAATTGTGTTTCTAGTCGTCAATACCTGATTAAAAGTTCCATATAACAATATTAATGCAATTACAGAGAAGAGCAAACCGAAAAAATCTATAAGCTGCAGGCTACGATCACTAGCAGGGATTGTGCAGACAATCGCCATGACTATTAGTAATACATTTCGGTAAAACAGTCCCAATGAAATTTGCTGCGAGCCGCTGTCTGCGTTTGCTGCGTTGCTGCTGGCGAAGCTACAGCCACAATCGATGTAGTTTCTGCCGCGCTTAAGATTAACACCAATAGCCAAGGCGTAACTTGCCAATAGGCCAATACTAACAAGAGTGACAAGTTTGAATTCGATAGTGAAAAGGCCAAAAGCTAACCATCCAACACCTAAGAGTAATTCGAGAGGGGGGATAATTTTCGTCACGAGAGCAGATAGATTGACGGGAATTATTTCATAAGCGTCGAAGCTCGCTCGAAAATGCTCGCGGTTGCCAAATTTATGCGCGGCAGCGATCAGGAATAGCAAAGCGAAACCGAGTGAAACAATTCTTAGTAGCAGCGGATCGATCACGATCTAGAAATCCTCAAACATAGCGGCGCCGGGAGTTTCAATTGTGCGTTCAAAGGCAAATGTGAGCGCGTCATAGACATGAGTGTCGCCATTGTCATCTGCCACGATAAGTTTCGGCTCGCTCTCCTGGGTAACCATTATGGACGAAGCCGCAACTTCAAGCTTTAGTCTATGAACTCGGTTGCCGGAATTCGCATCCAGCACCCAGATCTCTTTTCCTGGAACGTGGTGCGTATCAACCTCGCCTTCATGCATGACAACATATAACAGTCCGGTATCGCGATGAGCAGTAATAAACTCGTCGCCACCAGGTCGCCAAGATTCTTCTCCGGTTTGGATTACGCTCCAACTGTCGTTGATGATGATTTCAGAGCCTTGGCTCGCAACTTCATAAATAGTCCCCGCATGGGTAATTAGATACCAGCCATTAGCGCTGCGCGCAGTTCGATCGAAGATGGCATCTTCCATAACGTTGAAGAAAATATCGCTACGTACGCGATTCTCTTCAAAGCCACTAATATCCAGCTGAATTAGCTGCAGAGTGCCGTCGCCGCAGAGCTGCAGAAAGTCGCTATCTGCTACGGGCATGATGACTGCGCAACCGGGAGTAGAGGCCTCGTAGATGAAGACTCGATCTTCCACATCGACGATGGAGACCGAATGTCCGGGGTTCATATTCAATACGGCAAGGTGACGGCCATTGTTCATAAGGCCGAGATGATTGCGAAAAGAAAGGCGCGCCATGTGATTGGGAATGATGATCTCTGCTACGGGGCTCAGATTCTCAAAATCGTAGACAGCGACCAGATCGGTACGCTCGCCGCGCACGCCTCGCGAGAGGTAGGACTCACTCGCATAGAATTCACGTCGAGGTTGCCACATGGTGACGGCTGGCGTATAGCGGGAGAGGGAGAGCAATCCCTGCATCTCGCCGGTGGTTGCATCAAAGATATAGCCGCCATTTCCCGTTTTGGAAATGAACCAGTTAGGCCCGGGATCGGACATCGTTTCGATGCTAATTTCTTCTGGCACTATTTGTGCCGAAGCCAGCGGTACAAAGAGCGCTAGAGCTAGCGCCAAGGTAGTGGTAACACGCATTCAGTATCTCCTCAGATCCCAGGATCGTTGGTGTCTACCTCTGACGTTAGCAACTATTCTCCCAAGAGTAAAAAGCTAATTGTGTTGCGTCTTCTAGCTGCTCGTTGGCCGAGTGAACGTATGAAACATCCAGACTATAAATACGGCTGCCGCTATTGAGAGAATCGTCACCAATCCAGCGGATAAGCCCAGGTCGAGTGATTGGACGCCCAGCGCTGTAAGGCAGGCTAGGCCAACAGACATCAATGCCTCGCCGGCGATAACGCCCGATGAGAACAGTATGCCACGATGCAAGACCTTGTCATGGCTCGCCTCGGGGGTTCCCCTAGTGTGGAAGTGTGCGATCAGGCCACCGATAAGAATCGGCGCTGCAAGGCCAAACGGCAGATACATGCCGACGGCAATAGGCATCAGATGTGCTCTGAATTTCTTTCCGGTAGATTTTAGATACCAATCAACAATCAGAATAACGATGCCCACCAGGACGCCATAGCCGATCATGTCCCAGGGAAGTTGCCCCTCGCCGGAGAAGCCCCGCGCCAATGAGGCAAACAGGCTAGCTTGAGGGGCAGATAGCTCTCTACCACCGATGCCGCCTTCGATATTGTTGTGTAGCAAATTAAGCACGGGCGACATCACGAACGCAGCAACGAACACGCCGGCGATCTGCATGATCTGTTGTCGAAAGGGTGCGGCGCCTAGTATGGCGCCGGTCTTCAAGTCGTTACAGACATCGCCACTGGTCGCGGCAACGCAGCAGACGATGGCGGCGATGCCTAACGTTGCCACCATCGCTTCCATTCCGGAGTAATTGAACAACCACAACATGCCGCCGGCGACGAGAACCGCGGTGATCGTCATGCCTGAGACGGGACTATTGGAGTTGCCCACCAAGCCCACGATATAGCTAGCGACGGCAGTAAAGAAGAAGCCCATTACCAGCATCACGGCTGTGGCTAGGAGAGTTATGCCAATACCGGAGGTAAAGCGATAGTTAACATAGGCAAGTACGCAGACGCAGCCAACGGTAAGCGTGATTATTGCCAAGGTCGGGATGTCCCGTTCTAGATCGGGCTTTATCATGTTGCCGCTGCTCAGGTTATTTCGGAGTTCTTTGATGGCGGCTACTAGGCCGTAGCGAACAGAGTACAAGGAGGAAAAGCCGCCTAGCACCATGGCTCCAACACCTACATAACGAATCTGAGTGCTCCATAGCTCATAGGCACCATCTATCGCAGACGGGAATTGATCGCCCGTGCCCAGCAAGGGAATAGCAACGATCCAGGAGATGGCGCCGCCAATAAAAATAAGAATGGCTACATTCAATCTCACGATGAAACCGATGGCGATGAGCATAGGTGAAAGATCGCCGCCGAAATAGAATATGCGTGAACTGAGAACGGTGGCCGCCTCTAATGTAGCGGTGAACACGCCGAATAGTTTCGCGCCCAAGGCCACGCCAGCGCCTAACAGTCCGCCAAGCATGAGGTTTCTCGCCGCACCTGTTTGCTCCCCATCCTCCCCCTCTTCTTCGCCAGCGCGTAGTACTGCTGCGCAGGCCACGCCCTCGGGATAGACGAGTTCGGGGTTGTTGAGGATAAAGACCTTGCGCATTGGGATCATGAATAGAATGCCTAACAGTCCCCCAGTTAGGGCGATAATGGTTACAGACCAGAAATCGAAGGAATCCCAAAAGCCAATCAAGATCATGGCAGGCATGGTGAAAATAATGCCTGCCGCGAGAGATTCACCCGCAGAGGCACAGGTCTGCACTTGGTTGGCTTCGAGAATGCTGGAATCCTTAAACAGCATCTTGAATAACAACATGGCCATTACGGCCGCAGGTATGGAGGCGGAAACGGTCATGCCCGCTCTAAGGCCAACGTAGACGTTCGCAGCCCCCATCACCACCGCTAGAAGTAGCCCCAATACCACAACTCTGAGGGTGATTTCCTTTCTCGCGATTGGGGGGGCTGACATAGCGCTAGTAGTATCGGTCATGGCTCGCGTGCTCTTTTTAATATTGAGATTCGCTCACTATAGGCGAGATTGGCACTGGAGTAAAAAAGCAGGGACATTTCCCTTGGCGGATCTCATGCTTGGGGAGATAAGGTTAGTAAAAGTGCGAAAATAAGGAATGGGAATAAATGCTGTATCAGCTATGAGACGGTTAGAGCTCTAGATGAGAAGCAGGCCCATGTAGTGCTTGTTAGCTGCGAAGTCCGGCTGGGCGCCAGCCTAGCGTCCGGCTAGGGCAAGAAGTTTTTGTCTATCTATGTATAGAAGTGCGAGGCTGCTCAACCAAACGCCGCAGGCCATGATGAACAACACGCCACCGTCTGTATTCCCAGCCGCGTCAACAACGCGCACCACACCCAGCGGGGTGAATAAGTGAAAGAAGATTGCGCCTGACATAACCATCAAGCCGGCCAGTGCACCCCAGACTCTTGTAACTGGGACAAGAACCAGAATGGCGGCTATAAGCTCGGCTATTCCAGTTACTGTTCCTCCATAACTACTGAAACCCTCGGCGAAGACCCGTTGTAGACCGATATCCAGCATCCAAGTGCCTATGGTGTTGAATATAATTACCGTCTCTTCCGACCCGCTGAATTTAAAGAAGAGGGATTGTAGGAATACGAAGGCTATATAAAGGGGTAGAACCCAATTTACAAATTTATTCATTCGGTTTTTACTTCTAGTCTTGTAGGAGTTGCGGCCAATATCGATCTGCATCATTGATGAACGCTTCTTTGTCTGCCTTCCAACGTGCGCTGATCTTATTGATGTAGTTTAGATACAATTTCCCATCGTGCACAGTAAATTGTGTTGGATCGATGCTGGCGGTGTCATTCTGTGAAACTGCCCAGGCGCAGTAGCCGCCATACTGGGGTGCATAGCTTTCAGGGTCAGCCTGAAAGGCCGCGAGGTTCACCGCGCTAGCGAAACGTCAGTTCGCGTCTTTGTAGTTCGTTTCATGTTCTTTGCTGCCTTGGACTGCGCGCTGCTCGGTAAAATACGCGAAAGCGTCATAACCCTCTATAGCGAGATTACCGAAGTATGTGGTGTTGATTTCATCTAGCGCCAGTGCGCTGCTGCTGGCTGATAGGAGTATCAGAGTCAGAAGTAGTTGTTTGATATCATTTCTCAAAGTTAGGGCTCAGGGTGTTGCTTAGATGTAGGGACCCGAGGATAAGGATTTATCATTCACGTTTGATTTTTGTCGTCTGCTTGAGCGATATTGAGCTGCCTCGTAGAGAATGAAACTAAGCGCAAGCCAGCACTAGAATACTGCGTCTGTATCGCGCATAATCTGCCGCGTTACTCCTTTATACAACCTTCGCACTACACTGTATTGCCAGCTGGAAATTAATTTATGTGGTTTAAAAATGCACGTCTATATTGCCTGAACGAGGCGATCGGCGCATCCCCAGAAGAGATAGAAAAGAAACTGACCGAACAATTATTTCATCCCTGCAGTAGTCACGATAAGTCGAAATACGGCTGGATCAGCCCGCTAGGCAAAGAAGGTGAGATGCTCACTCATGTGCAGGGTGACTACATAATGCTCTGCGCGCAGAAGCAGGAAAGATTGCTGCCTTCCTCGGTAGTGAATGAGGCTACCGATGAAAAAGTGGCCGAGCTAGAAGAACGTCAGGGTCGCAAGATTTATAGGAAAGAAAAACGTCAGATTAGGGACGACGTATTTGTTTCACTGCTGCCAAGGGCCTTTACGCGCAATCAGCAAACATACGCCTACATCTCCGCTAAAGACAATTTGATCGTTGTGAATTCCGCCAGTGCACCGAAGGCAGAGGCACTGCTTAGCCTGCTCCGTGAGAGCCTGGGTAGTCTGAAGGTGTCGATACCCGATGCAAATCGCGCACCTAGCGATGTGATGACCCGTTGGCTGAAAGAGCAGCATGCGAGTGACCACTTCCTCATCGATGAAGACTGTGAACTCTACAACCCAACTGATGGCAGTAACATCGTGCGCTGTAAGGGACAGGATCTGTTCTCCGATGAGATTCAGAGTCACCTTGAGGCAGGTAAGCAGGTGAAGAACCTAGGCGTTACTTGGAACAGTCTACTTAGCTGCAGCCTTGGCGATGACCTTAGTATAAAGCGCTTAAAATTTGTTGGTATGAAGCAGGAAGAGGCAAATGAGGAAATCGAAAGCGCTGCACAAAAATTCGATCAAGAATTCGCGGTGATGACATTGGAGCTATCTAACTTCTTCAAGTCTTTCTTTGCTGCATTCGGCGGACTTCAAGATCCTAAGGGCTAAGCTGCGTAGTAAATAGTTTCATTTACAAATACTGATCGAAGGTTACAAGATGATGAAGCTCTATGATTATGGTCGCGCTCCGAATCCAAGGCGAGTGAAAATATTTCTAGCTGAGAAAGGCGTAGAGGTCGAGCTATTGAATTGTGACATGGCCAAGGGCGAGCACAAGACGCCGGAGTTTCTCAAGAAGAATCCCAGCGGCAAGATTCCTGTTCTTGAATTGGAAGACGGGCGTTGCTTGGGAGAATCAGTTGCAATATGTCGCTATATTGAGGGAATGCATCCGGAGCCTAATCTTATGGGGCGAGACCCGTTTGAGATTGGACATATTGAGATGCGCAATCGTCATATCGAAACAGAGTTCTGGAGCCAGGTCGGTGTGTCTTGGGTCAATGGTCCAATCGTAGGCGCTATGGGAATATTTAAGCAAATACCCGAGGCTAAGGTGGCGAGTGATGAAAATGTTGCAAAGTATTGTGAACGCTTAGACATCGAGCTAGCGGCAGCACCTTATGTTGCGGGTGAACGATTCACAATTGCAGATATTACGCTTTTAACCGCCATCGATTTCGCGACCTCGCTTGTTGGGTTAACTATAGACGAGTCGAATTCCAATCTATGGCGCTGGCATGCTCAGGTGTCGGCAAGAGACAGCGTAGACGTTCAGGGCTAGCATCAACTCTAGAACGGCGTCGCTCACATGCCCGGTTCAGACGCTAGCATGCCATCGAGTGCCGTAACATAGATAAACAGAGGTATGAGTAGCTCGCCAAGTTGGCTATCCATCATACCTCGCACTTCCAGCCAGTCTATTCCACCAGCTCCACTGCCTATCTTTGGCATCGCGATGGAGCTGAGCCTCTCGTCGACAACCAATTTATTAACTGCCCGGAAGGCCCTATGAACAGCGATCTTATTTGGGCGACTAGAGCGACCGAGCACAGGGTCGGCAGCTTCGCCTACGACTAGGTTTAGAACCCTGGTCTTTTTGTTGCCTTCCCAGAGCCATATGCTGCCGGGCTCCGGATTTGTTTCTTCACACCATTCAATGAATTGGTCACGCATACTCGGGAATTTCTCCTGCAGTTTTCTGGCGAGACCACTGGCCATCGGATCATTGACAGAAACTCCCTGTGCAATGACATCGGCGCGGCTCATTAGAATGTCACCCTCTACCTCGTAGATCATAGACTCCTCGCTTAGTGCTCTACTAACTCGTCTAATCGGAATGCAAGACTGGTTAACACTTGTGCTGCTATTTCAATCTGTCCTGCTACTTGATCGAATTGTCGTTGCTCGATGGCTTCTCGAACTCCAGGAATGGTCTTTACGCCATAGCCAGTATAAAAACCTGGCGCATAGATGTGATGCTTGTACCAAGGGCGACCAGTCAGGCCCTCTTCACGAATAAGCTCGCGCTCGCTAGTGTAGAGCAAGTAGTTGTGGCGCGCGCTCGCCGGCGCACCGCTCAATGCCAAGCTCTCATAGGCGTCAGCTGCATCAGTCAGACGTGCCAGCGCATTCTTTAGCGGCGCAAAGTTGAAATGCGGAACTTCAGGCTTCGGTAGAGGTGGCCCGAAAGACTTTGTTGGATCCAATATAATTCCATAGACGCCTTCACGAATGTCTTGGTTGTCTGTCGCCGTCTTGTCGCGCATGTCATCAGCCAGTGCTTCAATCTCTTCGAGATAGCCCGCTACATTGTCGGTGAATCCTTGAAAGTCGAACGGCAGTCGCGGTGCATTCGCCAGACGCAAAGTGGCGCGGCCGGCAAACTGAGCGAGGGCTTGTCCGTACACTAAGCCTGGATCGATCCACCTCAAATAGTGTTCATAGGTATCGTACATCGTGTGATAGCTGCCACCACCGGAGTGCCCGCCGAAACCCATATTGGCCGAGGCAATACCAAGGTGCTGAAGGAAAGGGGTGTAGTCAGAGCCCGAGCCCAGTGGGCTAATTCGCAGGTCGCTGCGATTTTTTGCTTCGTTCCTGATCTTCTCCGAGCTGCCATTGATGCGCAGATTTGCACGCCTTCTTTCCTGAACAGAGACTCCGGTCTGCGGATCTTCAACATCTTCCATCACTTCATTGAAGAACCGTTCCAATACATGGCTGCCGCCAACATTCACGAAGCCGCGTCCGTTGCCATCGGTATTCAGATAGGCCACGGCATGTTCCTGCAATTCTTCTGCGTGGTGCTCAGCCCACTCAGTCGATCCGATCAGTCCTGGTTCTTCTGCATCCCAAGCGGCATAGACGATAGTGCGCGCCGGTGGATAGCCTGACTGGGCCAAACGGCTCACAGCCTTTGCTTCCGCGAGCATGGCTACGATTCCCGACAAGGGATCCGCCGCACCGTGATTCCATCCATCGTGATGATTGCCACGTATGACCCATTGGTCAGGGAACTCTGTGCCTTCCATGCGGGCGATCACGTTGTACGCCGTTACCATCTTCCAATCGAATTCAAGTTTCAGTCTGACTCGCGCAGGACCCGGTCCAAGGTGATAGGTAATCGGCAATCCGCCGCGCCACGCCTCGGGCACTACCTCGCCGCCCATAGCTTCTAACAGGGGTAGGGCATCGCGATAGGAGATGGGGAGCACTGGAATCTGCGTTATGGTCGGCGCATCTTCTCGCCTCAGCCGGTTTACATCACCGGTTGCGCCAACCCCTGGCGTCAATACATCGCCGGGATAGGTAGGCATGTCCATAACGGAGCCGCGCTGCACGCCGCTGTCATTCTTATAGGGCCCATCGGGATACACATCGCCGGGGCCGTAGCCATCATCTGCTGGATCGGAATAGATCAGAGTGCCTACTGCCCCCATCTCACCCGCGAGCTTGGGTTTGATGCCACGCCAGGAACCGCCGTACTTAGATATGGCGATCTTGCCGGCGACGCTAACGCCGTAGCGTTCCAATAACTCATAATCCGCTGGCGTGCCATAGTTGACGAAAACCAGTTCAGCTTCGACCTCGCCGTCTATTGAAAAAGCATTGTAAGGAGCAAGTAAGTTGTCGGTATTCGAGGTGCTAGCGTCTGACTCTACTGGGTCTTCCACTAGGGAGGCTGTGAAACGATTCGGAGCAACAAGCTCTAGCTCGCGCGTCAGTGGTTCAGGGAACAACACTTCATACTCTGCTATTTCCACGTCATAGTTCCAGGAGCGCAGGAGATCGGCTATTGCCTCGGCATTCTCTTTGCTCTTTGGGGAGCCAACGTGGTGGGCTTCTGAGGAAAAATCCCTCAGCCATGCATTCATCTCATCCCTGTCGATAAGCGCATCGAATTCCGTCTCCATCTGCCGTTGTTGCGCGCTGGCGTATGCATCAAAGCCGAAAAGGGTCTGCGCGCTGCTAGGCGATGCGATGGAAAGAAAGCCAGCGATCGCCATGCAGTGAAATGCCTGAGCTGAGTAGCGAATAAGTGAGGGTGAAGAATAAATCATGTCGTAGCTCCTAGTTAACTCTAGCTACATTCTGACATATCCCTCACGATCGTTGAACGCTTCCATGTCCTGCGCTACGCCGAAAGTTCCTATTGATGCTATAGTGTGCGCCGCATAACCATTGCAAAGCTATTCCTAAAGCCGACCTAGAGTGCCGCCGTGGCAATTAAGCCTACTATCTATAAACTGACAGTCTCGCTAAGCGATTTGAATCGGGATATCTACGATGCACTCAGCTTAACGATCGCTCGCCACCCATCGGAGACGATGGAGAGAATGATGGTACGGGTGCTGGCGTTCTGGCTGAATACTCGCGAGCAACTTGTACTGGGCAAAGGGCTTAGCGATACCGAAGAGCCAGATATCTGGGCGCATACGCTAGATGGCAACTTGGAACTCTGGATCGATGTGGGAGAGCCATCGCCAGAGAGAGTAAAGAAGGTCAGCCGGATTGCTAAGGAAGTCAAAATTTATAGCTTCAATAGCAAAGCCCCGACTTGGTGGCAACAGAACGAAAAGCAGCTCACCAATTTGGACGTTAATGTTTACCGATTCCAATGGGAGCAAGTGCAGGCGCTCGCAGCTATCATTGATCGTGGAGTGGATCTCTCAATAACGATATCGGGTGACTCGCTATTTGTTGCCAGTGAATTGGGCGAGTGCGAACTCATTTTGCAGGGGCTACAAGAGGCCTCTTGATCACCAAATTTTTATCTAATTGCTTGAAGAGAGACACATGACAGATTCAGAAACTAATACGACTGCCGGCAGTGACGACGAAATACAAGTAGTCAAGCTATTGAAGCAGCCGATCGATTTATTCAAAATTTTGAAGTTCGAAGGTCTAGTAGCCAGCGGAGGAGAGGCGAAGGCAGCCATCGCGGGCGGTCTTGTGACGTTGAACGCTGTAGTCGAAACACAGAAGCGAAAGAAAATTGTTTCCGGTGATATCATTGAATTTGACGGAGCTTCCTATCGTATGCATTGTGATGAAGCGGTAGAGCCGGTGAAATCTGACGGGATCGCTGCTGATGAAAACAAAAAGGACGTTGTAGGTGCTGGCAAACCAGTTCGTAAATCAACAGTAAATGCTAAGCGAAAGATGCCGGCGCCATCGAGGGCAGGCAGAAAAGCGATTGGAATAAAGAGTTAAGAAAACATGACGAACAATGATTGCCTAAGACGAATACGTTACATACTGGACTTCAATGACAGCAAGATGATTGCGATCTTCGGTCTGGCCAACGTAGCCACTGATCGAGCAGAAGTTTCTGCCTGGCTGAAGCAGGACGACGACACAGACTTCGAAAAATGTAGCGATGCTTCTTTTTCTGCTTTTCTCAACGGCATGATAGTTGCCTTGCGAGGTGAGAAGGAAGGGGAACCTCCGCGAGTTGAGACCAAGCTGAATAACAACATGGTATTCATGAAGCTAAAGATAGCATTGAATCTGAAGGCGGATGAGATTCTGCAGATATTGGAATCTGCAGGCCAAGAAATAAGCAAACATGAACTCAGTGCTTTCTTTCGACGGCCAGATCATAAGCACTATCGTGAATGCAAAGATCAGATTCTTAGGAATTTTCTGAACGGGCTCAAAATCAATTACCGTGATGATTAGATGATTCGGTGAATTATTATTGCTACGAATCTCTAAGGATTTAGGCTCGCGTCCCGCTATACTCTGTGAAGGAATCAATTTTACTTCTGCGTGGTTGCAGGTTGTATCAATAGTTTTGCAGTTCGACTAATCCCATGAATGCAACTAACACTCAAAAATTGAAAGCAATCACGGGAGTGCAGAAAATTTTTCTGGATATTACGGCGTTAGTAAGCGACCTTTCTTTAAACGCCACCGAGGGAATGGAACTTTGTTTCATAGAAGTCGGCGATGCCTTCTTTACCACCCTCCGAGCCAATGCCCGATTGTTTCCACCCGCCGAAAGGGGCCACCTCAGTTGAGAACACTCCAGAGTTCGAACAGACGATACCGTACTCCAGATCTTCCGATACGCGCATTACGCGACCGACATCCCGCGTGAAGAAATAGGCAGCGAGTCCGTATTCTGTGGCGTTCGCTTTCTCTACAACTTCGTCTTCAGTGGTAAAGGTTTGCACAGCCGCTATTGGACCGAAGATTTCTTCGTTCGCTAGTCGCATGGAATCGCTTATATTTGTTAGCAGCGTCGGCTGATAAAAGTTTTGTCCAAGTTCGTGACGCGCGCCTCCCAGCAACACCTTCGCGCCTTTGTCTACAGCGTCCGCCATTAGTGCGTCCATCTTCTCCAGAGCTTGTGTGTTGATTAGAGGTCCAATTTCGGCACCTTCTTCGAATCCGTCGGCAACTTTTAGTGCAGCGATGCTTCGCTGAAGCTTCTCGGTGAAGTCCCTAGCAATCGCTTCGTGAACGAATATCCGATTCGTGCACACACAGGTCTGGCCGCAGTTACGAAACTTGGTGGCAACGCAATGCGTAACAGCCTCATCGATGTCGGCATCATCGAATACTATGAAAGGAGCGTTGCCACCTAGTTCGAGAGAAATCTTCTTTACTGTGGAAGCGCACTGAGCCATCAGTATTTTTCCAACCGCCGTTGAGCCGGTAAAAGTAAACTTACCAATCTTCTCGTGCTGCGTGAGCACTTCTCCTATAGCTTGGGCATCACTGCCCACGAGAACGTTTAGTACACCTGCGGGTATTCCCGCACGCTCTGCAAGTTCGCAAAGAGCGAGTGCGGAAAGCGGAGTGCCAGCGTCGGGCTTGATTACCACAGTACAGCCTGCGGCCATAGCAGGCGCTGCCTTTCGAGTAATCATCGCGTTGGGGAAGTTCCATGGAGTGATGCAGCCAACAACACCAATCGGCTGTTTGTAGACCAGCAGCCGCCTATCATTCGCTACGGTGGGAATGATGTCGCCCATGACGCGCTTACATTCTTCGGCATAGAACTCGATAAAACCTGCACCGTATTTTACTTCGCCTATGGCCTCACTAAGAGGCTTGCCTTGTTCGGCTGTCATCAGTGCGCCGAGGTCATCCGCATTCTCCAGAATCAGGTCATGCCATTTGCGTAAGTATGAAGCGCGCTCCTTCGCAGGCGTCTTGCTCCAACTTTTGAAGGCCACTGCAGCCGCTTCTACCGCATCGCGGGCGTTTTCGGCACTACCGTTTACTGTCTTCGCTACGAGAGTGCCATTCGCTGGATTCAGCACTTCTATGTGGCCGGCCGAGCCGCCAACCCATTTTCCATTGACGTAGTTTTCAGTTCTAAACAGAGTGGGATCTTCAAGTTTAATCATGGGGATATTTCTCTCGTGAAAAGTGACGCGGGAAGTTTAGCCTAAAACTCGACCTAGGGAACGAATCAGTCTATCGACTTCTTCGATAGTGTTGTAGTGCGCCATAGAGCAGCGTACTAAGCCGTCTTTGGTATTCGCTATGCCTAAACTCTCTACTAGACGCTTGGCATAAAAGTGACCAGAGCTGATAGCAACCTTGTCCTCGGCAACTGCCCTAGCAATTTCTTGGGAACTGATTTTGTTTGAAACGAAAGAGAAAGTAGGAACACGAATATTTTTATCACTCTCGCAACTGCCGATTAATCGTATATCGTCTCGATAAGTTATGAAGTCTAGAAATTTTGTGGAAAGAACTTGTTCGTGTTCTGCAAATTTTGCATAAAGATCCTGACTGCGCGCAAAAAACGAGGGTTCATTTCCGTCGAAGTGATGCGCATATAGTGCGTCGAAATAGTCGGCGATGCCTACTAAGGAAGCGATCGATTCATGATTAGGGCCAGCAGGGTTCATCTTGTGCAGCAGATCGTCTTCTTCGAAAAAATAGTGATATTGTCCCTTCGCCTTCTGCAAAATTTCTCGCTTTCCATAGAGGCATCCCATATGAGGACCAAACACTTTGTAGAAACTAAACAAATAAAAATCCACATCCCATTCTTTTACGCTTAGGGCGCGATGCGGAGCGTAGGCGACGCCATCTACACAGACTAGAGCGCCTACTGAGTGCGCAAGTTTGGTTATAGCTGGAACATCGTTCACATTGCCGGCTACGTTCGAGACATGAGGAAACGCCACTAGCTGAGTCTTCTCGTTCAGTAATTTACCTAGCGTATCCAGATTAAGCTCGGCAGTGTCGGACTCAATAGGCCACTCTACGATCTTTAATCCGAATTCTTGCAATCTTCTCCATGGGCCCGAATTCGCCTCATGATTGAGTGTCGCAACGATGATCTCGTCATCCTTCTTCCAAAGATGCCGAAGTGCCTGGGCGAGAACGTAAACGTTGAATGAAGTAGATGCCGATATGATTATCTCATCGATATCTGCTCCGACGAATTCCGCCATTAGTTGATGGCCTAGGTTCATTCGCTCGGCTGCATCGGTAGATTCGGGATAGGGGTAGCCAGGCTGCACCTGAGTCTGGGTCATGTAGGAGCTTATTCTTCGGATAACACTGTGGGGTACGAATGCTCCGCCGGCGTTCTCAAAGAACGCCCAGTCCCAATGGTTTTTTGGATACTGTTCGCGGATAAAGCACAGGTCTAGCTCTTTTCTGTGGGGCATTGAGCGTAGTTTCTCATATTGTAATTTTCGCAGTGCCCCTTAGTGTAACCCACTCCTTGGTAACAGCTAAACATAGAGTATTAATTCCAGCGGCACGCTAGACACTCAGGCGTTATTTTCATTACTTTGCTATGCTGGCACTAGCACGGCTAAGATTCGTTTTAGGGGGAAGATCGCAATCACACTTTTACTACTGATATTGGGACTTTCGTTGCTGCTCGCTGGCGGTGCCACTATGGTGCGCGGCGCCTCGGGTTTGGCAGAGGGATACGGTGTTCCACCTTTAGTAATTGGACTTACTGTGGTCGCCTTTGGCACCAGTGCGCCAGAACTGGTAGTCAACGTATTGGGCGCACTTAAGGGTCAGTCAGAGATCGCCTTCGGTAATATTACCGGCTCAAACCTTGCCAATCTAGGCCTAGTTCTTGGCTCGGCTGCCATCATCACCCCTATGTCACTACAGGGAAAGATCATTCGTAGAGAGCTGCCCTTATTGCTGCTGGGTACAACTGTTCTATTGTTCATGACTCTCGATCCATTGCTGCGTAGTGAAAGTCCATTCATTGACCGTTCTGATGGTTTGATCATGCTGTTGCTGTTCGGGATATTTATCTATCTAGCGGCAACCGACTTCATGCGTCAGGATCATGACTCGCTGGTAGCTACTATAGATGGCATGGATATAGTCTCCCACGCAGAGAAGAGAACCAACTGGCTATTGGTGGTTGGCGGCGTTGTTGGGCTAGCGATTGGTGGGCAGCTAACTACGTTCACGGTTCAAATCTAGCGGAGTCATTAGGTGTGCCACCGGTGATAGTCGGCATGCTGGTGATAGCTATTGGCACGAGCTTGCCAGAATTGATAACTTCGATATTCGCTGCTCTAAAAGGTGAGACCGATCTTTGTGTGGGCAATGTAATTGGCTCAAATATTTTTAATGGCCTATTTGTTCTACCAATTAGTGCGCTAATTTATCCACTGATGGTTCCTGACGGCGGTGGACTAGATATTTTAGTTTCCCTAATCTTCGCCGTATTTCTGATTCCGATATTTATATGGGGTAAAGGGATAATGAATCGTCAGGCCGGTATACTCTTTGTTGTTGCCTATATTGCGTATATGACATTTCGAGTGACTGTTGCCAAGTCGATGTAGTTGAGACAGATATTCTTACTGCCGATTCAAGAGAGTGGTTAGAGGAACGAATGTAACTACCTCTAACCTCATTTCTGCTAAAACTAATTCAAAGAGTAATGCTGTTTTGATCCCAGTTTTTCAGATCAGGACTAGATTCCCTTAGGTTCCATGATCGCCTGATAAAGCAAGCGGCGAGACGTGCCACGAACATCTGGCGTTAGCGGGCCTGCAACTTGAATCATGCCGACGAAGACGATGTCCTCAACAGGGTCGATCCAGAACCAAGTGCCGGCAGCGCCGCCCCAGTAGTATTCGCCTTTGGAATAACTCTCCGCCTCGACTGGATCTAGAATTACGGCGAAATCCAAACCGAATGCTGTGCCCTGTTGGTCTAGGGCGGATTCGGCCATTGCCTTCGGAGTCTGGTCACGGTGCATTAAATCGACTGTTAGAGGCGCGAGTATTCGCTCACCATCTAGTTCGCCGCCATTGAGTAGCATCTGACTGAAACGCATATAATCTGCGGCCGTAGAGACGAGACCTGCGCCACCAGATTCGAATGCAGGAGCCTTCGTGAAGTCAGCGCCAGGAAACAATTCGCTGGGGGCCAACGCTCCTCCCTCTGAATAGGTATACATCTGCGAGAAACGATTTAGTTTTTCTTCCGGCACATAGAAGGCAGTGTCCTCCATGTTTAGTGGCGCGAAAATTCTCTCCTCTAAAAATTCTCCAAACTTCTGGCCCGAAAGTACTTCCACCAAATAGCCCTGCACATCAACAGACACAGAATATTCCCACTGCGATCCTGGCTGACTTTTCAATGGGATCTGCCCGAGCTTTCTTACGAAGTCTCTGCCAGTTTCATTTGGCGCGAGAATGCCAGCAGCTGCAGCTGCGCCTATACCCGCTGCTAGATAGGCAGAATCAACAGGGGACTGGGAAAAGATGCCGTAGCTTAGACCGCCTGTATGGCTCATCAACTCGCGAATAGTCATCTTGTGATTGGCATCAATAGTGGTCATGCTGCCATCGGCATTGGTTCCGGTATAGACCTGCAAATCTTTCATTTCAGGAATGTACATTTCGACTGGATCAGAAAGTTTAAACTTGCCTTCTTCGTACAGAGCCATCAACGCAACACCAGTTACTGGCTTCGTCATCGAATAAATGCGGAACAGCGTGTCATTCGTCATAGGCGCTCTGGATTCTAAGTCGCGGTAGCCTACCGATTCAAAGTGCATAACTTTGTTGTCGCGCGCTGCGATCGTAACAGCTCCAGCCAGCAGGCCCTCATCCACGAGACTTTGCATGGCGGCCGTTACACGATTCAAGCGCTCCGAGTCCATGCCAACTGCCTCTGGTGAAACCATTGCCAGGTCTGGTCCTATGCTGACTGAAATGGTGCCGTTGATTGACGTGGTACAGGCAAGTAGAGTACTTAGCACTACAAATAACAATGTGTGTTGCAAAGCTTTCGAGTTGAGACGTATAAAGCTTGTCATGGATGTTTCCTTTTCTTAGCGATTAACTACACAGCAGAGTACTTTGAATTGGTGGGTCAGACAACATAGAGTAGATCTTTGACAGAGCGAGAATCCACATTGCTGAGTTTGTTCCTGCTTTGAGCGACCCAAACCAAACAGCGCTGGTTGTGCTTGAGGTGAAATGATCTGAATCTATGCCTCCTATATACTAGTTAACTTGTTACCAGCCCTAATTTGAGTACCAACTAACATGAAGCTATATCACTGTAAAAATTCTCGTTCGCTACGGCCGCTTTGGACACTCGAAGAGCTGGGCTTAGATTTCGAGCTGGTCACGATGACGTTTCCGCCTCGATTCGAACATGCAGGCTATCTGGAGATCAATCCTTTGGGTACGGTACCAAGCCTCATGGATGGAGAGCTTACGCTCACGGAATCGACCGCCATCTGTCATTACCTTGTAGATAAGTATGGACCGACACCGTTGGCGCTGCGCGCAGATGAGAAAGAATATGGTGAGTATCTAAATTGGTTGTATCGCAGTGATGCGACACTCACGTTCCCGCAGACTCTTGTGCTGCGTTATACAAGATTGGAACCGGTAGAGAGAAGAATTCCGCAAGTAGTGGAAGACTATACGAAGTGGTATTTCTCTCGCCTACGCAGCGTTGAGTCGGCCCTTGAAGGTAAGGAATTTCTCTGTGCCGATAGATTTACTATTGCAGATATAGCGGTGGGCTATGCGCTTTTCATGGGAATTTCACTTGGTTTAAGCGAGCATTACAAACCAAATTGTCAGCGCTATCTAGCGAAGCTCATGGAGCGGGATGGTTTCAAGAAGGCGATGGCACACGAGTAAGCTGACTTGTGTTGCAATTCACTTTACTCTATTGAGCGGTCAAACCGAAAGGTAGTTCTAGCCAACCATCATCATCTGCGTCGCTGACTACTGGCTCAACTTCTATGAGTCGGTCGCGCAAGTCTGCAATATAGGCGAGGGTGTCGAGCTGTCCTGGTGTTGCTTGCTGTTCTTCTATCGTGGCGCTATCGCTAGTTGCATTTGGAATTGGCGTGTTGATTAGGCGTATCTCATCCAACGTTGCCTGCAATGTACTCTCGAGATAAAGAGATTCAAGCACGCTAAAGCGTCTCGCGGTAAGCAGCTCCTCGCTCTCGGGTTGGGCCTCGAGACGCGTTTGGATGGTGTTTCCGCTACGTCCGCTGCAGTGTTAGCCCATTTCTGGGCAAGTCGCGAGACAGTGTCGTTCTCTGTGCTATTGCGTATGTATTAGAGTTCAAGTTCGGCGATACGTATCTAGGAAAACTGGAATTTCAATAGAGCGAGCCGGCTCGTTTGAAAGTTGATCTGCAAATTGCCTAGCGTGAGAAGTGCATCTTGATCGGGATCGATAAGAGTAAGTTGCCCAATCTCGAAATAGAAGGTGAATGGATTGAAATAGATGGATTCGACTTCGGATGCAACGGAGAGTCGCTCATTTAGAATCTTCTTCAGCTGGGATTCAACCAGCCAAGGCAGTAATAAGAATCCCAGTAGGGCATAGCCGAGCAGGAGTCCACTTAGCTAAGTTAGCGGTCGTCTTCGGGCCTGAATAAAGGTAGCTAGAGTACTCATTGAATCCTTAGCGTAGAGGAAGTGAAAGCTAGTAACTATTGCCTTTGGAGTAAAAACTATTCGATTTAGCGGCATGTAGAATTCATGCAGCCGGCGATTGGCATGTATCTAGAGATAATGAGTTTTCTCCATTCCATGGAAAAAACCACTGGATCACGTGCTATGCTATCCACAGTACAACCAGCCACAAGAGACTTACCATGAGCTTAAGCCGCGAATTTCTCGAAGATTTAGAACTCCTCAATCTATTCAATCTTGACAGTTCACAAGGAGGCATAAAAATCCATCATGAAGCCGCTCCCGAGCGTATCGCCTCAGCGAAGCGTCTATTTGCCTCGAACATCACCACGCTGGAAGACGGCGGCTACCTAACGCCCCTAGGTCTCGAGGCTGCCGCTCATGCGCAAGCACTCGTGACCATGCTGCAGGCCAAGCCTTAGCCCCAGATCGATGTAGTTAGTAAATAGGGTCTGCAATGAGCCATACTTTTCTTAGTAGCTTCGCACTCTTTAGTGCAGCGCTGTTTTCACTTAGTTTTTCAGCTTCTGCGCAGGATTATGAGCCCAAGCTCACCGAACATGGCCAGCCTGATCTGCGTGGCGTGTGGAATTTCTCGTCGCGTACACCACTAGAGCGACCGGAGAGGTTCGGCGAGACCGAATTTCTTCAAGATGTGGATAGAGCCACCCTGAATGCCCGGCCTAGTCGAGGTGGTAGTGCAGGTGCCTATCCTAGCGGGGTGATTGGCGCTTATAACGGTTACTGGAATGACAGAAATGAATTGCTGATCAGTGGCAGAACTTCGTTGATCACCCACCCGCTCAATGGAAGGATTCCTCCGGTACAAGATGGAATTCATATGCAGCTGGGCGGTGATATTACAACCGATGTCGATTTCGGCGAGTCACGCCCGGTTCGCTACACCCATGGTGGCATCGGCCGCACTGGCCCCGAAGATCGTGGCCTCTCGGAGCGCTGCTTGGTATTTGTATCAGGTCCGCCGCTATTAACGGGATATTACAACAATCATATTCAGATTTTTCAGAACGCCGATCATGTGGTGCTCTTGGTCGAGATGGGCTGGGATGCGCGCATAGTTAGTCTCCAAGAGAAGCCGCATATAGATAGTTCTATCGAGCAGTGGTCGGGTGATTCACGTGGCTACTGGGACGGCAATACTCTCGTCATAGAGACACGAAATTTCAGTGAAAAGGTTGGCAGTCTAAGTCTGAGGGGCATTGCTTATGGCAATGCGAAGAACCGGCTACTTATCGAGCGTTTTACTCCGACTGCCGCGGGAGTGCTAGAGTATGAGTTTACAGTGGACGATCCAACTACCTTCACTGACAAGATAGTAGGTAACTCTTCGATGACTAGCGTCGAGGACAGTATATACGAATTCGCCTGTCATTCCGGGAACTATGCGATGGCAGGAATTCTTCGAGCGGGTCGTGTCGAAGAAGCTGACGCCGCAGCGGCGGCAAACTAATCCTGCGCTGAGATAGTTCTAGTTTCGCCTGGTAAGGTGAAAAGATCAAAGCCGCGTAGTTCAACTGGGCGCAGCAGAGGGTCGGCTGGGATTGTGACCGGCACGTGTACCCCAACATTTCTTTTCGCTTTAATTCTGTTGTTCAAAATTTCCCGTCCGCTGGCAGAGCTGAAAAACCAATACGGAGGGAATGCCATATGTGGATTGTTACGATTCCAGTATTGTGCATCCTGTGCGAAATGCACATCGTTCGGGTCGGCGTCCCCCATATGTAATACTGTAGTGTCATCGTTTAGCGTTACACGCCACACGATATTTTCTATGTCGAGTCTCCCTGTCGGCCAGCCAGAGTGTGGAATGCGCACCGCCTCAATCAGTAGTCCTTCCATGTTCAAAGTTACAGGTGCATCTTTGTACTCGAGATTCACCGCGGTTACACGCCTATAAATATCAGCGTCATTGCTACTACTCTCGCTACGCATGGCGATCACTGCCTGGTTTGGTGCATACAGACTTATGCCCAGTTGCTCCTTTAATAGGCGAACCATATCGACCGGCGAGAAGTGATCACCGTGATGATGGCTGACAAACACAGCATCGATACCGTCAAAGGGAGCTGTGCCCGCGAAAAGCGCTTCTTTCAACTCTTCTGGCAATAGCATGTACTGTCCATAGTCGTTACGAAACAGCGGGTCGAATAGAATTTTGGTGTCGCCATGTTCTACCATTAATCCTTCGTTCGCCAGGTAATGAGCTGTGGACTCATGCGCCTGCACGCCTCCCATGCTCAATAGGAAAAACGCTAGGCTAGTAATTGTCTGTGAGATTTTCTTTGTCATAATTTCTCTCGCCGGCTTTCTCACTATCGGACGATAGTCATTTCTTCTAAGAGGTTTGTCGCGCCATCCATATACTCCATCACCCATAGCATGTAACGGGCATCGACGGAGATCGCGCGATTCTTCGCATCGTCAAAATCCCAGTCGCCGATTATACTTTCGTAGACGCCATCGAATAGTAGACCAACAAGTTGTGCCTTACTGTTCATGGTTGCGGTGCCAGAATTACCGCCGGTAATGTCTAGCGTGCTCAGGAAATTTACCGGCACCGTACCTATTGATGGCAGGGCATAGTCGCCATACTGACCCGCGCGGATAAGATCTAATTGCTTCGCAGGTGCATTGAATGGATCGACACCTGTGTCCTTGCCGAGTATGCCTTCCAGTGAAGTAAACGGCTGGTTGATCAGTCCGTCTTTCGGCTGGTTGCCGCGCACCTGACCGAATGTGACTCGCAGTGAGCTATTGGCATCGGCATAGATAGGTCGGCCTAGGCTACGGTTATAGGCAATAACTGCCTCCATGTACTCGGGGCGCCAGCGCTGAAATTGACCAAGTAGTTCTTTGCTTTCAAGCTCGAGTGCTATGCGCTCAGCGTAGGAGAGCACCGCGTAGCGAATCAATGGATCGTCGCTCGCCTCAAATTCTTCGATCGAACTATCTAGCCATGCTAACCGTGTCTCCTCATTGGCCAAGGATGTTTGTGCGTAACTGTCTTCGATAATCTGGTCTACCTGACCCTGTTCGATGTTACTTGAAATGCCGAAGAAAGAGTCAGTTGCTTGTGAACGATACTGCTCGGGTAGTTCGGCATAGCGGGAAAGTAAGTAACTAAGCGTTGCCTTGTCGACGGTCTCATCGAAGCGCCGGCTAATAGCCTGCATCGATTGACGCAGAAGTCTTAAGTCTCGCTCTTGGTAACCGGGTTCTCTTAGGGCATCTGGCTTTTGTTTTTCCATGGCCAAGCGGTACAGGCGATGTGCGGCGCTAGGCAGAGTTGCATAGCCCATATAGCTACGCACAAGATCAGATTCGCGTGCTGCATGATTTGAGCCTATCAGGGCTTCGAGTTGACCTACCGCGGGAGCGTACCGTTCGCGTCTATCGGAATCACTGTTGATCCATTCGACAAGATCGGACTCTGCTTGTGTGCGTCTGTCGATAAAGTCGCTTTTCCCGTAGCTCTCCACCATAGATTGGAAGTTCTTTGAATAGTTGTTAAGGCTGGCGAGCGTGCCTTCGTATGCGATACGTGCAGCGCTGCCGTCTGCGGAGTTCTCGTTGATGATGCTGACTATGTCTTCACGAAAACCACGCGCCTGTGGGTAGTACCATTCAAATTCATTCTCAACCTCGGCGGTTGTGCGGTAGCGATTTGTTCCGCCGGGATAGCCGACACCCATTACAAAGTCGCCATCTTCCACGCCCTTCGCGCTAACTTCTAAGAAACTTGCAGGAGAATAGGGCACGTTGTCTTCGCTGTATTCTGCAGGTTGTCCATCTGTTCCTACGTAGGCACGATAGAAACCGAAATCACCCGTGTGACGTGGCCACTGCCAGTTATCGATGTCGCCGCCATATTTTCCGATGCTTGTTGCTGGCGCATAAACGAGACGCACGTCGCGAACTTCCAAGCTCTTGATTAGAAAATATTCCAAGCCCTGGTGAAAAGAGGAAACGCCGCAGCGATGATTTCCCGACGATTCGCAATCAGCGATCAGAGACTTTCGGTTCGCCTCGATCATCTGGTAGCGATCTATTCCAGAAGTCGACGTGGTAACGCCAGCCAAGACGTTTGAAGTCACGTCGGTTACTTCCTCGGTGACATACACCCGCGTACCTGGCGCAGTTGGAATCTCTTCACCGAGTTGCTTCGCTAAGAATCCATCGACCAGCAGATTATTATCCGGCGTGCTGTTGTACTGCACGGAACCATAGACGCAGTGATGATTCGTCACCACTAAGCCCTGGGGCGATACGAAGGATGCACTACAGCCGCCTAAGCTGACGACAGCATTCATCGGGAATTGATCCAGGCGACTAAGATTCTCGGGATTGATCTCGAGGCCTAGCTGCCGTAGCTGATCACTAAGGTCGGGCAGTTGATGTGGTTGCCACATGCCTTCATCGGCGACGGAGCTAGTGCCGATTGCAGCAATGACTAGAAGAGGTGCTAGAATTCGGCGAACGATTCGCGCCGGTTCTTGTTTTGGCTTCATGGTAAACATTGTTAGACCACCCGGTTAACTAATTAGGGATACAAAATTTGCTAAATGCTTAGATGCCACAGCGCAGAAAGATAGACTGAATCATCCATAATACGCACATAATACGGATACCCAGTGCAGTATCGCAAGATTTAAACAGTCAATTCCGCGCTAGGCCCTATGATTAGGGTGTCACCACCGCCCAATGGTGAGGAGTGAGAAGCGTAGACTTCGGGCGCATTAGCTTTTAATCTAGTGCTCAGCTAAATAGAAATTCCAATAATAGACTGCGGCATGCCTTCTTCTCAGAAAGTGTGAGTTGCGAAGTGCTAAGCCGGCAGCAACATAGGGCTATACCTCATGTATTCTTCCATCAAAATTCTGAGAATCTTTGTGTTCTTGTTCTCCTTAATCACCGTGTTGATTGCCAGCCAGACAATGGCGCAAGGCCTGACGGGAACAGAAAACGGTGAATGGCGCTATCTCGGTGGCGATGCAGGCAACACGCGCTACTCGCCACTGGATCAGATAAACGCGTCGAACTTCTCCGATCTTGAGCAGGCTTGGATTTGGCGCAGCGATAACTTTGGCCCGAATCTCGACTACTTCTCTCGTTCCACACCGACCTATGTGGACGGCATGTTGTACACCGTGGCGACTCCGCGTCGGCAGGTCATTGCCATGGATCCGGCTACAGGCGAAAATTTATGGACTTTCCGCGAGCCTGCCACGATTCGCCACCAACGCTCGCCGCGCCAGGCATACGGTAAAGGTGTCGCTCATGCTGAGGTAAACGGCAGGAAAGTTGTTTACATCACGACGCCTGGCTTCTTCCTTTGGGCGCTAGATGCCAAGACCGGCAGACCCTTAGAGAATTGGGGGACACCCGTTGCCCTAGATGGTTTTGACCAAACTGGCGTCGTAGATCTCATACCGAAGTTGGTTGAAGACTGGGGCCCGTGGCAGGACTATGTTGTTGCCGGCGGCAGCTACGATCCGGACTACGGTATACCGCGCGAGCTTGGGATGGTTACCGCCTCAGCCCCGCCTATTGTTGTAAATGGTGTCGTAGTCGTCTTGGTTGGACATCAACCCAGCTACGGACAAACTCGTATCGAGAATGTCCCTGGCGACATAATGGGTTTCGATGCGGCGACCGGTGAGTTCCTGTGGAAGTTTCATTCGATTCCTCGGCCGGGCGAGGTAGGTAACGAGACTTGGGAAAACGATGCCTGGCAGTGGTCCGGCGACATTTCCACGTGGGCACCAGCCTCTGCCGATCCTGAGCTGGGCCTCGTCTACGTGGTAACCAATGCATCTACTGTGCAGTCCTATGCCGGTCACCGTCCTGGATATAACTTATTTGGCGGCAGTGTGTTGGCGCTGGACGTGCAAACTGGCGAACGTCGTTGGCACTATCAAATTCATCGCAGCGATCAATGGAACTATGACTTACCTACGCCACCCATGCTGATGGACTTAACCGTCAATGGGCAAACGATACCGGCACTTATTCAGAATACTAAACAAGGCCTCGTGTTCGCCTTTAATCGCGAGACCGGCGAGCCGATTTGGCCAATAGAGGACCGTGAGGTATTCCAAACACAGGTGCCAGGTAATTACACCGCTGCTACTCAGCCATTTCCAACTTGGCCGGAACCTGTTGACGGGATTGTCACGAACGGTCTTACTGAAGAGTTTGTTATAGATTACACGCCTCAGTTAAAAGAACAGGCGATGGTAATCCTGAATGGCTATCGAGTTGGTGGCTTGTATGTTCCCGCTCTGCCACAAGGGCATGAGAATGACTACATCAACAATATCGGCTGCATCGGCGGCGGCAATGTTATTCCGCATCCACCTGTCGGTGATCCGAGTACGGGCTTGATGTTCGCATCCCACGCGCGTAATTGCTTTGCGCCGGGGTTCATGCGACCAACGAACGGCATAGATAGAGACAATCCTAGCTATCCAATCCCAGGTCAGGGCGGGGTGACACCGAATAGCACGCCGACTACCGGCAAGACCGTGGCGGCCTGGTTGCCTGGCGGCGGCGGTGGACTACCTACCATAGATGGCCTGAGAGTTTTCAAGCCGATGGATAATCAGCTTACCGCGTATCAGATGAATAGCGGTGAGAAGGCCTGGTCGATGGCTCTCGGTCCTACTCCTGATTCGATTAAGAACCATCCTCTGTTAGAAGGTGTGGATGTGCCTGACACTGGAGGTGTCGGTTGGTCCATACAGATGGTGATGGCTGATCTTCTGGTACAAACTCGCGCATTGAGCGAAGGAGGGGTGCAGCACATACCCGATGCGCCACTTGCGCTAAATGCACGAGACAAATTCACTGGCGAGATCGTCGGCAGTGTACCCCTGCCCGCCCCCGGTCAATACGGCATGATGACCTATCTGCATCAGGGCAAGCAGTATATCGTCGTGCAGATCGGCAGCTCGCGTACAGATTTTCCTGCAGCTCTCGTTGCTTATAGGCTGCCTGACTAGCATTAACCGGGGTAAGGAGATCAAAACATGAAAATAGGTCTCGTTCTAAGTTCTGCTTGTTTATGCATAACTAGCTTCGCCTTCGCGGCGGAGCCCCGGACCACTGCCCTTGTGGATCCTATTCCCCAGAGGATTGAAAAGGGCGTTATTGCAGTGGTTGCAGCAGAGTTTCTCAGACTTCCCCAGACGCTAGATTCGAGTGACGTCCGCCAGACCAACGATGCCTATGCGCGACTACAATACATGCAACCGATTCCAGATGGGTCGGGTCGACTCGTTATCAATGAACTGCGTGGTGTGCTCTACATCTATGATGAGGCGGCAAACACCCTTGATGCGTTTCTAGATATTCGTGACGCGGAATTTGGCTTCGATGATTCTATGTTTCCAAACGAAACCGGCTTGGCAGGTTTTGCCTTTCATCCGCAGTTTTCCCAAACGGGCAGTCCTGGATATGGAAAGTTCTACACGGCATTTAGCACGAGATCAGATAGCGGCGTCGCAGACTATCTGGATGACAACTCGGAGAATCATGAGAGCGTGATACGCGAATGGACAGCGATCGATTCAAGTGCCAGCGTTTTCTTCGGCACATCGAGAGAGGTTTTTCGGATCGGTCAGTTCGCACAGAATCATAACATTGGTACCTTGGCATTCAACTACGCGGCGACTCCCACAGATTCAGACTACGGTCTACTCTTCGCCAGCTTCGGCGACGGTGGTGCGGCGAACGATCCTGATGAGAACGGCCAATCTCTTGCTGCGCCAATGTCATCCATCATTCGCATCGATCCGCTGAATTTCGATAATGGTAATAAATACTCGATACCCGAAGACAATCCGTTCGTCGGTACCGCTGGTGCAGCGCCTGAAATTTGGGCCTATGGTCTGCGTCATCCGCAGCATTTTTCATTCGATAGCGACGGGACGATGTACATCGCCGACATCGGACAGAACCAGATTGAAGAAATTAATATTGGTGTGAAGGGTGCGAACTATGGCTGGCGCGTGCGCGAGGGTATGTTCGCGACTGCCTTCGGTATCGGCAATGTGCGGCCAAATCCTGTTTACCCCAAGCCCTTCGATGAGCAAGAATTCACTTATCCAGTTCTACAATTCGATCACGACGAAGGCAACGCCGTGGGCAGTGTCTTTGTATATCGTGGCACAGCGATTCCTGAGTTATTTGGCAAGGTGGTATTTTCCGACATGGTAACTGGCCGTGTCTTCTATGCGCAGAGCCAAGGGTTGCAGGCAGGCAGTCCGGGACGAATCGCTGAGTTGCGCATCCGCCTTGATGGTAGGGAGGTGAACGTGGGCGACGCTGTTGGTATGGCTAACACCTACGGCGGCGGCAAGCGCGCAGATTTAAGGTTGGGCATCGATGCGGATGGCGAGCTGTATCTGCTAACCAAGAGCGATGGCTGGGTACGAAAGCTAATCGCCTATAAGAATTAGTAAACTGATCGGCCTTCGACTGACGTCGTGATAGTTGGCCGGCCTTCTCACACACTGGAGGCTCTATGAAACGTCGTTCATTCTTGTGCGCGGGTATTACCGCGGCTGCTGCTCTACCTTTTGTTGCGTCAGCGCAGACGCCCTTTCCCGAATATCAACCTAGAGACTGGTCCGGTAACTCGCCACTGCGCTACCCCGACCCCGATATTTTAGCGCTGGACCCCAGCTTTCAGCGCTACATTCTATTTAACACGCCTATTCAGCGACACCACACCGGCACGCTTTGGGCAGAGGGGCCGGCCTGGAACGGCGTTGGTCGATATCTAGTTTGGAGTGATATCCCTAACGATCGTCAGCTGCGCTGGATAGAAGACGATGGCAGAGTGACAGAGTTTCGTAACCCGGCGGGAAATAGCAATGGCAATACATTCGATCATGAAGGTCGGCAGATTTCTTGCGAGCATGGCGGGCGCCGAGTAGTTCGCTATAACTACGATGGCAGCGAGACTGTTATAGCCGACAGCTTCGAAGGCAAACGTCTGAACTCCCCCAACGATGCCGTCGTCGCCGCCGACCATGCCATCTGGTTTACCGATCCGCCCTATGGTATCCGAGGCAATTATGAAGGAAGCAGGGCAGAATCGGAGTTGCCTAACTCCGTCTATAGGGTAAATCCCACAAATGGTCGCATAACAAAAGTTACCGATGAAATAGCCGCGCCGAATGGTCTGTGTTTCTCGCCTGACCAAAGCAAGCTGTATGTCGCCGATACTGGGCAGGGCAGGGAGATAAAGGTCTGGGACGTCGATGGTGATCGGCTAGGTAATGGCCGGCGCCACGCGCAGCTGACTCTTCCGGGGACAGACACAGTTACTTCCGCAGATGGAATTCGCTGTGATGTAGATGGCAATATCTGGGCCGGTGCTAGACCCGGCGTGCAGGTCATATCTCCCTCAGGCGACACGATCGGTGTCATCCAGCTCCCCGAAGTCTGCGCTAATGTCTGTTTCGGCGGGGCCAGACGCAATAGATTATTCATGACGGCTAGCCAATCGCTTTATTCAGTCTATGTAGGTGTGCGCGGGGCGGGAATCGCGTAAGCTTGGGCACTCGAAGAACTAGCAACACTGAGCCAACAAGCAGATCCCTATGACTAGCAATATGCCGATCTATCCCCACGGCAACGTGGAAGAAATTGCCGAAGATATCTTCATGTTGCGTGGCAGCATCAAGATGAACCCTCTGGTTAGGATCACCCGTAATATGGGCATTATCAGAAACGGTGACGAGCTGTCTCTGATAAATCCCGTGCGTGTTAACGCAAAAGTAGAGGCGCAGATTGCGAAACTAGGCCAGATCAAACATGTTATTCGACTAGGGTGCTTTCATGGAGTTGACGATCCGTACTATGTCGAAAAGTTTGGCGCGCAGATGTGGGCGCAGCTAGGTGGCACCACCTACACAGTCCCCAAAATAGACAAAGAACTTGATAGTGTTGCTCCGCTTCCTTTCGACAATGCAGAAATATTCGAATTTGCAGGCACGACACAACCCGAATGTGCTCTGCTCATTAAGCGTGGTACGGGAATTCTATTTACCTGCGATGCGATACAAAATTACGGCGACTATAGCTACAATAATATTGCGGCGAAGATCCTCATGCCGTTTATTGGTTTTCCTCGTACCACGATAGTCGGACCCATATGGCTGAAGGTTCAGACTCCCGAAGGTGAGACTCTGGAACCGGAATTCCGAAGATTGTTAGGGCTCAAGTTTGATAGACTGCTTGCGGCTCATGGCACTCTGCTGAAAACTGGTGCGCATGCAGCAGTAGAACGTGCCGTGAACAAAGTGTTCGAGAAGAAGGGATAGTTTAGGGAACAGGTTAGGAAGTAGTTTAGAAATAATCCAGCAAGTAAGAATCAACACCCGCGAAGGAATTATCCATGGCTTTACCAGAATCTCTGCGAGGAAAGCTCTCGCTACCCGTAGTCGGAGCACCGCTCTTTATCATCTCCAACCCCGATCTTGTTATTGCTCAGTGTAAGGCTGGTGTCATCGGCTCATTTCCAGCGCTGAACGCGCGACCTATCGAGGTCTTGGATGAATGGCTCACACGAATTACTGAGGAGCTAGACGCTCACAATCAGGCGAATCCCGATAATCCAGCCGCACCGTATGCGGTGAACCAGATCGTACACAATTCCAACGACCGGCTTATGCACGATGTCGAGATGTGCGTGAAACACAAAGTGCCAGTTGTCATTACATCTCTAGGTGCTAGACCCGAGGTGTTCGAGGCGATTCACTCCTACGGCGGACTATGCCTGCATGATGTTATCAACAATCGCTTTGCTCACAAGGCTATTGAGAAGGGGGCCGATGGTCTAATCTGCGTAGCAGCAGGTGCCGGTGGTCATGCCGGTACTCTATCGCCGATAGCCTTTATTCAAGAAGTGCGCGAATGGTTCGATGGCCCAGTACTTCTCTCCGGCGCCATAGCGACCGGAGACGGTGTGCTTGCTGCTCAGGCGATGGGTGCCGACCTCGCCTATTTGGGCTCCGCGTTTATCGCTACAGAAGAGGCAAATGCCGACCCAGCCTATAAACAGGCCTTGGTTGACTATGCGGCGAGCGATATCGTCTATACGAATCTTTTCACTGGTATACACGGGAATTACTTGAAGCCTTCTATCGAGGCGGCGGGAATGGACCCAGATAATCTGCCTGAGAGCGATCCATCGAAGATGAATTTCGGTTCCGGAGGCAGTAGCAAGTCAAAGGCATGGAAAGATATCTGGGGCTGTGGACAGGGTATCAATGCGATCAAGACAGTAGCACCGGTTGCAGATTTCGTTGCGCAATTGAGAACCGAATACGACGCGGCGAAGCAGCGAATTCTTTAGTAGCCGAAATCCGTGGCGAGTTGTGGCTTCGCGTTTTAAATTCAGATTGAATCAGGGAAGAGCTATCTCGTCACTCTCCTGCGCCCGCGCAGGCTGAAAATTTCTGCGTGGTTCATGGCTTCTTACTTGTTCAAGCCAGAATACGCCATCGAAGGGTGCGCTATTGCCGCGCGTGCCGAGGAAGTCCATGTCACCGTCGCCGTCAACGTCTCGTGCTATGAACTTGTCGAACATGCCGCGCTTGCGTCTTGAGATATCGTGGCGCGTCCAATCCGATTTTGCCTCGCCGGGGTTTTCGAACCAGGCCAGTCGACCTAAGGCATCATTGACATCGACGTCGCCATCTCCGGTGCGCGGGCCTAGGCTATAGCTACCTACCATGACATCGGTGTCGCCATCGTTATCGATGTCGGCAATCTCCATGCCGACTAAACCGTCGGGAAGAATGCTGCCGATAGTGTACGCGTTCCAAGTGTCATCAATATTCTCTGGCTGTTCGATCCAAATGAACTGACCGCGGTTGTTCATGCTGAGAATATCGAGTCGACCATCATTGCTTAGGTCGGTGTATTCGAGATTGAACCCGCCCATCGCACCACCATAGATACCAATCGCGTGTTCCGTAAAATCTAGAGAACCCGTACCAAGATTCTCAAAATAGACCAGTCGTACATCTCCTCGCGCGCCAACAACGATATCCATGTCACCGTCGCCATCCAGGTCAACTGGTTCCGCATTCTGTGGAATGCTATAGCTGCCGAGTTCGCTGCGCTGCCAGCTGTCACCATCCAGAGGGTCGCCAGTTAATTGATAAAGTTCCACAGGTGTAGAGCGAGCATAGTCGTCAGGTCCCGGAGATTGTGCTCCTTTATTGGGGGCGGTGAGTTCGGGTACACCGTTCCCATCAAAATCAGCAGCGAACACGCGAATATAAGATCCGCGACCCTGAGTCATAGGCAGGATAAGTCTTGGCCAGGTGGCCGTCCGTGCATTTAATCCTGGGTTCTGTAAGTAGATTAGGTGGGACTGCTCTGCCGCAACAACCACATCGAGATAGTCATCGCCATTTAGATCGACTATGACAGCGTCTTCGGGTGCAGGTGCGTCGGTACCTTCGGCGATCGTGATGTTTAGCCAGTTATCTGGGTCGGCTGAGCCGAATGCGATTCGTACCGTGCCTTCGGGAGGAGGCACAAAGCCTGCTGTGTGACTAGCTGAGTCATACTCCGCATCAGATTCATGTACAGAGACAATGTCCTCGAAACCATCACGGTCAATATCACCCACTACTAGTCCATCGCTGCCGCTTAGGGCGAAACCAGCCAACTCAGGATCATCGATAATATGCTCTTGCCAACTTATATAGCTGCCATCAACAGATTGTGCACGGGTGAGTGATTCGCTAAGCAGATCTTGGGCTAGAGCGGGGGTACATAGGCAAAGTGGGGCTAGCGTCAGTAGATGAATTCTCTTCATTTCTCTCTCGATTTGGCAAGATTCTAATCGGCAGAATAGAAGCTAATATGTGGCAAGTCCAATCAATTCTTGAGCTGTAAGATGTCTTTGTGAGTGCGGCGAACGCGGTATTCGAGATTTTGCGGCAGCCGACTGGACTTTTTTCATCGGGCACCGCGCTTGACGGGGTTTTTCTAATCGACAATTGCCTGCTGAACAGCATTTTCGAAATCGTACTGTGCTGGTCCATAAGCCTGCTGCAACATAATAACTGCAGTCAATTCCTCTTTAGGATCGGTCCAGGATCTTGTGCCAAAGGCACCGCCCCAACCGAAGGCGCCGGCACTGCGACGCGCATTCGAAGTAATTGGATCTAATGTGACGGCTACGGTATATCCAAAGCCCATGCCCTCTTGCTGACGTGAAAAACTTTTATATAAGCCGCCAATCTGATTGCTAGACATCATCCGCACCGAGCGCGGGCTCAATAGACGATTGCCGAACAACTCCCCACCGTTAAGTAGCATTTGCTCGAAGCGTAGGTAATCCTCAGCGCTGCTGGTAAGACCGCCGGAGGCAGAGAAATATTTAGTTGGTGGTCGATCTAGGAAGCGTGACATATCTTGGTCTTCGATATCGACGCGCCTGCTTTTGTATTCCGCAGGCACATTGAAGTAGGTGTTATCCATGCCGAGTGGCTGCAAGATTCGCTCGTCGATGATTTCGTCAAATGGCTTGCCGGAAACGATTTCAAGGATGTGTGAAACCACATCCAATCCAACTCCTGGGCTGTAAGTCCAGCGAGCGCCAGGTTGAAAATCTAAAGCATAAGAGCCGTACTGAGGAATGATGCTGGCGAGCGTTGAGTCGCTGTCGCGCTGCGGGCGCTCAGATACAGCAGTGCCCAGGCCGCCGCTGGCTAAGCCGGATGTATGCGTGAGTAAATCATGGATAGTGATTTCACGCTGCGCAGGTACGAGCCGGTGTTCAGGTATATCTTGAGAATTGACCGAGTACGGACTTATGTTTTCATCGATTGAATCCTTGAGCACGGCTACTTGCATGTCGGCAAATTCGGGTATGTATTTCGAGACAGGGTCTTCGGGTCGGATTAATCCTTCTTCGATCATCATCATTGTGGCGACGCCGAGGAGCGGCTTGGTAGAACTCATCATTATGAACAATGCATCTTCCTGCATTGGACGATTGTCATCTACATCCATCAATCCATGGGTCTCAAAGTGTACTAGCTTGCCGCGCCTGGCGACCATAGTAACGGCCCCCTGAATATCACCAGCATCGATATGTCGCTGCATTGCCGTGTTGATTCGCAGTAGTCGTTCAGAAGACATGCCAACATCTTCTGCTTTGCCTGTTGGAATTTCAGCGGCAAATGAAAAGTTAATAGACAAACAGCCTAACAAGAAACTGGTTGCTACTAGGATTCTGCGTTGTGTGGTGGGCATGATGGGGCCTCTTAGTTAATTGTCTAAATAGTAAATGTGTTAATGATTCTGTCATGCTCTTGTTGGCTATGCCTTGAACTTCAGTTCTTCAATTCTAAACATTGAGACGCGCTCTGCACGTTTTCGCTCATGAAGCGATATAGTGTGGCACCAATCGCATCGCTGTCGGTGATCGCGGCACTAAGAATTTCTAGTCCCTGTCGTTCGCAAATTCCAGAAAATAGATCGCGACCATAGGTTTGTTGAAAATAGTTATCACGGCTCGAAGCGAGTTGAGAAAGATTGATTGTTAGTTGCGGTAGCAAGGCTAGCTGTAATTCTTCTTGCCCGGTTGGGAATATCGATCCCATGGCCGCGCGTAGATTCGAAAGCGGTAGGGGGTTTTCGGTATCGAGTATTCGAGTCACCCATTCCTGTTTGATGTTGAGGTCAGGTAGCCCGGCCTCAGCAGCGATTGCCGAACGCCTACCGGCATCGGAAGGATCTCGCTGGCGCTCAGCCGCCAACAGCTCGCGCGCACCGTCGTAGTCTCTAGCAGTAAAACGCTGAATGATATTCCAGCGCTGATTCTGGCCCAGGTTCAGTCCGGAAATCCCTGTGACGTCCTCCAGTAAGCTTGCAAGATTTTCCAGCGCTTCGTCGCTGCGTGCAAGACCGATATAGCGGGATAGTCTAAGGTTTAGCGTGCTAAGAGATTGACTGCTTGCCTCGTCGCTAACCCCTGCGTTGATTAGTTGCCAGAGTTGCTGTTCAGCTTGCGGTCCATACTCGGCGAGTTCATTGGCATATTCGCCGCCTAGCCGTTCTAGTAGGTTCAAGTTGCTTACTAATGTGGCCATGGTTTGGCGAATGATTCGGTCATTTTCCTCCACTGGTAGCGAAGTAATCAAGGTCTCTAACAAGATGGAATTTTCCATCTGGCCATTGCTCGGTGCGTTGAATAGGGCGGTCCAGATCATTGAGCGCATGAGTGGATCGTCGATTCGCTCTATGGCGTTGTCGTTGATGATGGTATCCATGCTGACTTCATCAAGACTTACTTCGGTATATCCCCAGCCCTCGTAGTTCGGCAAGGCGAGATTTGGGCAGTCGAGGCCTATGGCTTCTGGCACCTGCGTTTCGGCGCCGAATATTTCTATCGGAATAGCCGTGTTGAGCTCAATAGATCCGCTGGCACCCGTGGTGAAGAGCCCTAGCTGCACGCGCTGATCTCTCAGGGTTGGATAGTCATCTGGAACAGTCTGTAGGATGGCGAAACTGCTTATACCGTTGGCATCGCAGCTAAAGCGCGCCTCGATAGTATTTACTCCAGCCTGATACATCCAGTCTTGAGCCCAGGGATCCAAGTCTATGCCGGACTGTAAGGAGAGCGAGCTCATGAAGTCGTCGAGTTCGGTGTTCTCCCAGGAGTGCTCCTTCAAATAATTTGAAACTCCCAGACGAAAATCCTCGCGCCCGATATAGTGAGACAATTGGTTTAGAACAGATGCACCTTTATCATAGGTGATGGCATCGAAGACGTTGAAGAAGTCATTCGTGCTAATAACAGGCACTTCTATTGGGTGTGTGGACACGGCGTTGTCGGCGGAGATTGCGGTTAAGTTCTCGGAAAGATAAAAGTCATGCCATAGATCTTCGAATTCGGTCGCCTCTGACACGGCGATGGAGGACATCAGTGTGGCGAAGCTCTCGTTCAGCCATAGGCCGTTCCACCAGTTCATCGTAACAAGATCGCCGAACCACATATGTGCCATCTCGTGCAGAATCGTTCCAGCGCGGCGTTGGCTATTGAATCGATTAGAGGCGCCGCGGTCGACATAACTTTCGGAGAAAGTTACGGCGGCCACATTCTCCATCGCACCGATCAAGAAGTCGGGAACGATAACCTGGTCGTACTTTGCAAAGGGGTAGGGAATGTCGAAGTAGTCACGGTAATGGGACAAGCCTGATTTGGTGTAGGCCATCCATTCGTCAGAAGCGACGTAGTCGCTCAGCGATTGTCGCGCCATCAGCCGAATCGGCACATCGCCAGCCATGTCTTCCCATATTTGATAGGGGCCAGCGTGCAAAGAGAAGATATAGCTGGAGAATTTTTCCGACTGTGGGAAATGCCAGACTCTGGTGTCGCCATCTCGGACGATGGCATCCTCGGTTGTAGAAGAGATTACCTCCCAGTCGGCGGCGGCACGAACAGTTAGTTCATAGGTGGCCTTCAGATTCGGTTGATCGAAGTTTGGGAATAAGCGATTCGAGTAATAGGGCCACAGATAGGTGTACAGGTAAGTACGATCATCTTCGGGGTCGACGAAGCGATGCAGGCCGGTGCCGTCTTGATCAAAAGGATGAGCATACTCAATAAGCACTTCATTGCGTCCGGCTACTAAAGCCGATGGCGATAGTGTAACGAAGTAGCCGTTGTAGTCAGGCTCTAACATTTCTCCGTTAACTACGAGTCCATTCACGCTGCCACCGGTGAAGTCGATATTTAGCGGTCTATCGTTGTCGGTAAGAGTGAAATTCGCAGTTACGCTGCCCTGATAGGAATCTGCGAGACTGACAAGGTCAATGTCTAAGAGGTACGAAATGTTCGAAACTCGCGCCTTGCGTGCTATCGCCTCGGCTTGGTTAAGCTGATCCAGAGCGGGGCGAACGGGGTAGTCGTCGATGCTAGCGTCGATGATTGGAGTAGCGACTTGCTCACTGCAAGCGCTAAGAAGTAAGGCCGCAAAAACTGCGAGTAGTGTGGTAGTTCGATACATCAAAATATCCTTAGTAAGCCTAGGCAGTGGCCCTGCCTGAGGAGGGATAAGCTACGTTAAACAGGAGCAACAGATCAACCACTTTTGGGATGCCGAACCGGCGAGCAATGGAGATATCAAGCTCACTCCTGTCGAGGACAAGAATGAGCTTGAGTTAATGAAGGACGCTCAGGAACTAGATTCCGTATGGATCTAGAATAGCCTGATACAACAAGCGCTTCGAAGTCGCACGAACATTCGGCAGCATGCTGCCAAACTGTTGAATCATGCCGATGAACACCAGATTCTCAACTGGATCAATCCAAAACCAAGTGCCGGCAGCGCCGCCCCAGTAGAATTCTCCAGTAGAGTAAGACTCTGCTTCTACGGGATCATCGATCACCGCAAAATCTAAACCGAACGTGGTGCCTTGGGCGCCCAATACACTGCCGGCCATATTCTTTGGTGTCTGATCTCTATGCATCAATTCCACAGTAAGTGGTGCTAGGATTCTCACACCATCCAGCTCGCCGCCATTCAATACCATCTGACTAAAACGCATATAGTCCATTGCGGTGGAAACTAGTCCGCCACCTCCAGATTCGAAGACAGGATCTACTAAAAAGTTGGCGCCGGGAAAGCCTTCGCCTGCCTTGAGCTTGCCTGCGTCGTCATACCCATAGACCTGAGCGAAGCGTGATGCTTTCTCTTCGGGTACATGAAAATCTGTATCGGTCATTTTAAGTGGTTCGAAGATACGCTCCTCAAGGAAGCTACCGAAAGACTGGCCAGCCAGTTTCTCAACTAGATAGCCCTGCACGTCTACAGACACGCTGTATTCCCAAGTTGTTCCCGGCTGATGCTTCAAAGGAATTTGTCCGAGTTTAGTAGTGAACTCTTCCAGCGTGTCACCATTGTCCAGCAGGCCTGCCTCCGCGTATTTCGTATCCACCGGAGATGCCGCAAAGATACCGTAGGAGAGTCCGCCGGTATGACTCATCAGTTCTCGAATCGTCATTTTGTGGTTCTGCGGCTCAGTAACAATGACACCGTTACTATCAGTGCCTGCAAATACCTGTAAGTCTTTAAGTTCTGGCAGGTATTTCTCAACCGGATCGGCTAGGCGGAATTTGCCTTCCTCGTAGAGAGTCATCAGAGCCACGCCAGTGATAGGTTTACTCATGGAGTAAATTCGAAAAAGGGCGTCGCTGCTCATGGGTGCCTGCGCTTCAAGATCGCGAAATCCGACTGATTCGAAGTGCACGATCTTGTTGTCGCGAGCAGCCATAGTGACTACACCTGACAATAAACCTTCATCTACATAGCCTTGCATGGCTTCGGTGATTCTATTGAGTCGTGCTGAATCCATACCTACTGATTCCGGCGTGCTCATTTCCAGTGCTGCAGCAGATGCTAGGGGAGCCGATTCTTCAATGGCAACAGATGTGGTATTCGCAGCCGGGTTGCAGGCTGTGATCACGGCAAAACCAAGCGCTATCAAGCTCATGCGTAGCCAATTCTTGCTCGTAGTCGATTCTCGGGTGATGTTCATCAATCTCTCCTAGCTCGCTTTTCAGATCATTGTAAATGTGAGGTCGCTCTACTTAAGGCCTCTTTATCCGCGCATAGTAAGGCGGATTGGCAGCTTAGAGCATTGCCATACGAGAAAACAAGGGTTTTGGGATGAAGTGAAGGGAGTGTTATTCTTGAAGATTGAGTTATTAGCAAACTAAATGAGGCGCGCAGCGATGTGGTCTATCACCACAAATAAACTCTATAAGGCAGTTCTGTTGCTGGGTTCGGCATGTACATTACTCTTGTCGCCGCCTCTGCATGCCCAAAACGTCGCTCAAAACATCTCTATCGCTCACTGTCAGGGAACCTGTCCTAGTTATTCCTCTAGTCTTTCCGCAACGCGAGCGAATGTGGTTGTCCACAATCTCTACGCCGCCGGACTTAATGGCGAGACAGGCTTGGCCGACTGGGTCGCCTACCAATTGACGAAGCAGGCGATTGGCGTCGCATCCTTACTGCCCCGTTTCTGGCAGCCCGATGAGCTAGTGCGTCTATCTGGTGTCTATGAACTCGCCGAAGCCGAAGCCCTAGGATTTTCGCTGGCGGAAATTAGCAGTAGTGGGAATCCTTACGGTGGCTTCAACGAGCCACTCGTGAATCCGCAGGAGCGTGCCCGGCTCGCACCAATGACTAGCTTCGCGAAGACGCCTTATTGGAGGGAGTTAAACAACCTCAGCAATATGGTATCGATGCCTACACCACTGCGGCGTGGGCCTTGGCTGCAACTGGAACAGACGCTGAACCAAATAGTTAGCGAAGAGAATTCCTTGGGTGTAATCAGTGGACCTTTGTTTCTGATCGACCAGGGGCTAAGCACTACCATCAATAGCGCGAATCTAAACCCCGCTGCATATTTCAAAGTGATTGTCGCTGACAGCGGCATTGCAGCGTTCGTCTTTTCGCAGGATGTATCTCAGGCAGAGCGTTTTTGCGAGCATCGGGCGGATCTAGAGCAAATCGAATTGATGAGTGGTCTGGACTTGTTTCCCCAGGGCAATCCCGCGCTATCGGCACAGCTGTTGAGTGAGCTAGGTTGTTCCTAGATCAGTAGTTTCCTGCAGCTACTATGCTACATTTTGTCGCTATTAATAAATTGTGCTGACATGGTGAATAAGCTACCTTTGTGCCATTGTGATTAAGTTATCCGCGGTGCTACTCATGAAAAAAGCAATAATAACGTTCCCACGACTTACAGTGCTGGCAGTTGCCTGTGCCTTTTCCACGATGGCCTTAGCCGCCGACGACTATATCACTCCGCGCACTGAGTGGGGCCAGCCCGATTTACAGGGGGTCTGGAACTTTTCTTCCAACACACCCATGCAGCGTGCATCTCGCTTCGGCGATCGTCAGTTCCTTACACCCGAGGAAGTCAGAGAAATCGCTGAACAGCGAGCTGCAAGAGATGCCTCGAACGATGGTGCGATAGCAGTTGAGGGTGTCGATGGTTCCTACAACGATTTCTGGGTCGAGAATGCCGGTATTGGCGGTAATATGCGCACCTCGCATATTGTCTATCCGGTAAATGGCAAACTTCCAGCTCTTAGAGAGGGTGCAATAGCGAACCAAGGAGTATACGGCGGAGATACAACTGGCGAGTCGCGCCCGGTACGAATCTCAGCTGGTGGTATTGGCACCGATGGTCCAGAGGATCGCGGGCTTTCAGAACGTTGCCTAATAGGCTTCAATTCGGGACCTCCCTTTATACCGAGTCTGTACAATAATAATGTGCAAATTTTTCAGACGAAAGATACGGCGGTCATCCTCACAGAAATGATTCACGATGCACGTGTAGTTCCTCTTGTCGACACGCCTAGCGAGATCGGCTCACTTAACGATGACGTGCGACTCTGGATGGGAGATTCGCGCGGGTATTGGGAAGGCGACACACTTGTTGTCCAGACGCGAAACTTCAATGGCTTGGCTTCGAGTTTTGGCCAGGCCGGAACATCGCAAGATAAAGTGCTCACGGAGCGTTTCACTCGCAGAGGCACTTACACGGTAGATTACGAGTTCACTGTCGATGACCCTTCAACCTATACCGACAAATTTACCGCCATTGTGCCCATGACCAAAGTAGCAGGTCTGCTCTACGAGTATGCTTGCCACGAAGGTAACTATGGCATGGTGAACATATTGCGCGGTGCAAGAGTGCAAGACGCATTAGCGGAATCCGAAGCACAATAATAAACTAATTTGGGAGAGACTAATGGGGTTTTGAGTAGTAGCTACTCTGGCCCCATTTTTGTTTGAACAGCAAGTACGCAACACAACCAATTAGAGATTGTTATGAAATTATTTAGAAGATCAGTCATCATAGTAATTTGTCTGCTACTGATTCCAATCGCGGCAGTCGCCACTGCCGGTGCCAAGCAACGATTTGAGGACGGCCCCAATCGCGTCTTCTCGGGCGGAGCGCTTGTAGCCGGTGAGCTGCATTCAGGTCCCGACCCGGATTGGGGTTTCGTAAGCGAGATTCCAACAATAGAGATGCAGTTGCTTGATCCTGCGCAATCTCGCCGCATCTGGATTGCCGAGTATGAGAATAGGATCTACATCTGGTCGGGCTACATGGGTAATCCAATCGGACGAATCTGGAAGCAGTGGCCGAAGCAGGCTGAACGCGATGGCCGTGCGGTAATTCGCATCAATGGTGTGCGTTATGAGCGTCAACTACAACGCATACAGTCGGGCGATGTGCTCGATGGGTTGACTGCTACTATAACGGGGAAGTATCCGTCCGCGACGACTCGTGCCGCGGTCGAAGCAGGCGATGTGTGGGTATTCGAAGCAGCGCCTCGCAGTTAGAAAGGGAAATAAAATAGACGCAGATAGTGGTTAGATAATTCCCTAAGGATTTGGAACATGAAAAACTTTTACATTTTTACCGCGGTCGCTGTTGTAGTTACGGTTCTTGTCGTGCTATTTGTACCCGGTGTTGATGATTATGTGGAGCGTACTTTCCAGGTATATCTGGGCCGCGCCGCGCGTTAGACACTATTTTTACGGAGGTAGGAGCTATGATGATTAATTCAATTCAGCTCAAACTGACTCCAACAAAGATTCTAAGCCAGCTAGTTTTCGCAGTGGCTTGTTGCAGTTCTGCTGTTGCTCAGTCTGATTGGACACCAAATATTCTCGCCGATGGGCAACCTGATATCGGTGGTATGTGGAATAACGTAGGAGCTACGGCGACACCTCTGGAGTTGCCGGAACAATTTCAGGGGCGCGAGCCCACTCAGGAAGAAATTGCCGATCTTATAAGGACAAGAGACGAAGCCAGAAAATCAGACACCTGGACCGGGTTCGAGGATAGCAGTGGAGTGGGTGCCTACGAAAACTATTGGTTCGATTGGTACTGGTCTGATGCGGTTGCCGATGCACCAGCTCTGATCGTGGAGCCGCGTAGCGGAGTTCGTCCCGCCTTAACAGAAAAAGCGAAAGCGATTGTCGCCTTCAACGTCGAACATGAACATGATTCCGCAGGCAATGTGGAATCGGGTGACCGGTGTCTCTCTCGTGGTGTATTCGGGATGATGATGCCTACCGCCTATAATAATGGGAAACTCATTGTGCAGGCGCCTGGCTACGTCGTTATCCATAGCGAAATGATTCACAACGCTCGCATCATTCCCATAGATGGAGGTCCGCATCTACACGAAAACATTTCTCAGGTAGAAGGTGATCCTCGAGGTCACTGGCGTGGCAATACACTGTATGTAGAATCAACAAACTTTGACTACGTGGGCAATATGCGCGCCCCGGGTACGCCGGGTCCTGGTAATGCTCCACAACATCCTGGCCGTAAGATGTTAGAGACATTTGCCATAGTGGATGAAAACACGCTGCGCTACACATTGACCGTAGATGATCCTGAAACCTATTCTGAGCCTTGGACCGTAGCTTTTCCTTACGCTCGCGATAGTGAATACACCCAGTACGAGTATGCGTGCCATGAGGGAAACTACGCTATGGAGAGTCGCTTAAGCGGCGCTAGAGTGCAGGAAAAGGATTAAACCTTTTGTGGCTTTAACGAAGTATATCTGGTGTGAAAAATTCCCTATACCACTTGGCGTTGCGCGGCTGGGTAGCTAGAACGTTTTCGAGGGCATTAAAAAAGGCTGAATTCACTAGAACTGGTTTAGAGTTTTAGTGGTTCAGCCATGGAGAGTAATTCGTTGTGAAGATTAGCCGCCAGAAATTAGCTTCCAGCGATTAGGTTGGTGCTGATCAGGTCATAATTGATATTAGCGTTGCCGTCTTTCTCGTTTAGCGACAGAGCCATCTCGAGATCGACGTTAGCGCCGTCGGTATCTCCGGACATAACCTTAGCAACAGCCATGTTAGAGTAGACCGCCGCGAGAGCCACTTTCTCCTTCCTAAAGCCGAGCTCTACAGAAAATTTTGACTTCTCAAGTGCGCTGTTGCAACTAGTGATAGCCGCGTCGTATTCTTCGAGAAGAATCTGAGCGACGCACAGGTTGTTTGCTTCAAAGTAATCCATGTTCTCGAGACTGCGTGATGCGAAAGTAGTTTTCGCTTCTGTGAGGTCTTTTTTTAGAAGTGCCTGAAATCCGAGAGTGTCGCTGAATGCAGTTAAGCGATAATCAGCTAGTGCGCCGGAAGTTGCGAACGAAGAAGCCAGTGTAAGTGCAAGTAATGCTAGTTTAGAATGTGAAAAGTATTTCATGATTGATCCTTGTGATTCGTTAGATACAGTAGTTAGGTTTTAAAATAAAAAAACAAACTGGCTGAAATTTATTTTGTGCTTAAATGTTTTCTAACATTACTAACCCAGCAGCGATTAAGAAGAGCGTTAGATTTTTGAAGCCGCCTGTTTTTCGATTTGTGTCTATAGTAAGGATCGAGCCGTGTGCTGACAAAGTATGCTTCCTAATGTAACGGGTGAAATAATTTCACTTACATTCGAGTTGCTGCGGGTTAAAAGTTTTGATTAACCAGTGCCAGAAAACCAAGGAAATTTTCCTGTTGCTGTTTCCATTTAAAATTAGCCAATAGTAATCTTCTGTAACGAGATGGGATTCGTGTAGTGCTACTAGCGAACCAGAATCAAACCAATCCTGACTTACCGGCAGTGGCATGAGCGCAATGCCTACACTCTTTTCCGCAGCCCGCGACAGAGCAAACATGCTATCGACATAGATTATTTTCTTGGGCCGTAGACCTACCACACCCGCATTCTCCGCCCATTGCTCCCAGGCATTTGGTCTGGCCTTGTGCAAAAGAATCGTCGCCTTTTTGATGGCAGCAAGTTCGGTAATCCCTTCCAACTCCCATTTTTTCTTCTGCTCAAGACTGCACGCTGGGATATAACGAATAGGGAACAATTTAGCGACCTTGATAGCGCTCGGTGTCTTGCGCGAAAGCACGATATTAATGTCAGCGGCCGGATTTGGATCATCGGTTATACCTAGCCCTTCGATCCGTAGGTCGATATCGGGATAGGCTTCAGAGAATTCATTCATGCGCGGCATAAGTAGCTCGCTAGCGAAGAACTCCGGCATCTGTACGAGTAGCGGGTAGCGTGTATTCTGCTTGCGAATCTTCGTAGTCGCATCGTCGATTGCTCTTAGATACGGATTAATCTCCTTGTATAAATGAGAGCCATCTTGAGTCAGTGAGATCGATCGAGTGAGCCGCTTGAACAGTTTGGTACCTAGATCTTCCTCTAAATCGCTGATCTGATGACTCACAGCACTAGGTGTAAGGCTAAGTTCATTAGCGGCTTTCTTGAAACTAAGATGCTCGGCCGCCGTACAAAATGTACGTAAGCCTTTGTGTTGGGTTTGCATTGGGTATTATTCCTAAATGGGCTTCCGTAATTGAGTGGAAAAGATTCTGGATCCATAGAATCAGTTCGCAGTAGTGCATCAACAGAAGCAATACTTCGTAATTTGCAATCCTTGTGCCAATAGCAAGGATCATTGGCAGCGGCGACTCTAAGCGCTTTGCTTCAGCTGGAAGCGTCTGGGGATTGCCTCCAGCCCGCTATATATGAGTTTAACTGGCGAACATTGCAGTATCTTGAATCAGCAGTAATTTGCGAAATAGACTGGTGCATCGCCACATCGGCGGGCTATTTTGTGCACATTACTGTGCCAGCGCACCACGCTAGAGCATGTGAGTTGCTTCTGCTCTACATAGACATGACCCTATTGCTAGGCCGGAATCTGTTGTAATCTTGGCGTCGAATATTTGAAACAAAAGTTGTAAAACCTATCACTATGAACAAATTATCAGGCTTATGGCTGAGCGCTGGGCTCGCAATAGGTCAACTGGCCTATGCTGCAGAAGGTGATTGTCAGCCTTTACCGGACGCCGAGGGCGATGTTCTCGTGGCATTGATTTCAGGCAGTGATGCGAACGCGCTGCTACACATCTATTTTGCTGACGACGAAGTCTGCACCTCCCAAAGCGGAGCGCTCAAGTTCGACATCACATCATCCATTAACTTCCATGTTAGTGCTGACCTGGATGAGCTTGCGGTTCAGGGTGTAGTGGAGGGTTTTGAGACATGGCTGCGTGTCGATAGTAAATACAGCGGAGAGTTATTGCTGGATAGAGCCACAGCCGAAGGCTTAGATCTCACCGCCGCCGAGTTTCTCGGTGACAATTCTCAGCTTGAGGCCGCGGATTTCTTCATTGAGTATGTCGGCACCTTTGAGATTGGCGAAATAGCACTGCGCAACGTGGAGACAAATATTCCTCTATTGGAAGCTCCCTATGATCACTACATAGATCGAGACTCCAAGCCTGAAATGCCTGCTCCTGAGGTGGAATTCCTGACAGTGGGTTCGATAGGAGCCGCAATATTGGAGGAATTAGTCATAACCCTGGATATCGCCAACCACCAGATGACTATGACGGAAGCTAGGTAAACCGTTATCCTGTAGCCAACACTTATCCGTAAATCACGAATCACGAATCACAAAAAACAATCACCAAAAACAATCATAGAAAAGGAAACACGCATGAAACGTTTGATTTTGATACTACTTGCACTACCCAGTCTTATCGCCTCGACAGCATTTGCACAGGAATATGTCGCGATCGAGATGGAGATCGATGTCGATAAGTCTGCCACGGAAGTCTGGTCCAAGGTCGGTGGCTACTGCGATATTAGCGAATGGCTTGGTCTCCCGTGCGAGATCACTGCAGGTGATGGCGCTCTAGGTACGGTTCGTTCGCTATTAGGCGGCAGAATTCTCGAGATCCTCGTTGCTGAGACTGAGTTGTCCTATGGCTACACACAGCCGGCACCGGAAGATGGATTCTATGATCACTACCATGGCTTCCTTGAAGCACGACCTACAGGCGCGAACAGCTCCAAGCTGTTGTACACGCTGATGTTGGATGTGTCGAACTTGGAAGATCAGGCAGCGAAGGATGCGAATGTTGCCCAACGACGTGGTATGTTCGAAGGAGCACTAGTTGCGATGAAGGAATTGGCTGAAAAATAAGCTCTAGGTTTTCGAAGAAGAGGCGGAGGAGAGTGTACTCTCTCTCCGCCTTTTTTGTTTTATAGCTCTTTAATTACTACTTTGCGAAAACGCAGTGCACCGCGACCCCATTGCAAGGCTATTGGACCGCTTGAAAGTAGATCATCGTGTACATCTACTGTTCGCTTGCCATTGAGCTCTACTACCAAGTGATCACCGTCTAAAGTAATAACAAACACATTCCAACTGTTCCCGGCTGTAGGTCTAGGCTCACCCACTGGAGCAATGTGAACTATTGCGCCGGTGCCGAATGAGGGATCGCCGCGCTGATCGAATACATTCGCCTCATAGCAGGTACGATCCGTGATCTGATCTGCATCCGCGCAGCGCATATAGATACCGCTATTGGAGTCGTTGCTTGCCCAGAATTCGACGCGCAAAGTGAAATCGCTGTAACTCTCTTTGCTGACTAACCATGAGGCACCACTACCTTCAGTTGCCTGAATCGCATTGTGCTCGGCTGACCAATTCGCATCGCCGACGACATTAAAATTCTCCATGCCCTGAGTACCATCGATCAGGGTTACCCAATCGTTGTCGGCAGCTATGGCTGAGGAGAAGGCCATAGTCGTAGAGAAGCACATCAATACCAGTTTCATGATTCTTGAAATATTTACTAGTGATCGCATTTGTCGGTTTCCTAGATTGCACAATGTAGAAGATAGTTACGCGGTAAAGACAAAAAGTAATTCTCGTTAAGCCGTATCAAAGAGTCAGATTATTGGGCAATATCCCTGCAACGATTAACGGAGTTGTAAAAACACTCGCGGTCCAAATTCCGCTTCGTTAGGCAGCAATCAACTTCCTATACAGATGCCAGGTCGCGTGGCCCAACACCGGCAGGGTGACGGCAAGACCGATTAGAAAAACGGCGGCACCTAAGGTCATAAATGCAACAACAATTACTCCCCATACTGTTAGCACCAGAGTATTCGACATAAACGCACGAATTGACACGCTCACGGCGGTGAAGGACGTGACTGGTTTGTCCAGGGTCAAGGGAAACGCAACAATCGAAAGTGCAATCGCAGCGAATGCAAATAATAGCCCAACGAAATTCCCATACGCTATAAGCGCTCCTCCGTGGCGGGTGTTGAAGAGTTGGTTGATAAAATCAGACATGGATTCGGGCATCGTCGATTCGAACAGGCTGAAGAAAATTAATTCGGCCATAAATAGCCAGCTCAAATAGAGCAAGGTCATTAGCAGGGTCAATGCCAGAATTGGCGCAAATGAGGACGTGTGAATGAAGTTGAAGGCGGAGCTCCAGCGCAGTTCTTGACCTAGTTCTCGCCGCCTGCTCATCGCAAAGAACGCAATGGCAACGATCGGTCCGATCAATGTAAAACCCGCTGCGACGGGGAAAAGTAGGTACCGCAGGTCTTGCCCAAAAGCAAACAGAGTGAATACAAGCGCGAATAGGGAGTAGAACAAAAATAGTAAAGGCACAGAGCTGGGCTTGGCGTTGTAGTCCTCATAGCCTTCTCTTAACGACTGAACAAGGTCCTTAAGCGTAATCTGGCGGACTTGAATGTCGCTTGAATGCAAGCGGATGTCTTCGAATGTTGATTCTTCGTCGCGATGCGTCAATTCAGCCATAGCGATACAGTCTCCTTTTACCGAAGCCCGCAGCTTAGAAGATTTCGTCCCTAAATTTCCGCTACTGCAGAGCGCATTGAGAAAAGCCTATCTGTGTCGACAGTCTACTCCCGTGCTGTTTGACAATACAAGTAGCAGTGTAATTCAAGGCTCAGAATACTATTTGGTGATCACTTGCAGGCATCTATCAAGAGAGCTCTCCACTTCGGCAAGTGCTAATTCATCGTCGTTAGAGAAGCGCAGCAGTTTGTAACTATGCAAGAAATCACGGGCCGCGTTAATCCTCGCGATAGGCCACTCTGCCGGCAGGTTCTCGGCATAGGTGCCTGCGGTCCAGAATTCGTTTACAGGTAATTTCGCCGAACTTAGGAAACGTTGCCAGACTTTCTGCCAGCGCACAGTACGGGAATCGAGTTTCTTCTGTCGCCCTTGTATGCGGCGATATTCGCGTACGAACAGGAACAATAGAATTAACACCCCGCCATAGCGAATGAGGTCCGCCATGAGCTCATTGGCGAGTACAGCATCGATTAATTTCTGCCACTGTCCGGATACGCGATGATACAAGACGCTGAATTGACTCGACTGATAGCCATCAAAGAAACTTGCGATACTAGGCGGTGTAGGGTCGATAGTGTGCCAATAGCCCTCGGCGTCCTGCCACTCGACCCAGCTGTGGGCATCGCGCTCACGGACTACCCACATCGCGTCGGACAGCTGCTCATGAATAACATAGCCGCCGACTATGCGTGCCGGAATGTCGTTCGCACGTAGTGCCAGCGTCGCGCCGGTCGCGAACCAGAAGCAGTAAGCAGCCTGTTCATTTTCGAAGAAGTCGTGAAACGGTTGGTCTGGATCGAAATTTGTTTCTAGCGAGTAACTACGATTGATGAAATGATTCAGGACGTTGTAGACGGTCTGTTGATTGTCGCTGGCAAGAAAGCCTTCGCTCTTCTCCTGCAAGCCCGCATCCCAGAAGGAGGGCAACTGAAGGTTGATCTCATCGAACGTATCAGGCACAGAATCGTTACTGGTCTCAATCTCCCAGCGCTTATTGGCTCCGCGGTCGTAGATAGGAGACCAGACATTCGCCGCATTGCGCGTGACTGCCTCGAAGCGACCAATCAGATGACTAGTGTTAGGGCTCATGAATACGAAATTGTTGCTAGCAAGGCTTTGGACATCAATTCGTTGTGCCGGGATATTTCCTGCCGGAAATTGATGGTTGCTCATCTCGAAGCGAAGCTGGCCAGAATCTTCGATAGAGGCGTCGAAAAGCGTAAGGGCTAACAGGGGCCGCTCTAGTGGCAGCCACACTAAATCTTCATTTAGCTCAACGAGTCGATTACCTACAAGATATGGATTCGGACGATCTTCTGTTGTAGCGCGCATGACAGCGCGGTTGGAAGGCTGCAAGAATGCCGATGCACGCAGCTGCTGTCTCGGAGAGAATCCTGTCGGTGTAAAACTGCCGCCCCCACTTGGAAACATGTCTCCCAGAGCGGCGATGACTGGCCCCTGTCCAATACTCAGGAGCAAGCCTAGCAGTGGCACAACCAAGAACAATGGAAGCAATAATAAGAGACGCGAGAACAAGTAGTCAGCGCAACGGTCTGCCATCAGGGTGAGGCTAGCAAGGAGAATCGCGGCGATAGTAAGTATGGCAACAGAAGCGCCAAACATTTGTACTATCACTTGTTCAGGAAGGGCAATGAGCAATATGAGAATTAAGCCTAAAACAAGAATCGTTTGCGCATTTCGATTGATTGCTAGATGGGTGCTGGTTTTTTCGCCAGATGCGAATAGCCAAAGTTGGTACGTTAACAGACTAAGTACTAGGCCCGCTCCTAGGCCATTGGTCTGTGCCCAAGAACCTTCGAGCGCCCAGTCTTCCAGCGCTTGATTGCCAAGAAAACCGCCGGATGCCAGGAGCACAAAAGTCAGGCCCCAAGTAGGCCGCTCGACTTGTACTAACTTTAGCGCGCCGAGAACGCTTAGGCCGGCTCCCAACCAAACTACGATGGTTAGTTCCATGGATAATCCCAGATGCAGGGACTCCAAGGCCAGAAAAACTGAGAGGAAAATCTGTCCCAGAGGCATTAGCTGGCCTCCTTCTTCGAAGGCGTAGCAAACTTTGCTTTCAACCGTTCTTTCATCTTCAACTTTGAGCCGGTAGCCGCTCGGGATGTGAGCGACGTCGGTACTTCGATAAAATGACTGCCCACAGGAAGACTGCCTCCATCTTTTGCCGTTTCATTGATAAGAAAGACTAGAACGAGGATGCCGGATTGCCGCCAGCGCTCCACCAGTGCCCCTGCTTTCTTAGTCCAGCGTCCAAGAACCAATACATGGATGCCTTCATCCAATAGGGTCGAATCGGGGAGGGTATTGAGTTCTTCCGAGTAGCCGCGTTCCGGCCTGCAAGTCGCTATGTGCTGATAGAACTGATGCAGGTCTTCGAGGGTGTGCCAGCTAGCTCCAAGCGCCAGTGCCGCCAAGCTAAAGCCCTCGTTCTGTGCAGAGAGGCCGATCTCTACGGCCAGTGCCAGGCGCTCATCTAAGGGGTCCTCATCAATTGGCCTACGCTGCCAGGCTTTAAAGTCGCCTAGGCTGAGGTCCACGATCAGGTAGACCTTGTCGCGTCTTATCTGCTCGACGCCTTCGAATACCTTGCTCATCGGTTCGCCATAACGGCTGCTGGCGCGATGATCCAGGCGGCGCATAGAGTCGCCGGTTTGGTAGGGGCGTGAATAGGCGTAGTCCAATGAGGGGCCTTTATGTATGCTTTCATTGCCAAGGGTTAGACGCTTGCTTGCCTGCTCAGCTATGTTGCGCAGTGATGGAATCGTTACCTTTAAGGCTTCTGGTAAAACATAGACATCTAGTGATTCTTCTACTCTCGTGGTAAATCGAGTAAGGAAGAAAGGGAAGTACGTCTGCACGGCGAGGCCTGAGAGTTTTAATATGCCGCGCCTTTGCGGTTCGCAGTGAACTGAGAGCGTGGTGCTCTGACTCGCGGGAAGACTCCGTTGATGGCTACGTGACCATTCTTTTGGCCAGCGACCATAGGGCACTACCATCTCACGCAGAGAAAAATTATAGAGATTGAAGCGACCGTTGTTTGTCACTCTAATCTTTGAGGAGAGCGACTGTCCGGCAATCGCGGTGTTTGGCGTTTCGCGCTGTACTGATACTTTGGGTCTACAGATATAGCCCAGCAACGCACTCCATAACAATAGACCTATGCCGAAGGCGCTGGTGAATAGCAGAAATTCACTGGTCGCTCTATAACTGAACAGGAAGATGAGAAGCGAACAAACGAGGATGATCTTGCCGGTACGGGTTAAGCCATCGTAATAAAGGCGACGAAATAAACGCAGCAGAAATTTTGCGCGATGTTCGGACCAGCGCGGAACGAGGCGCAAATTCGAGAACCAGCGTATCAACCTCCACCAGTGAAGGAGGAGAATCTCGTCGGACACGCGTACTGGACGGTCGGCTAATTCGCTCATGGAAAGAACCTAAGGAGAATAGAGCCGGGGCTGGCAGGATCGGGGTCAGTGGCAGGATCGGGGTCAGAGTAAAAACTATTTGAAGAGCTGTCAGTATTCATAGTTTGGACGAATAGTTTTTACTCTGACCCCATTTATCTAGCTACCGAGGCACTGGAACACTTGCCACAATTTTTTGCATTAACTCATGTGCCTGAATGTTGTCGTTGTCTCGACCATGGCGCGGAAGAAGGCGATGGTTCCACACAGACGGAATGAGCTGCTGTATGTCTTCGGCAATTACCTGTTGTCTGCCTTTAACTAAGGCATAGCCTTTGCAGGCTGACGCCAAATGCATTGAGCCACGGGGCGAAATGCCTAGCTTTATGTTCGGCTCGATGCGTGTTGCTCTTGCGAGCGTCACGATGTAGCGCGCCAAGTCGGCGTGTAGATGCACATCATCGCAAGCATCGCGCAGAGCTGCGACTGAAGCTTTATCCAAAATCGCCTCAGGGTCTCGCGTCCCTGCTTCACTGTATTCACCGAGTAGATGCAATTCCGCATCGACGTCTGGGTAACCGAGGCTGATAGAGGTTAGAAATCTGTCTAGCTGTGCCTCGGGTAGAGGATTGGTGCTATCGAAATCGATTGGGTTCTGCGTGGCGATCACCGTAAACAGATTCGAAAGGGGTTGGTTCACTCCGTCGGCTGCCACATAGCCTTCTTCCATAGCCTGCAGGAATGCAGACTGACTCCGTGTCGGCGCACGATTGATTTCATCTGCTAACAAAAAGTCTGTGAAAATCGGCCCGGGTGAGAAGGTAAACTTGGCTTCACTGGCGTTATAGATGCTGCCGCCTAAGATATCGGCGGGCAAGATGTCGTTGGTAAACTATATGCGATTGAAATCTAGCCCGAGAATCAGGGCAAGACCCTTGGCTAATGTGGTCTTTCCGACACCTGGCACATCCACCACCAGCACGTGACCTCTGGCGATTATGCTGGCCAGCAGCAGTTCAATTACGAAGTCATCTCCTAGCCAATACTGAGCCAGAGATTGGTGCGCCTGCTCCACCAGTGAGACTAAGTGACTCAGGTCGTCTTGTTTCGGTTGTTCTATTGATTCCACTGTGATTCCACTTTCGATTCTATCTGGGCTTCATCGGCGGATATTAGCAGCGGATGGGTCTATTTTCAGTAGAAGTTTGTTAATCTGGGCTTGCTGGAACCGAATTCGGCCAAAAATGTGTCCCAAGACGTATTTAACAATAAGAAGGAATACACCATGCCAGTCCTCAGCCCTTTCAACTGTTGCCTATCTGCTGCTCAAAGCCTAGCAGCCGCAGCTCTACTGTTAAGCGCCTCCACTGCAATAGCCCAGCCACAGGCACTGTTGGACAACTACACGCCAGTCACGCTGGAAGAGCTAGCTAATCCGCCGGCTAGCGATTGGTTGATGTGGCGCGGTACGCCGAATAACTGGGCTCACAGCCCGCTGGATCAGATCAACAAAGACAACGTAGACAGCCTGCGTCTAGCCTGGTCCTGGACCATGGAGCCGGGCAAGCAAGAAACCACGCCGCTAGTGCACGATGGCATCATGTTCCTGCCACAGGCCTGTGATTTCATCGAGGCAGTAGACGCGACCGATGGCACGCCACTTTGGGAATACAGAAGAGCAACCGTCGATCATGTTGCACCGCTTTCCTGTGCGAATCGCAATGGCACTCTCTACAAAGATCAGTTAATCGTCGCTACGCGGGATGCCTATATCGTTTCCCTGAACGCTACCAGTGGTGAAGTAACCTGGGAGCAAAAGATTGGCGATTGGACGGTCGGTCAGCATTATTCAGGTGGGCCACAGGTGTTCAATGGCAAGGTTATTACCGGCATGTCCGGCTGCTACTATATCAACACCAGCTGTTGGATTACCGCCCACGATGCCGACACGGGCGAAGAGCTATGGCGTACCAACACAGTGCCGAAGATCGGCGAGCCAAACGGTGAGAGCTGGGGAGATGTGCCCAACGAGCAACGTCGGGGCGGTTCGGCTTGGATGCCGGCCAGTTTCGATCCTGAACTCAATCTCATTTTCATAGGTGTGGCGGTGCCCATTCCCTGGGGAGAAATCCAGCGTGGCACCCGCGGCGGTGATGTCCTGTACACCAACTCCACTCTGGCACTGGACGCAGAGACGGGAGAAATTGAGTGGTATTTTCAATATATTCCTGCAGGCAATTGGGATCAGGATCATCCCTTCGAAAGGCTTATCGTAGAAACCGAAGTCACGCCAGATGCCGATGCAGTCTCGTGGATGAATCCAAATATAGCCTCTAGCGAACGTAGAAAAGTCATAACAGGCATTCCGGGTAAGCCCGGTATTGTATGGACGTTGGATGCAGCCACCGGTGATTTTCTCTGGGCAACTGAGACCAATTATCAAAACATAATCGTTGGCGTAGATGTAGAAGGGCGCAAGGGAATAACCAATCCCGAAATAGACATCACTGAGATTGGGCAACAGAAGCTTGTCTGCCCAACCACCCAGGGCGGCATTAACTGGAACTCGGTTGGCTATAGCCCACAAACCAATTCGCTGTACACACCAACTAACAACACGTGTATGAATTTTGCCCTAAGGCCAGTGGAGCCAACGGTAGGGCTACACCATGCCTCGGCTAGAAGCAGTGTGGATATTGGACCTGAAGATACGGGTCAAGTTGGACAGTTTTCCTCCATAGATGTAGCAACTGGAGAGACACGCTGGACCTATAAGCAACGAGCTGGCATAGGCGGCTCAGTCTTAACAACAGGCGGCGGACTTGTTTTCGTCTCGGATGATGCCAGACGATTTCGCGCCTTCGATGCCGACAACGGCGACATTCTCTGGGAGCAGGTTCTCAACTCGACAGCCGGTGGCTTTCCGGTGAGCTATAGCGTCGACGGAGTGCAGTACATTGCGATAGCCGCAGGCGAAGGTGTTAACTATCGACGCCACACGCCGGAGATTCGTCAGCGTGGTGGTGGTAATACTTTGTATGTGTTTCGCTTACCATAGTACAAAAAGAAATGGAGCGGGCGACGAGATTCGAACTCGCGACAACTAGCTTGGGAAGCTAGAACTCTACCAACTGAGCTACACCCGCTTAGGCTTTTATGTAGCGAACAATGATTCTGCGCCATTTAACTTTGAATGGGAATGCAGAATTCCGGTTTGTGCGGAGTAAAAATGAAATACAGCAAGATCGCAAAGTGGTCAATGATCGGTGTAGGTGTACTATTTCTGGCCTATGTGGGTTCTATCGTCTGGTTCGAAGCTAGGCTTGGCTACAACCAACCACAGGGCAGCACCTCATTAGTCATAGCAACATTCAGTGGAGACGACGAGCGCCATGAAAGAGTGTTGAGGCTTGAACAGATTGATGGCCGCAATTACATCGCTGCCAACCATTGGCCGCGTGCGTGGTACAACCAGGCGATTGATAATCCGAACGTTGAAGTAAAGTTGCCGGGTGAAGATTCGTTCGAAAACTATTTGGCAGTACCATTGGAAGGAGGCGAGGAAGAACATATCAGAGAGGTCTACAGATTCGGGTTCGAATTTAGATTTCGAACTGGTTTTCCTCCGCGCTATTTTCTGCGGCTTGATCCGCAAACGTAACTGAAATCTGCAGCGCCAATGCAAATTAAGGAAGAGAAGTATGTTGTACAGTTTAGGCGAGAATAAGGTCGATATTGCAGGCGAAGATTTTTACGTTGCCCCCAGTGCTGACGTGATAGGAAATGTACGCTTGGAAAACAACGCTAGCGTCTGGTTCAACGCAGTAATTCGCGGCGACAATGAACTTATCACCATTGGCGAGAATTCAAATGTGCAGGATTGCTCGGTGCTACATTCTGACGTAGGTTTTCCGCTAACAATCGGCAAGAACGTCACCATAGGTCATAAGGTGATGCTACACGGTTGCACCATAGGCGATAACTCGCTGATCGGCATCAACGCCGTTGTACTCAATGGCGCGAAGATCGGTAAGAACTGCCTGATCGGCGCGAACAGCCTGGTTACAGAGGGAAAAGAAATTCCTGATGGATCTCTAGTGGTGGGATCTCCTGCTAAAGTAGTAAAGGCTCTATCCTCTGAGCAGCAACTTGGTTTAGCTAGGAGTGCAGAGGTTTATGTTGAGAAGTTTAAACAGTTTAAGGCGGAGTTACAGCCGGACGATCGATAACCGTTCAAACAAATAACATTGACTCATTTTGCATTTATGGTTCTCCTTAACTACTCACTATAGAATATTACTACTATGTTTTACGAACCCAAGAAAAAAAATCACGGACTGCCCAAGAACCCTTTCAATAGTCTGATTGTCCCGCGCCCCATTGGTTGGATCAGCTCCGTTGACGAGTCGGGTATACACAATCTTGCACCTTATAGTTTTTTCAATGCGGTCAGTTACAGTCCGCCAACTGTAATGTTTTCCGGCGGTGTAGGCTCAGCCTCAGATGGATTGAAAGACTCCATAAGGAATATTGAAGCAACAGGCGAGTTCGTTTGTAATCTAGCCACTTGGGATACGCGCGAGCAAATGAACAAGTCTTCCCAGACGTTGCCGCCAGAAAGCGACGAAATAGTTCTTTCAGGTTTGACTGCCATCCCCTCGAAAATCGTCAACGCTCCGCGCATTAAAGAAGCGCCTGTGCATCTGGAATGCCGCTATCTAAAAAGCGTGGACATCCCGGGCTGGACTGAGGCGGATGCGTACCGAGTTATATTTGGCGAGGTAGTGGGGATTCATATAAAGGATGAATTCATTACCGAGGAAGGCTTGGTTGATGTGATAAAAATGCTAGCCATCGGAAGATTGGGATACAACGACTATACTCGTGTAGATAGTGAATCCATATTCAGCATGAACCGGCCATGATGAATCGATGCCGGTTATAGGCTTTTCGTAAAATACGTGTGTCCCAGTTTATCAGGGATGAATGAGTCATTAAGAAAAAGGGTCAGCAAGTTTTCGCAAACCTGTGACCCTTTATTCCATCTTTATCGTTGATAAGTCTGCTGTTCCCTTTTTGTATCAGGGGAGTAAGACTATTTCTGTGGGCAGATCAGAAACTTCTCGCCCGTATGCTTTGCGTAATACTGCTGCATAGTTTCGACTTGTAAGGCATCGCTCAACGAAATTTCATTGGTGTAGTTACTTGCAAAGCTAGTCGTTAGTTCCTTCGCTACCCGGCCGCGCAAACGTCCGGCTACTTCCATGCCAGCCTTGGCAAGAAAGTTTGGTAGCAACCAGCCGCCGACGCCCCATGCCATGCCGTAGCCTCGGCTTAAAGTAGTTGGGGACGTATCGAGGCCACCATAGAGATAGACTTGCTTGTGTTTAATCGAGCCATAGATGCTGTAGGCACCAGGTGTTCTCGCTGCTGCAGCTTCCATGCAAGTAAGAATGTTTGAGGCAAGCTTGCCGCCACCGGTGGCATCGAAACCTAGTGTAGCGCCCGTTGCGTGAATGGCATCAGTCAGCTCGGCCATAAAACTATCGGCGCTGCTGTTAACTACATACTTAGCGCCCATGTCTTTGAGCAGAGCGACTTGCTCTTCTTTGCGTACGACGTTAACTAATTCAACGCCGTCAGCCTGACAGACGCGATTCAACATCTGGCCTAGATTGGATGCCCCGGCGGTATGAACCAGCGCCGTGTGGCCTTCCATTCTCATCGTTTCGATCATCGACAAAACAGTCATAGGATTCACAAAGCTGGAAGCCCCATCTTTAGCGGTATGACCTTCCATTAAGGGTAGGCAGGCTGCAACATCTACACAGCGATATTGGCCGTACATGCCGCCGCCTGCTATCGCAACGATCTTTCCGTCCAGACTCTTGGCGGCCTCACTATCTCCAGTCGCCACAACCGTGCCGGCGCCTTCGTTGCCTACAGTCAGTGCCTGGCCTATACGCGCCTTCATTGCTTTCATGGCCGGGTCGGAGACAGGCGCGGTTAGTGCGCCATCAGCGGACGTGGCAGCGCTCATGTCTGTTAAGCCGAACATGACACCTAAATCGGAAGGGTTAATAGGCGTTGCTTCAATTCTGACTAAGACCTGATCCGGCCCCGGCTTAGGTGTTTCTTGTTCTTTCAACTCCAGGCGCAGCTCTCCGGACTCGGTTACGGTGGAGAACATCTGTAGATAGGTAGAATTTACTGACATGTAGTGCCTCTTTATTCGATGCGTTGGTTATTTAGTGCGCCGCTTAAGGCACTTTGGTTTCAATTTTCCCAGGCTGACGCTAGTAACTGCCACCTTCCAGAAAGCGGCATACAATATACCAGTCCTAAACTAGGAACGGGACTGATTTATGGCCGGCATCTCCAACCCCTCTTTTTCTAGAGGCTAGTAAAGTGACCGGTGGAGGCAAACTGCTGGGATTAATGTATATTCTTTATAAACTCGCCTTTTCAACTTGTTCACCCACATGAAGAATCGTGACGGAGAATCCAAATGAGAATTTTTTTCCCCCTACTACTTATCAGTCTTAGTGCTACTAATGCCATAGCACAGGACTATGCAGTCCCGAAAACTGAATGGGGTGTGCCTAACTTTCACGGTGTATGGAAACACGCCACGATTATGCCTTTTGAAAGGGCGGTAGAGCTGGGTGAGAAGCGTGCCTATACCGAGGCAGAGGCCCTTGTACTGGAAGGCGCGGTACAACAGAAATTTGAAGCTGGCAATGAGCCCTTGAGCCCTGATCGTGCACCGCCGGAAGTTGGCGAAGCGCTGCCATCTCTGGGTAATTACGATCTGTTCTGGCGCGAGGATGCCAAGTTTATTCCTACCATAGACGGCGAGTTTCGCACTTCAGCAATTACTGACCCACCAAACGGGCGCATGCCTGATCGTGTTGCGGGGTTTAGCGAGAGAATGAACGCTAGGCCCGCCAATCGGCGCGGCCGCAATAGCGATGGTCCCGAGGGCCGGGGTCTCGGTGAGCGATGCCTGTTGAACGGCAATTTCGGTAGTCCGGTTATGCGTCCGAGTATCTACAATAGCCATCTGCTATTTAACCAGTCCCCGGGGTACATCAGTATTACCACTGAAATGGCGCACGATACTCGAATTATCAAAATAACGGATGATCATAATCCGGCGGCCCAAACGCAAAGGAAATGGATGGGTAACTCAATTGGGCGCTGGGAAGGGGATACGCTGGTTGTTGAAACTACGCACTTCAATAATTGGCAGACATTGTATGGAGTACCAACCGAGAATCTCACCGTCGTCGAGACCTTTAGGCGTGATTCCAATAACAAAATGATCTATGGCTTCACCGTAAATGATCCAACGGTGTTCACCGCTCAATTTTCTGGAGAATATGCGCTTTCAAGAATCAACGAAGAAATTTACGAATACGCCTGCCACGAAGGGAACTACGGAATGACAGGAATTTTGGGCGGTGCTAGGCGCCTTGAGCAACTCGGCTTAGAGCCATAAAATACAAAAGGCGCATTAAAAAAATAGAACGTAATGAATCAGGGGCCTGAGTTTATTAATAGGCCCCCAAATTACCGCTCCATCAAAACTCTATCTTCACTGGCCTCATTTGAAACAACTATGGCGCGAGTAATTTTTGCCGTGCCTAGGAGGGTGTTAAATTCTTCATCAACAATTTCCAGATGAGCCTGTAGCAGTTCGGCACTCTCCCACTTTTCAGCGAGGCAGATCTCGGTTGGGTCTTCCAGGTTTTTCGAGAAACTGTAGCAGACACAGCCAGCGTCTTTTCTGCTGCGCTGCGCTCGACTTATGAGGGCCTGCGTTACCTGTTCAACTTCATCAAGAGATTCGAAATTTACAGTGCCGGTTACGATAATCATTTTGCTACTCCATTTTCCATTGCTAGCGCTCGTTCTAGCACGAATAAATTTAAGCCTTAAGTCACGTAAGAGCAAGGGACATCAACAGGCTTAACTGCTATAACTTGCGCCAATGTAAATTGTCGGTCATGCTCATACGCTGAATTTTTAGGATGGAACACGAATAAAAAGGAATATCAATATGATCAAGCTAAGAACTCTATGCACCGCCGCGTTGGCTCTAACTCTATTTACTACTCTTGGTGCGACTGCGCAGGATAGAGTCTATATCAATCCTAATCATGCCTCGCAGGCAGATGTGTCGCCCTTCAGCGGCGCGGTGCTCACTGGGGATACCCTGTATATCTCAGGCACACTTGGCTTGGAGGATGGAGCAGTACCTGCAGACCCGGCGGCTGAAGCACGCAATGTCATGAACGGCATCAAGGGGCAGTTGGAAGACGCCGGTATGACAATGGACGACCTGACTTATGTGCAGATCTTCTGTTCCGACTTATCTCTGTACCAGGTCTTCAACGACGAGTACCGCACCTTCTTTACCCAGGAATTTCCGGCACGAGCATTTATCGGCGCTGGCAGCTTGTTGTTCGATGCCCATTTCGAAATTCAGGCTATAGCAGTTAAAAGATAGCAGTTAAAATGTAGCGGTTAAAAAGACAGTTCACGAGTCTTAACTAAAAAGAGTCTAATCCAATGACAAACACAAAAAGAAACACTAGCTCGATCACAATGGCCTTTGCTGCTTTCCTATCGCTGCCTTTACTGGGAGTCGCGCAGGATTTCAGCGCCATCGAAATTACTACGATACCGGTACGAGACAACATCTATATGCTGCAGGGTAGTGGCGGTAATATTGGGGTATCTATCGGAGAAGATGGTGTGATCATCATAGATGATCAATTCGGGCCTCTGACGCAGAAGATCGAGGCAGCAATCGCTGAGCTTAGCGACAAGCCGGTAACATTCGTTATGAATTCTCACTTTCACTACGACCATACCGACGGCAATACAAATTTCGGCAGGGCTGGCGCCTATATCGTGGCGCAGGACAACGCTCGCAAGCGCATGGAGAGTACTCAGGTTCTTTCCGGTAGCGGTAGAGTTCAAGAAGCTTATGAGCCGGTTGGTCTTCCGAAAATTACCTTCGAGGACAAGATGCGCTTCTACTTCAATGGCAATGCAGTTGATATCGTCAACACTGGGGATGGCCACACCGACGGCGATGCGCAAATATTTTTTCGGGAATCGAATGTGATCCACACGGGTGATATGTATGTTCGCTATGGATTGCCCTTCACCGACCGAGACAATGGTGGAACCACTGATGGCATGATCGATGCTCTGTGGAATATTTCCGCGCTGATAAACGATGACACGATTATTATTCCTGGCCACGGAGCGCTTTCGAACAGAGCAGACTTGTTGGAATTTCGCGATATGTTAGTGGTTATTCGTGGACGCCTGGTACGGGCGAAGGTAGAGGGTCTGTCAGCAGATGAGATGCTGGCGACTGAGCCGGCAGATGGCTATGCGCCGGCTAATGAAGGCACCAATGGTTGGCTGTTACAAGCTTGGGGCGAGTATACGAATTAGCCTTAGTTAAGAACCGCTGGCAGGATAGGACTTGCCTATCCTGCCAGCGGTTTATTATTTCTTCGCTTTAGCGGCGTCTTGTAGCAAGGCGCCGAAGCTGCCTACCACAGGCTTTGTAGGTATTCGCTCTGCCGATTGTGGACGTGCAGGCCGAGTCGACCTCTTAGCGGTATTTGTGCCGGATTCTTTCCCTGGACTCTTCGCCTGAACCTCATCATCGAGTCGCATAGTTAGTGCGATGCGCTTACGCTGTAGATCAACCTCCATCACTTTTACCTTCACCACGTCGCCGGTTTTCACCACCGTGTGTGGGTCTTTCACGAATTGATTCGACAGTGCAGAGATGTGCACTAGCCCGTCCTGATGCACACCGACATCCACGAAGGCGCCGAAATTGGTCACGTTGGTGATTACGCCTTCTAGGCGCATTCCCGCTTTAAGGTCTTTCATAGACTCGACGCCGTCTTTGAATTCGGCGGTCTTGAATTCTGGTCTGGGATCGCGTCCGGGTTTTTCAAGCTCGGCAAGTATGTCGGTGACTGTGGGTAGTCCAAATTTTTCGTCGGTATAGTCTGCAGGGTTTAGTTGAGATAGAAAGCTGTGATCGCCCATCATCTCAGTAATTTTTTTCTTGTTGGCCGAGCCAATCTTCTTGACGACGCTGTAGGACTCAGGGTGAACGGCTGAAGCATCAAGAGGATTGTCTCCGTTGACGATGCGCAGGAAACCCGCTGCTTGCTCGTAGCTCTTCGCACCAAAGCGTGGAACCTCTTTTAAGTCGCGTCGGTTTTTAAACTCGCCGTGCTGATTGCGATACTCAACGATATTGTTGGCGATAGATGAAGAAAGACCCGAAACCTGTTTTAGTAAAGCAGCGGAGGCCATATTTACATCCACGCCCACAGCGTTCACGCAATCCTCCACTACCGTGTTCAAGCTTTGTCCAAGCTTGAACTGACTCACATCGTGTTGATATTGGCCCACGCCGATAGACTTAGGATCTAGCTTAACCAGTTCGGCTAATGGGTCTTGCAAGCGTCGCGCGATTGAAATCGCGCCGCGTACGGTAACATCCAAATCTGGAAACTCTTCTCTGGCTATATCTGAAGCGGAGTACACCGATGCGCCGGCCTCGCTAACCATGGCCTTATCGAGTTTGAGTTCTTTGTGTAGCTTGATTAGATCGCCGACGAGCTTGTCGGTTTCGCGCGAGGCAGTGCCATTGCCAATGGCAATGAGCTCGACGCCGTGTTTTTTTGCCAGCTTCGCCAACACAGAAATAGATTCGTCCCACTGGTTGCGCGGTTGATGAGGATAGATGGCGGTGTCTTCTATGAACTTACCTGTGCGATCGACTACGCATACTTTCACGCCGGTGCGCAGACCAGGGTCTAGGCCAAGGGTGACTTTGTTTCCCGCCGGCGGTGCCAAAAGAATGGCCTTCATGTTTTCTGTAAACACGCGAATAGCCTCGTCATCGGACTGTTCCCGTAGTTGTCCAAGCAGGTCGGTCTCCAGGCGATAGATGAGTTTGATGCGCCAGGTCCAGGTGATTACTTCGCTTAGCCACTTGTCCGCTAAGCGGCCCTTGTTCTCGATACCGAAATGAGTGGCAACCATACCCTCGCAAGGGTCAGTGGCACCAGATTCTAGGCCTGCACTGCCAATTTCAACTGAAAGGAAGCCTTCTTTACGTCCGCGAAAAACAGCGAGTGCACGATGGGAGGGAATTTTATTCAGGCGTTCGCTGTAATCGAAGTAGTCCGTGAACTTCGCGGCATCCGCCTTGTTCTTCTCTACTACACTGGAGCGCAGTTCGCCGTTGTCCCATAGATGATTACGTAGCCTGCCCATCAGGGCGGCATCTTCACTGAAGCGTTCCATGAGAATATCGCGCGCGCCGTCTAGGGCTGCCTTGGTATCTTCGAAGCCTTCGCCGATAAATTCTGTGGCTTGTGCTTGTGGGTCGAGAGTTGGGTCGGCGAACAACTTATCTGCCAATGGCTCCAAGCCGGCTTCGATGGCAATCATGGCCTTAGTGCGACGTTTTTTCTTATACGGCAGATACAAGTCTTCTAGCTCGGTCTTAGTCTCAGCGTTACGGATCTGTTTCTCAAGCGCAGGTGTTAGCTTTTCCTGTTCCTTAATGCTCGCGACTATTGTCTCCACGCGATCATCCATCTCGCGCAAGTAACGCAGGCGTAATTCTAGGTCGCGCAGTTGCAAATCATCCAGCCCGCCCGTTGCTTCTTTTCGATATCTGGAGATAAAGGGAACCGTAGAGCCCTCATCGAGAAGTGCGATTGCGGCGTTAACTTGTTCGGACCTAACGTTTAATTCGGTGGCGATTTTCTGGGTGATGATTGGAGAGGGGGTATCAGTAGCGGTCATTACAATCCTGCATTCCCAGTCTTAGAATTGGGAAAATTTGTTAGTTAAAGAGCTGGGTATTTTACGCTTACTTGGGGTGTTTAAACTATGGAAATTACAATGATCAGTGTGGTTGATGGTCTATTAGCCCATGAATGACAATACCTACGGATTAGGTGTTAAGTGTTAGGAATTACCTCAGCTCTTGCCCGTAATCGCTTTGCGGTCGATCATCCGGGGTCTGCCCGTGAACGAATCCAATTCTTCAGGAGTAACTGGATCATTTCCTTCCAGCAGTAATTGTATGTGATCAAACTGATCGTTGCCCCAAAATAATTGGCCTCCAATTATCATCGTAGGTACACCAAATACTCCGCGGGCAATCGCGTTATCAGTCTCACTGATAAGTGCGTTCTTAGTTTCAGCTTGCTTTATTTTCTGCTCGAACCCCTGACAGTCGATACCTTCCCTCTCTAGTATCGAGATCAATCTCGCCACATCACCCAAGTCTTCGCCCTCTGTCCATCCTGCCTTAAAAATGGCACTGATTACTGCATGTTGATCGTTCCCACTTACTTGATTTAGAGACATTCGCAATGATGGCAGGGGATTGAAGGGGTGGTATTTTGGGGGGCTGTAATCGAAACCTTCAAGTGCTGCATAGCGCTTACAGTACCTGCCTACCCACTGACTCTTCGGTGGTATCTCAGCTGGTCCCATATGCCCCCAGTGATCTAATAACTTACCGAACACGACAGGGTGTGCCGTGAGCTCCAACTCAAATTGCTCACAGAATTTCTCGATCCTAAGCCACGAGAAGAAGGCAAAGGGAGAGAGGTAGTCGAAATAAAAATCTAAGCTTGTAGGTTTCATGATTCTGATAATACGAGATATAAAGCTTCAGAGTAAGCACTGACTGGAGCCAGTTAGCTCTCCTGTTTGGAGTTAATCCCAGAAGCCGGTTGAAATTTCTGGCCCAAATTGTTGTACGTAGTTTTAGAAGCTACAGCTTTGGGATGTGCTGAATAATTCCTGAGTCGGCTTGGCATCTGCAATGCGGTCGAGTCGGAACAGGCGATAGTCGTCTCTCAGCTGACACCAAGCCACCAATGTCCACTTAGCTCCCCAAAACACTAATCCCAGTGGCTTAATCGTGCGTGTTGAAGCTTTGCTCTTTTCATCGCTGTATTCGATCTCCAATACCCTCGTGCTGTCTATGCTGGATCGAATGACCTCGCTGAATTTGACATGGGACTGCCGGTGATAATCTGGCACCAGATACTTAGTCAGTTTATGTTCATGCACCTGCTGTATCCGCGGCGGCAGCACGGCCTTGATTTTGTCCTGAGCAGTACTCGCAGCTGCGCACAATTCATCATCCGCCCAGCCTTTGACTAGACGAATGCCCAGCACGAGTGCTTCCAGTTCTTTCTCGTTGAACATTAGAGGCGGGATCCCTGAGCCGGGTTGCAGGCAGTAGCCCACTCCCGCCTCACCCACAATATCCACGCCGGATAATAGTAGCGACTGTATGTCACGATAGATCGTGCGCTGGGAGACCTGTAATCGATTAGCCAGTTCATTTGCTGTGCTTGCCCTGCGCCTGCCTCTTAGTAGCACTAAGAGCTGCAGTAGGCGTTCCGATTTCCTCATTAGTAGTCCTGTTGTTTGCTAGATGATCTACCCAGCTGAAACTGGGGCCTTGCTAAAGTCCCAATACATGGCCTCTATTTTATGTCCCTCGAGGTCACGAAGAAAGGCGCCATAGTAGGCTTCGCTGTATTCGATCCTCGGGCCGGGTAGTCCATCATCGCTAGCACCTGCCGCTAAACCTGTTGCATGGAACTTGTCGACGTCATCCGTACTGGCGGCGAGAAATGCGAAGTGCGTGCCATTTGCTTTTTGCGCCGCTGCACCATCGATAGGTATCTGCACCCAGAATTCTAGAAATTGCTTGCCCCAGGCAACAGCACCGGGGAAATCGATAATGCGATGGGCTCCTAACACGCCTAGCACTTTGTCATAGAACTCCACGGCCTTGTCGAAATCGTTGGTGCCGATGGAAACATGGGCCATTAGGGAAGGGTTTGTGTGTTCAGTCATTGCGGATTCCTTGTAGAAAGTCCCGACTCAGTGTCACTGGGAGCTGGAAGCAACAATACCTGCAGCTACTGACAGCAAGTGTCAGTAGGGATACAGCAATGAGAAAAAGGTGACACTCGGATCGCTGTCTCACAGACGAATGAATTTTGGTGCAAACATCAATGCCACTCCAATGACAAACATCATGGCTGGGTCGGAGACTAAATAGGGGTAGACGATCAAGCAGATGCCAGAATAGTAGGCAACCGTATGTTTCTGTTTCTTGCCGTAGATGAAATAGCCCAAGCCAATTGAGCTAAAAACTAAACTGATAAGGAGGTAGGATGTGTCAAACATGATGGGGTGGGGCGCCTCTGATGCGAAAGTTAGTGCTTAAAATAGGTAGATGCTGATCTAGCTCCAATGGGTTCCTTCATAGTAGCGGGTGCCCCTATGTCCTTTCTTAGCAACCGGCTTCGCAATCTTCTCGCCTGGACAATCCACGATTATTAACGTTCTCGGTCTGCCTGACTTTGGGTTCACCGCACCGCCAATCAGCTCGCGAATACGCAACCTACCTCTGAGTTGATCGTTGAAGATTGTATACACAAAATCGCCCACGTTTAACTTAGACGGTGTGCCCGCCATGTGGAATTCAAATTCCGCGCGAGATCCATCGAAGAGTGAGTCAATTCCTTCGATGCCCCTCGATGCGGGAATAGTCTTTGTAATACCAAAATTCATATCAGTACGTAGGTGGCCATTATTTAGTAAATGCTAGCTGAACAAATCGAAAGTGCCAAAGTCTCCACCTAACAAATTCGCGGAATCATTATGTCCTAGCCAACCCTGTGTAATTGTTTGGTAGACCTTTCTAAAATCGGTGGTGTAAGCAAGGTTGTCGCCGTCTGCTAATTTGGTAAGGCTAGGCAGCTCACCGTAGTGACCTCCCTTAACCTGGTTGCCGACAACGAACATGGCATTGGCCGCGCCATGGTCGGTGCCGAGGCTTACGTTCTCGGGTACACGTCGGCCAAATTCCGAGAAGATCATCAGCGCTACGTCATCGGCGCGACCGATGCGTTCTAAGTCTCTTATGAAACCAGCTACGGCATCGGAAGTGTAAGTTAACAATCTGCGATGTAGGTTGTTCTGAAACACGTGTGTGTCAAAGGAATTATTTCTATAGGACACGTAGTAGAGGCTAGTGGGCATACCGGCATCTAAAAGTGCGACGACCTTCTTAAGGTCCAGATCGTTCACGCCGTAATCAACCGGTGAGTCGTATTTCGACCAGGCATCACGCACTAATGCGGAGGCATCGTTGGCACTGCGGGCGATGTCCAATAGGAAGCGACGCGAAGGATTTTCTACCTCGCCGATATCGGGCACTACATCTAGAGCCTCTTTTTCTGCGGCGAAGGCTTCGCGCATGAATCGATTCGGGTCATCGAACACAACCGGCACATGTTTCGCGCTTTTCACCGCCAAAGATTGTTTAGAGCCGATGTTCACCAGATAGTTTGAAGGTGCGGATGGCGCTATCGAGTCGGCGAGCTTGCCAACCCAGCCATACTCGTCGCCACTGTTAGGTGCCGCTGTGTGCCAATAGGCCATGGAGGTGAAGTGAGAATAGGATGGGTTCTCGTAACCGCAGCCATGAACAATTGCCATCTTGCCGTCTTTGTAGAGGCTCTCGAATCCAGCCATGCCAGGGTTGAATCCAAAGTGGTCGTCGATGATGCGCAATTCGTTCTTGGGAATGCCTATATTCGGCCGCTGTCGATAATAGGCATCGTCGCCATAGGGTACGACAGTGTTCAAGCCATCGTTGCCGCCGGAGAGCTCGAGTATGACGAGTACCTTACCGGTAGCTGCAGCCTGTGCAGCGGCGGCTTGTGCCGCTTGGGCGAAGGCGGGCGGCACCATGCTCATCGCGCTGAGGCCAGCCATGCCAGCTAGTAGTTCGCGGCGATCTAATGTTTTGTCTTTTCTATTCTTCTTCTTCATTGTCTGGCCTCATTAACTGTTCATGAGTTAACTATTTATACCATTAGCCCAATTGAAACTCGGGTTGACTCATTATCAAGTGCAGCACTAAGCGAAGCGAATCTTCCATATAAGATTGCGCGTCGGTAATACTCGTTGTGCCAAGATCTTCATTGAGGAAGTTTATCAACATGCTTCTAGTACTATTATCTGGTTGCACGCGCATAAATCTGGCGAGCAGATAGTCAACCGCCTCGCTGGTATTCTCTACGCCATGCTCGTCAAGCATTTTGCTGAGGTTTAGTCGGGCCGTGTGGCGCGGTATAGGTATTACTCTTTCGATCGCCATCTGCCAGCCACGAAAACTACCGTAACGCGTATTAAATTCTTCATCACGGTCCGCCAACATATTGGACTCCGCCATGATGCCTCCCTCGCCTAGCGAGGATGGCTGAGTAGCGGAGGTGATATCCAAACCTTGTCGAATACGATCGGCAACGCTGCGAATCTCTGAGCTGCCATTGACTCTGTCTGGTGGTACAAAATTAATATCGGGAAACAACACGTCGCGTGCGAAATTGCCGCGCTCTAGTAGTAGTCCCGGAGTCATCCAGCTGCGGCCACCGGCCCAGCCGGCTACAGTTGGTGGTCGAAACAATGATTGGCTGAGGGCGCCGGTTGCTCTGTTAAAATCAGGTACACCTGGCGCGCTTTTCAAGCCGAGCTTTCGATAGGTGGAAACAGCCAAATGCACTGGGCTCTTAATTTGACTGCCGACCGAAGGCGCGCTGTAAAAATCTTTTGAGATAAAGATAGTTTCTAAGAGAGTTGCCACGTCGTAGTCTGCATCACGTAAAGTGTTGCCTAATTCTTCGGCTAGAGCCTGGCTCAACTCTTCTCGCACGAAGAACCGATAGATCTTGCTGGCGATGTATTCAGCTGTAACCGGCTGTTCCATAATTAGGTCGATAATCTCGACGCCGTCGAAGTTTCCGCTGTGACCTAGAAAATTCTTCGCGTCGTTATCGTGTTGGTCCTCGTTGATTACGAAATCCAGGTCCACATAGTTCCAGCCGGTGAAGGCGCGGGCCGCCTCGCGTATATCAGTCTCCGAGTAGTTACCAACCCCCATGGTGAATAATTCCATTATCTCGCGAGCGAAGTTTTCGTTCGGAGCGCCCTTTAGATTCACACCGGCATCGAGAAAGGACAACATGGCTGGGTCTTGCGCGACCGCCACCATGAGGTCACGGAAACTTCCTGTGCCCATCTCGTGAAACAGCTCTAATTCATTTAACAGCTTGCGGTAGTCACGTACCTTGCTTTCATTGATTGCATAGTGGCCATGCCAGAACAAAGCCATTTTTTCTTGCAGTGGATTGTTAGAAGCAACCATACGATCGGCCCACCAGTAGGCGACGCGATTGGTTTCCAATCTACTGGCTCTGAGCCAGTAGAAGAACTTATTGACCACAGGCTGCAGCCGGCGGTTTCCTTCAGGTTTTACTCTTACTCCTAAGGCTTCTCCAGTATTGATAGCTAACTCTGTAGTCGCAGGCCGACTGGGTGGAAAGGGTTCTAACGCGGGATCGTGTATGCCGGAGTGTTCGAATGCTTGCAGGTGGCGGTTATTTGCTGAGTCGAAATTCACCAGGCTGTTCACTGCCGCTTTTGGGGGCAGGGTAGCTAGTGCTTCTATTTGTGCGGGTGTCCCGCCAAAGCCAGCGCGTTCTAGCAGATGGGCAGCGGTTTCGTAGTTCCAATCTGAGTTTGTGATCGGTGCGAGGTCATCCTGCCAAGAGGCAAGACTCGCTAGTTGCGCCGTGCCTGCGCTGGATAGCAGAGCCAGTGCACTGCCTGTAATAGCCAAGCAAGCGAATCGATTCGGTGCACGAAGCATGAGGGAATCTCCAGATGTCAGTGTAAAGGCACACTTTATTCTATTTTTCGAAGAGGGGACAGACCGGGCTATTCTATTTTTTAGGATTTGCCTTGTCAGTGCCGCAAAACCGCGATTCTAGGCTTGATTCACGTTCTCTTTGTTTTCCTTCTCTGCTTGCGTAAGAATGTAAATACGGTGATTCTAGAAACGTGGTCTGTCTCCACTATCGAGAGTACGGATAAGAGGAAATATAATATGCTGGGAAAAATTCGACTGGCGTCTTCTTTACTGGTTGCCCTAGCGATTATCAGTAGTGCGCAAGCGCAGAGCCAAACACAGATTGATTTTCGTCCTCTCACCCAAGAAATGCTGAACGATCCCGATCCTGAAGATTGGCTGATGTGGCGTGGCGGTTATAACAATTGGGGTTACAGTCCGCTGGATCAGATCAATCGTGAAAATGTTGATCAATTACGCTTAGCCTGGTCTTGGACATTTGCTCCGGCGGCCCTAGGCTCCAACGGCATGCAGGTGGAGCCTACTGTCTATGATGGCATTATGTACATACGCCATTCCGATGAGAAATATTCTGCCCATAACGCCGCAACTGGGGATTTGATTTGGCAATACTCTCGTCCGCTGCCAACGGAAATCGTTGCCGGTGATACCCGCCTAACAGTGCACAGGGGAAGGGGAGTATTCATCTATGAAGACAAGTTAATCTCCCATGCTACCGATGGCACCTTGTTTGCGCTGAACCCAGCCACAGGAGGGCTTTTGTGGGAGTCGGTAATGACCGATTTCCGCAGCGGTGCGCAGCCCAGCGGTGCGCCGGTGGCGTTTGGCGGTTCGGTCGTTGTTCCCTATAACTGCACCGCTTGGACAGCCGCTGATCCCTGCCATATGTCGGCCTATGATGCAGACAATGGTGACTTGCTTTGGCGCTGGTATACCAGCCCTACGGCCCAGGATCCTATGCACAGCACCTGGGGTGATGAGCCGCAGATTTATCCTCTGCAGCGCCGTCGCAATATGTCGCCTTGGATGACTCCAGCGGTGGACAGCGAGCGTGGCTTGTTTATTTTCGGTGTTGGATCCAGTGCGCCGCAGCAACCTCAGCTTGCAGGCACTAATGGCGAATGGCCTGACCGCCTGTATCAAGGTTCAACCGTAGCATTGGATCACCGCACCGGCGCATTGGTGTGGTGGGCTCAGCATCATTCTGATATGTGGAACGATGATTCTGTCTACGATCGAATTCTCGTCGATGCGAAAATAAATCCCAGCGCACCAAATTCGCTGGGCCAAAACCCAGATATAGATCCTGATCAGACTCGCGAATTAGTTATTGGTTCTTTCTCTAAGGACGCGATTTTTTATGTCTACGACAGAACTGACGGTAGTTTTTTGTACGCACGACCAACCGCGTATCAGAATGTCATTCGCAGTTACGACGGAGCAACAGGTGCGTACATTACCGAACCTGATGCAATTATGACTGCCGAAGAAGGTAGAGAGGCGACTATTTGTCGAGAGAACAGACAAATTCCGCAGGGAGCCTACAGTCCTCTTACCAATGCCTATTATGTGCCGGCTTTCAATGGCCCTTGCTCGGTGATGTCTATGCGCTCCACTGAGCCCACAATTGATACAGGCTACAACACCACATACAGCGCAACCGTACCGAGCCCTGCTGCACAGCTGGGTCAGCCGGAAGCGATCGATGTGACTACCGGCAAGACTCTATGGCGGCTCGAGCGGGAAACACCGTTATACGGCATGTTAACTACCGGCGGCGGTCTGTTATTCGCAGCGGACACCAACAGACGTTTTCACGCCATCGACCAGTGGACCGGAGAAACGCTGTGGCAAACTATATTGAATGGTGCCAGTGATATGGCGCCGATTTCCTTTGCGGTGGACGGCAGACAATTTGTCGCGGTGATTGCGCCAAGTGGAACTCAGGCAGCGGCACAGCATGCAGGGCAATTAGGCTTATCCTCGCTTACCGGACTGCACAATGTTGGGCATACAATGTTTGTGTATGCTCTTTAGGGGAAAGGGGCCGCCATCTTGGCAGTCAAAATAACTCAGCGCGAGCTTCAAGCAAGATCGATTGCGGCGATTAGAGTCTGTGGAATTTCTAGGATCTGAAATCTACCCTTTCACGCCTGCGACAATGCGATCTGTTACTTATCGGCTAGCCTCCCGATGTCTCTGACACTGGATATCGACAACCCCGATCGGCAAAGGACGAACTCTCGATAATTGCTGAACAAATTCGTGCTTTTTCCTTCTCGTACTAATATCCAGGACGGCTTGTAAGAATTTCTGTTTATTCATTCTGATCCTCGCAGCTCATCTAGGTCGCGGTAACTGTGCATTGCGGGCGGGGCGCTAAAATATTCCCCTAGGGTTTCGAAGTCCCCTTGCCCTAAGCGCCATTGGTAGTATGTTTGAAAGTGTTGTTCTGACTCCCACTGGTCTATGAAGAGCACTTTCCCGGGATTTTCTTGATCCAAAAAAATATCGAAGCATTGATTTCCAGCGAAGTTTCGACTGACTTCAAGCCTGTCATGGACTAGTGCCAAAAAATCTTCGACTTTTCCTTCCTGGATGGACAGTTCTGAGGTGACGAGTAAGGACCGAGCTAGGAGTAATGGCATGGGTGAATTTTCCTTCGATGTGTAGGTGATTGGTGAAAGCCGTTATCCACAAGCGCCTGTCAAAACTTGTCAGCAGTCTAATACCGGACAAATAGAGGTTTCAGGAGGGAAAACATCAAATTGCAGAGCTAGAATCGCTTTACACAGCCCATAGTTCCTATATGCTGTCAAAAAAGGTCTAATAATAAAGAGGGCAGCAGAAATGACCAAATCCGCAGGCATAAATAGAAGAACCTTCATCAAGAACGCCAGTCTCACGGCCTTCGCTGGAGCGACCGGTGGTATAGCGACGGGTTCAACCGTAGCCTCCGCAGCCAGCAGCTCAAAGATGGCGAACGGCAAATACGATTTCGACACTGTTTATGACCGGGTTGATCACAATACAGCTCGCTGGGACTCCCCGCCCAGGAACTATCCTGAAGGCACTTTCAAATACGGCATGGGCGTTGCGTCCATGGATTTCGAGTGTGCACCCTGCATTACCGAGGCGATCGCCGAGCGTAACGAGCATCATAGCTGGGGCTACATGAGTAGCACCGAACCTCTACGCGACCAAATTGTGAAATGGAATGGCGAGCGCAATGGTCTTGACCTTCCCAATGAGGCGATTACGATTTCCGATGGCGTGTATGCCGGCATGATTGCCGCTATGCGCTCATTAGTTGGCCCGGGCGGCAAGGTACTAATAAATTCACCTGCCTATTCTGGTTTCTACACGATGAATCGCAATGCACGTACGATTCCTGTTGATAGCCCGCTGGTTAAGGTCGGCGATCGCTATGAGATCGATTGGGAAGATCTAGAATCTAAGATGACGCCAGACGTTCGCGCAATGATCGTCTGCAATCCGCAGAATCCTACGGGCAATGTCTGGAAAGAAGACGAGCTTCTGCGCATCGGTCGTCTCTGCTTAGAACACAACATCGTAGTCCTATCGGACGAGATTCATGCAGACTTCGTTCGCCCGGGACACAAGTACACGCCATTTGCCTCTCTTCCCGATCAGGCTGTAGTCAATAACAGCCTGTCCTTCGTTGCCATCAGTAAGACATTTAACTTGGCCGGCATGAAGAACGCCTACTTTTACTCCAAGAACCCTCAATTGAAGGCTAGAGTGGATGAATATCATTTTGCCGAATTGAGCACTCTGGGTGTGGTAGCGAATGAAGCTGCCTACAGAGACGGGGCTGACTGGTTTGCGCAAGCACTGGCCTATATCGATGGCACTCACGATATGGTGGAGCGCTACATCAAGGAAAGTATGCCTACTGTTGGTTATACCCGTAACGAAGGCACCTTCATGACCTTCCTAGATTTCAGCAAGACCATGGAATCGGTAGGTGCCAGCGAGCAATACAAATCACACGGTAAAGATACGCCTGAACAATATTTTCAAGATTGGCTAGTTCACAATTCCGGCGTCTATCTGAACCCGGGTTCAGCTTACGGTGAAGGTGGTGCAGGCCATATGCGGATGAACATAGCCTCGTCGCGAAGCGTGGTTAAGGGTGCGTTCGACGCATTAGCGTCGGCTGTTAACAAAGTCTAACAGCAGCACAGATAAGGGGTTGGAATTTTCCCCAATCCCTTTTTTTTGTTCTAGTTTTTGCATTAAGGATAGTCGTAGAGAGTAAGCGTCTAACACTACAAACTTTGATGGACACCATATTCCCAAAAAGAGGAGTTTCGATCATGAAAATGACACGTCGCAGTTTCGTAGGAACCGTTGGTCTGGGCAGTGCAGCCGGACTTCTTGCCAGTGCAGGATTAACCAGCAAAAAAGCTAACGCGGCTTCGAGTTATGAAGCTGAGGCTGTCTATGATGGTGGCATCATGCAGCTCAATCAAAATGAGAGTGCGCGCGGCCCAGGTCCTAAGACAATGGAGGCGATCCGCTCACACGTTACCAGACGGGTTGGTCGTGGCTATGCGCCAGATCATGTGAATGAATTGCGGGCTACACTAGCAGACGGTTACGGAGTCACAACTGACAACGTAATTCTTTCTACTGGTTCTGGACCATTGCTAGTAGGGGCAGCTCGAGCGTTCTGTTCTGAGAGCAAAGCGTTGGTCACTACCGGTCCTACTTACACGACAGCCGAGCAAACTGCGCGCCTGATAGGCGCGCCAATACGAAGCATACAAGTCGATAGTTCTACTATGGGGGTAAACTTGGAGGGTTCGGCCGAAGCCGCCGTAGGCGCGGGCCTAGTGTATTTCTGCAACCCAAACAATCCAACTGGCACGGTGCATTCGCCCGAAGCAGTTGAATCCTTCATCCGTCGCGTTCAGCGAGAATCACCAAATACCAAGATGCTCATTGATGAGGCCTATATTAATTATGCCGCCGATGATGCAATGCAGACAGCCTTACCGCTGGCAATGGAATTCGAGAACGTATTTATTACGCGCTCCTTCTCTAAGGCGCACGGCATGGCCGGTCTGCGTGTTGGTTACGCTTTAGGTCAGAAAGCAACCCTGGATGCGGTGAGTTCTGCCTGGGGTATGGGTGATGTGAACATGCTTAGTGCGATTGCCGCGATTACCGCCTTCAATGACAAGGAGCACATCGAGTGGGAACGTCAGGAGAATACCGAGATACGCGCCTTTGTTGTTGCCGCGTTCAATGACATGGGTTATGAAATACCGAACTCCCACACCAACCATATTTTTGTAAACCTAGGTAAGCCAGCAAAAGGATTTCGTGATGCCTGTCTTGAGAACAAGATCTTGGTTGGACGCGATTTTCCTCCGTTTGAGCAAACGCACTGCCGTATCTCTATGGGAAGTAGAGAAGAGATGCAAAAAGCGGTGGAAGTATTTCGCAAGGTTCTTGCCTAGAATTAAAAAGGATTTTTAAAGAAGTAGAACGGAGACTGGCCTGTGGGCAGTCTCCGTTTTTCGTTTCTAGGTAGCCACTATAAGCAACGACGAAACATGGCGAACAATCTTTCCCAGTGTCGCTCCGCAGATTCCTTGTGGTATTTGTCGCCACGGTTGGGGAACACGAAGCCGTGTTCAGTACCGGGATACCATTCGATGCGCGAGTTGAGGCTGGTGCCGCTAAGATAATTGTCGAGGCCATCCACCATCTCCTTCGGTGCATATTCGTCAGTTTCGGCGCAGCCGAAGTACATCTCTCCCGTTATCGATTCTGCATCGAGATGTGGAGAGTCTTCTTTGTCGGAGTAGAGGTAGACGCCATGAAAGGAGGCGCTAGCCGCTATGCGATCGGAAAACTTAGCGGCAGCAGCGAACGCGAAAGGCCCGCTCATACAATAACCGACGCAGCCCATCTTGCCGTCTCGGGCCGCAGACTCCTCGTCGGAAAAATCTATTAGCGACTGTATGTCCTCGCAGACCATGGCGTTGCTTAACGAGGCCATGTGCTCGTGCATCACTTCGCGGCCAGACTCTTGAATTTTGAATTCTCGAACGCGGCGGTAGTAGAGATTCGGTAACATGACGTAGTAGCCGGCCGTACCAAGCCGTCGCGCCATGTCGTGTAATTCTTCGCGCTTACCCGGCGCATCCATAAGAAGCAGAATAACTGGATGCGGGCCTTCTTCCTCAGGATGAGTGACGAAGGTGTTCATGGCGCCATCTTTCGTTTGTAACTCTATCTCTCTATCAATCATAGTCGGCTGTCTTCTGCTTATGGATTTATTTGTTGGAGAAGCAAAGGTAGCAGAAATCCAATGATCTTCAACAGCCGTGTGCTATGGGCTCAAATAGCAGGCGGGAATTCTGCCTAGACTCCTGTATATTGAGTCCATTCATTTGACTATTCTGGGACTTTTGATATGAAAAAACACCAATCGATTCAGTTTTCTAAAATTATTGTTTGGTCTATCCGCAATATTTCTCACTCTGCATAATGCGACAGCCCAAGATGCAGTCGCTAATGACGTAAAGGTCACTGTACTCTCTCGAATCTCGCCAACGGGGGGGAGTGGGGCTTGTCTGCATTGGTGGAAGTAGATGGTAACTGCATTCTATTCGATGCAGGGCGCTACCCGGATACCGTGATCAGAAATGCTGCAGTACTCCATGTCGATCTGTCTTGTGTCACCAACGTGGTGCTTAGTCATTACCATTTTGATCATACGACGGGCCTGTTGCCGCTGACAGATAATTTGAGAGAAATTAATCCTGAAGCTATTCAGCGAGTACATGTAGCAGATGGGTTTTACTCGTCGCGTCGAAGTGCGGGTTCAGGCAGCGATGCCGAAAGCAACCAGATGATTGGCCTACGTGATTTAATCGAAGTGCAGGGCGTCGAATTCCTAATTCATACCGCGGCGACTGAAATATTTCCCGCTGTATGGGTGTCTGGTCCTGTTGAGCGTCGGCATACCGGGCAAAACTATCCGGCAGGCCTGAATTTGGCGATGGATGGCGACTGGGTGCGAGACTTTGTACCAGAAAGCCAAGCCTTGGTTGTTAGAACGGACGAGGGACCCATCGTGCTATTGGGCTGTGGACATTCCGGAGTGGTGAATGCATTGGATCATATTCAGGGCACTATTCAAGATGAGCCCGTGCATGCGTTGATGGGTGGTTTGCATTTTTTTGCTGCCTCTGATGAAACTCTTGAATGGACTGCGGCACGCCTTCTCGAAATCGGTGTTGAGAATTTGATGGCCGAGCACTGTACTGGTATAGAGCCTTTGATGCGCCTGCGAGCTGGGCTCAACTTAGATAGAAGCACTGCTGTTGTTGTAGCTGTTGGTTCGAGCTTTGTACTCGGCGAAGGGATTCATCCTACGGTCATAGCAATGTAGGCTTTGTTGTATTATTAGAAATTGAAGGAAAAACTAAAAGGAAGTAACAAAATGTCGGAGTACACACCCCCAAAGGTTTGGAAAGAGAACACCGAAAACGGTGGACGCTTTTCCAAGATCAACAAGCCCACATCAGGAGCGCAAGAAGAGCGGGTCCTAGCGGTAGGGAAACATCCGATGCAGCTCTATTCGCTCGCGACTCCCAACGGTGTGAAAGTAACCATCATGCTGGAGGAGCTGCTGGCCTTAGGTCATGAGGGGGCAGAATACGATGCGCATCTGATTAACATAGGTGAAGGCGCGCAGTTTGGCAGCGACTTTGTAGCTATTAACCCAAACTCCAAAATCCCAGCCTTGCTGGACCACAGCACTAGCCCGCCAACGCGAGTCTTTGAATCCGCCGCGATCTTGATCTATCTAGCGGAAAAGTTCGGCGCTTTCATCCCCATCGATCCTACACAGCGCGCTGAATGTCTTTCATGGCTTATGTGGCAGATGGGGGCAGGCCCGTTCCTTGGCGGAGGCTTCGGCCACTTCTATGCCTACGCGCCGGAAAAATTGGAGTATCCGATCGATCGCTATGCCATGGAAGTCAAACGGCAGCTGGATCTACTAGACAAGAATCTTGCAAATCGGCGCTACCTAAGCGGCGATGAATATAACATTTCTGATATGGCCAGCTACCCCTGGTACGGAGCGGCTGTACTTCATAATTTGTATGACGCGGCTGAGTTCCTCGACGTGGCTTCTTACAAGAATGTAATTCGCTGGGCGACGGAGATCGAAGAACGTCCGGCAGTGCAGCGCGGCCGTCGTGTCAATCGAGTCTGGGGACCGGAAGAGGATCAATTAGCAGAAAGGCATAACGCGAGCGATTTCGATAACTAGTTAGTGTGAACGAAGCGCGGGCTAGATTGAAACAGAAGCTGAGACTTCTATGAAGGAAAGAGGGTGCTGTCCACTAAATGCGGCGACAGCACCCTTACACTCAATCTATTTGAACTATAAATATCAAAAGTGCTTGCTTAGGGAAGTTTGGTGATTGTGATTCTAGCTCCCGGGTTTCTCCAGTCGTAGTCTTGTGCAGGTAGATCGTCGATACCATGAATGCCGGCGTGAATATGCACGAAACCTTCGCCATCTACATCTGGCGAGCCACCTTCGCCTCCGCATACGGGGCCTGGAATATTGGCGCAAAGCTCGTCATTGGGCTCCGTACCAGCATCATAGACAAGTGCATTGACAGTCACGCTACCTGAAGCAGACAGGCTGCGTTCACGGCAAAAAAGCATCATTAGTTGGTATCAACATGGCGAGTACGGTCAGTAAATCACCGGCATTCCCTCGATTATTACTCGAAGAGATCTTGCTTAATTACATAGAACCGAAGAAATGTTGGAATATTTCGTAGGGTGAGATAAATATTTTTTTGAAATAAAGTGTCCAAGCTATTGTTCATCTATAGGCTATAGTTGGACCATTGCTGGCGTCCAGATTAGGAATAGCGTGATCCAGAACTACTCCTCTATCAGGAAAAATATTTCATCATTCCTGTTGATTCATAATTTAATATTTGGCAAATGTACTTTCTTAACCAATTGACGGGTCAGTGACACAGTATGCTATTCGCTTGGACATGGAGTCGAATAGCTCCTATTCTGTAGTCACCCAATCGGAGGGATCTCAAATGCATCGAATTTTACTCTCGTTTACCTTACTCAGCCTTTTACTCACCACCCCAAGTATTGCTCAGCAGCAGGATAGCTATGACTATTGGGCGCCCCAGCGGGCAATGATCGCGAGAGGTCAGCAGGCAGTTTTCATGTGCAATGGCTTGTTTAGTGGCAACCGTACATTGGAGCAGGTTTTTGATCAGGAGCTCGCTTTCCTACGGAACCCTATCGGTACGGCTGATGGTGGCGACTACACTGTTGAGTGGGATATGCAGGCAGTCGAAGTAGGGACCCCTGGCGCTGTGCCTACTATGCGTGCTGTATTTCGCGAGGGTATTGGTTGTGTGATATTACCCCCAGATCAGACTCTGGCTGATATCGATAGCCTTCCCGAATTGACATTACCTTACCCTGCCGGCGATCCAGCGCAGATTCTATGGCCAAATGGCGATCTGATTCATAACACTGGCTCTCATGGGAATATTGACTCTGGTGCCTTGCAAGCCGCAGCTGATTGGGCCTTCGATCGAGATACACCAGAGCAGGACACTCTAAGCCTTATCGTCGTACACGACGGCGAGATCATTCTAGAACGCTATGCGCCGGGTATCGAGATGTCTACACGTACCCGCACTTGGTCGACGGCCAAGAGTATCGCCTCCACGCTCATCGGTATGTTGGTAGATGACGGACGTATGTCACTGGACGAGCCCTTAGGCTTTGGATGGAATCCGGAGAATCGCTCGGCGGAAACTGATCCCAGGAACGAGATAACACTGCGTCATGTGCTGAATATGTCCAGTGGTTTAGAAACTATCGACAACAGCGGCATGGAATATGCCACGGGCTCTGGCCTGTCCTATTGGGCTGGGGCTAGCTCAGTGGCGGGAGCACGAAGTAGAGCCTTGATTCGTGAGCCTGGGACTTATTGGGACTACGAAAACTACGACACCTTGCTGGGAGTGTATGCGATGAAGCAAGCACTTGGTGGTGAGAAATCCTATGCACAATTCCCGCGCAAAGCCTTGTTTGATCGTATCGGTATGCGTAATACCTTGGTTAGCACAGACCGCTTCGGTGACTTCATTCTTAGCAGTCAGGTCTATACCAATGCGCGCGACCTGGCACGTTTTGGATTGCTGTATTTGCAAAACGGCGTTTGGGATGGCGAGCGCTTAATCTCAGAAGAGTGGATAAAGTTTTCCAGCACACCTGCGCCGGCTACTCTAGGTAGGGGCGGTATGTATGGGGGTCAGTGGTGGTTGGTGCCAGAAGGCCGAACTGACGTGCCTGCTGATGCCTACTCGACGAATGGGAATCGGGGCCAGTACACGGTTGTAATTCCTTCGCATAATATTGTGATAGTTCGCCGTGGTCTAGATTATGGCCGTCAGGGTTTCAGTCAATGGGACTTAACTCGTGAGGTATTGAAAGCGGTAAATTAGATCCTTCTGAATTTTAGAAAACTTCGCAGTACTACCACAGAGAACCGTCAATGAAGGTGATTTTACTCGGAAGTGATTTCGCCTTTTCTCAAATGCTCGCAGCGCCTATTCGAGCTAAAGGTTGGGAGGTGTTCTTTGCAACAGACCCAGCATATGGTTTCGTAGTACACAGAAGTAGTCTCTACTAATGGTTCGGCGGGAATTATGCTAGCTTGTGTCTTAGCCTAAATATCACTAAGTAGGAACCTCGACCGTTGAGCGATTCAGTTTCACATCCAATCCACTATTGCAGCCTTAGCAGCGCCGCTGATGCGATTCGTGATGGACAGATATCACCAGTTGAATTGACGGAAATACTGCTAGCTCGCATCGATTCTATCGATGGAAAGCTCATGAGCTATGCCACTGTTATGGCTGAGCAAGCTTTGGAAGCCGCACGTAAGGCCGAACAGGAAATTAGAGCGGGCAACTACAAAGGTCCGCTGCACGGCATACCCATCGCAGTAAAGGATCTCTGCTATACGGCTGGAACGCGAACCATGGGTGGGCTGAAGGTACTTCGGGATTTCGTGCCAGACTATGATGCGACCGTGGTTCGAAAGCTGCAAGAGGCAGGCGCCGTGATCCTAGGTAAGTTGAATCTCACCGAAGGCGCACTATCGGGCTATCACCGTGACTTTCCTATTCCAGTTAACCCTTGGGGAGAAAATCTCTGGGCCGGTGTTTCTTCTAGCGGATCGGGAGTCGCCACGGCGGCAGGATTGTGCTTCGCCTCACTCGGTACCGATACTGGAGGGTCGATTCGCTATCCGGCAATGGCTAACGGCGTGGTTGGCCTTAAGCCTACCTATGGAAGGGTGAGTCGGTATGGTGTGCTGGAACTAGCAGCATCGCTAGATCATATCGGCCCGATAACGCGTTCTGTAAAAGACGCGGCAATTGTATTCGAGGCCATTTCAGGCTTCGATGAAAGTGATTCCAGTTCGCTTCGAGATTCGGTTCCAAGAATTACAGCATCATTGACAGACGAGCTTAGCGGTATGCGGATCGGCGTTGACGAGCATTACCTTACTAATGGCACCAACCCAGCTCTTGTGGACGCTATCTATGAGGTTATCGAAGTGTTGCGGCAACTTGGTGCTGAAATCGTTGCATTGAGTATGCCCGAGTCTGATCCTATGGATCTACGCAATGCGTGGCTACCTATCTGCGCCTACGAGGCACACAAGGCACATAGCGCTACGTACCCTTCCCGCGCCGATGAATACGGGGGCTACTTTGGAGACGCGCTGAAAATGGGCGCGGCGATTAGTGCAGAAGACTATGCCAATTCCGCCAGGCTTCGACAAAAGATTTGTGAACAATACGAGACGGCTCTCGAGGCGGTAGACGCTGTTATCTGTCCTTCGGGTGGCTCAGTTTTTGCTGTGGAGAAAGAAGTGCAATACGGCAATATGGAAAAACTTAGCTCAGTGATTCAACATTTTCAGGGTCAGTTTACTATTCCTGCAGACTTGGCGGGTACCCCTACTATTACTGTGCCCTGCGGTTTCTCGCCAGAGGGGAGCCCATATGCGGTGCAGTTCCTAGGTAGTCGTCTGTCCGAGAAGAATCTCTGTCGTATCGCATACGCCTATGAGCGAGCTACCCAGTGGCATCAGCGCCACCCTACAATATAGGCAAGACAGTCTGCATTTAGTCTTCTCTTTTCGGCCTCATTCTGGAAATGGCGCTATAATCACTAATGTAATATGGCAGCTTACGTAGAGGCTACTCTATGAGATAGACCTTGTTTCAAGTTTGTCGTTTCAAGATCCTAGCGCACTTATCTGGCATTATCTGGATAGGCTTCGATCGCAGCAATGCGACAAATTATTGCATTATTAGATTACCCTAAAACAATAATAATATGTGGATGCAGATCGACGATTGTAACTAGAAAAATAAGCACAAGAGTAGCAGTTGATGCTGACCTTCCTCAGATCCAAGAGCTGTATGCGATCTGGGGCCATGCCTTCGCCTATTTGCTGAACGATCAGACGTTCGTCGCCGAAGTGGTGGCGAGATCGTTGGGGCTATACGCCTGGCTTTCGAAGATTCATCTTTCGTCGTGCGCAGTCTTTTCGTGCATCAAAAATCCAGAGGACAGGGTATAGCCATTGCGCTATTGCAAAAAGTCGAAAAGGGACTAGGCGCTGCTCAAGCCTACTGCTTGCCGTTTCCTGAGCAGGAAAAGCTCTTCTCAAGCATTGGTTTTATTTCCATCGCTGACTTAACCGCTCCCGATTTCCTTCTCGGCCGAATAGCGAATCTCCACGAAAGTAATCAGGACGTGATCATCATGAAGCGTTCTATTGGTGTGGAGGTAAGGCCGCTTCCTGCAAAAGACTTACCTTTGTCTATGAATCTCATTTATGAATTCGATTTGCCTGCGGTGAAGAAGCTTCGAGAGAATGACGTGCGATCTATCTATAGTAAAATAATTGCAGCCGGGCGCGCGGTTTTTGGCGCTTATCGTGGATCGGGAATAGTTGGTACGTGTACATTGAATGTCTGTGCAAACCTGAGTTGGTCAGGCCGACCCTATGGCATAGTAGAGAACATCATTGTGAGCGAGAACGAGCGTGGAAGGGGTGTCGGCAAGAGCTTGTTACTTTTCGCTCGAAGAATGGCCGAAAGTAAAAATTGCTACAAAGTCTCATTGATGATGCCGCATAAAGATACTGGAACACTATCCTTCTGCAGGTCGGCTGGTTTTACTAATGACAAGCTTGGATATCAACGCCAGTTTAATCCGGAACAATAAGAATTCTATCTCTTCATCGAAGAAAGAAAGTAGAAGACAAGCCCTAAAGCGATTATTCCTAGCCCAAATAGCCCTTCGACTGGGCGGCTAATTATAACGAAAGCGAGAGTCCATCCAGTGAGTGCCAAATAGATTAGTGGAGGCAACGGGTATAGAAAAGTTCTATAGGGACGGGGTAGGTCTGGTTGTCGCCAACGTAGTACGAAAATCCCTAGAACGGTTGTAAAGCTACTTAGCGCAAGAGTAAACCCAGAGAATACCAACACCGATTCGAAGGTCGACGAAAAGATAAATAGCAAGGCGATCGCTGACTGTATATAGATTGCAGTTGCGGGAATGCCATCTTTATTTTTCTTGGCTAGTGCCTTCAGTACAGGGAAGTCTTCACCGATTACCTGAATAACTCGCGGGCCAGCCATGGTCATAGCGCTTACTGTCGATACTAATAGCATTGCCAGCACTAGCCCAGTAAATCTGCCGCCTAGATCACCGAAGGCAGCCTCGGCTGCAATAAACCCTATCTCAAGCTGGCCGGCCATGGAGTCCATCGGCGTGGTATTCAGGAAGGTAAAGTTTAGAGCCACGTAGAGCACTGTCACTATTAGCGTTCCGCCCATTAGAATCCAGGGAAGTGTTCGTTGCGGATTCTCTAATTCACTGCTCAGGTATGTAGCTGCATTCCAGCCAGTGTAGGCATAGCTGACATAGATAAGCGCAACAGCGAAGACGCCGCTGGTTAGCAAGGCCCCATCCCCTGCGACGGGTAGGAAGTCGATCGGTTGCGGTGAATCGGTCGCGATGAATGCGGCTACGCAGAAGATGACGATTATGCCAACTTTTAAAATAGTGAACATGACCTGCAGGCTGCCACTATTGCGTCTATTGCTCGCGTGAACCAGAGTCAGCAATATGACTAATCCTGCGGCCAAACTCTTCTCTAGCCAGGCATTGTCGCCTGCTTCAAAAACCGATGTAGCATAGGCGGCAAAAGTCATGGCGGCGAGCGCAGTAGGGCCGGCAAAGCCTACGCTGGCGGAAACCCAGCCCGATACGAAGCCAACTGCGGGGTGATAGATACGTGATAGGAAATTGTATTCGCCGCCAGAGCGAGGCATTGCAGCACCCAATTCGGCGTAGGTCATAGCGCCACACACGGCTGCTAGGCCACCCACAGCCCAAAGGGCTAATAGCACGAACCCGGAGCGGATATCCAGCAGTTGAAAACCAAGGCTTGTGAACACGCCGGTGCCAACCATGTTGGCAACAACGACGGCCATAACCGTGAAATGACGAAACTTGCCCTGAGACATAGCGCAGCAGTGAGATGAGTTAATCAGGCTGCATTATTGCGGTGATAAGGCGCCACGTCTATGGCTGAATGGGCCGCCTGCTAGCGACTGAAGCTGGATTCGATGCCATTGACTGTTACGATGTAGGTGCCCGAGGCTAGACCTTCTATGGGTAGCGTGATGATGGTCTCGAAAGGGTCCATTACTGCGATGCAGCTCTCGGCAGGACCTAACGTTGTCTCGGCCAACGCAACCGTGAATGTGAATTCATCTTGAAAGACCGCTGGAGTCTGCAATTCCACACAAGGTATGGATTTATGTCCAGTTAGTGCAAAACTCACATGCTCAGGAATCGGTTGGGTAATGTTGATTAGTAAACTTACACTGTCTACGCTGACTAGATTACTCTGCTGTGCCGCGAGCAGCGAGAAGTTACCTTTGATGTCACTGATCAGTTGAATATCATTGTAGTAAGTAGGCTCCCCGTTCACGATAGCTGCACCGAGTGGGATAGTTAGGACGCCGTTCTCGAATAGGGCTGGCTGCGCTGTAACAAGTCGGCTATTGATGCCAATGAAGACAATGAACAAATACTTTGATAACTTGAGGATGGTTTACTCCTACTTCCGGCTATCTCGAATGTGGTCAGGATTACTATAGGAGTAGCTTAGATCGTCTAGTTTTCTGTCTCAAGCAGAATTTTCTGACGCTGTGACTGCAGGCACAAATACTCAAAATTCTGCAGTGATTCTATTGGAGCCATTCATGCGAAATTTACTTCTTGCCCTCGCTTTGTTTCTGTCACCCAACTTGCTAGCACAGGTCAGCCAACCAGACTGGTCTTCTATGGAAGAGGAGACGCTGCGCCATTTCCGTGCTCTCCTGCAGTTTGATACCAGCGATCCACCTGGACGGGAATTGCCCGCGGCCGAATACATTCGAGACGTGCTAGAAGCTGAGGGTTTCGACGTTGAAATGTTGGCCACCGACCCTGAGCGGCCTAATGTGATTACTCGTTTAGAAGGCAATGGAGACAAAGAGCCGTTGCTAATCATGGCCCATACTGATGTTGTGAATGTGGACCCTGAGAAATGGACCTTCCCGCCGTTCAGTGCAACGGTAGACAATGGCTATGTCTATGGACGCGGCGCGGTAGACGATAAGGACAATCTTGCTTCAGCGTTAATGGTGATGCTGGAGCTAAAGCGGCAGAACGTACAGCTTGATAGGGACGTCATCTTCCTCGCCGAATCCGGGGAAGAGGGTGCTACGCAGTACGGCATCGAATTTATGGTGAACGAGCATTTCGAGAAGATCGAATCGGAATTCTGCCTTGCAGAAGGTGGTTCGGTCGCGCGGGTAAACCGTGAAGTGCAATATGCGGGGATACAGACCGTAGAGAAAATACCTTATAGAGTAGATTTGCTCGCAACGGGCGTTGCGGGTCATGGTTCAGTGCCGCTGCAAACGAATTCTGTAACGCGACTTGCAAAAGCGGTCGCCGCAATTGCAGATTGGCGTTCGCCGATTCGCTTGAATGAGACAACTGCTGCTTATTTCCAGAGACTCGCCTCTATCTCGCCAGCGGACGCCGCGCAGCGATATCTAGACGTTCTCGATCCAAATTTGGCGGGTGAAGTGGATGAATATTTTCTTGCTAATGAACCTCGCCATTCATCCATGCTGCGCTCTTCCTTGTCTCCAAATATTTTCAACGCGGGCTATCGTATCAATGTAATTCCATCCGAGGCTGCGGCGAGCGTCGATTTCCGTGCACTACCCGATGAAGATATTCCAGCATTTCTTGACGAGATTCGCCGAGTGATCAACGACCCCGCTGTGCAAGTGAGTCTCGGTGATCGCAATACTCGACCACCGGGAGAGGCAAGGCTGAACACGGCCGCGTTCAGCGCGATCGAGGAAAATATTGCTAAACACTATGGCGTCATCACATTACCTACGATGAGCACTGGTGCAACCGACATGGCCTATCTTAGGAATAAAGGGATTCAGTGCTATGGCATTGGGCCCGCTATCGATCGTGAGGATGCTGCGCTTGGATTTGGCGCGCATAGTGATCAGGAGCGTATTCTGATTAGTGAGCTACATCGCTTCGTGCGCTTCAACTGGGATGTGGTAGTTCAGCTAGCTGCGTCTGGAAATTAAGTTAACAAGATTGTTTAATGAGAATAATTTTAATGTGAGGAATACAAATGAAAAACAGTAAAATGATTCGAACGATTATTGGTGTAGCTGCATTGAGTTTCGGTTTTTCTGTAGCTCAGGCACAGTCGGATGCTGCTCCACAGAGATCTATAGGTAATGGAGAAAAGAACTGGATTACAACTGAGGGTGTGCAGCGACAAGATGAGACACTCACGTTCTCCGAAGTTCAGATCGACGGCAACGGTTGGCTGGTGATACATCCGTTCGAAGATGGCGCGATAAATATGTTGCCTCGACGTATGTGAAAGACGGCACGAATTCGAATGTAAGCATTAAAGTACACAAGGGTCTGCAAGCCGGAGAGATGTTCTTTGTGATGTTGTATCGCGACGTTAACGAGAATCAGATTCTGGATTTCGTGTTCGTCGATGAGCTAAATGTCATGGACACTGCGGTCACCGAAGGTAGTAGATTGATCGGCCATGCGATTCCAGCGCCTTAGAACTTCTTGCTGAGATAACGACAGTAAATAGTATGCAAAAAAACCCGACGAGAGCGTCGGTTTTTTTTGCAGTAGGATTAGTCTTCGGACTCTAGCGCCAGTTTCTCTTCAATACGATGCCCTGAGAGGATATTTGCCATCCCATAGTTGCCTTCGTGACAGGCGTATTCGTAGATGTCGTCAGTCGTATAATCGAGAATGATTTCGCGAGTGTAAGGCGCAGTAAAACTGCCGGGATCGTCGGATGTAAATTGGTACTGAATCGCACCGCTACTAGTTCGGGTGAGGCGCTCGACATTAACTTTTCGAGAAACTTCAGGGCCGGTGCTGCTTCTATCTGAGTAATTCGTTGTCTCGATTACCAAAGTATCTCCATCCCAATAGCCGCGCGAATCACCATGCCATAGTTTGATGTCTTCGTGGATATGCGGTTTAGCAACGAGTGGAATGATGCGTACGTCGTGCGCCATTTCTTGAATGATAGCTACGGTATCTCGTGTCTGTACAATCTGCCAATAGCTGTTGTACCCAGAGCCCAGTCGTGGCGCACCGAAACTTACGCAGCGCTCGCCGAGAGGTCGGTCTGTGTACGAATCGGCGGGGTGGTCTTGTCTATGCTGGGCTAGATCTCGAGCGGCGGCAACCGCTTGTTCGGTGCGTGGTGGAAACTGACCATTCGGAGGGTCGATTATCTGGGATGTGCGGCGGTGGATTTTTCTATCTACCATCCATTGTGAATCATAGTTCCCCGTTGAGGGATCGTAGGAATTTATCTCGCCACTAAACGCAGCGGCTAGTACGCCTTCACCGAATAATGCATCGCCTCCCTCTGCCATAATCTGCGCCATGCGTTGTTGCAGGAACTCCACATCGTCATCGGTGAGCATTTCCTTGTCGCCGAAGACCTCTGGGCGCTCTACCGGTGTCATCGTGTTGTTTTCCCAGACACCTTGTAAATCGGGGTGGTCATCGATGGTTCGAGCAACCTTCCACTCGCCGCTGGATTGGGCCAGACTGAAGCTGCTGATTAGGAATAGGATGGCTGCGGATCCGCAGTAGTTTAGGACTCTGGTCATGGGGAAAAATCCTTGGGATAGCCTGTTTTTATAGGGTTTAGCACGGCAGTGCCTTGTATCGACTAGCGCTCAATCTAACCCTTTGTCTCGAAGAATTCAAGTTAGTTCGCCGCCTCTAGAACTTGCTCTGCGGCCGCTCTTTAGATAGCCTCAGAGCTATTCTTTAGCCACAGTACTGCTTGAACCTGATCTGGAATATTCCTAAGCTCAGGCAAGACAAGGAGAATGAAGGTGCGAAAATAGCTATTTTCTCTACTACTGGCCAGCGTTCTCGCCAGTTGCGCAGCATCCGATTCAGAAGGCCGACAGAGGCCGCCGACAGATGCCGAGGTCGTCTATTACAACTCGATCGCTCCCGAAGAAGACCGTATCGCCTGTTTTACTCGAATTGAGTTGGGCAGTCGTTTCCCACGACGTTCCTGTTATCGGGTGGCGGATTTAGAGGCTTTTGCAGGACAGGAGCAGAATATTGTTGACTTGATGCAGATCGATGGCCCGTTTGGATTTTGAACGTTTAGTTGGTGATACCCTAGCGATGCCGCAACATCTCTCTGTTTATCTGTGAAATATTTGAGACCCCAAGAAGTCTCATGTCACGCTCGATCTCGGTTTTCAGATTATTCAGTGCGCGTTCAACTCCCGGCTGTCCCGCGGCGGCAAGTGCGTACAGATACATGCGACCGCCCGAACAGGCTTTAGCGCCTGCGGCGATCGCTTTGAGCACATGCGTGCCACGTCGAACACCACCATCGAGTATCACATCAATATCATCACCAACTGCATCAGTTATCTCGGCGATCTGATCGAACGGTGATCGAGAACCGTCGAGTTGGCGACCGCCATGATTTGAGACCATGATCGCATCTGCACCTATGTCCACTGCCTTCTTCGCATCGGCAACACTCATGATTCCCTTCAGGCAGAATGGCCCGCCCCACTGTGCTCTTAGAGCTTCGGCATCCGACCAATTCATCGTTGGGTCTAACATTTCTGCGAAGTAATCACCTATCGATACCGCAACGTTTGAACCCTTCTGAATAAAATCTTTTAGCTCTGCCAGCTCGAACGGCTCGCGTAGAAAATAGTTCATGGCCCAGCCTGGATGCGTTGCGAAACTAAGCAGGCTATTTAGCGTGAGTCGAGGTGGCGAGGTGAATCCGGTATACAGGTCGCGCTCGCGATTGCCGCCTGTGATTGTATCGACGGTGAGCGCTAATGTGTTGAAGCCCGCTGCCTTCGCGCGATCCACCATCGCGTCGTTGAGTGCGCGATCTTTGTGGAAATAGAATTGAAACATCTTCGGGGTTGAGATCATCTCACCAATCTCAGCAAGACTGACTGTGCCCAAAGCAGACACGCCAAACATAGTGCCATATTTCTCCGCGGCTCGCGCCACGGCTCGCTCACCGTCGTGATGGAATAGTCGCTGCAGTGCCGTAGGGGAACAGAAGAGTGGCATATCTAATTTCTGGCCCATCACAGTCGTCGACATGTCGATTTCTTCCACACCGGCGAGGACGTTGGGTACTAGGTCGGTGTCGTCGAATGCGGAGGTGTTCCGTCGATAGGTGATTTCGTCATCCGCTGCACCATCGATATAGTGAAATATGGGACCAGGTAGTCTCTGCTTCGCTAACAGGCGCAGGTCTTCAACGTTATGGCAGTCTTTCAAGCGTCGGAACATAGTGTTTGCTCGGTATTCAGTGATTTGTTCTCCTATTATCGTTGTAATGGGCTCAGAATCGAAGGATTTATTCTGTTGGGACTATTCACTGCCGACTTGCGCCTAAAAGTCAGGCGCCACAGGCATGGACATTCGTAGCGTGCCAACTTAATATCATGGGCTCGTTGACTACAAGCTCTTATAAGGAAACACTCATGCGCAGAACACTATTCAACCTAATTACACTAATCGGGCTAACGCTTAGCCTGAGCTACAGCAACCTCGTGCTTGCGGCTGACACACCGCCACCGTGTGGTCCTGCATCACACTTGTCTGACGATCTTTCTGGAAATGTCGATTCCGGCTCTCGTTGTTTCGAGATTCGTATGTATACGGCCGAGCCTATAAAGGATGGCGTGGGCGGCATCGATAATTTGCATCAACGTTTCCGCGAGAAGGAAGTTTCCATCTTCGAGAAGCACGGAGCAGAAGTAATAGCGGTGTGGCAAAGATTGGATGAACCCAATACTTTAGTCTGGATGTTGGCCTATAGAGACCGTGCTCATCGCACAGAAGTCTGGACTGCCTTCGCTGCTGACCCTGAGTGGGTTGAACTTAGAGCAAAATACGAAGTGCCTATTTCGGCGAACACTTTCATGATGAGCGCTACAGACTATTCTAATTTGAAATAAGCAGTGGGTCTGGGGTAGTTAGAATGGCACTGAGTAGGCGAGACTTTTCCAGACTAGCTCTAAGCGCGTGTGTCGCAGGCGGGACATTCAAGACTGTCTTGGCAGCAACGATACCAAATCGGTTGTTGCAAAAAGTAAGGGAAGTTGAGGAGCGACTCGAAGCAAGGTTGAGCCTCGCCGTTCTCGATGAAGAGAGCGGGCGGCACTGGGCCTATCAGGCCGATCAACGCTACCCTCTATGCAGCACTTTCAAAGTTCTAGCATCCAGCGCTTTCCTCGCGCGTGTCGATCGAGGCGAAGACAGTCTAGAGCGTCGTGTCGTTATTGGTGAGAAAGATTTGGTCAGTTACTCTCCACTCACCGAGACTCGAGTAGGAGGTCAAGGCATGACGATGGCTGAGATCTGTGAGGCGGCATTGACGCTAAGTGACAACACAGCGGGCAATAAGATTTTGGAATCTATCGGAGGTCCATCCGGTGTTACTGAGTTTGCGCGCAGCATCGGTGACGGTGTGACAAGACTAGATAGGTGGGAGACTGAGCTCAATGAAGCCTTAGTAGGTGATGAGAGAGATACAACTAGCCCAAATGCAATCACTGAGACGCTTAGGGAATTGCTGTTAGGCGATACATTTTCCGAAAATTCTAAACGACAACTTGCAGACTGGATGATTGCGAACAAGACCGGTGATGCGAAGCTGCGTGCAGGTCTACCTTCCGATTGGATAGTAGGCGATAAGACTGGTGGCGGTAATAACGGGACTATGGCCGACGTTGCTATCGCCTGGCCTGTAAATAGACAGCCACTTATCATGGCTGTCTATTTGACCGAGACGACTGCCTCATTCGATCATCGCAATGCAGGCATTGCTGAAATCGCGAAGACTCTAAGCGAAGAGATACAGCAACAGGGCCGCTGAGCGAGTATTGGCTTACGAGCCACACGTCTCTTTATAGGCTTGCTCGAAGATCAAACCCCAATCGAAGTTGTAGCCGCCGTGAACTCCTTCAGCCATCTCATCGAGGAACACCGTAAATGCTTTTGCTGGTCACACAGTACTTCAATTTTTTTTGCTATTGGGTCCAACATTGTTATCTCCTAATGGTTATTCATGCGCCGCGTAATCTCTGCACCATAGGCGGATAGGACGTCCGACCAGAATCGATCGAGATATTCGCGCAGGTCTACACGGCCATCTTTTTTGATTGAGTAGACGCGGCGATTGCCCCGTGGCTCAACCGCAACGAGCTCTGCAGTTTCCAATACCCGTGGATGTTGCGAGACGGCAGGCCGGCTCACGGTCTCATTGGCAGAGAGCTCCGTCACTGTTTTCGGGCTGACCAGCAAGGCCTCGAATATATGACGTCGAGTTGGGTCTGCTAGGGCGGCAAATACTTCTGCGTAATTTTTATCTCCAAGGCCCAGTTCGCCACTCGGCCTAAGGGCCGGTTGGTTTTTTTGTTCATCAATACCTTGGTGGGTGCATTGGCTATTTTACGTTCCACAAATCAAGTCGCACGCAGGATTGTGTTATGTTTAGTGCCTACTGTTAGCTATTAGTAATAGAGGGTCAAATATGCAAAGTACTGATCATGATTTACTCTTGAGCCTTAACAAGGATTACATAGACTCGGTGCAAAATTCTGATGTTGCACGCTTCGATGAAATATTAGCGGAAGATTTTCGCTGCTCGAATCCAGATGGAACCTTCCTAGGCAGGCAAGAGTTCCTGACACAGGCTGGTAAGCCAGTCAGCATATCTGGCTTGCAGGCGAGGGATGTGCTCATACGTCAGTTTGGCGATTGCGCGATCATTCATGCAAAAACCTCCTTTCTCGATGCGCAGGGCAATAAGAAGAAAGGTAGATACACCGATGTCTGGATAAAAGATAAAGGTGTTTGGCTGGCGGTATCGGCCCATGTAACTAGAGCTTAGCCGATGTCTATACCCGCATGGAGAGTAAGGGGTTATACATGGCGGTTAGCCGAACCGGTAAATCAGGTAGATGAGTGGTATAGACTGTAACCCGACTCTCGTTATAAAGTACGCAGTTCGCAAAGTTAAACAAAAATTAGGTATCTGCCTTAAGGAGTGGAAAGAGTATGGGAAAGCTATCCAGATTGATTGGAACAGTATTTGCAACAGCATCATTGTTAGTAGTGTCACTGAGTGCTATTGCGGCCGACGCACCCGAGACTATTACAGTCACAAGTTCAGCGTTCGATCATCATGGAACGGTTCCTGAGGAATACACAGCTTATGGTGATAATAAGTCGATCGACCTCAGCTGGTCCAACCTACCGGCAGGTACCGTACAACTTGCTTTAATCTGCGATGATCCCGAGGTTGTTACGATAGGTATGATGGAGACGCCATTCCCGCACTGGGTGGCTTACAACATCCCCGCCTCTGCTACCGGCCTGCCAGAAGATATGACTAAAGATGCAGTGGTAACTGGTCTTGATGGTCTTGATGGCATGATCAATGGCCTTAATGGCACGAGTCGTCCAGGTTACTTCGGCCCACGTCCACCAGTTAATGGTCATCTACACGCTTATCATTACCGAGTCTATGCTATCGACGCAGATCTTGATTTAGCAGAGGGCTTGAACAAGGCTCAGTTGCTAGAGGCAATTGACGGACACGTGCTAGCAACGGGTATGTTGATGGGGCACTACGAGCGCAAGGAGCAGTAAGATTAGCTCCATGCAAATCACTAATAAAAAGCGGGCCTAGAGCCCGCTTTTTATTTCTCTGGAATTGATTGTGCAAACACAGTTTCAATCGCTACTGGGAAAAATGTTGGAACTAACTCATCTTCTGAAAATTGAGTTCAGATATTCTTCCGCGTTTTTAAAGTCCTGTTCGAACGCGCGATTGAATGCAAACCTCACTAGAAATGCCGTTAGCCGCGAGCTAGGTCTAAACACGGCAGACACTTGAACTGCTGTTCGACCGTTGGCCTGTTCAGTAAGCTGATAGTGGCCTATGGAGTAATCTATTGGAGCGTTAACTGTGGATTCAGACATCTGCGTAAAATAGGCGAAAGAGTTCGGTGGGTCGAACAGGATGATTTTCTGAACGAGAATGTCTTCGTTCTCCATAGTCGAAATTCTTCTTGATCCTACATCGAGTTCATTTCTACTGAGGGAATTAGAATTATCGAATAGTGTGCTGACGACATCATCTGAGTAATTTGGTAATTCTGCGAGTAGTGCTTGAAACACTACTTCGATAGGTTGGTCTATATCGAGCAACACACGATTATTTGGTTCGCTCTTTGCTTTCTCAAATTGCTCACGGATGAATGAATCGCTAAATTCATTGGCAGGCAGCGCGTGATTGGACAGAGCCACGCAGGCGGCAAAAATTGAAATGGCCTTGCTAAGCGGAGACATCTTCACTCTCATAAATTACTAGGCCGTTGAGTATAGCGTAGTTGAATTCAATCTTGGCGTCCGGCAAGTGAGAGATAGAGCAAAGTGTCCATGCAATTTTCAGCTTAACTAAAAAGCGCGCTACGAATACTCGCCTTCTTGATAAGCCATGTGGACTTCCCAGGGTTTGCTAGACACCAAATAGCGTTAAAATGTAACTCTATGAGAGGTGTTTATGAAA
>JAQCKF010000005.1 GCA_027592275.1 Pseudomonadota bacterium
CATATCGAGATCTCCATCCTGTTAGATTAACTGGAAATCTCATCGTGGTCATGGTTCTAAAAATGGGGGATAGGTCAGAAGCAGCTCAAATACAGCCACTATGTCTAGAGCAGTGGGCGAAGCAAATAGCCCGCTGAATTGATTTCGCAGCATTTAATGAGCACACAATCATTCTTTCAGAGTCTTGTCTGCCCAACCGTGAAGTAATATGTAGGGAGTTCAAAATGAGTGGCAATTTGGAGACAGCAGATAACTTCAAATTAACTCTTAGAGCCATAGAGAGTTGTAGGGAATGTGAAGGCCGTATCCCCGAGACTAACCCAATCGTCAGACTACACCCCAACGCATCCATACTCATTATTGGACAGGCGCCGGGTATCAAGGTTCACGAATCAAAAGTGCCATGGAACGACGCCAGTGGGAAGCGGCTGCGAGAGTGGATGGGAGTGAGCGACGACGAATTCTATGATGTAGAGAATGTGGCACTGGTTCCGATGGGATTCTGTTATTCCGGGAAGGGAAAATCCGGAGACCTTCCCCCGCGCAAAGAATGCGCACCGAAGTGGCACCCCAGCGTAATGAAGCTTCTACCCTATGTAGAGGTAACCTTGCTAATCGGGGCTTACGCGAAATGATTGGTTTACTGAATCGGTAGTGCCGGCAATGCAGAAAACCATTCGGAAGAAATTAAATTAGACGTGTCAATTTCCCCGCGGCAAACGGTTGAACTCATTGTTTTAAATCGTCGTCGCCTAGCTTCTTTGCTTCCTTCAGTAGAAGCAACGCCAACACCATCAGGGGCAGATTTGTTGTAACAGGATTGAATGCTTCAACCAATAAGTGAGGGGTTATTATCAGCACAAAGCTCAATAACGCAATGAAAGAAAATAAAGCACTTGTCAGGTGACTTAGCCCTCCAGCCAATGAAGCCGCGAGAGCTGCTTTCCTAAGTTTGTATTTTCAAATAGTAGCGTGTGTGCCTACCACTACCAGTGCGCGTTAATGCGCCCGTCTCAGCGAGCTTGGTTAAGTCTCGTGTTGCCGTAGATGGTGCTGTTAGGGTAATGCTCATATAATTGCTCGCGCTTAAACCTCCCTCAAATCCCCCAATGCCTTCTCGAAAAAGGCGCGCAATAGCTTTAGCTTGTCTGCTATTAAACTGGTCTTCGAATCGCTGATAAAACTTGCCTTTCCCGATGATGAAATCAACCATCTGCTGTGTGCAGTCTTGTGCCAAGAGAATCGTATCAGCAAAATATTTTAGCCAATTGTCAATATTAAGCCCTCTACTCCCGCCTTTAAGCTCATCATAGTATTGCTTTTTATGCCTCTCAATGATCTGAGCCATCGCGATGAGCGTTGGTCGCCCGATATTCTGCGAGAGGGCTTTTTCTGAGATGGCGCGCCCCATTCTGCCATTTCCATCCTCGAAGGGATGAATACTTTCAAAATATATATGCGCGATGCCCGCACGCGTAAGCGCAGGCAATTCGTCTTTTTCGCCTGGTGCCGTATTGTTAAACCACTCAATGAACCTATCCATTTCCTGAGGAGTATCAGCCGAGGCTGGTGCCTCATAGTGAACACGGGGGTTTGAATAACTTCCGGATATAATTTGCATAGGATCTTCGTGCGTTCGATACCGACCTATATTTTTAAGATCACGCCGCCCATTGGTTAACATGAGATGCCAATTAGACAACATGTCAAAGCCAAGTTCTGTATCAAAATTATTGTAGAGATCGATCATCATCTCAGAGATGCCATGCTCCGCCGGTGAGGCTTTCCGAGGGTCATCTGGCTTAAGTCCTAGCTGTCTTTGTATAGAAGATCTTAGGGAATCGCGGTTAAGCATCTCTCCTTCTATTTCTGAGGTTTTAAGAGCTTCTTCGCTCAATAGATCAATAGTCAAAATCTGCTGATCTTCATCATTGATGTGTTTTAAGCTGCCATGCATCGTCCCCACTCTGAGCGTGAACTCTTTCTCCGCCTGCAATAGTGCCTTTGGATCATAGATAAAGTTAGGCCAGTCTTTTTCTTGCCAATTCCATGTCATGGGCTATAAAACTCTTTTTTATAGCCCATTATTTATTATTTTATGGGCTATACGATTATATTCTATAGCCCACATTATCATATAAAAGTGAATTGTAGAACTGTCATCTATGGCTCACTATAGAAGTGGTCTCTCCCTTTGATTTTCAGTTAAGTGACGATTTCCAGGTTATGAGATGTAGGTATTCTAAAGGGTGCGTCAAATCGGGGTAGGATCATCACTCGCGCGATCATTTTCAAGCCCAATCAGTATTTAGCAAATCGAACCCCTTCTCGCACTAAACGAATTGTCCATCTGGGCAGCAGCAAAGCCTACTAGCCCTATGAACTATGCGGCTCAGCATCAAATCTAAATGATAACTATCCACAGTTGATAATCGTTCTCATTTAGATTAATATCGCCTCACTAAAAAATTTGCAGCATTGTGGAAATATCTATGAATCACTCTAAATTACTACTTACATTAGCTATCTCAGCAGTTAGCGCCTCCCTCGCTAACGCTCAGCAGCAGAACAACGCGATCCGAGAAGTCACCATCGTCGGCAGCCAGGAAGAGGCAAAGAAGATCGCCGGTTCTGCGCACTATATAGGTACTGAGAAATTGCAGCAGTTTGCCTATAGCGACATTCAACGCATCGCGCGTGAAGTGCCCGGCTTAGCAATTCAGTTAGAGGACGGTTATGGGCTACGACCTAATATCGGTATTCGTGGCGTGGCTACGGAACGTAGTGGTCGCATTACTCTCTTGGAAGACAACGTGCTTATTGCGCCGGCACCGTATTCCGCACCTTCAGCTTATTACTTTCCTACCGTTGGCAGACTCAGTGCAATTGAAGTGGTCAAAGGGCCAGCTGCTATCACGCAGGGACCTTACACAATTGGTGGCGCGCTCAATATGGTGTCTACTCCAATCCCAACGCAGATGTCCGGCAACATCGTTACCGAAGCTGGTGAAGATTCTACTTATCGTGTTCATGCCACCTACGGCGGGCAAACAGATTCCGGTTTTGGATTTCTTTTAGAGACTCACCAGTGGCAATCGGATGGATTTCAATCTATCGATCGCGGCAGCAACAATACCGGATTGGATGTTGAGGATTACACGGTCAAGCTTAGTTATGCGCCGCTGAATTCACCCCATGCAATCGAGTTAAAGCTACAAGCTACCATTCAGGATTCTAACCAGAGCTACCTCGGCCTGACCGATAGCGATTTCAGCGATAGTGCTTTTCGTCGCTATGGCATATCGGAACTCGACAATATCGAAACCGAACATGAGCAGCAGATTCTGCGTTACAACTATAACTTTAATGATTCTTTGGCCATGTCTGTTACCGCCTATAACAATGAACATCAACGCGACTGGTTCAAGACAGAAGGCATAGACTTCGACGGCAGCACTAGCGCCGAAGACTTCGGCCGTACCAGTTGGTTTAACGTAATTCAAGCTATCAATAGCGGAACTAGCCTGAATGGCCTCAACCCCGATCAGCTGCAATCTATCTTAGACGGAACAACTGATACGCTAGAGGGGAGCATTCAACTTCGCTCTAACAATCGGGAGTATTACTCCCGAGGCGTGCAGCTAGGCCTTAACTGGAATGGCATGGTTGGCAACACGAGGCACGATCTAGAATTCGGGATCCGCTTTCACGAAGACGAGGAGGACCGGCTGCAGCGCAATAGTAACTATAGTCAGATTAACGGCGCGCTTGTTTTAGATGACTTGGGCATTCTAGGTAACGCAGGCAATCGTGTGCAGGAAGCCGAGGCGATTTCGATTCATATCCACGACAATATTCAGATAGGCGATTGGACGCTTTCGCCGGGTCTGCGCTATGAAGATATCGATCAGAAACGCACGCGTTACTCTGATGGTGAACTGCGTTCTTTCCGCGATTCGCGCAAGAACGCTACGCAAGTTTTTCTTCCAGGTTTGGGAGTTCTCTATCAGCTGAGTGATTCGCTATCACTACTGGGCGGCGTTCATAAGGGCTTCACTGCTCCTAGCAACTCCCCGAATGTCGATGAGGAGACTGCGATCAACTATGAATTAGGTTTTCGTTATAACAACGGCTCGCTGTCGACAGAACTCATCGGTTTTCTAAGTGACTACGACAATATACTCGGCGAGTGCACGTCTTCATCGGGTTCAGATTGCGTTATAGGCGATGCCTTTAACGGTGATGCCGCTACGGTGGCAGGTCTTGAGATGTTGGTAAGCGCAAATCTGGCTCGCGGCAGCGACTACAGAATCCCCGTATCGCTCAGCTATACACATATCAATGGAGAGTTTGATACCGACATTGCCGATACCGCCTTCTTCGGCTCTGTGGGCAAAGGAGACCCGCTGCCCTACCTGCCGGAGAACCAATTCCTCGCCTCAATAGGCTTTGAGAAAAACAACTGGGCGACCTATCTCACAGGTAACTATGTAGATGAGGTTTGTGTAAGGGCGTCTTGTAATGCATTCGAGAGAACCGACGACACATTCACCGTGGATATCTCTGCGAACTACCAGTTTAGTAGTGCGCTGACTTTCTATGGCCGGGTTGAGAACTTAACGAGTCAGGAAGATATCCTTGGTCGACACCCTTATGGTGCTCGCCCCAACAAGGATCGTACTGTAACTGCTGGACTAAGATTCGACTTCTAGCAGTGCCAACTATCAGTGCCAACTATCAGTGCCTAGGATGTCGTCGCGTTCGCAGACGGCATCCATTTTTCTAAGATTGCCCACTCTAACCTCAAGCAAAATAGTGTAGCGAGTTGATAGTAGTCAATTTCGGACTTAGTTCTTATCAACAAGCATAAACGTCGCATTCGTCTTCGCGATCAATTTCTCATCGCTGTAAACAGATATCTCCGTTCTGAACAAACGCTTGCCCGCATGAATCACCTCGGCGTGGGCCTCGAGTGTCTTTCCCATTGGCAGCCGAATGAAGGAGATGCTCAGATCGGTCGTCGCTGAGGATTTGCCTTCGGGACGAATAGATCGAACCGCAACTCCCGCGGCCGTATCCGCCAGTGAGGTTAAAACACCGCCATGCACTCTGCCGCCGGTGTTCATGTGATGATCTTTTAACTCTAGATGACAGACGCTCGAGCCCGCCGCGGCTTCTTTGATTTGAATACCAAGAAAATCCCCATAGGGACTCGAAGGCAATTTTACTTCACTCATCAATGCGTCCTACTTTTTTAAGCTGTTGTTATCATTATGAACTACGGACCCTGCGATGCTTCTGCCATGGCTTGTATCAGATCTATCAGTTCTGCCACGTCTCTAAGGTCTGCAATTTCAGCGGGCGAGTGACTGTATCTGCCGGGCCATGATAATCCCGCATTTGGCGCACCATAGATAGTGAACGTCGTGCCGTCGGTGCCGCCTTGTGTGAGTCCGATCTGCGCATCAATGCCAGCGGCTTCGGCGATGCCCCGATTACGATCGAATTCATAAGGGGTTGCCATGCTCGCGTTTTCAATCGAGCGCAACACCGGCCCAGTGCCAAGAGGCACGAAGGCGAAATGGGATGATTCCAAGGGTGTATCTGAGGAAACAAAGGTGTCGATGCTATAAGCTCGCCGAGTTCTACTACCCAGTCGCTGGGCCATCGCCGCCGCTCCGCGCAGCCCGCCCTCTTCTCGAACGGTCCATGTAAATACGACTTTGTTTTGCAGCGCATCAGGCTCTAACTGCCGCAGAGCAAACAACAAAGACGTTGTGCCTACGCGATCGTCTAAGGATCTAGAAGAGTAACGAAAGGCACCCATTCTGTGTCCTTCTTTATATCCTGTAACGCCCATGCCTACGCGAACACCTGCTGCTTCCAATTGCCTTCTATTCATTCCGAACCAGGCTGTCACCGCACCTGGCTGTTTAAATTCGGGCGCGCTGCGGGTATTGAAAACACCACGCAGTGATGGCGCCTCCGGCTGCGATTCATTGTTGATAAAGGGGTCTAGTTGCAACACAGCCGGCTGACCTTCCCAAGCCGTCTCGACCACACCTCCCAAACGGGTCAGGTTGACCACTCCATTTCTATCAATACTTTCGATCTCGTAACCCACCTCGTCCATATGCGCTAAGAACACGGTGGCCTGACCGGCCGGGCCAACCTCAACCCACATATTGCCCATCTCATCTGTCTGCGCTATTTCCTTGGCCCATTCAGGCATTGCGTTAAAGATGGCGTTTTTGATCGGACCTTCGTGGCCGGGGACCGCTGATTTCTCCGCCACATTATCGAGTAGCGCCTCGATCTCCTGCAAACGATCGCTGTTATCGCTACGACCCCAGCGAGAAGCTTCATTATTCAACACCGCAGTCTGTTGGGGTGCGGCAAGCCAGGCAGGTCTTTGTGCATCTGGGTTGATGGCCGCCACTAGGGCATCTAATACTTGATTAGCGCTGGGGAGACTCATTCGCTCCATTAGAGCATCGGCATCTGTCACAGCGGGCGTGATGAGTCGTATCGCAGCGATGCCATTACCGGTCAACACGATATCGACTCGTGTTCCAAGACCGTCTACGACTGCGTTATCAAAGTCAGTCGATCCAACTCCAAGCACGATAATCTCGTCAGGGTTAGCATCCCTGCTGACTCCCGCGCCTAGCCCTATCCAACCGAACACTTGTTGCACGCTAATTAGATATTTCGTACTGCCAGTGGCACCGTTGATGCCCGCCTCGGCGGCGGCAAGTAGAGCCGCACAGCCCACTCTTGCTCCTGTTCTAGGTCCAGCCAACTCGTTCGTATAAGACCATGCCGGAAAATGGCGCAGAGCGGGGTCTAACAGAGCGATTCCCATGTCGGCTACCTCAGTGGCAGACTCGGCACCTACGTCCAGCCAGAGATCGTTCTGGGTAATGATTGCAGTCTCGTTTCTATGCTGCGCTGCGAAATGCCCATTCGCTACCGCCGTCACACCAACCACAGGCCCGCTACGCGTCAGGATACGCAACTGCTGACCTTCGTGAGCCTGATCCCAAAGTGGGTGACTTGATCCACTTCCAATCCTATGCAGACGAAGATAGCCCGCGTCGGTAATCTGACTCACTGCATAGCTATAAGAATCGAGCGCGCAGGCAACTACTCGTCGTGGTTCTCCGCGGCCTATCACCTTGAATAAGTTGCCATAAGAGTCACGATCCCAGCCTGTGTATTCACTCTGAATCTGCTCGATTGCTAAGTGCTCATGGCCGGTAGGCGCATCGATCGCCACCCAACTTGAAAGCGCAGCGAGCTCGGATTCCTGAGCGAGCAGACCTGCGCTAAATAAAAACGCAAACATTGACGACGAGATTATTGAAATTCTTCTACAGCACAACATTTTCACTTCCTCATTGTGGCAGGCGATAGGCAATGATGTACCCGCCCTCTGGATCTTCTTCGTCAGCGGGAAGCGCCCTAAAGCCCGAGCCGCTGGTTGAATTAAAAACCGGAACGGTAATTACTACGGTCTGCTCTCCTGCTGGAGACAGGTAACTCATAGGAGTCGCGTGCGCCGTGAAAGGCAGATCAGCACTCCACAGTTCCTTTCCGTCGCTTATGTTTGTAGCACGAATTGTATTGTCGAAAGTGCCCGCGCTAAAAATCAAACCCCCTGCTGTCGTTATCGTGCCCGCGCTCTGCGGAGTGCCCACGGTGATTGGCAGACGTGTCTTTATGCCGAACGGTCCGCTCTCCTTCGCTGTGCCCATAGGTCGCTCCCAAAGCAATTGCTTCGTCTCGAGATCGATAGCTGCGAGAACACCAAAAGGTGGTTGATTGCAGGGAACTCCTAATGGCGACATGAAACGGACGGTGGTGTGGGAATACGGCGTGCCCAGTTGGTTGCCTGGCACACCTTCAGGCAATTCATCTCGGGGAATCAAGGTTAGCTGATTTCCCAATATCAATGGATTGACCACCATGATGTTGTTTACCTGATCGATGCTGACTGAGCCCCAGTTGTGGCCACCAGCGTTACCAGGAAATTGAAAGATCGTATCGGCGCCGGGTACCGTGAAGTGGCCCTCATAGCGCATCTTCTTAAATTCGATGCGACACCAAAGTTGATCTAACGGGGTAATACCCCACATCTTTGCCTCTGACAGCTCTGGCCGGAAATTCGGTAAATCGACAGCAAATGGCTGCGTTGCCGCAACATAGTCTTCAGGCACTCCCCCTTCCTGAGGCACGGGCAGCTCCTGGATATCGAAAATCGGCTCGCCTGTCACCCTATTCAGCACGAACACTTCGGCACGCTTGGTTGGCACCAGAACCGCCGGAATCTTCTCACCATCCTCACCGGGAAGATCTATCAATACCGGCTGCGACGGCACATCATAGTCCCATAAGTCATGGTGGGTTGTTTGGTATGACCAGCGCACCGATCCCGTCTCGCCATCGATAGCCACAATGGAGCTCGCGTACTGCTCACTGGATTCCATGCGCTGCCCACCGAAATAGTCTGGCGTCTCATTGCCCGTAGGTGCATAGATCAAACCTAACTCTTCATCGACACTGAAAAGGCTCCAAACATTGGGAGTGCCTCGGGTGTACACTTCTCCCCTAAGCGGCTGCGTATTCACACCCGGCCTGCCCATGTCCCACGCCCAAGCAAATTCTCCAGAGAGAGCATCGAATGCACGTACGACACCCGAAGGCTCGCCCACACTTCGGTTGTCGAAAACCCACCCCCCGACTACAGCATTGCCCCGCACGATACCAGGCGGGGAGGTTTGGAAGTTGAATATTCGTGGGTCGTTACCCATAGCAATTGTTAGATCGACCTCTCCCTGCTCACCGAATTGAGAACAGCGCGCACCGCTTAACGCATCGATTGCGATTAATCGAGCATCCGTAGTCGCTGTTAGTATTCTCTGCTGACATTCACCCTGATAGTCCTCCGGCGCTTCGAAGTAGGAAACACCACGACAACCTGTAGTGAAATAACGCGCAAACTCTAAATGTTCAGGATCGATGAGCGGATCAAACTGCCAACGCAGTTCTCCGCTATCGGCATCCAGTGCGATGACCCTGTTTCCTCCCGTGCAGGCATACAGCAGCTCGCCTACTTGCAAAGGTGTCGCCTTAAATGAACCTCCTGCATTCGTTCGATAAGTCCAAGCCACCTCTAAGCTCTCTACATTGTCTCTATTTATCTGATCTACCGGCGAATATCTGCTACCACCGAGGTTGTTGCCATAGCTGGGCCAATCGGTTGCTGTATTTACAGTATTAACACCGGAGCGCGCGGACAGCGGCTTTACTTCGTAGCCTGCACCGTCTATGGCTACATAGGCGGTAAGCGCTAATGCAATTGCGGTTACATAAAGCGGGTATTTAGCAGCCAGCAGCCCAGGTGGATTGCCTTGATGCAAGGAGCGACGCAGCCAGGGAGTCAGAAACCATAATCCTAGTACGGCGAAGGGCAGTATTCTGGGCAGCAACGCCCAGTGATTTGTCCCGGATTCATAGAGTGACCACAACACAGTGAAAATCATGAGCGCGCCATAAATCATGGACGCTACCGGGTCTTGCTTCCACAATCGTCCAGCACAGGACGCTAGCAGAAATCCAGATAACAGATAATAGAATGAACCACCCAGAATAATCAGCTGCGCGCCGCCTAATATCATGGGAACGGCAAAGAGCAATAGGATGATAGGAAAAATACGGGGAGCTTTATGGACTGAATCGACACTCATAGTAGTCGCCTTTTGTTATTTTTCAGCTAGCTGGCTCTCATCAGCATAGAGCCACGTAATATTAACTAAAGACTATACCTCAAAAAGCTGGAACACAGCGATGTTGGACGAATCGCGCTTATTGATTCCTTAAGGTAACTATCACTTCTCCTTCTCCTGTATCCTCTGCTCCTGTTTAAAACGCAGCTTTTCCTGTCTGCCCCGCTCTATCGTCAGTTCCATCGGGGCCCCTATATGGGCTTCTCCGCGCTGTGCAGCGAGCTGCATCTGGCGTTCGCGCTCCGCGTAGCGCTTTACCTGCTCCTTACTGTGCTTGTCGTAACAGTGGTGGCAACTCACGCCCTTGAGATAGAACTCGCTGTCCTTATCTTTCTCAAGGATCGGTCGGCGGCAGGCATGACATTGATCATAGTTTCCCTTCTCCAACTTGTGATTTACCGTCACGCGATTATCGAAAACGAAACACTCACCTTGCCACTTGGTATCGGTCTCAGGCTGCTCCTCCAGATATTTCAATATCCCGCCCTTTAGGTGAAACACATCCTTGAAGCCATGTTGTTTGAGGTAGGCCGTAGATTTCTCGCAGCGTATTCCACCGGTACAGAACATCGCAACTTTCTTATGCACTTTCGGGTCGAGGTTGTTCTTCACGTATTCGGGAAATTCTCTAAAGGAATCCGTCTCAGGGTTTATGGCGTTCTCGAAGGTGCCGATCTCAACCTCGTACTTATTCCGTGTATCAAGAAGAAGAACTTCGGGATCTGCTAGCAGAGCATTCCAGTCCTTGGCATCCACATAGGTGCCCACTATATGGGTTGGGTCTATATCCTCAACGCCCATGGTTACTATCTCTTTCTTCAGCTTGACCTTGGTCCGATAGAAAGGGTTCTCATCAACATAGGATTCTTTCGCCTGTATGCCCGCAAATCTGGGGTCCTTCGCCAACCAGGCAAGTACGGTATCGATGCCGATCCTGCTTCCAGCGATAGTGCCATTTATTCCTTCGGCAGCGAGCAGCAAGGTGCCCCGCACCTCATGAGCAAGCATTACCTCAAGCAGAGGCTCGCGCAAGGACTCATAATCTGGGAATTTTGCAAAGCGATAGAGAGCAGCGACAACTACGCCAGCGGCGGTATTATTCATGATCATCCTTATAGCTGACTGGAACGTAAATCCAGCGCATTAGAGTGATAGGGATTATATTGAAAACATGACCCCTTGTACAAAATAGCTGGTGCAAGGCGAGCAGTGTTAAAAGCTGTTAGTCGGTCACAACGGGGAGTTTCGAAGGCGCTCCCCACTCTATCCACGAGCCATCGTAGACTGATAGATTGCGGTGACCTGCAAGGTAGGCCGCAAAGGTGAGGATGCAGGCGGTGAGACCGGAGCCACAGCTAGTGATTAGCCGTTGGTCGTGGGTGATAATTTCATTGAAAATCTCGATGAGCTCGGCCACGGGCTTCAACGATCCCTCGTTCAATAGCTTGGGAAAGGGTAAGTTCTGCGCGTTGGGCATATGGCCGCCGCGAATGCCCGCTCTTGGCTCTGGGGCTGTACCATGGAATCTGCCGCTGGAGCGCGCATCGAGAATCGCGCAACTCGAATCATCTATAGCGGAGAGTACGACGTTAAAGTCGCAGAATGAATCTTCCGCGTAGTTTGCCTCAAAATTCCCTGCGCCAGGGTTAAGCTGCAAACTATCGATAGTGGCAAAGCCGGCAGCAACCCATGCGCGTAAGCCACCATCCAGAACCGCAACCTGCTCATGCCCCATGGCGCGAAGCATCCACCAGGCGCGCGGACTGGAATACAGCCCGACGTCATCATAGATCACGATGACACTGTCACTATTTATACCGAGTTTACGCACCTCTTCGGTAAACAAATCTGCTCCCGGCATCATATGCGGCAGAGAAGAATCCTGTTTACATATCTTCTTATCGTAGTCGAAGCGCCGCGCTCCAGAAATGGCCAGGAAGCACTCTTCGCTGTTAAGAGACTCATAACCGGGCACTACTGGAGGAACCGACGCATCGAGAATAATTAATTGTGTAGCGTGAAGGTTGTCGTGCAGCCAATTGACGTCAACGAGCGGGGATGGAAGCTGTAGCATTAGTTAACCTATAAAATCTGTTGGCACGAATCTCGTTTCTACAATTGCTCTGCAAACTGTCGCAACTTAGCTTTTAGTTTCTCTGTGTTTTGCGGGCCAATACGAATCAACTGCTTCTGCATTTCTTCCATATTTTCTATGCTGGCGTCTGCGTAAAGAAACATAACTGAAGGCTTAACCAACTGGTAAGGACCCTCTACATTTGACGAACGCAGCACGGCGTTAATCGCCGAGCGCAGGGTGTCATCGAAGTTTACATTTCTAGATCCGATCTCCGCATAGGCTTGCTGAAATAAGGGCTGAAGAGTTCGGTAGAGAATCATCGCCTGAACAGTATCGACTGCAACAAAGGTATCTATGAGTTGATTAAAGCGCTCGTGTGCACCAGCTTCCATCACGAAGAGATTCGCGTCGATATTGCGAACCGTCATTTCCTGTCCTATCCGCTTGTACGGCAAACTAGTCTGAGGAAAACCACCGCGACTAATATTGTCGACAAAAACAACGATACTTCGAATGAGTTGCTCGTCATTCAATACGCTTATTAGCGCGGCACCATTCTGCAGAGCCCGTAATCCTTCGAGAACGAAACCATCGCTGTCATTCAGGCTCGGTAATTCGACAAGCTGCGTGGGAGGCTCTTCGGCAACCGGCGCAGCAACCTCTACCGGTGCCTCTCCGATTACCGGTGTAGCAGCCACAGCTGGCGGCTCTTCGGGAGGCTGCAAACGCGTCTGCGGTAAAGTCGGAGTAATTACTGGGGCAGGTTCGGCAACAGGCTGCACAGCAGTCGCTGGCACTATTACAGTTGTGGTACCGGTGGGCGCTTCAAAAGTGGCCGCCAAGTACACCAAATACAATAGAGTAAACACGGCAATAGCCGCGACTACCCAAATGCCAATTTTTGACATGAAAACACTCCGTATGTGTGTGGTACTGCAAATGCGCGCAAGTGGGAAAACACTTTGTCGCATTTTGTCACAGCGCCCGACCAGCTACAACACAGTGAATAGCCACGTCAGGCTATAGCCACCAATTGCCCTAATTCAAACACAGTTGCTGCAAGGGGGCATGCCCATCAACTTAACAGTTGATCAAAAAAAACCCGAATGCCTTACAGCACCCGGGTTCCATTTTTTCATTCACGAAGTCTTGATCGTGAACTTATACTTTAGGAAAACCCAACTCTTCCATCGTGCGGGTTAAGTCCTTGCCTGCCGTTGCTGGCTTGGTCTCTTTATCTATCTTTAAGATAGTTCCGTCGGCACCAATATAGTAAGTCCAACGATTAGCGAAACCAGCCGCCATTAATACACCGTACTCACTTGTCATTTCCTTTTCAGGATCTGCAAGAATTGGAAAACCAGCTGCATGCTCTTCAGCAAAAGCTGTATTGTCTTCCAAGGTGTCTACACTAGCCATAAAGTAAGCAACGTCAAAACTTTCAATTTCTCTAGCACTGTCACGCAGCGCTTTGCATTGCATAGTTCATCCGCCGGTAAAGGCTTTAGGAAAAAAGGCAATCACTACAGGCTTCTCGCCCAGAAACTGGGACATGCTGTAGGTCTGACCATCCGAGGCCTGCAGTGTGAAATCAGGCGCTTTATCGCCCACTTCCAATGCGGCAGCAAATTGACTTCCCAGCGCGACAGCCGCTAAAAACGCAGCCAGCGTGAGCCGAGTTAGTCGATTAACAAATTGAGACATAATCTACTCCGGTTGTTTAGTACAGCCTCGAACGCGGAAGCGCCACGAGGCAGCACCATTGAACACCTTGTATCGGGCATTTTCCAGTAAAACTGCATTGAAACCCCTTATAAACACGACAACCGGAGGGTCTGGATCCAAATGAGTAGCCCAATGGGGCATACAGGCCGGACAGGTGCCAGCGCATCGAGTTAAACGGTGTCTAGAATAGCCGACGCGACCTAGACTGTCTGAGTAACTGGAAGGCCTGGGTCTCAAGCTCGGCGATCTGAGTCTCGAGCTCGGCACGCTCCACCCCGCCAAGATCAGAGCTCTGATCGTAAATCTGCCTCAGTCTATCGATAGATTCCTGCACCGCTCTGGTGCGTCTATTCATGGCGAATTGTTTCGCATCCACCTGCGATTGACGGTAGCGTGGATTCTCCACTTGAACGTTGACGCATTCTCTGACGATTTGCCCCGTGGCATTTCGCACATTGCGACAGCGCTGTTGATTGAGGTAGCGACTGACTGTTCCTTCAAAGGCAGAGTAGGGAGTGCTAGCAATCGCTCTCGCCAAAACTAAGTCAGTCTCTGATTTGCCGGTAATTATTCCAATGAGGTTCTCAGGCCTAGTGTCTGTTTGAATCTCAAGATTGTCCAAGAGGCGCTCATAAAAATCGCTGAGATCTTCGGCATTGCGCGAGTAAGAACGATAGCCAAGATCGAGCAGGTTTTGTCGCAATAGGCGTAATTTCCATTCCCCATAATTCTCCGCCGCCTCGAGATAGGCAGGATCACCTAACTCATACAAACGACTGCTAATATGGTAGCGAAGCTCGTGCAGGTCGTCGGTTTCTTCCCAATTACTCAGTTGGCTGTTGCTCTCGATCAGAGAGGCAATGATAGGTAATTGTTCGTCGCCATAGAGCCCGGTATTGATGCGACTAATCTGCAATGCATCGGTATACACCCTGATCGCCGATTCGAAGTCTTCAACTTCGGCATACAGCGCAGCCAGATCGCCATAAGCCTCTTGAAGCTGAGGCGAATAGATTCCTTGACTGCCCTGCATTTCATCGATGGCCTGTAGTCGCAGATCTAACTCTCGAGCAAACTCTGCATCGCCATTTCTTTGTTGCTCATTGCGCAGATCTTCCTCAGCTAAATCTATTGCCTCTTGGGTATCGAAGGTCTCGTATTCCCCATCACCAACCTGCTCCTGAGCCTGAGCCCCGACACTGAACGCGAAAACGAAAGTGAACGCGAATGTCGCACACGGCAAAATTCCCCAAGACTTCTTGGCAAAGGATATTGGCCCGTTGTTGCCTGCTGTTTTCATAGTCTTATCTATTTGGCTAACTCTCGGCATTTATAACTCGGTTGACCTGAATCATTACTGAATCAGTTACCCTGCCGGGAACCGATCAACATAATACACTCATAGCTTATCTAAGTTATTGTTTTTTATATTATTATCATTCTATTAAGTGCTTTGACCATAAAGATTTACCAGCGACGGCGGTACCAATGGTAATTTCAATCAATCCTCTTTAGTATTTTGAAAATAATATCGAACAATACCAAGAGAATCTCTACCCATTTCCTCGGAACTAGTTTCATGATCAGTATCGTAGCCCTACTCACCGTTCGCGACGCCGATGCGTTTGACCAGTTCGAACGGCAGGCAGCTTTAATCATGAAAGCCTATGGCAGCCGAATAGACTCGGCCTTCCGCCCGCGTGTAACGAATTCTGAAGCAGCGCAGTCTGTCGATGAGATTCATGTATTGAAATTTCCGGATCATGAGGCGTTCGATCGCTACGCAGGCGACGACAAACTGCTCGCGTTAGCGCCACTCAGGGAGAAAGCGATTCGTGAGTCCGCCGTGTATGTGTCTGCCACCGAGGTGGATTACGCTGAGCTGGAATAGTCCTCGCAGCAACTAATCGCTGCACTTGCAGCGTCACATCCCAGCCTTCCCCCAGCGCATTCCTACACTTTCACCCTAGACGATACAAAATCCTCTCAACTGCTCGTCACACGGCAATGTTACATGACAAAATGTAGAAGCTGCGTTACTCTCAGGGGCGTGTATTTGCTATCTTTTGCTGACCTTTTGCCAGACAAAATTGTCTTATCTAAACGAATTAGCAGAATAGACTAGCAAATATCGCTTCCCCAATAAGAGGATCTAATAATGATAAGAATGCGCCAATTATTGAATACTTCAGCGAGCTTACTGCTGGCATCTGTAGCAACAGTAGCCAGCGCCCAGCAAGATAGCGTCGAATGGACTACTCTGGGCAATGACTTTGCTCATACGCGTTTCTCACCCTCTCAAGAAATCACCGCCGAGAATTTCAGTGATTTAGAAGTCGCATGGCAGTGGGACGGTTCCAGCTTCCAAGCTCAGAGCGGTCGCTCCACTCCAAGTTATATCAACGGTCGACTTTACACGGTAGCGGGCGCGCGTCGCCACGTCGTTGCAATCGATCCTAAAACCGGCGAAACAATCTGGTCCTACAGAGAACCGGATACCGAGCGGTATCAATATTCGATGCGTGCCGACTACGGCAAGGGCGTGGGCTACGGTCAGGTCGATGGCAAGGACATCATCTACATCATCTCTCCAGGATTCTTCCTCACAGCACTCGATGCCGAAACCGGCGCCCCACTGGAAGGCTTCGGCAATCCTGTGCCTATAGATGGCTTCCCTGACACAGGCGTAGTCGATCTGCTTGCAGATCTAGGTCATCCTTACGATCCTTATAAAGGCATTCCTTTGGAGCGAGGCTACATCACCTCCTCTTCACCACCAATAGTCGTGAATGGCGTTGTTATCGTGGGCAATTCAGCCGAGCAGGGCTACAACCAATCCAGAATCGAGAACGTTCCTGGCGATATGTTGGGCTACGATGCCCGCACGGGCGAATTCCTTTGGAAGTTCAACGTGATTCCTCAGCCGGGTGAATATGGACATGAGACCTGGGAGAACGATGCTTGGCAATACACCGGAGACATCTCATCATGGGCACCAATTTCAGCGGATCCCGAATTGGGCCTGATCTACATACCTACGAACGGCGTGACTATTGACTACTACGGCGGGCACCATCCTGGAGACAATCTCTACGGCACAAGTTTGATCGCCTTGAGTGCGAGGACCGGAGAGAGAGCTTGGCACTTCCAGATCGTGCATCACGATATCTGGAACTTCGATCTACCGACCGCACCTATTTTACTAGATGTGACTACCGAGCAAGGGCCCACTAAGATCGTTGCCCAGCCTACGAAACAGGGTTTGGTGTACACCTTCAACAGAGAAACTGGCGAACCGATCTGGCCTATTGAAGAAGTGCCATTTCCTGCTTCGATCGTACCGGGAGAGCAACTCGCCGCGACACAACCGATTCCAACAAAGCCTGCACCATTCGATATGCAGGGGCTTAGCCTCGATACTCTGGTGGACTTTACCCCAGAGATTCGCGCACAGGCGATAGCCGCGGTAGCCGACTACCAGTTAGGGCCGTTGTTTAACCCGCCTATACATAGAGACAACCCACTGGGTAAGATTTCTTCGATGATCTGTCCTTCCGGTGCGGTGAATATTACACATCCCTCTGTGGCCGATCCAACAACGGGCATCTTGTATGTTACGTCACGCTCGATTTGTGCTGCTCGACCGCTGGTATCTGGCGAAGAAGCCGACACCTACTACGATGCACCAACGGGTACGACGCTGTCGCAATATGCGGCGGGTCGCGGAGGCCCAACCCCGAGACATCCGTTAGGCATTCCGCTTTGGAAGCCGCCCTATAGCCGCATCACGGCGATAGATATGAACACGGGAGAGCACCTTTGGATGATTCCAACCGGTGAGACGCCTGCGCGTATCGCTAACCTTCCCGAGTTGGAAGGTATCGATATCGGCAACACAGGGACGGGTAATGCAGTGCCTATGGTAGCCACAGCGAATCTTCTGCTCTATTCTGATGTCGATGGCGCTGGAACACCGCAGCTGTTTGCTATCGACAAGGCAACAGGTGAAGAGGTAGGCCGAGTAGAAGTGCCCGCAGCAAGCCGTTACGGCATGAGTTCTTGGACACACGACGGCCATCAATACGTTATCCTACAGACTGGAAGTACACTAACCGCCATGGCAATGCCCGGCGCAGCAGTGGACAGTTCAGGCGCACATTAATCAAATTTGCTAGTTAAATTTATAGAATAAGAAAATTTACAATCGAGGAGTAGAGCCATGAACAAGAAACTAATCTTAGCTACCGCTATCGCAATTTCAGCAGCTGCAACGGGTTGCACAACATTCGTTCCAGAAGAAGATGCAATGAGCTTTTTCATTACCAGCGTAGGGTCCGGCGATGGTGCAAATCTAGGTGGCCTACGCGGAGCAGATAGGCATTGTGCAAGCCTGGCCAGAGCGGCAGGATCGCGTGGCAAGACCTGGGTCGCTTATCTAAGCGCCCATGAGACTGCAAACTCTCCCCGCGTGAATGCCCGGGAGCGAATTGGTTTTGGCCCTTGGTACAACGCCGCAAATGTTGAGGTGGCTAGCACTCTGAATAACCTGCATAGCGACTACATGCAGCTCGGCAAGGCCAACTCTCTTACTGAGAATGGCGACACTGTAAACGGTCGTGGTGATACCCCAAATCAGCATGACATCCTTACTGGTTCATCGCTTAGCGGCCGCCTGATCGACGATGGTTCGAACCATACCTGCAACAACTGGACAAGCAACGGCGAAGGTTCTGCACAGGTTGGTCACTTCGACAGAACCGGTGGCGGAGCGAACCCAACCTCCTGGAACAACGCACACGGCTCCAGAGGTTGTGGTCAGCCCGATCTAGTTGCAACTGGTGGCGCTGGCTACTTCTACTGCTTTGCTAACGATTAGTACTCCAACCACCTCTAATTGGCGGATTCAGCGCTTTCCTGATGTTTGCCAGCAAGGCGCGGCGTGCAGTTAAGGGCTATTCCCTTGGCAAGCGCCGCAACGCTGCTGGAAAACTTCAGCAATTTAGTGATCAAATGGTGTTGTCGTAAAAGACAACACCATTTGTTTTTACAGACAGGAAAAATACCCAATGAAACTTTACGGCATGGGCCAATCACGATCCTTTCGCGCTCTGTGGGCTCTGGAAGAAAGTGGGCTTGATTACGAATATATAAACACTACCCTGCGCACTGATAGCAGCGAGAGTGATAGCGCGAAGCATCCCAACTATCTGCAACTGAATGTACAGGGCAAAGTACCCACTCTGGTAGACGGCGATCTTGTATTGACCGAAAGCCTCGCGATAGTGAACTACATCGCACGAAATGCACCCGATTCTGGCTTGCTGCCCAAGGTAAGCACGCCCGCCTATGCAAAACTAGACGAGCTGACCTATTTCATCTTGGCCGAACTGGAACAACCACTCTGGTCTAAAGGCAAGCATATGTTTGCACTGCCAGAAGAAGTTAGAATTCCAGCGATGTTCGATACTGCCAAATTCGAATTCGACAAGGCGGTGAGAGCGTTAGACCACTTGTTACCAGAGACAGACAGCGAACACGTAATCGGTAACAGCTTTTGTATCGCAGACCTTTTGCTTGCCCATACGTTTAACTGGGCAATCCGTTTCGAGTTCGACGTGCCTGACAAATATATTGCACTGCGTGATCGACACTATCAAAGGCCCGCTGCCCAACGAGCGATGGCAGTTGTTGAATAGAGATGCCTTCAACTCTCCACTCGAATCTGCTTAGAGCCTGTCGTGCAATCCTGTGTTGCGCGGCAGTGTCGCTGACCCAACTTGCTGCGGCGCAAAATAGCGAGAACGCTGCTCTCACTGCTGATGCACTTGAGTACTACTTAGTGCAAGCGTTTCAAGCACCGACGGCTAAAGATCGTATTGCGTTAAATCACATTGGCATCGAGGTTCAGGCAGCAGATGAAGGATTCCTGGTAACCGCGTCACTAGAAGGCTATCCAGCACATCAAGCCGGCATAGAACGCGGTGATAAAATTTTACGCTCCGATGAAAAACCTTTTCATCCTATCTATTCCTTTAATGCCAAAAATAGCGAGCCCAGCGATTTCGCTCCTGCCGGCGCTGTGCACCTGCTGGATTTCGAAAGGCGAGGCGAAGTTACATCAGTTGAGATCAGTCCTGTTTTTGAAAACCTTTACGACAGTTACCGTTCCGCCATTCTGAATAGTGTTCAAGAATTTTCCGTGGGAAACAAGACAATTGGCTACATACGAATCTGGGGGCTTTCGCGCAGCACATCGGATCTGTTCACCCTAGAAAGCACAATGCGAATGTTCAGGGACAGCGACGGCATGATAATCGATCTGCGAAACTCTTACGGCTTCCTAAGCTCTAAACATTTGGAAATGTTCGTTCAAAATGGACGAGGCAAGTTTGATGTGTCGGATACATCAAACCGGCACGCAGCAATCGAACAAATATTTCCTCCAAGTGCAACGCGAACATTTACGCGACCCATCGTCGTTTTAGTGAACTCAAAGACACGCGGTGGGGCAGAATTGTTTGCATATGGACTGGCGAAACCCGGCAGGATTTCTACGCTTGGCGAGAGCACCGTTGGGAAGATTGGAACCTACTCGATCGATGGAAACACTATTCGCTATTCCCCAGCGGATCAGCTTTTAATCGATGGACTACGCTTCGAGTCAGTAGGGGTCGTGCCGAATGAATCTATTCCCTTCCCCTTCGCCCAAAGCCAGCGCAGCGACCCGCAGTTTGAAACTGCTGTAGCCATTTTGTTGGGGAGAATCTAAAGCCTTTAAATCGAATTTAGTCGCCCTGTTTCACATCTCTAGGTTCCCAAGCCAAGGTATGATGATCGAAACCATTCTCTATCGTTGGCTTGATGATCCTGAAGTAAGGCGATAGATCGAAGTCTCGCGGTGTGAAGTGAGTGAAATGCGGCTTGTAGAAAAGAGGAACCTCACCACTTCGCCCACCCTCCCCATTGCGTCGCGGCAGAATAGGATAGTTTATCGATTGAAAAGACTCCGCTATCAATGTGGAGCATATCGCCCTGGTTGGCTCACCGCTGCCTAGACTAATCATTGAACGACGGTAACGAGTCGGAACCGCCGGCTTCTGAATAACGTAGCGGATAAGATCGATCACATTCTTTAAATCATACCGATGACCAATTCGCTGTTTAGCGAATTCAGTCAGCTCTGTCACTTCTTCATCGCTCAGACTTACAGGCCTGCAGATTCGCAGATTGGAATGGGCATAGTGATCCAAATTAGTTAAATGCACACCATTCTTCAAGTCGGCTTCCAAGAGGTTCAGCTGGGAGCTGTCTTCATCCTTTTCGCCAACATAGAGGCAGGCATGAGACCAAGTGGATTGAGTGAGGTATTTGATAGCCGTGCTGATGCGGGTATTTCCGTCCACCAAAACAATGTCACCCTTCTCCAGAGTCTCGGCGAGATCGGCTACCGCGACCGTATCTAATTTCTGGTAACCCGGCAAGTCCTTGCTGAGAAAGGCGGCGAGACGTTCGCCGATGGCACGTTTTAGAGAGTTAAACATCACTACCTTCTTATCCACATTGTAGTTGCTTGATTGGCTCTTATGGAGTTAACAAAATCAGGTATACTAGCCAACCATTTGCCGAAGCAGACGACCGAATAACCGTTAGTGTAATCGAATCGACAGGAGTAAGAAAATGACCAAAGCATACAATAAATTCTTCATCAATGGCGAGTGGGTAGAACCCTCAGGCCGCTCAACTCTTGACGTGATCAATCCGGCAACTGAAGAAGCATTTGCCACCATTAGCATGGGCACTGCAGATGACGTTGACGCTGCAGCAAAGGCTGCGAGAGCTGCGTTTCCCGCTTGGTCACAATCTACCATCGAAGAACGCAAAGCCGTTATTGGCAACATCATCGCAGGCATGAAAGCACGTGGCGACGAGATTGCTACGGCTATATCGAATGAAATGGGTGCGCCAATGGGCCTTGCCAAGACTGCCCAACTAGGCAGCGGCATGGGACACTTCGCGAATATTCTAGGCATTCTAGACAGCTACGAATTTGAAGAAGTACGCGGCAGCACCAAAATCGTTAAAGAAGCGGCCGGTGTCTGCGGCTTTATTACTCCTTGGAACTGGCCACTGAACCAAATCGCCTGCAAGGTAGCACCGGCACTCGCGGCAGGTTGCACGATCGTATTGAAGCCCAGCGAGATAGCGCCACTAAGCGCCTATATCCTAGCCGAGATTATTGCAGAATCCGGTTTGCCCGCTGGCGTATTTAATCTAGTAAATGGTGATGGACCGACTGTAGGCGCGGCAATCTCTTCCCACCCTGAGATAGATGTCGTCTCATTCACCGGTTCAACCCGTGCAGGCCAAGAGGTTGCCAAAGCGGCGGCTGACGGCATCAAGCGCGTAATGCAAGAACTGGGGGGCAAGTCTGCGAATATCATTCTCGACGATGCCGATCTGGAAAAATCGGTCAGCGGCGGTGTAATCGGCTGTTTCGGGAACAGCGGCCAGTCCTGTAATGCACCGACTCGCATGTTAGTGCCTAAAGCTAAAATGGCAAAGGCTATTGAGATTGCCAAGGCAGCGGCGGCCAAGGCAAGTGTTGGCGATCCATCCGATGAGAAAACAAGACTTGGCCCCGTTGTGAGTGAACTGCAATTCAATAAGATCACCGCCTTGATAGAGAAAGGCATCGCGGAAGGAGCCGAGTTGATCGTTGGCGGCCCAGGTCGCCCTGAAGGGTTTGACAAAGGCTATTTCATCCAGCCTACAGTTTTTGCCAATGTCACGAATGATATGACGATCGCTAGAGAAGAAATTTTTGGACCGGTATTGACCATTCTCGGCTATGAAGATGACGAAGATGCCGTTCGCATAGCGAACGATACAGAGTACGGCCTCTCTGGCTACGTATCGGGCGAGCCAGCCCACGCAGAGAAGATAGCAAGACAGATTAGAACCGGCATGGTTCATATAAACGGCGCTGGACCCGATTTTTCTTCTCCTTTCGGAGGCTATAAGAAATCTGGCAACGGACGTGAGTGGGGACTGGAAGGCTTCGAAGAATTTTTAGAAACCAAAGCCATGCTCGGCGCAGCATAAAAGGGATTTGCCATGTCAGTTGATATAACAAAAGCAGCTATCGATATAGGCATCGTTACGAAAGATATCGATGCAATGATGACGTTTTACGGTGAGACACTGGGTCTGGAGCTTGAAGGCTCTATTCCAATGCCCGGCGGTGGAACCATGAATCGCTTCAAGGTTGGCGACAGTGTCATTAAGGTAATTGAACTTGACCCTGCCGCACCCGCTGATGCAGCGCCAGGCGGAATTCGTGGAGCAGCTGGTTATCGCTACTGGACCATTACTGTAGGTAATCTAGAGGCGAGCGTCGACAAAGCTGCCGCTGCTGGAGCGAAGATAGTGGTGCCCGCCAAGGTCGTACGCGAGGGCATCACGATAGCCATCATTGCCGATCCAGATGGCAACTGGGTGGAACTACTAGAGATTTCCTAGTCGCTGATTAGTTCTGGGGCTGCGCACATGCACAGCCCCAACACTGCGCCAGCGCGTCGACTCCCCTTCAATCACTTCTCTGCATCACCCCCTGTTAGACGCTATGTTTTACCAACTCAGGCGGCATGAATTCATTTTTACTGCACAAACACCTATACTGACTAAATGATCGAAGTCCTTATCCTGCTGGTTGTATTACTAGTTGTTGTCGTTTGGATCTACAACCTTCTAATCAAAGATAGAAACCAGGTGCTAGCCGCGTGGAGTGACATCGATGTCCAACTGAAACGCAGACACGATCTAATTCCGCAACTAGTTACCGCCGTAAAAGCCTATTCCGAACACGAGAAGGCAACAATGCTGGCCGTCACTGAACTACGCAGCAAGAGCGAGATCGCTGAACACCTGCCAGAGAAAGCCCGGATAGAAAACGAAATACAAGCGGCTGTATCACGACTCGCATTGGTTGCCGAGGCCTATCCCGACCTGAAAGCTGATGAGAATTTCAGGCAGTTAAGTGAAAACCTCGGCGAGGTTGAAGAGCATATTCAATATGCACGTCGCTACTACAACGGTTCAGTAAGAATTTTCAACACCCGCATCCAATCCTTTCCGCAGATTCTTATCGCGACGTCTTTTAATTTTCAGGCAGCCGAGTATTTCGAAGTTGAGGATCAAACTCAGCGCGACTCACCCACAGTAGAGTTGGACTAAATGTATTCGCTACACATGAACTTACTCAGGTTTCTCATCGCAGCGACTTCTGCTCTATGCCTAAGCCTCTCTTTCGCGCAAGAGCACATCATCTCCTACCACAGTGATATCGATATCGATGTTGATGGCTCAATGATGGTTACCGAGGCACTGCGAGTCCATGCCGAGGGAGTCAATATCCAACGTGGAATATTTAGAGACTTCCCAACAGACTATCGAGATCGACTCGGTAATCACTACCTAGTTGCATTCGATGTGCTGGGCGTAACGCGTGATGGCATCTCAGAGCCTTGGCGAATGGAGAGACTTAGCAATGGGGTAAGGGTCTATATTGGTGATGAGAATGTGCTCCTGCAGCCAGGAGATTACAGCTACCTGATACGCTACCGCACAGATCGTCAGATAGGTTTTTTCGACGACCATGATGAACTCTACTGGAACGTGACTGGCAATGGTTGGGGCTTCTCCATTCTAAGCGCAAGTGCGACAGTGAACTTGCCTAGTAGCGTGGCAGCGGTAAATATGTCCATAGCCGCTTTCACCGGATATGAAGGTATCAACGGGCAGAATTACACCGGATCTGTGCAAGGCGGTTCAGCTGCTTTTTCAACCACACAAACTCTAGCCCCTCGTGAAGGCCTTACACTAGTAGTGACCTGGCCCAAGGGATTAATTCCGGAACCAACCACCTTGCAGAAGGCTGGCTATCTACTATTCGACAATCGCGGCTTGTTGCTAATGCTTCTAGCCTTACTATTGTCCTGTGCCTATCTATACAAGAGCTGGTCCCGCGTCGGCCGAGATCCAGATGCCGCAATTGTATTCCCGCAATACGAACCACCGCGAGGTTACTCTCCAGCATCTACTCGCTACATAATGAACATGACATACGACGAGACTGCATTCAGTGCCGCCATAATCAATCTCGCGGTAAAGGGATATCTCACCATTGAAAAGACTTCCGAAGAATACAGTTTGATGAAAACCGAATCGGATGTTTCACTTGCACCGGGAGAGCAAGTCTTATTCGCCTCCTTGTTCAAAAAGACAGACAAGCTAGTGTTAGTGCATGACACTGAGAACATCTTGACAATCAGTAAGGCAAAAAGGAGTCATAGCAAAGCTCTCGAGAACGATTACAACAAGATATACTTCAATCTAAATTCGGCGCTATTGTTACCCTCTTTTATCGGATCACTTATTGTGTTTATTGCGGTGGCGTTAAGTGGAGCGATCACTGTGCTGGCTGGATTGGTCTTTGCTCTCATCAACATTCTCCATGGGGTATTCTATTTTCTGTTACGAGCGCCATCGGTAAAGGGCCGTCGACTTATGGACAAATTGGAGGGCTTTAAGCTCTATCTCGAAGTGGCGGAGCAGGATGACCTTAATTTGAAGACGCCCCCGGACAAAACACCAGAGCTTTTTGAAAGCTATCTCCCCTACGCATTGGCGCTGGGTGTAGAACAAGCGTGGGCCAAACAATTCACGGAGATATTCGCCACGCTGGAGGCGAAAACGGGAAAGGGCTACCACCCGCTTTGGTACGCCGGTGTTTTTCACAGTCACAATATCGGCGCATTCACGACAGAGGTTGGCAGCAGTTTTAACAGTGCCATCTCTGCAGCAACTACCGCACCCGGCTCAACATCTGGGGGTGGTGGATTCTCCGGTGGTGGTGGCGGAGGCGGCTGGTAGCAGATATAAATATGCCCACACTAATTCACGAGCGCGTAAGACAATGCCTGGCTGGCGAGTACCCTAAGGCAATCTGCCGATTAAGTTCGGGCTGGGTAGTGCTGGGAGATGTGCAGTTCCTGCGCGGTTACAGCCTGCTGCTCCCTGACCCTGTAGTACCTCACCTCAATGAGATGGATGCTGAAGCGAGAAAGAATTTTCTCTATGAGATGTCAGTTGTTGGTGATGTCATCTTGGAAATCACCGGAGCAGTTCGGATTAACTACGAAATGCTCGGCAACATAGAACCCGCACTTCACGCACATATCTTCCCGCGATTCGAAGATGAACCCGATGAATTTAAACTGAAGCCGGCCTGGTTCTACGACTGGGACAAGGCGCCTGAATTCGATGCGAGCCGCGATACAGAGATAATGCAGGCTATCGCAGAAGGCTTAGAACGGCGCGGTTTGATCATCTAACAATCCGCAAGCTTAAAAACACGCATAAAAAAGAGGCCCTAGGGCCCCTTCTTTGCAGGCAATTAAATTCGCTCCCTTATAGAGATACTTCGTAGAATTACTTCCAAATACTACGAGACTTCAATGGAATGTCGAACACTGGACGACCAGGATTCTCGACATGAATGATGAAAGTATCGGCATCGGGATGGCTATAGCCTAAGGCTGACATGCCGCCGTCTGATGTTGCCTTAAACTTCACACTGTTCTCAGTGATCTCAACCAATTCCATCTCCTGCGGGCCATCTGTTCGCGCGACCATGCCCGGATCCCACTGCTGAATGTGCAGAACCAAAGAGCCGTCTACCTCTTCAATAGTGATCATCTCAAACATGCTGGTTGCATTGTCACCTGTCATTCTTACCATGGCAGCAATTGAACCCGCCTCTCCCATAATCCAATTCTCTTCTAATTGGTTTGGACCTAGACTGCCTGCCCAATTACCTGTCATCCAAGCAATATCCTCAACGGTAGCTGAGGGACCTGCCGCGAAGCTAGATCCTGAGAAGACAGCTAGGCCAAAAAATACCATTGGTGTAATTGTTTTCCGATTTATCATTCTGTTCTCCGTAGATTAATTGCTTATGTCTAATAGTATTTCTTTAAAAATTCGTGGCCTTGGCTCAACCAATGTAATAAACACTCGGTATCGCAACGACCCATTATTTTTGAATCTCTTGCAGCCAGCTTCCCAACGATTCCCATTCCATTCTAAACATATGCGGCGCACCATCAAGAACATCCGCATCCAGAACAACACCTGCATCGGTTAGGCTGGTGACTGTCTCATCGAATCGATCTGCCCAATTTAACTGATCACTCCCACCGATGCGTAGATAAACAGGAAAGCCCTTTAAGGCTTCGTTATCTGTGTCCGAGCTCGATATCGCTGGGACTGCCGCCACTCCGAAATAATTTTGTGGATCACGGCGGGCAATTTCCAATGCCGACATTCCTCCGTTAGACACGCCCGCCAACAACACCTTGCCTGTAGCAACATCATCACGCTTCTGCAATTCATTGATCAACTCTGCAATGAGTGCATTGTTAGCCCCGCCTCGGAAGGAACGATTGTTTGGAGAGATAGGTACCGCAACCATCCACCCCCTCTCTGCGAAACCGCTACCCAGCCAGCGTGAAGTATCTTGTGATATCGATGCGTTGCCTGGCCCCCCGCCCATGAGGATAACTAAAGGGGATGCCTGATTGGCTGCGCTTTCCGGCGCTTTGATAAAGACATTCAACACTGTGCCGTCTTGCAATGTTATGCGTTCTTGAGCCTGCATCGTGATGGGGAGCAAACTGCAACAGAAAATAAACAACGTTGTTAGCTTTATCATCCTGCGCCTCCTGATTTCCAAATTAATCGTCCTGGGATTCTTCCCTCTTCTTATAGACATCCTCGAATTGACCCTGCAGGCGGCGCATGCCACCTAGCCAGCGGTCGTAGTCGTCTGTCTTCCTGCGCATATAGGTCAATACTTCCGGGTGTGGTAGACAGAGAAAGCGCTCGCTCTCTAAAGTCTCCATTACCGTATCAGCTAACTTGTCGGGTTCCAACATGCCATCTAGGCCAGCAACTCCGCCATCGCCGCCTGCCGTCATCGCGGTGCGTACTGCCTGAGGGCAAAGCACTGATACTTTAATTCCACGATTGCCGTAGGTAATCGAGAGCCATTCTGCGAATCCAATCGCGGCATGCTTCGTGACGGAGTAAGGAGCCGAGCCAACCTGGCTCAATAGTCCCGCTGCGGAGGAAGTGTTCAAGAAATAGCCTTCGCCACGTTCGAGCATCCCCGGAAGAACTGCGCGAGCCGCAAATACATGGGACATGACATTGATATCCCAGATCGATTGCCAGGCGTCTGTGCTGACATTCTCTCCGCCAGCTGTAAATATTCCTGCGTTTGAACAAAATAAATCGATCTGGCCGAATTTTTCAAGCGCCTTACTCACCAAGGCATTGACGTCTTCCTCGTTACCAACGTCTGTCTTAACTCCTAGGGCCTGCGTGCCCGCAGAAATATCCGCGACCGTTGCATCGATACCGTCGGAATTAATATCTGACACTACAATAGCCTTAGCGCCTTCCCTCGCAAATCTTTCACATAGTGACTTTCCTATACCGCTTGCTCCGCCAGTAACCACTATAACCTTGTCTTTAATTTGCATATTTTTTGGCTGCCTTCTAGTTTATTTATTTCCTAACACATGTAACTTGTTATTTTCTATTTATAGCGAACTACGCAGAAATCATTTCTCTAAGGCGATTTGAAATAATATCTTCCGCCTGGGCCACGATTCTTGCGATCAACTCTTCACAGCTTGGATTGTCATCGATCAATCCAACAATCATTCCTGCCGACCAAATGCCTTTATCCAAGTCACCACTATCGAATAACTCTCTGCCTTTCACGCCCTGTACTAGAGGTTGAATGTCTTCAAATTTCGTTTCACCTGGGCGAGACTCAATTTCTACAACTTGTTCAGCAACGCTGTTCTTGAAAACACGTGCCGTATTTCTAAAAGAGCGGTAAATAAGCGCCGTATCCAATTCCGTCGCTTCGATCATCCTGCGCTTCACATTGTCATGTATGGGCGCTTCCTTCGTCACCATGAAGCGTGTACCCATATTGATACCGTCGGCACCCATCGCCAGGGCGGCGGCTAGGCCTCTGCCATCCCCCAAACCACCCGAGGCGAGAAAAGGTATCTTCAATCTTTTTGCTGCCAATGGAAGAAGAATCATATTGGTGACGTCATCTTCACCGGGATGGCCGGCACACTCGAAGCCATCTACGCTCACGGCATCACAGCCGATCTTCTCGGCCTTCAATGAATGACGTATCGAAGTGCACTTGTGAATAACCTTAATGCCCGCCTCTTTAAACATTGGCAGGTAGGGCTCGGGGTTGCGACCCGCTGTCTCGACAATCTTTACCCCTGAGTCGACGATTGCCTGAGCATATTCATCATAGGGAACTGGTTTGATGGTTGGCAGGATGGTCAGATTGACCCCGAATGGCTTGTCAGTCATTGACTGGCAGCGCTCAATCTCATTGAGAAGATCCCCGGGCGTAGGCTGCGTGAGCGCGGTTACGATGCCCAGCCCACCAGCGTTAGATACGGCCGATGCGAGTTCGGCTAATCCAACCCACTGCATGCCTCCCTGTACTATAGGATGCTCGATGCCTAGTAATTCTGTAATTCTTGTCTTCATTGCCGCCCTTCTCCCTGTCAAAACACGCCTGACATCTCTCTCTACCGCATATACCACGCGGCTTGTCTCGAAATCTGGAAGTCAGTGTACGTGGTAAACCCAAGGAGTGTAAAGACGGAGGATTAGGTCGATAACTTGTGCTATATTGTCGGCTTTTAAACTAACCGCCGTTAGAAAATACCGATATCGAAGCTGGCTTACTAGCTAGCCGCTGAGGGCTTAATCCTCAAATTGGTAATAATTTAAAACAAGGGAACGAAAACCTAACTTTTTCAATTTGAATAAATCGCCACAGAGCGTAACAAGCCGAAAAGAGGGTTTTACAAATCGGAGATTTAGAATGATTCGTAAATTATTAGGTACCAGCATAGCCGCTGCGACTGCTCTGGCAGCAGTGCCCGCGCTTGCTCAAAACGGCCAACAATCCATAGAAGAAATCCAAGTTACTTCCACCCTCAGAAAATCTGCGGGTCTGGCTGACGTTAATGCAGCGGTTTCTGTGCTCGGCGAACAGGAATTGGATTTAATCAAACTGACTCATTTACAGGAAGCATTGAACCGGCTTCCTGGCGTGAGCATCCATCGTAATAATGGGCAAGAGAGCCTCCTTGCGATTCGCTCGCCGATACTTACCGGCGCAGGCGCCTGCGGCTCCTTCTTAGTAGCGGAAAATGGCATACCTGTTCGCTCTAGCGGGTTCTGTAACGTAAACGAAATGTTCGATACACATTCTGAGAACGCCTCCCGTGTAGAAGTCATACGCGGACCAGGCAGCGCATTCTGGGGATCGAACGCCGTACACGGTTTGATCAATGTAGTGTTGCCAAAAGCAGGCGAGGCCGGCGAAGTAATGCTCGAGCAGGGACCTCGTGGTTCACAGCGGCTCAGGGGCTCTTTCGGCCACGACTACGGCAACTTCAAGCAGCTGTTAATGGTTAACGGTGTTAGTGAAGAAGGCTACCGCGATGATAGCGGCGTAGATCAGCAAAAAGTCTCATGGCTTTACAACTACACCACGAAAAATGGCGCCAACCTCGACGGTGGCTTCACGATGATAAATCTTAATCAGGAAACTGCTGGATATGTCACAGGAACCGATGCCTTCGAAGACAGCACGCTGCGCGATACCAACCCAAACCCTGAAGCCTTCCGCGATAGTGTGAATGGACGCGTCTGGACTACTATTACGCAGCAGTTGGGTGACTGGGAAGTGGTGATGACTCCTTACTTTCGCGAAGTGAATATGACATTCATGCAGCATTTCTTGCCTGGACAACCAATTGAAGACACCGAGCACAGCAGCATCGGCTTTCAATTTGCTGCGTACAAGGAGCTTGATAGCGGCGCCAATCTCGCATTGGGCTTCGATATCGAAGATACCGACGGCTCGCTCAAGCAGTTTCAGCCAAACCCAACGACAGGATCATTCTTCCTGCGCAACTCCATTCCTCAGGGTAAGCACTACGACTTCGACATAGACATTCGCCAATATGCAGGCTTCGTCAACTACGAGCAGGACTTCGGTAACGGCTGGGAACTATCTTTGGGTCTGCGTCTAGAGAAAATGGAGTACATCTATGACAACAACATGATCGACGGTCGCACCGATGAGTTCGGCGTGGCATGCCGCTTCGGTTGTCGCTACAACCGCCCTGCTGACAGAGATGACAGTTTTACCAACGTCTCCCCAAAGCTAGGTCTGAGTTATGCGCTTAATGACAACCACGACCTGCAGTTCAGGGTACAGCGAGGCTTCCGTGCACCACAGGCTACTGAGCTGTATCGCCTACAGAACTCACAGACAGTCGCGAGCTTAGATTCTGTGGAGCTAGATAGCTATGAAGTAGCCTTTAAAGGCGCCGGTGAAAACTGGAACTATTCCGCTTCCTGGTATTTCATGGACAAGAAGAACGAAATCTTCACCAACAGCGCTAGAGAGAACCTCAATGACAGCCATACTTCGCATCGAGGTATCGAGTTTGCCATGGGGCTGGATATTACAGACACACTTTCTGTTCAGGGTGTCTTTAACCTAGCCAAGCATACCTACGAAAATTCCCAGATATCCGGTGGATTCGATATCAATGGCAACGACGTAGGTACCGCACCGAATACGTTCGGTAATTTACGCCTGCAGTGGAGACCAATAAGCTCAGTCACGACCGAGCTCGAACTGGTTAACATGGGTGATTACTACACGAACCCTGAGAACACAGCGAGCTACGAAGGGCATGACATCTTGAACTGGCGTACACAGTATCAGTTTAATGACGACCTGACCTTCTATCTAAATGTGCTTAACGCAACCGATGAGGATTACGCGGAGCGTGCAGACTGGACTACGTTCTCCGGCGATCGCTACTTCCCTGGCGAACCTGTAAGAGCATTTTTCGGAGTTACTTGGAAATATAAGTAATCTCCAAAACGTTGATAAAAATGCCGACACTATGTCGGCATTTTTATTTCTGCCAATAGCATCTGAAGAACGATATAGTTATCACAATGAACAACACAGATAACAGCAATTCAGAGCAGGCATTCTATGATCTGCTTGCCTATTTCTCTAGTACCAAGAACGATAATCCAGATCCAATTTTTCATCCTGATAACTCAGTTAACAAAATGATGACTCAGCACCCTACCACTCTGCGCAAAGCCTCGGTACTAATTCCTATAACGCGACACAAACCCGGTAAGAATAGCGAGATAGTACTCACCGTGCGCTCAGAGAACCTAAATAGCCACCCGGGCCAGATCAGCCTGCCGGGAGGCTCCGAAGAGGCAATCGATTCGGATGTGTTTGCTACGGCGCTAAGAGAGAGCGAGGAAGAGATTGGTCTCGCCCCGGGAGATGTTGAGGTCATAGGCCGCTTGGGCGACATGGCACTTCCCTCAGGCTTTCAAATCACACCCATCGTCGGGCTCATAGAGCCGGATTTAGAATATGTACCTTGTCCTATCGAGGTCGCAGAGATTTTTCATGCACCTCTCTCCCTACTGATGAATCCAGACTCCTACAAGTTCACATCCATGACCTATGACAATCAGTCGAGAAAAGTTCTCGAACTACAGTTTGAACGGTTTAGGATTTGGGGTGCCACTGCAGCAATTCTCTACCATCTTGCGCGGATGATCGAAAATTCGAAAACATAAAATTGGATAGGATTTTGGGCTAAGAGCTTAACTAGCAGTGGAGCTAGTGCTTTTTGAGTGAAGCTTATGCGACACTCAGCCGTCTGTATACTCATCTTTAAAGGAAGAGTGACAGACTTTGTTGCGACCTTCTTGTTTGGCTAGATAGAGCAAAGAATCAACCTTCTCTACGTATTCTTTTTCTGTTAACTTGCCACCCTTCATGTAGACATCGACTCCAAAGCTAGCCTCGATTCCTAACAACGCCTCACTGGTCTTCGCTGGTGAGTTCTCGATGATCAAGCGGAGACGATTTGCGAAGCGAACCCCCTGTCTCAGAGTCGTATCGGGAAGAATGATAGTGAATTCCTCTCCTCCATAGCGACAAGGAATATCCAGCCTGCGAACAGCCTTCTTTATTAGACTGGATATGTGGCGAAGTACAACATTGCCAGCCTCATGACCGTAAGCGTCATTGACGGCTTTAAAATGATCCAGGTCTAACATGATGAGACAGGTGGGCTGACCAGAACGACGAGTACGTTCCATCTCCAAGCTAAGCGCATGATTGAAGTAGCGGAAATTAAACAGGCGCGTCAATTCATCGGTACGCACAAGCGCCGCCAACTGCTTGATCTCTTCCTGAAGGCGTTTAACCTCTGAAAGATTCGTGCATTTGTCATCGCCGGCGGGACAGGAACCTACCGCTGCTTTTGTGTCACTCTGCTTACCGATCATAGAAATTCAAATGCTAGCTATTGTTCTCGCCCGGATGGCAATATTTTTTGCCTTTTTAGGTCGCATTAGAGTGACGCCTGCCGGCGCTTCCTCGGTGTCTGGACCCCTGATTCTCTGCGTTGTGCTTAATTTTCTTATCCGATTAGGCCGAAAAATATCACAAAAGGGGTAGTAGCCAACACCACTTCCCGCTTTTTCTCGGACTTTCAAGTTACTAATTACCAAATATCAATAGCCTACGGGACCGCCCAGTCAGGAAAAGGACCTAATACACCGAAGGTTAGATGGCCCACTGTGTAGACAAAAAGGGTAATCAGCAACACTGAAAGAATATCCAGCCATATGCCGGCCACCACCATCTTCATTATTGGCACCCTGCCAGAACCGTAGACGATTGCATTAGGCGGCGTGGATACAGGCAGCATGAATGCGCAGGAGGCAGCCAAAGTCGTGGGAATAAGCAGTAGTAACGGATGCACTCCGATGGCCTGAGACAGACTGGCCATGATCGGCAGGGACAGCGAAATTGTCGCCGTGTTAGAGGTTACTTCCGTGAGTCCAGTGATAAAACCCACTGTGCTCATCACAATAACCAAAGGACTGGCGTCTTCAAGAAGCGACTGCAGCTGTCCTGCGATATACACGCCCAAGCCCGATGTTGTGAAGCCTTTCGCAAGCGCCAAGCCGCCTCCGAATAGTATCAAAATGCCCCATGGCACCTTTTTAGCATCTTCCCAATCCATGAGACGACCACCCACCTGCTTGCTGGCCGGAATGATGAACAACAGTAATGCCATCGCAATAGAAACGGTCCCGTCATCGATCATATAGCCAACAGGGTCGGAACCTACAAATGCAAGGAACGAATCTAAGTAGTGGCTCCATCCATAAATATCGACATCGGCCCCGAATAAACGCTCCTTCCTCGTCATCCACAATAGGGCTGCGCTGACGAACACGAACGTTACTCTCTTTTCCTCGGGAGACATCACTCCGAGTTTTTCAATTTCATTACGGATAAAATCACGTCCACTAAAGGGCGTCGTAGCCGGCAGAGGAAAAACAAATCGAGTGAGAACAAACCAGGCTATCAACATATAGGTTGCACTCATCGGCAAGGCAAACATCATCCAGGACGCGAAGGTGATCTCAGGCGCCAAAGGAAACAACTGTGGCAACTGTGTTACCAGAACGCCGTTGGGCGGCGTGCCGATCAGTGTCGCAAACCCGCCGATGGAAGCAGAATAGGCTATACCCAATAGTATTGTGAGTGGAAAATTTTCGGCCCGCTTATCTATGATGACACCTTTAGCTGCAGCCTCACGATTCAACTCTTCATACAAAAGAATAAGCGACATTCCCATAGGCATCATCATCAACGCGGTTGAGGTGTTCGACAACCACATGGAAAGAAAGCCGGTGGCAAGCATGAATCCTAGAACGAGTCGATGGGGCTGACCGCCGATGACGCGCAAAATATTCAAGGCGATGCGTTTGTGCAGGTTCCACTTCTCTACCGCCGTAGCAATGATAAAGCCACCGAGAAACAGCAGGATAATCCAATCCATATACTGGCCGGCCACATTCGGGAAAACGATATCCAGATCGGAAGGGCTTAAGCCGTTGCGCATACTAACCGTTTCGAAGTCGATCTGATTCGCCGCAGGCACGAGGCGTCCGCGCATGATGCCCAAGAGTGGAAATAGAACAATGGGAAGTAGTGCTGTAGCGGACAGTGGTATTGCCTCAGTGATCCACCATATCGCCATCAACAATATCACCGCGGCCATACGAGTCACGAGCGGATTGCTCGGATCAAGATCGGCGAACAGCAACACTAGAAGAAATGCCAACGGCCCTAGCCACAGCCCTATTTTACTTCGCATGGGCGCGATTTCGACTTCTTGAATGGCAGCTGTCATGTGGCGTCCTTATTAGGTGTTGTTAGTCTTTCGCTAATTCTGTCCGTTCTTGATGCAGTATTTTAGTTCGTCTTGTAGCGTAATTATGCTCTCGGAGAATAGTAGAAAAACAGATGCTGGGATAGAAAACCCAAACAGGTATTTAAGATTGTCACCGCAAGAATAAATTACCAGACTTACCTCAAATACCCGCCTACAAAATGTCAGGGTACCTAGAGTTGCTCGAGCATTGTTTCGGCCGAGCTCGCCTTAATTTCGCCGGGGGCCTCGACGCCTAGATAGGTAACCGTGCCGTCTTCAACGATCATACCGAAGCGCTGAGCGCGCTTACCCATACCAAAACCACTGGCATCGAGTTCAAGACCAATAGCGCTGGTAAAGTCGCCATTACCATCCGCTAGCATCAGTATCTCTTCGGCATTTTGATTCTGGCCCCAAGCACCCATGACGAAGGCATCGTTCACTGACATACAGGCGATGGTATCCGCGCCTTTTGCCTTGATAGCGTCGGCACTCACTACAAAGCCAGGTAGGTGAGTTAGCGAACAACCCGGCGTAAATGCACCAGGTACGGCAAAGAACACAACCTTCTTGCCCGAGAATACTTCGTCACTGCTTATATCTGCCGGTCCATCTGCCGTCATATGCTTGAAATTTACTGATGGAACCTTGTCTCCGACTTGAATCGTCATTGCGAACTCCTAATGGTTAGTTTTAATTCAGTTAGCGGATAGTAGCAAATTCGCTGCCATAAGCCCTAAAAATAGCGATGTGCTTCCTTCTTTTTTGGGTTAGCATTCAAGACCCTCACTCCCTTGGACGATTACACAGAGCCTCTATGGACACAGCGTTCTTTCTGGTCTCGAAGGTTATTTGGGCGCTGATTTCGCCTGACAGCCTGATAGTCATTCTCGGGGTGTCCGCCTGGATCGCCTCCACCTTGAAATGGCAGAGAATCTCGAGATCCTTACTTGCTAGTTGTGCCTTGCTGCTCGTTCTAATTGGCTTCTTCCCCGTTGGCGAATGGCTGATCGCGCCGCTAGAGAATCGCTTCACGACGAATGCGGCACTGCCGAGTGAGGTGGATGGCATAATCGTGCTAGGCGGCGCTATCTCACCACGAATGTCTAACATCTGGCAACAGCCTGAGCTTGGCGGTGCAGCGGACCGGCTCACCAGTTTTTTCTATCTAGCCCGGCTCTATCCTAATGCCCAACTGGTTTTCACCGGTGGCAGTGGTGCTGTCACCGAACAGGAATTCAAGGAGGCTGCGATGGCGCAAATCTTGTTCGATCAGCTGGGCCTGGCACAAAGGGCTATTATCTTTGAGAGCGAGTCACGCAATACGTCTGAGAATGCTAGACGTAGCAAAGAACTAGTCACGCCCGAAAATGACGAGAATTGGCTATTGATCACATCGGCATTTCATATGCCGCGATCGATCGGCGTGTTCTGTCAGCAGCAGTGGGTAGTGCAGCCCTACCCTGTAGATCACTATTCGCAGAAGGGAAACTTGCTGCGCCTAAACTTCTCTTTCAGTGCCAATTTATCGGTACTAAGAATCGCAGTCAGAGAATGGGTCGGGCTGGTAGCTTATAGAATTGGCGGCCGAACAGATCGATTGCTGCCGGGAATTGATAATAACTGCGCAGCCACGGACGTCGAATAGTATTCCTGCGACGCCGTAACTGGCTTAATGGCTAGTTTAGGATGTTACGGAGTCTACCCCCTAAATCCTCAACCACCTCTTCGATTCGTTGCGCACCATCCTGTATTCGATCCTCAACAGACTCTCTTAATCCATCGAGACCGGGAAGGTCGTCGGAATTCAAGATAGAAGCCACCAGCTCCTGCAAGACAACGCGAACAGCATTCGCTGCACTTGACGAACCGCCTTCTGTCCCAATATCTCGAATCTCGATGTCGGCAAGCGTTATCGGCGCGCTTAGTAGAGCGGACACGAAGTTCAGCTGCGAATCCACCATTTGAAACTCACGAATAATAATCTGCTGCTCGGACTCTTCTGCCGATTCTGGGTCGCTTGCTGCAACATCTCCTTCGTCAAGGTTAGCAAGAAGAGTGCGGATATTGTCGCTGGTTATCTTTGTCTCGTAGGTGATTATAGGCTGCATGACGACGATCGATTCAATCTCCACAGTATCTGTAAATACTGAATTCACATCGATGCTTACCAAGACCGAATCCAATTCAAAAGCATATTGCGATTCGAAGCCCTCTGGATTCTCGACGCGCAGGCCAGAGATACTACCCTGTCCGCTTAGCGGTGATAGTGAAACGCTGTCTACGGTTACTGCCGTCCCCAATACGCTTGAGCCTACTACTTCTATCCCACTCTTCACGATAGAATCGAGATAGAAGAACAATCCGCCGCCAGCAAGCAGCAGAAGGAAAACCACGGAGATTAGAATTTTCTTGATCATTATTGCCTTTGTTTTTAGTAGCTAATTGGTATTAGCTTTCTTTTAGTGACTAATAGGGTTTAGCCTTCTTTTAATAAGGTCGTCGCACGGAAAATGGCCAATTAACTATCGAAGGGCGCCGCGCTGCCGATGACAGCTTCGATCCAGTCTAACTGTAGGGCTACGCTTTCGTATACTGCAACCGCCCCGTATTTTCCCTGAGTTTCCTCCGAAAAGTCGTTTGCCGTAACCTCACCAACAGTGATGCCAACTAGAAACAGGCCGTTCTCGTTCTCGAGTAACGCAGGGCCACCACTATCACCCAAGCTAGGCATTCCCTCTAGAGGCAAGGCTTGACTCGCACGATCCCGAGGATCATCGAAGCGTATCCTGAATCGGCGATCCACATCTGTGATCCGATTCATAGCAAGACGAAGACTGCCATCATTGTATTGCCTGCCAGTTGTTCCCAAGCCGAAGTAGCCCCACCCGAGCAGAGTTACGATCGAGTCAGATTCCAATTCCTGTAAATGCAATGGCATTGCCCGCGGTATAGCGGAAGCCTGCTTGAATCGCAGTAGAGCAAGGTCTACATCAGCAGCATTTTCCAAATCAAATTCTGGGTGAATGATAACAGCATCTATCTCCCGATCCTGACCGCCAACTAAGACGGCGAAGTCGCGCCCATTGGCCAGGGTATTGCCAAGTAATGTTTGCTCTACACAATGTGCCGCGGTTAACGCCCATTGCTGATGAATTACCGTGGCAGCGCAAACTTTTCGATTTCCCTGCTGCTCCAAAAAAAACACCGATGGATAACTACTCTCTCTCACTTCGTAGCGCGCAGGGCCAACATCGTGACGAATTATGATAGCGGAGCTAGGCGCGACGAAGTTGGTGCACATAAGAAGTAACAGGAATCGGTGAATCATGAGTAGAGAGGACTTATTCATCTTGATCCTCTGATTCTCTTTTAGCACTAATTCGCCGTCTTCTTAGTGGGCGCAGATTGGGTTGGTAACTGGTTTTTTTAGTCATTCGAAACAGCTTCAACAGTTGACGCAAAACGACAGCGACGGACAAGATTGAGAACACCAAAATGCAGGCGGCCAACCATTGCTCGTGTGTCCAGCCGGAAGTATTAATAAGATCGGACAACATAATCAGAGCCTTTCTAAGGAGGCATCATAGGGTAGATCAAAATTCAATTTCGGCAGCTAAGACTCGTCTGCGAGTTCAGATACCAGTTGCTCAATATTCTCGATTCGCTCCCAGGGATCGTCCATCTCCAACAGATATTGCCTCTTCGCATTCTCTACGGGGATCAATTCCGCAAGGCGCCATCCAAGATCCCAAAGGTTGTCATAGTCGATTATCAGGTTCTTCTGCTCGACTAAGGGGTGACTCTCCAGGTTTTGCAACAATTGTGTCAGTGGAGTGAAATCATCATCGATAGGAATCATCTGTTTCCCCACACTATCGTTCTCACTGAATGCTACATTGGCCGTCAATACCCCACTGTCCGCCTGCCAGCAATCTTCGATATTGAATTTAGCGCTACCCTCTACGGTTATTCCAAGCAGTCCATTCGGCAGTTGATCCCAATCGATGATATTCACATAGGTTCCCGTGCGGTGAATGGTTTGTTGGGTTCCAGCTTGGGCAGTTTCCATTCCTTTCTTCAGCAGACAGATACCGAAGCCCGTCTCGGTCCGCATGCACTGCGCAACTAGATCAATGTAGCGCCGCTCGAATATTTGCATATCCAATCTGCCGCCGGGGAACATAACCAATTGTAGCGGGAACAGCGGTATCTCCTGAAAATTAGTCATAGATATACTCAAAAACCAGAGGCCCCGGCAGGGCTGTGATCCAAGGCACGCAGTAATTTTTCATGGATACCATCAAAGCTGCCATTGCTCATCACCACTATGTTGTCACCTTTGAGAGAGTTCTCCTCTATGAATGAGACGATCTCATCTGAAGTAGAAAACGCATACCCTGGCACCTTACTATCGGCGACGAGCGCATTGAAATCGAGCCCCGACTTTTCTGGCTTCTGCCAGATAACCATATCTGCTTTTTGACAGGCCTCCACTAGCTGCTGCTGATGAATACCAAGTTTCATTGTATTCGAACGGGGTTCGATTACGGCGATCAAACGAGATTCACCCGCCTCAGATTTCAGCTTCATATGAATTCCCTGCAGCGTGGTCATGATCGCCGTAGGATGGTGAGCGAAGTCGTCATAGACCTTTACACCTTCCACTTCGCCGCGCAATTCCATTCGCCGCTTCACTCCTTTGTATGTCTGCAAGCCCTCTACAGCTGTAGCGACATCGATCCCTACATGATGGGCCGCTGCGATGGCAGCCATGCCATTCTTCACGTTATGCACACCGGTAACATCCCACTCTACGAGCGTACGGCTTATCACTTCCCCGGTAGAACCCTGGCCATATTTCGTTAGCTCGAATTCCGAGCCCTGCCCGTTGAGGAGTTTCGAATTCCAGAACACGCCGCCATTGGCAGCTAATTTCTTACACACCTCCTCCGGCACCGCGACACCAAATCGTTGTTTCGAGGTCCAATTGCCCATTCGCAAGACGTTCTCGATGGTGGCTTCGCCATGAGGAACGATCAATAGCCCATTACCTGGAACCGTTCTAATAAGATGATGAAACTGTCTCTGAATTGCCTCGAGGTCGTCGAAAATATCTGCGTGATCGAATTCAAGATTATTGAGGATAGCCGTTCTGGGCGCGTAGTGAACGAACTTAGAACGCTTGTCGAAGAAGGCACTATCGTACTCATCAGCTTCCACCACAAAGAATGCGGAGTCACCAATGTCAGCCGAACGTGGCAGATTATTCGTTACACCTCCAATAAGATAACCCGGCTTCATACCCGCATTCTCGAGTATCCAAGTTAGCATGGCGCTAGTACTGGTCTTGCCGTGCGTGCCCGCGACTCCCAGCACCCATCTATCATGAAGCACAAACTGTGACAGCCACTGCGGGCCTGACGTGTAGTTCAACCCCTCGTTCAAAACGTGCTCGACAGCCGGATTCCCACGGGAAAGCGCGTTGCCAATTATCACGAGGTCTGGCTCTGGGTAGAGGTGTTCTGGCCGAAACCCCTCCATTAAATCGATACCCATCTCCTCCAACTGCGTACTCATGGGTGGATAGACATTGGCATCGCTGCCGCTAACGCGGTAACCGAGTTGTTTGGCAATTATGGCTAAGCTTCCCATGAAGGTACCGCAGATACCTAAAATATGTACGTGCATTGAGATTCTCGCGCGGCTGGGTTGGTTTATCAGAGTGCTGTTTATAGCACAAAACTTAGGTAGCATAGGAGTACTAAGCCACCACCGAATTGAATAATGCCAAACAAGCCTCAAAATTTTTGGAACTTCTCCCTAGAACTATACGATCGAGAGGGTGTAGCCGCAGCCTGCCTAAAGTTACAGGATGCCTATCAACTAGACGTGAACTTGCTTCTATTCTGTTTTTGGCACGGTAGCGCCTATGGAAGGATAGATCAGGAGTTATTGCAAAAGGTCATCAAACTCTCGATTGAATGGCGCTGCGGGGTTGTGCAGCCGCTACGAAGCGCCCGCACCTGGATGAAACACAACCCAATTCCCAGCGAACAATTCGAGAGCCTGCGGGAGAAGATAAAAGCAAGCGAATTGTTGGCGGAGAAATTTCAAATCGAACAAATAGCCAACTCAACATGGGAATTTAATCAAGGCCGGCAATGTGTATTCGGCAACGACGACATAGGGGAGAATATCGATAGCCTATTAGCTGCAACAAAAGTCGAGCGAGACGAGAAGATTACTAGCGCACTGGATATTATTCGAGGTGCAATTGAGGGATAGCTGCTTGGCATTTGGCGATGCTTGGGGTTGGATCGCCACTTATCCAGAAGATCTAGCTATTCGCCACTACGAATAGCCTGTGTTACAAATAAAGAGCAGAAGCAAAGACTGAGAGAGGCTTTACTCATCGTCCTCATTTGATTCAGCCGAATCCGAAGACTTCGAAATAAAACCGGCGGAAAGTGCAAAAGCAATTGCACCAACCAACCACAAGAAGCCATTGATTGTGGAATTTTCACTGTCGCTGGTAAATGCCAAGAAGGAAAGTGCCAACCAGATCAATGCAACGATCCAGCAGAGAAATTTAGAGTATCTGGCGAAGCCCGTACCTTGTGTAAGCATGACATCCTCACATAGGGATATTGTTGTGTAAGTAAAGCTAACACTGTCACTGACTGCCCTGTCAGTCAAGCGTGTAGCAGCCCAATCTGTACACAGCTCGCAAAATGTACCCAGATTTGCCCGGAATTTTACTGCGTTTGTTGGTGAGGCAGCACTATCGCGAATACCTCACCATAATAGCAATTGCCGTTATGCTGCTGCCGTCGATCGCGATGACCTCCATTTCCCGTTAGACGAACCTTTGTTGGCTGGCTTTGCAGCAGCGCCCTGCCGACGACGAGGCCGCTGATTATTAGCAGGCCGTCTGTTGGGTTCGCTGTTCTTGCTAGCAGGAGCTGGATTCGCCAAGGCAAATGCGAACTCTTCGCTATCTCCCCTTGGAACGGCAAACTTTATCAAGCGCTCGATGTCACGCAGCTGCTTGCTCTCTTCACCGCTGACCAGAGAAATTGCCAATCCGGTAGCTCCCGCTCTGCCAGTTCGGCCGATGCGATGCACATAATCTTCAGGCACATGCGGAAGATCGAAGTTAATCACCCGCGCGAGTTGCTCAATATCGATACCACGAGCGGCAATATCTGTCGCTACCAAGACCTGCACCTCACCCTGCTTGAAGTCATGGAGAGCTTTTGTTCGCTGTGCCTGTGACTTGTTGCCGTGGATAGCTGCAGCTTTTATGTTTTCTTTGATTAATTTCTTGGCTAGGTTGTTTGCACCATGCTTTGTACGACTAAACACCAATGTCTGATCATTGCTCGCCAACATCATTTCGATTAGCAGGTTAGGCTTGTTAGCTTTGTCTACGTAATACATCTTCTGCGAAATAGCTTCGACTGTAGAGTTCCTCGGAGCGACATCAATCTCTACAGGTTTATTGCAGATCGTCTTCGCTAGAACTCGGATTTCATCGGAGAATGTCGCAGAGAACATCAGGTTCTGCCGCTGCTTCGGAAGTAGCGCCATTATTTTCTTGATATCACGAATAAAACCCATATCCAACATTCGATCTGCCTCGTCGAGAATCAGCACTTCGACATCCCGGAAGTCGATGCATTTCTGCTGGTACAGATCCAATAATCTACCAGGTGTAGCAACTAGGATGTCGAGGCCACGATTCAGCGTCTTCTTCTGCGGATTAATATTTACTCCACCGAAGACTACGCCATATCTAAGGTTCTCTTGCGCGCCATAGGTTTGAATGCTGTCTTCAATTTGAGCCGCTAATTCTCGAGTCGGTGTCAGGATCAAGGCGCGAAAGCTATTTCTAGTTCGATTGGGACGTCCGCTTATCAATTGCAATAAGGGCAATGTGAATCCGGCGGTCTTTCCCGTGCCAGTCTGTGCAGCAGCCATTACATCACGGCCAGCTAGAATCTCTGGGATAGCTCGTTCTTGAATTGGTGTTGGCGTTGTGTAGCCAGTTTGTTTTACTGCTTGCAGCAGTGTGTCGGATAGTCCGAGTGTGTTAAATGTCATTCAAATTCTCTTAGTTAGTAAGTATGCCGAAGCATTTTATTTGTTCGAAACGAAAACGCATTTCCTACTCCACGGAAGGAGGAAGCTCGATGACTTCTCGTTATGATTTTCCGAACTTTAAACTGTTTTAATGAGTTCTATTGCACGGATGTGCATTCGATAGCTAGTTCGTAGTTACTCGCGACTTGACTGCGAGTAGCCAGAAATGAGGTGGCGACTTGTTATTCGAGCCAGATCGAAGATCGATTCGCTGAATAGAAGTCTGCAGACTGCGATTTTGGCGCAGTAACGTGACCTTATCTAAGTATGATGCACCGTCTAGATATTGCTGAAACAGGCGTTAGCGCTGACTAGCCCTGTCTAAACGTGGCGGCACCTTAGCACAAATCCAGGAGAAGTATCACTTTTTATTGTTATTTCAGGAGGATACAGGCTCTCACGAAGCCACTGCTCGCATCCTAGTTACAAGAGCTAATAGAGAAAAAACCCGCCATCGATCAGCAAACTATCCCCTGTGTGATAGCTGCTGGCATCGCTCATCAAATAGGCGGCAATTCCCTCAAAATCCGATCTATCGCCCCAACGACGCGCTGGAATCCGCGGCAAAATCGCATTGGCAAATTTCTCATTGGCATAGTTATCTGTCGTCATCGCAGTTTCGATGTGACCCGGCAGTATTGAGTTGGCAGTAACTCCCCAACGCGCGTATTCGACAGCCAATCCCTGCATCATCGAGATTACGGCTCCCTTACTTGCCCCATAGGCCTCCACTCTCGCCATGCCCATCAATGCTCCTAAAGAAGAGGTCGCAATGAGACGACCACCGGGATCACCGGCTTCAGCACGCTGTTTCATATGCTTCGCAGCACAGCGAAGCGTGTAGAACAGACCATCTAGATTCACATCCATAACATGACGCCAATCTTCGGTAGAGAATTCTTCGAAACGACCCGATTTGGCGACTCCCGCATTGGCAAAACAACCGTCAACTCGCCCGAATACCTCTAGAGTCTCGGCGAATGCTTTCTCTACCGCAGCCTCATCCGCCACATCACAGCACACGGCATGAACCTTCGTTCCGAATTCACTGAGCTGTGCCACAACTGCGCTATTTTTCTGGGCATTTCTGCCCCAGATACAAACATCTGCACCCTGCTTCGCAACACCTTCAGCAAAACCGTGGCCGATGCCACCATTACCGCCGGTAATTAGAGCCACCTTGCCAGTTAGATCGAATAAATTTTTAGCCATTTTTTGTTCTCTACTTTCTAGGGCTTGAGTTCTTAGCCTTGTGTACCCTGCCAGCGCTTAACTAGACCAGGATCTATGTCAAAAAGATCTAGCACTCGGCCTACATGATGATCCACAAGGTCATCGACCGACTGCGGTTTTATATAGTGTGCTGGCATTGGAGGCGCCAGGATCGCGCCATTGCGGCTCGCCTGAAGGAGTATTTCGCAGTGCCCCGTGTGCAAGGGCGTTTCTCTTGGCACCAAGACCAGTCTTCTGCGCTCTTTCAGCATCACATCCGCAGCACGCACGAGAAGAGAGTCTGCGTAACAATTCGCGATTGCTGACAGTGTTTTTATTGAGCAAGGAGCGATGATCATTCCGTCTGAGCGAAATGAACCACTCGCAATCGTGGCGCCTATATCTTTGTTCGAATGCACTGAATCGGCCATTGCCTGTACATCCTTGGACGAGAAATTGGTTTCCACAGCGATGTTTAGCTTGGCAGAATCCGACATGATCAGGTGTGTCTCTATGCCCGACTCTTGCTGCAAAACTTGCAGCAGCCGTATCCCATAGATAGCGCCGCTGGCTCCAGACATTCCAATTATCAATCGCACGAGTTTCACCTGTTCCGAATCGGGCTTCGAATGTTGCATCAATCTATAAGAGCTGGCAAGCATTTGAAGTACTATCTCACAGCTTGTAAACTGCCTCCTCCTAGCACGCCGGCAACTACTGGCGCCTCCACCGGATATAACAAGCGAACACACTCTATGAGCAAAGCTAACCTTTTCTACGCCCAGTCGGGCGGAGTCACCTCAGTTATCAACGCCAGCGCCTGCGGCGTTATCGAGACTGCGCGGAAAAACAAAGACAAGATAGGAAAGGTCTATGCGGGACTTAATGGCATCGTCGGCGCACTGAGAGAAGATCTCATCGACACCAGCAAAGAATCTAAGCAGGCTATTGCTGCACTTCGCTCAACCCCTGCAGGCGCATTTGGCTCTTGCCGCTACAAGCTGAAATCCTATGCCGAGAACAAACGTGAATACGAACGTCTGATGGAGGTGTTTGTCGCCCACAATATTCGCTATTTCCTATACAACGGTGGCGGCGATTCGCAGGACACGGCCAATAAGATATCTCAGCTCAGCCTCGAGAAGGGCTACCCAATTACCTGCATTGGCGTACCGAAGACAGTCGATAACGATTTACCTATAACAGACAATTCTCCGGGATTCGGGTCGGTAGCGAAATACGTCGCCGTTTCTATCCGCGAGGCGGGTCTCGATGTTGCTTCCATGTGTGATTCTTCGACGAAGGTCTTCGTCATGGAAGTGATGGGTCGTCATGCGGGCTGGATCGCAGGTGCCGCAGGCCTAGCGACAGAACAGACAGGTGACGCGCCACATATAATTCTTTTCCCAGAGATCGCGTTCGACAAAGAGAAGTTCATGCGCAAAGTTAAATCCTGCGTGAAAAAATTTGGCTACTGCGCCATCGTGGTTTCCGAGGGCGCACAGAACAAGGACGGATCATTTCTAGCCGATGCTGGCGGCAAGGACGCTTTTGGGCACGTACAATTAGGCGGTGTCGCACCCTTCGTGGCAAAGATGATTAAGGGTGAGCTTGGCTACAAATACCATTGGGCGGTAGCCGATTACCTGCAGCGCGCAGCGAGACACATTGCCTCTGCAACCGATGTCGATCAGGCCTATGCCGTTGGCGAGGCCGCCGTTGAGTTCGCATTGGCCGGCAAGAGCGCTGTAATGCCAGCGATAGTTCGCGGCAAAGGCAAGAAGTACAGCTGGCGCATCGGTGAGGCGAAGCTTTCTGATGTTGCCAACGTCGAGAAGAAGATGCCAAGAAACTATATTAGTCGTGATGGCTTTCATATTACCGATGCCGCGCGCGACTATCTCTCGCCGTTGATTCAAGGCGAGGACTATCCCAAGTACAAGAACGGCATCCCGCAGTATGCGAGGCTGAAGAAGCAATTGGAAAAGAAGAAACTGCGGAAGTGGAAAGAGAGCTAGGGCAGCTCTCGAACAGATTGGCTTAGCTAAGGGGCGAGCCTATCAATGGACCAACTCGCATCGCTGGCTCGAAGATAGCGGAAGCGGTCATGTAAGCGATTCGCTCCACCCTGCCAGAATTCTATTTCCTTCGGCTCGACTCTATAGCCTCCCCAGAAGTCTGGAAGCGGAATTTCACCGTTGCTAAACTTTTGTTTCAAGGATTCGAATTGATTTAAGAGAAATGACCGCGACGTTAGCACCCTACTCTGCTGCGAGGCTATTGCGGCAACCTGACTCTCCTTTGGTCGACTCGCAAAGTACTTGAGCGATTCTGCAGTACTCACTTTGACAGCCACACCGCAGACCTTTACCTGCCGATCGATGCTATGCCAAGGGAAATGCAGACTTATCTTAGAGTTGGTAGCAAGCTCGTCAGCCTTGCGGCTCTCGTAGTTCGTATAAAAAACAAAGCCGCTGTCATCGAAGTGTTTGAGCAGTACGATCCGCTGACTAGGTTGGCCGTCGGCCGAGACGGTAGCAATAGTCATTGCAGTAGGATCGCTAATCTTCAGCTCAATAGCCTGCTGCATCCATAGAGAAAACTGATCAAACGGATCTGTAGCAAGCTCATCGCGACTTAGGCCTCCGTGCAAGTACTCGCGGCGTAGTGATTCAAGATCCATACTGAAGTCCAATAGTTGCTTCCAGCCCGAGGGCTAGCAATAAAGTGTAAAGGCTGCGGTGTTAGGAAGGCTATCTAATAAAATCGCCGAAATCCCAAAGCTGCTGCCGCGGCGAACCCGTAACGTAGTAGTAAGTTCCATGGCCGTGCTTCTCGTTAGCAAAAAATCTGCCAACGTACTTTTGCCCACCGGGCCAGCGATAGGTACCCTCTCCATGATAGAAATCGTCGAAAAAAGTCCCGCTATAGTTTTCGACATTCTCTTTCATCCAATACTCACTATGCTCGTTCTCTTGCCACCTCGCTAATCCAATGAAGTAAGAACCCTGACCATTGCGCTCGTCGTCTGCCCACTGACCGATATAAAGATTACCCTTTCCATTCCAATAGGTACCGCGACCGGAGCGAATACCCATATCAAAATTGCCGTCATAGATAGACTTAGCGATGAACGAGATAGGGATCTCGAGGCGGCCCTTGCCGTGGAACTCGCCGTCTGTGAAATTACCGAAATACTCGCCTTTACCCCATTGGGTGCTGAGCTCCATCCTGCCTCTGCCTTCAAGGCAGTCACCAAGGACGCATTCTTCAGCAATCACCTCAGCAAGAGATTGTGCAGTGATAGAGATCGAAGACAGCGAAAACACTAGGCCTGCCGTCAGTTGGATAAACGTGAATCGTCTTATATTCATAGGAATGACACTCGCTATGTTTCAACTTATGTTTCAATTCTCGCAAACATGCTCTGGCTACAATTATAACGCTTCGCTGGCTGTGCTCAAGCATTCACCCCATGGCGCGAACCAAGGACTATACAACCCTGCGCAGTACATTTAGAGGACTTGTACTCACGACCTCTCGAGTTGAATACATGCCCAAACCAGCGATAAGCACCATACCGATTAGCGGCCCAGCTATCCATACCCAGTAGTGCATATTGAACTCCTGCTCAAACACCGTCTCCTGGAGATAATAGAGACTTGCCTCCGCACCGATGGTGGCAATGATGCCCGCAAGAGCACCAATACTCGCAAACTCTATCAAGAGGCTACTAAGAATAAGCCTCCTCCCTGCACCTAGTGCACGCAGTATCGCATTTTCATGGAAACGCTCATCGAGTGTCGCGTTAACACAAGCCAACAACACAAGGGCGCCACACACAAGCACTAGCACCGAGATCAATTCGATAGCCGAAGTTACCTGAGCGATAATGTTCTGTACTTGCTCAATTAATGCATCAATCTCTATAACAACCATCGTAGGGAAGAGCCGGACCAAATCGTTGAGAAGAATTTTCTGATCCCGCTCCATCAATGCCGTCGACAGGAACGTCGCTCCGAGGTGATTGATGGTTCCGGGTGAAAATATGATAAAGAAGTTCGGCTGCATATTGTCCCAGCGCACGCTGCGAAAACTGCTTACTTCTGCAAAAATAGTCTGCTGATTGATTTCGAACTCAACTCGATCGCCGATTTCTATATCTAGCCAGCCGGCATACTCATCTTCGATAGACACATAGCCAGCGTCGACAGACTCAGGCCACCACGCTCCGTCGGTAACTAGGTTATCAGGAGGCAAGTCATCGGCCCAGGTAACCTGGCGGCGTCCTAGCCTGCCTCGAACCTGCCCTTCTTCTTGCTCTTCTGCCTGGGCAGCGGTTTCTTCGCTATTTCCGGTAGCGGCATCAAGCTCACTTCGCGCCTGATCGTAACGGCTGCCTTCTTCCTCTTCGGATTGAGCGCCCTCAGTAATGCTACTGCGCTCCTCATCCGCATTGAGCTCTTCTTCCGGCTCAGGTATCTCTCCATTTACCGAAATGACTCTAGCGCTAATCAGAGGGTAGAACGCATTGCTGTCGACGCCGTTCTCAGTGAAGAAGCTCTCGATCCCATCGATCTGGGATTCGGTAATGTTCATCATAAAATGATTTGGCGTATTCTCGGGAAGCTGTCCCTGCCAATCATCAATCAGATCTGTACGTAGCAAGGTCAGAATTAACAACGACATGATCGTCACGGAAAAAACCATCACCTGCAGTACATTCTGTTTGCGTCGTCGCCGCGCCGCTGTCATAGCTAACTTCCAGGCACTGCCTGCCTTCATGCCAACCGATCCACTTGAGCGCAGCAATAGGTATGAAACTGCCGAGAGGAACAGCGCGATACCTGCAACCGCAGTCACTAATACCGTCGTAAGCACCAGAGACTGGCTATACCAAAACACAAGAAAAATAGTGCCACCAATACCGAAGACATAGGGCACGTTGGCACCGAATTTTTGCTGATCTAGATCTTTGCGCAATACGCGCAGCGGTGGCGTGGCGCGTAGCGCTAGCAAAGGCGGCAATGCGAATGAAAGCAAACATATAACAGCTGTTAGAGAACCAATGACGAAGGGTTCGAATCCCGCCGCGGGAAGCTCTACCGTAATGACTGCCTGCAAAAGACGCAAAATTACATGATGTACTAACCAGCCGAGGACGCAACCCACAACGATTGAAATGACAGCCAGAACCGATTGAATAGCCAGATAGATAACCCCAATCTCGTTTGAGGTGCAGCCAAATGTTTTTAAGATCGCCACGTAATCATAGTGGCGCTCGCTATAACGCTTGGCGGTCAATGCAATCGCTACGCCGGCGAGAAGCACGGCAAAAAGCGACCCCAACAGCAGGAAGCTCTCAGCCTTGTTTAGTGCGTCGCTAATTTCCTCACTCTCGTCGCGAACATCCCGTATTTGATATTCGCCTTCGTATTCCTCTGTGATCCACTGTGTAAATGATTCCAATACTTCTAACTCTTCACCGGCGAATAGATAGCGATAACTAACACGACTGCCGAGCTGCACAACGTTGGTCTGAGCCACATCATCCATGCTTAACATGAGCCGCGGCCCCGCGCTGTCCATCATGCCACCCTGCTGTCGATCCGGTTCCGCTATAATAATTTTGCTAACCGTCAATTCTGCTTCGCCAACAAACACTGAGTCGCCCACATCGATGCCTAGGGCGGGCAGCGCCCTAGATTCCAGCCACACTTCGCCGGCCGATGGTCCACTCTGAATAGGATATCCGCGAATAAAAGGCTGGTCGGCGATGATCACTTCTCCACGCAGCGGATAGGTATCGCTCACAGCTTTTGCTGAAACCAGCATATTGCCAGCCTCGGAAAAGGCCATGGAAGTAAATAAGAGAGTTCGCGCTGTACGCAGGCCCTGAGATTCAGCCTGGCTTAGAATTTCTTCCGGTGGCTGACTACTACTACCCAATACTCTATCTGCTGCGAGCATGTTGGCAGATTCGAGCAGCAAGGCCTTCTCCAATCTATCGGTGAAAAGCGCTATGCCGGTTACTGAAGTTACCGCCATAACTAAGGCGATGAACAACAGTCGAATCTCTCCGCCGCGCCAGTCTCGCCACAGTAATCGCAAGGCCAAACCGAAGAGAGTCGAGAATGTTTTATTACCACCTCTTTCTGCTATCACCGCTTCAGACACTCGACACTTCCTCGTTTCTAGCACTGGTCTCCTCATCGCTTACCGCCTCACCGGCGATCAGCCTCACAATGCGATCACACTTCTGCGCGAGTCGTTCATCATGTGTGACGAGAATCAGGGTAGTGGAGAATTCGCGATTGAGATCGAACAGGAGTTCTACGATCTTCGCACCGGTCGCCGTATCGAGATTTCCCGTGGGCTCATCAGCAAATAATATTCGCGCCTCGGTTGCGAATGCGCGGGCGATGGCTACACGCTGCTGCTCACCCCCGGAGAGTTGATTCGGATAGTGATGCCCGCGCTCGTCTAATCCTACCCTAGCTAAGAGGCGCTTGGCCTTCTCGTGCGCCTGGGCATCGCCCTTCAATTCTATGGGCAACATCACGTTCTCTAACGCCGTAAGACTGGGCAGAAGCTGGAAAGATTGAAAGACGAATCCGACAAGTCTGCCACGCAATACAGCGCGCTGCTCCTCATCCATAGCATTAAGACTCTGTCCGTCCAATACCACATCGCCAGAGGTTGCTGTGTCGAGACCGGCCATCAGGCCAAGCAGCGTAGACTTGCCGGATCCTGAAGCGCCGACGATTGCTACGGCTTCTCCAGTATCAATATCTAGGCTGACTGATTTCAGGATGGTCAGCAGACCTTCGCTAGTATCTACACTCTTACATAGGTTTTCAATTCGAATCATGTACTCAGGGTCTCTTAGTGTGTGGTGCCAGACAGCGATTATAGTCCAATTTGGCGGACCAGTATGGATTGCAATGGGCAAGCGTCTCTATAGAATACAGACCCTACCGGATCGCTTACGTGCTCAGAGGTATCTACGCAGGCGAGAGAGTACTGGTTTACCATATTATTCCACCACAGTTGCTTTTGATGCGATGAGACCCCTTTTAATTCGACCATGCGTTTAACTCGACTATGCATTTTCTGCCTTAGCTGCTCGATCTATTTCAGCAGCTGGGCTGCAGATGAAAATCTGACCCTCCTTATCTATGGCGACAGCCTTAGCGCGTCCTATGGCATCGAGCAGGAGCAGGGATGGGTCAATCTCTTGAAGAGTAAACTGCTCTCGGAGGAATGGCCGGTAGATGTAGTCAATGGCAGCGTGAGCGGCGAAACCACCACCGGCGGCTTAGCGCGACTGCCTGCAATGTTAGACAGCTATCAGCCGGAATTATTGATACTTGAGTTAGGCGGCAATGATGGCCTACGCGGCCTACCGCTGGACCTCATGCGGGAGAATCTCGCATCGATGATCGATCTTGCAAAGGCGAACGGCGCTGAGGTTATTCTTACCGGGATTCAGATTCCACCAAACTATGGACCACGCTATACCGTTCCCTTCTTCGAGACCTACTCGGCTCTCGCCGAGGAGAAATCGCTTTCTCTAGTGCCGTTCTTAATTGATGGCATTCCACAGCAGCCTGAGCTAATGCAGAACGATGGCATTCATCCGCGCGCCCAGGCTCAGTCGATGATCCTCGACAATGTATGGCCCATTCTCAAGCCACAACTCGAAAGCCTACTAACGAAATAGAAAGAAGAACTAGAGCACAACAAGATAGCCCGAAGGTTGAGCTAGAAATGTGAAATGGCGTTGCTTTAGAAGGAAAGCTGGATGTTGTCTACGCTAGACAAATCAAAGCCCTTGCCTTGATACCAGCGGCGCAGCTCTTCAGAATCACCTTTGGCCTCCCCGAAGATAGAAACTACCTGCTCATCTTTACAGAATCCGATAACCTCATCTAACAAAGCAGAGCCAATACCTTTATTCCGGTAATTCTGGCTAACCTCAATTATCTTTAGGCAGTAGCTAACCCCAGGAGCGGAATCATCTTTGCTCGCACGCCTAGAAATCCATCGTCGGTGATTGTTCTCAGAGCGGGAGCTCAGCTGTGCAAACCCAATAGCATTCGTTCCACTGTAGACATGAAAGAACAAACTCGAGGCCAAGCCGCTGGGCTTAGTCACTTTCAAATCTGGTATGTCGCACTGTAATTTCTGAAACATCTTAAGATCCAATCGACTCTATTTTTAGACGTTCTTATTTTCGTTCAGATCGTCGCTGAATGCTCAGACCATAAAGGAAAGTGCGAAGAGAGTCTCATAAAAAAGTTAATCAAACCTCTATTTTTCGCGCTTTTTACTGTGTCGGATCAGCTGCAGTGCCACAAAACAATTTCAAGCTTTCTGCATGGCTGGCGTACTTTTCATGCGATAGAGCATGATAGCCGAGGCGATATTGCAAAGCGCAATTGCCAGCAAGGCGAGATCGTAGTTCCCAACCTGATCGTAGTAGTAGGCGACCAATACCGGCCCCAATGCCGACATGCCAAAGGTAAATGGCATGGCTGTGGATCTAACCGAGCCGAGATAGCGCCTCCCGAAGAACGTGGCCCATATCACCTCTTGCAAGGGTAACAAGCCACCCCAGCCAATACCCATTGACAGAAATCCAACATAGACCAGCAGGTCTAGTTCATTTGCTACGCTGAAGACTATTAGCATCACCGCACTACCGGTGACAGCGGCACCCACTGCAGCAAGCTTTCGCGGACTGTAGCGGTCGATGAGAATGCCCCAGAGGGGTTTGCTGAGAAAGGCAGGTACTGACGCCAACGAAATCATAGTCGAGGCCACAAGCCTCGAATAGCCTGCATCCGTCATCAGCGGAATCGTCTGAATCAGCATGACTGTAATCGAAATTTGAAATAAGCCGAATGCCAGCACCAAGAAATAGAAGCTGGAGGTGCGCATCGCCTGCGCACGCGTCATAGAATTCTCAAAATCAGCCTGCGCGGCCGCGCCGTGACCCTGCGCCATCTCTTCTTCTGATTTCCCATCGGGGTGCAAGCCGTGATCTTCTGGGCTGCGCCGCATGATAAATGCCATGGGCAGAGTAAGCAGACCTGCTGCTATACCGAGTAGCTTCCATGAGGCTCGCCAACCGTATTCATCTACCATCCATGTCGATAACATTGGAAGTATGATGCCCGAAAGTGAGATCCCCATTCCCGCTAGGGCAACTGCTCTGCCGCGACGCTCGACAAACCATTTACCTAAGGTCACATTGACCACCAAATTGCCGATCAGTGCCGCGCCAGCGGTGAGCATTAGTCCGTTCAGCAGCAACCACTGACTGAGCGTGGTTATATTCCCGAGACTATAAGTCGCGGCAGACAAAATGAATGCGCCCACGATTATGAAGCGGCGTCCTCCATAGCGATCTATGGCGGAGCCGATTACAAAACCTGTGCAGGCTAGAACAACTTGCCCTATCGAGCGGGATAGGCTGAATTCGGCCCGAGTCCAGCCAAACTCCTGGGTCATCGGGATAAGAAAGGAGCCTACGATGTAGTTGGACATGCCAACGGCAACGAATTGCGTGACGAATCCCGCCACGACGATCCAGTAACCATAGTAGATACGATTAGATGGGAGGTTTTCCTTCAAGCTTTTTTCCAACAGGTTTTGGGTGGAGCAGTGGTAAGTGCGTCCTACCGTAGAGATATCCGCAGAGCGCGCAGTCTAATCGAAGAAAGCCTTATAGTATATAAAGAGTACGCGCACCAGACAGAGGCCAATAATATTACACCTGACCCTTTTTAGCGGAAACTAAGGCTTAATGTTAGAAAGTCTACTCTCTACGCCGGTTCTCTGACACGTCACTGCGACCACCGCGTCGACGCTGCACATTAGTCCCTCGGGGTGACTGACGAGGCGACACTGCTGACCGATTGTTTCTACCCTGATTTTCTACCTCACGCCTCTCGGCATTCTGCCGACCTTGTCTTTCCAACACGTTACTTCGGTGATCAAAAGATGGGGCGCTCTGCACCCTGCGCAAACCTCTGTTGGGCACTGCTGCGGCGGGTCGGTCTCTATCAGCTCTTTGGTTCTGACCACGACCCTGATCATCTGTGCCGTTCTGACGGCCGGACGCAACGCCACCACTATAGCCCCGAAAGACCTGAGAGATTGCATTCTGTCGATTGGGTACTAGTCGACCATTCGACCTAGGCTCGTGATCGCGCCGATCATAATCCCTGTAATTGCCGCGACGCGGATTTAGCTCGCGTGAACCAGAGTTGCGTAAACCGTTGCGTGAACTAATGATCGATATGCCGCTATAGGGTGAATTATAGGCTGGGCCATAGTTCTGACCACCTAAACCGGCATAATAAAACTCATCGCTTAAGTTCGTGAACACATTGCTTAATAGACTTATCTCGCGATACAGGTTCGTATCGTGATCGCGTCGATCGGCTGTAAAAAATGCTTGCTCGAGACGCTCATAGCCGTGCCGGACATCTTTGAACTGTGAGCGGATACGGGAATTGCTGCGATTGCGCCTGAGTGAATCCGCAAGTTGTGAAGCCTCCCTTCTCAGGGTTACAGCACGCTGACGAACCGAGCCATAGTGACGGGTGTAACGAAGATCGTCTGCTAGCTGCCCACTAATCAATTCTATCTGATTAGCCAGACGAGAGAGTTCGAAATGAGAAGCGAAGACAGTGCTGGGCGCCAGAACCGCTAGCACAGCGGCGATGCCTGCCCAACGCGGAATGCTTATTAGCTTTAATAGTCTGCTTTTCATGACTGCCACTCCTTCACGAACAAATTCGATCTTGAATTTGGGTATCTGTGACAGTATATGCAGCCGGGCTGAACCCTAACTTAATGGAGTTCTCCTCTAAGAAGGCCGTATTACGCGCTTTTAGTCACTGCCAGCTATAGCGAGGTATTTAGCAATCACCTCAGTAACCCCCAATTGCAGGGATTCGACAACGAGCGCATGACCGATCGAAACTTCGAGAATATCGGGTATCTGCAGAAACTTAGCCAGATTCTGTAAGTCCAGATCGTGCCCTGCATTGATGCCAATGCCAAGCTGACTCGCCCTTTGCGCAGCCTTACGGTAGCGCTCGAAAACTGGCTCCTGTTCGGGACCCGCGTAGTGGCTCGCGAAGTCTTCGGTATAGAGTTCTATGCGATCTGCACCTACACCCTGCACGTGATCGACCATTTCAGGATCCGGGTCTAGGAACAAGCTGCTGCGAATGCCGCAGTTACGAAGCTCGCTTAATACCGGTTGTAACACAGACTGACTCTGAGGAATATCCCAACCGTGATCCGAAGTCAGTTGCTCAGGAGAATCGGGTACGAGGGTACATTGATCTGGACACACTTCTAGCACCATCTTCATGAAGTCTCCCGAAGGGTAGCCTTCTATATTGAATTCGACCTGCGGCTTGTCTTTTAGCATTTCGCTAAGTGCATAGACATCGCGCCGAGTTATATGACGCTCGTCTGGGCGCGGATGGACCGTTATGCCCTTAACACCCAGTGAGATCAGCTGTTCGCTGAACCCAACTACACAGGGAAAATCTCTACCTCGAGAATTTCTCAATAAGGCAATCTTATTTACGTTAACACTGAGTACTGTCACAACAATTCCTTAAAGCAACTATCGAACGGGAACCGAGTCGATGTGAATCAACTGAGTAAAAATTTAAGTAGTATCCTCGAAAGAGCCTGAGGTTGTTCCGCATGCAACCAATGCCCCGCATCCATGATTAGCTTTACCGAAGCCGCCGGAAACAATTCTTTGACCTGCGTTTCATGCTCGGGTTTTATATACGGTGACAAACTGCCTTTTACAAACAGTACGGGTTTCGAAAAATTCATTGTCGCTACGAGCTCGGCCCGAAGATTAGCGTAGTTTTTACGTATCGAATCCTTATCCAGACGCCACTCGAATAAACCTTCCTTATTACGCGCTAAATTTGTTAGGACAAATTTTCGCAAAGCCTCCTGGGGAATATAATCTTCGAGGGTTACCTCAGCCTCTGTCCTGCTCTTGATCTCACTGAGTTTCACAGCGTCCATGGCAGCCAGCACATTCATGTGACCGTCTGCATCCTCGGGATAGCTAACCGGTGCTATATCAACAATCACCAGCTTGTCCACCAGATCAGGGTAGTTGAGCGCGAGCTGCATCGCAACTTTGCCACCCATCGAATGCCCAACGATACAGCAAGATGTTAATCCCAGGCGACTAATCAGCTGACGAACATCCTCCGCCATTAGCTGATAATCGAGCTGCTCTGAATGCGGTGAATCACCATGATTGCGCAGATCGACTCCATAGACAGTGTACTGCTGCGCTAATTGCTTACAATGCCACCCCCAATTACTAAGGCTGCCAAATAGGCCATGAAGCACGAGCACGGGGCTACCCGATTCTGAATACTGTCGATAGTTTAACTTCATAACAGCAAGGCCTAGGGCAGATCCTTGAGTAGCTCCAATACATCATCATGATGAGTCTTAGTCTTGAACTTATCCATAATATGCGCCAGACGCCCCTGTTTATCGATGATAAAAGTTGTACGCACGATACCCATGTATTCACGACCCATGAACTTCTTTAGATCCCACACGCCATACTTGTCAGCGATGCCGTGATCCTCATCTGCTAAAAGATCGAAATTCAGACTCTCTTTTTCTTCGAACTTCGCCAGTCTCTTCACCGGGTCTGGGCTCAGACCCAGCGCTACCGCATCAAACTTGGCTAGCTGCTTCTTGGAATCGCGCAGTCCACAGGCCTGATTGGTACAGCCAGGCGTCATGGCCTTAGGATAGAAATACAGCACTACGTTAGCGCTGCCTCTGAAGTCTTTCAAACTTACCTTCTCTCCTGCTTGGTTTAGCAAGGTGAATGTCGGCGCCAAATTGCCTAGTTTCAAAGCGGTCATTGTGTTCTCTCTCAGATTCGGTAAGAAATGTGATAGTTGGATTTAATTAGCGCCATTATACCCTCTAGATTTCTATTCACTAGCTCGTAAAATACGCCTATGCCTAGCACTGCTCCATGCCGATGATTTAACCCGCCCGATGAATTGCCATTATCTGAGCTGGATTTCTCCGTGTTACACTGCCCATATGAGCGCAAGAGCTGAATCCATCGTCGTACTTACCGGAGCAGGCATCTCTGCCGAATCTGGCATCAAGACTTTTCGAGCGGCCGATGGTTTGTGGGAGAACCACCCCATCGACGACGTCGCCACTCCCGAGGGTTTCGAGGCCAATCCGCAACTAGTCTACGAGTTCTACAATCAACGGCGATAGCAATTACTCTCGGATCAAGTCAGACCCAACGCCGCACACAGCTACCTCGCGAAATTTGAGCACGAGTTCCCTGGAAAATTTCTATTGGTTACGCAGAACGTAGACAATCTTCACGAACGAGCGGGTTCAGAGAATTTACTGCATATGCACGGTGAGCTGCTAAAGATGCGCTGCCTTAACTCGCAATTGATATTCGATATCGCTGAGGACTTTAACTTCGATACAGAATGTCGTTGCTGCCGTTCACCGGGCAATCTACGGCCACACATTGTCTGGTTTGGCGAGATGCCATTGCAGATGAACAAGATCAATCAGGCGCTGGAAAGTTGCGATATATTCGTAGCCATCGGTACCTCTGGGAATGTGTATCCTGCTTCTGGCTTTTATCAGACTGCAAAGATTCGCCGCGCACATACTGTTGAGTTGAACATTGAGAGCACCAGCTCTGGATTTGATGAACACATTGTCGGTAATGCCTCAGAGATAGTGCCGACCTATTTTGAAAGCTTATTGCAGGTTTATTAACGCAGAGTTTCTAGACTGCTAATCGTTGCACACAAGAAGAGGTTTCCATGGTTCGTAAAATTACTCTTGGTCTAGTCGGAATAGGTGGCTTGCTTTTTATTGGCCTTGCCGTCACCTATTTGGTGACCATGCCAGAGCCTTTGCCGCAAGACTCGGCTAGTGAAAAATGGCTCCAAGGCGGGCCCTTTGTCGTAGGACACTACGATTTCGTACTCGTAGATGAATCTCGTGAAACCATGGCCAACGGCGACGCGCCGCGGCTATCAAATCGAACTTTCCCCACTAGCGTTTGGTATCCCGAAAATGGGGAGGGGAACTATCCTCTGGTGATTCATAGTCACGGCTTCGTATCCGAACGCACCGATTTAGCCTACATCGCAGAACTCCTAGCGAGTCACGGTTACGTCGTTGCCGCAGCGAATTACCCGCTTACAGCAGGCGGTACTCCCGGCGATCCCAATGCCGATGACTTAGTAAATCAACCCTCGGACGTAACCTTTCTGATCGACTCCCTGCTACAGCTTTCCGGCAGTGACAAACCCTTCGCTGGAGAACTGGACCCTTCTCGCATTGCGCTAATGGGTTATTCCCTTGGCGGCATAACCACCACGCTCGCTACCTATCATCCCAGGCTGAGAGACGAGAGAGTTGCGGCGGCAATTTCGATAGCGGGACCATCGGCAGGACTTGTTAGCAAATTCTACGAAACTACTGATGTGCCTTTTATGATGATAGCTGGCACCTTGGACGCACTGATAGATTTCGAATACAACGCAGCGGTAATCCCCCAGCGAGTACACAACAGCGTGTTGATTGAAATTGAGGGAGGAACGCATTTAGGTTTCGGCTCGATCTCCGAGCCCTGGCTACGCCTAATGAATCATCCAGACGGATTAGGCTGCACGGCAGTATTGTCGAACTTGGGCTCCGACCCGAATGCGGCATTTGTCGCACTCGGCGATGCATCCGATGGTATTGTTTTGGATGCCAATATTCCTGAAGTATGCGCGACCATGCCTAGCGAGAAGGCACTGCATCCTGCTAGGCAGCAGATGGTAACCAGCATCGCTGCATTATCTTTCTTCGAATTCGTATTCAACGAAGATCCTGCTAAACGGCAAGCTGCTTATGAACAACTGAGCAACGCGCTTCCAACAGATATGAGTGAGGCAAAGTTCACCACGGCCTCCCAACCATAGAAACTGCCGCACCAAGCAAATCGTCGAACACCGAACTACGCTGAAATGCAGCCTCTATGTTGAAGCCGCTCTGACAGATAGAGCCAGACTGCCTAAAGCAGGCTCACGCCCATCAGACGTCAAATTAATTTTCGTAGAGAATGAAATAAAAAGGGCCTAACCCTGTTCCTTTATAATGAGTTGCTCTGTTTCTGCACAGGCAATTTTCTTACCATTTAAGCCCCCGTCCAATGGGGGCTTTTTTTTGGGTCAAATGTAGGCGCTGCTGTAAGAATACGAAGAAGCTACCTAGAGTAGTTTTGTCAGCTCCTCCGAAAAATAGGGGCGCTCACCGTCTTTCAATGAGACTGCAGTAATCTTGGCCTCTAGCATCAGCTCAGCGTCTGCGAGCCTTCTAATTTCCAGCTCGGCGCGCATGACTACGATTATTACGCCAAGAGCCGTCAATTCGGCGAAATCCAGCCCTCGTCCATTCAGATACCCGTGCCGAGCATGTTCGAGATAGCGCTGTTACACCGCCTTGTTTACGAGGCCTTGCAGATCACACTCGTAATCCCGCGCTCGCAGTTCTGTAGTAAATGGAGATGTTCTCATCCAAGCTTTGTTTTAAGGCGGCGTATTTCATATGCAGCACCCCACAAACTGACTGCCTCCACCATCTATGCACAGCGGGGTCTAGCGCCTGGGGGTCGATATCGTTGGCCTGCCCGAATATTTCGTGTAAGAATCGGGAATAGCTATTGAGTCCATCGCTCACTCAATAACCTAAAAATAATGATTCAGAATGAGGTTTACGATGAAATCTTCTAAGTTCCTTTTTACTGCAGCGCTCTCGACTATCGCCCTCAGCTTTACTCAATTCTCCCTCGCAGATCACCATGGCGCCGCCACAGCGAAGACGCTAAGTCAGTGGGCAGAAGGCGAGCATCGCAGTGAGTCGAATCGCGCTCGAAACGAATCGCGCAATCCGGTAGAAACTCTGGAATTTTTTGGCCTAGCCGCAGACATGACTGTAATAGAAATCCTGCCATCCAGAGGCTGGTATACGGAGATCATGGCTCCCTATCTTCGCGATCACGGCAAATACTATGCAGCGCATTTTTCACCGAACGCGTCTGCCTCTTACATGCCGCCTAACCTGCGTAATTTCGAAGAGAAGATCACTGCTGACCCAGATCTCTACGGAAAAATTACTGTACGTCATCTGAACCCACCTAACGAGGTTACTATTGCGCCACCCGAGTCGGCAGACATGGCGCTTACGTTTCGCAACGTCCACAATTGGATCATGGCAGGGCAAGAACACGAATATTTCGCAACGTTCTACAAGGCATTGAAGCCTGGCGGAGTATTGGGAGTAGTCGAGCATAGAGCTAAGCCAGATGCTGGCATGGATGTTATGCGCACCTCCGGATACGTAACCGAGGCTTATGTAAAAGAAGTTGCAGCCGCCGCTGGATTCGAATTTGCAGGCAGCAGCGAATTGAACGCCAATCCTAAAGATCCAACAGTTCACCCAGAAGGTGTTTGGACTCTTCCTCCTAACTACAGAATGGGCGATGTGGATAAAGGCAAGTACATGGCAATCGGCGAAAGCGACCGCATGACGCTAAAATTCGTCAAGCCATTGTAGAACGCTGACCAACAAACTCGATAACATGAAAAACAATCTTCCCGTATGCGTCATCATCGGCGCTGGTGACTACATCGGCGCCGCCATCGCACGCCGATTCGCCGCCGGGGGTTTCATCGTTTGTCTTGGAAGACGCAATGGCGAGAAGAACGATGCACTCGTTGCTGAAATCAAGGCCGCAGGCGGTCAGGCCCACAGCTACACATTGGATGCACGCGAAGAAGCTCAGATAGTCGAGCGCTTCGCCGCCATTGAGAAAGAGTTCGGGCCAATCGAAATTATGATTTCGAACGCCGGCGGAAACGTAAACTTCCCCATCCTAGAAACCACAGAGAGAGTGTTCTACAAAGTTTGGAAGATGGCCTGCCTGACCGGGTTTCTAAGTGGTCGAGAGGCGGCAAAATACATGCTGCCACGCAAGAGAGGGTCTATATTCTTCACAGGCGCAACGGCCAGCCTACGTGGCGGCAGTGGATTCGCCGCATTTTCCAGCGCTAAATTCGGACTACGCGCCTTGGCACAAAGCATGGCGCGCGAGCTCGGCCCCAAGAACATCCATGTGGCACATCTAATCATCGATTCCGGCGTCGATACCGCCTTCGTCCGTGACCGAATAAAGGACCGGGGCGAAGATCCAGACTCCTTGCCCGCCGACGCGCTCATGGATCCAAGATCTATAGCAGACAATTATTGGATGCTGCATCATCAAAGTCGCGATGCCTGGACCCATGAGATGGACGTCAGACCCTTCGCCGAGAAGTTCTAAATCTTACCCGATTCACACTAGGCACGAACTAAAGGTATGAACTAAATTATGACAATTAGAGCAGAATTCCATTTCGATTTTGGCAGTCCTAACACCTACTACTGTCATCGAGTCATACCGGCCATCGAAGAACGCACAGGCATCACTTTTGACTATGTGCCTATATTACTAGGCGGTGTATTTAGAGCGACGAATAATAAATCGCCCATGGAAGCGTTCGCGGGCATCAAGAACAAATCTGAGTACAACGCACTAGAGACAAAACGCTTCATTGAGAAGTACGATCTATCGAAGTTCAAATTTAATCCTAACTTCCCCGTAAACACATTGCATATTATGCGTGGCGCCGTTTGCGCGAGAGACAAAGGCATCGCTAAGGAATACATCGAGGCTATATATCAGAGCATGTGGGAGCAGGAACTCAACATGGCCGACCCGGAAATTATTAAGAGCGCTCTACTAGCCGCAAACTTACCAGCGGATGAATTGCTAGCGGGAAGCGTTGAGCCCAATGTGAAGCAGAAGCTGATTGACAGCACCGAGGCCTCGGTAAATCGAGGCACGTTCGGCGCGCCTACTTTTTTTGTAGGTGATGAAATCTTTTTCGGTAAGGATCGACTAAGAGAAGTCGAAGAAGAGATAGTCGCTCAATTAGCGCGATCGTAGACTCGCGCCACACTGATCCTCCCGACATACGATTCAGCGCGATCGTAGACTCGCGCCACACTGATCCTCCCGACATACGATTCAGCGCGATCGCAGACTCGCGCCACACTGATCCTCCCGACATACGATTCAAGCGCGATCGTAGACTCGCGTTAAACTAATCCTGCAGCGAAATGATCCCAGCGCGATCGTAGACTCGCGTTAAACTAATTGCCCCGCGAAATGATTCCGGCTCGATCGTCATCTCTACACGCAATCGATTCCCGCCCTCTTCGAGTGTGTAAGTCTCAAGCGTGAAACCTCCATCGCGAGGTCTAGCCTCCACGACTAGCGCCGCCGCATCCCAATTCCCGAACGAGAAGTCTTCGCCGCCTTCTGTATAGAAACTATTGGCCGTGATACTGCGGCGCCGGCCATCTGTGTGGAAGATGCGCTGATAGTTATCCGCGTAGGTGAAGGTAAATTCCGGGTCTGTGTATTCGATACGCAATACATCGTCATAGGAAATGCGATCGTAGAGTTCCTGCTCAGGAGGGCCACCTCGATAGAAGTCTTCTGGCCGCTTCCTGAAAAAGCGCCTAGCTACCTTTCCACCACCGTCTTTGATCGCCTCTTCCACCTGATCGTCGCTGTTATCAGATAGCTCTTCATTGAAGACCCAATCTCCCACCATTAGCTGGTGGTTTCCGGCATCCGCACTCTGATTCCGGGACTGCTGGGCGTCTGCCAAGAACACGGTGAGTAACATCAACACCAAAAAGAGATTCTTTGCTGCCTTGCCAAAAAAAATTAGTTGATCGCTCACTTTGTTCATCCATTTATCTATGAGTACAGGTCACTATCATTAGATTGTCTTGCGCCATGCGGCGATTGCCTGCCCAATCTCGTGAGGTGAATCTTCCTGTAAAAAGTGATTCCCCGAGACTGTCACCTCAGACTGATTCGGCCAAGACCGACAAAATTCTCGCTGCGCTCCTATCAATATCGCACCCGGCTCAGCATTAATAAATAGCTTGGGTAAATCCGCTTCAGTAAGCCAATCAGCATAGGCTTGCACGATCTCTACTACGTCGGCAGGAGTTCCATCGATCGGTATTTGTCGTGGCCAGGTAAGAGTCGGTCGGCGATCCTCGCCACTATTTTGGAAGGGGCGCCGGTAGACTGTCATCTCCTGCTCGCTCAAATCTCTAAGAATAGAACCCGGCAGGATTCTCTCGACGAAGGTGTTCTTATCCAGCACCATTTCTTCACCGGCGCTCGAACGAAAGCCCTGGAACACCCCTCGTGCCGCCTCAGGCCATTCTTCCCAAGAGACCGGCCGAACAATGCCCTCCATATAGGCGATGCCCTTAACGGCATCGCGATGCCTATTAGCCCAATCAAAACCCAGCGCTGAACCCCAATCATGAATTACCAGAGTTACATCGCGCTCGACTCCCAGCGCCGCCAAGGCAGCATCGAGATACTCCCTGTGTTGCACGAAGGTATAGCTGCTGGCGTCAGGATTGTCTAACTTGTCAGAATCTCCCATGCCGATGAGATCGATAGCTATACACCGCCCCTGATCTTGCAAGTGCGGCATAACATTCCGCCATAGATAAGATGAAGTAGGATTTCCATGCTGGAAGATGATTGGATCGCCCTCTCCCATCTCCACATAGCTCATCGTCTTGCCCTTAACAACGATCTCCTTCTTTGCGTGTTCCTTGGCGCTTAGCATTGTTTTCTCCATGGCTTGTTTGGGTTTTCACCTCCGAAAGGCAAAGCTCTATGAGAATAAACCTCCCCGCTCATCAATTCAATTGCAGCAGGCGTATCAGCCACAGTATGCGTCCTCGAGCCGCATTTGAACAAGCGCCCAGTTATCGGCTATGCTCCAACTCCACGGCGTAAATCACACTACGGCAACCAGGAGAGAATCCGAATGACAATGCAGAAAACACCTCTATTAATGTCCAGAATACTAGGCAGGGGTGCAATCCTAGATCCTGATATAGAAGTTGTCACCATGCAGGCCGAAGGCATGCATCGGCAGACGCTAAAACAAACCTGGGATAGAGCGAATCAGGTTGCCAACGCACTGCGTAAATATGGCATCGAGGTAGGCGACAGAGTAGGCAGCTTCATGTGGAATAATTATCGCCATCTGGAGTTGTATCAAGCAGTTCCCTCTATGGGCAGTGTGCTGCACACGCTGAACATTAGACTCTCTCCGACCGATCTTGAATACATCATCAATCATGCAAAGGATAGAGTGATCTTCGCAGATGAAGATTTACTTCCTCTACTAGAGCCACTGTGGGGCAAGCTGCCTAGTGTAGAGCTTCTCGTCATCTGCCGTCATGGCGAGGGCGGCGAGAGCTCATTCGAAAACCAAATTGATTATGAAGACTTCATCGCAGGTCGGGATACAACCTACGATTGGCCAGAAATAGATGAAAACTCTCCGATGGGTCTGTGTTACACGTCCGGCACTACGGGCAAGCCAAAAGGCGTCATGTACACAAACCGTTCCACCTATTTGCATACGCTTACCGAATGCCTAACAGATTCTATGGGGTTATCCTCGCTCGATTCCCTTCTGTGTATCGTGCCAATGTTTCACGCTATGGGATGGGGGCTGCCTTTCTGTGCCTCCATGCTGGGCTGCAAGCAGGTTTTGCCGCATCGCTTCATGGTGCCGGATGCTTTTCTTAAACTGATGGATGAAGAAAAAGTTACCATCTCTGCTGGCGTTCCAACTATCTGGCAGGGAGTTAAGGCCGCACTAGAGGCTGACCCAAAGAAGTATGACCTTAGTAAACTAAAAAGCATGACCTGCGGCGGGTCTGCGCCACCGGTTTCCATGATGCGTTGGTACTGGGATAACTACAACGTAGAAATGATTCAAGGCTGGGGAATGACTGAGACTAATCCTCTTGGCACCTTGTCAAGAAAGGTAGCCAAACGCTCTCACCTAAATATATCCGAAGACCAACAGTTTAAAAATATTGCCAAGGCCGGCCTCGCCATGCCGGGACTGGAGATCGAGATCTTCGATGAAGACTGGAACCGTCTACCACACGATGGTGAGGCTGTGGGCGAGCTCTGCATTAAGGGGCCATGGATTGCGGCGGAATATTTTAATGATCCACAACCGGACAAATTTCACGACGGTTGGCTCGTGACTGGCGATGTAGCGAAGATTGATCCTGAGCAATATATTCTCATCGCCGATCGCTCTAAGGATTTGATCAAGTCAGGCGGCGAATGGATATCCTCCGTAGACTTGGAGAACCATATCGTAGGCATGGCCGACATTGCACAAGCGGCAGTTGTCGCACAGCCTCATCCAAAATGGGATGAGCGGCCAGTTGCGTTGGTCATTATGGAGGCAGGCAAGTCACTGGATAAAGAGGCTGTGCTCGAACACTGCAGCAAGATTTTCGCCAAGTGGCAATTGCCGGATGATGTGATCGTCACAGAGGCGATCCCTCTTACCTCTACAGGCAAGATAGACAAGAAGGTCATCCGTGCAAAGTTAGATGCTGACGGCTATCAGCTACCTAGCTTACGCTAGGCAGCGAGGAGGCCTCTGGTCATAAACCTGACCAGAGGCCTCCAATCCTCGACAATCACTGGCCTGGGTCGGTAGGAGCGTAGTCGATACCTTCGGTATCTGCCCTCCTGGCCCCAGCCAGAATTCCAGGCAGAGCATAGTTCCCCTCGTGACAGGCATACTCATACAAGCGTTCGCCATTCGCATTCATGGGTAGTTCACCACTCCACGGCTGGCTGTAATTCGTTGGATCCTCCACAGTAAACTGATACAGGATTGTGTCATCCGACGTCCGTGTGAAACGCTCAAGCACCTTCATCTGCTGAGAACCATAGAAGCGATGTTCCAGTGAGGAACGCATACCCTGCTGCGCGTGAAAATTTGTCGTTTCGATGACGAGAGAACCTTCCTCGTAGTAACCAATCGAATCACCCAACCAAGGATAGAGCGGTGGATCCTGATGCTCGGAATTCATCCGGACAATACGTGCATCATGATTCATCTCAGCCAGTAGAACGACGTGAGATTTTGTCTGAATGATTTGTGTCAGGTTGTTGTAGAGAACCGGCAACTTTGGCGGTCCACCTGAAGAACCGAAACCTACCATGCAGCGCTCACCAAGAGGCCGCACCTCGGGCCCATCGTAGGACTGCCTCTGCTGCATCGCCGCAGCAAAATTGGCGCGACCCTGTTCGCTATAGGGAAGCTGACCATCTTCGGGCTCCACTATCACCGATGTACGAATCTCTCCATTTACGACCGCTAGTTGCTCTCCCGGGTCCATCCAAAACGTATTGTAGCCGCCAACATTTTGTCCCGCCGAAGGTGCTTCACGATTCGGATCGCTAGGTCGATTGCTCGCCTGCATTTGCGCCCTCACCCTCGCTTCGATCAAGATGGCCTCTTCTTCTGAGATCGCAAGCTTGCCCTCGAACCGATCCGCCCTCTCTAAATTGGTCTGGGTTGCTAAAGACCAAGTCCCCTGAATGTCCGGCACGCCAAATTCTGTTAGCGGTGTTATGTAGCCTGCTTCCGCAGCAAAACTACTGCTATGAATAGAAACGAATACTGCAAAGGCACAGACGCCCGCCCGGGCTAATACCGAGTAATCAAGAACGGAATAATTTTGATCTTTCACTGAATTGCTCCTAGTTGTAGTCCCCAGCTCCGCGCTTTCAAATAAGGCTCTTACGCGCATTGAGATTATGCCATCTATCCATCACCAATTTCTAACATCCTACCACCCACTGCAGTTTTCTAGACATTGGGCTAAGTAGCCGAGCTCATCCTCGGTTCGCAAAATAAAAGGAGAATCTTTTTAATTTGTGAACTCAGTTCGGTGTAAATGAGGTTTAAATCTGTTATGAAAGGGAACATTGGTATCAAATTGTGTGTTTTCGCCCCAATTTGGTGCAAAAAGCAGTAGCAGTAAAGGATTGAACAAGTAGCAATGACGAATACCAGACAATTAACGAGCGCAGTCGCGCTTCTTGCGTCCATAGCAGTTCTCGATAATTTCATCTTTGTTGAATTGGAACCTGGATTCGAAAGCATGGTGCTTATCGAACCCTATGGCTCTGCGAACGAAGCTGAAACTGCGCAAGCAAATGCGAGCGGCGAGGCCCTGAGTGAAGCAAAAGATTTTTGGATCGATCAACACATAGTTAGCAGAGCTGACTTCGCAAAGTTTTTAGAATCAACAGGCTATGAGCCTCAGGAAGTTGCACCACATAGCCCGCAGAAATTTACAGGTCAAATTGAAGATGTCGCTCTTGCTGTTAGCGTCGAAGAATTGCTGGCTCAAGTTGGCAATGCAAACTGGACGAAGACTACTGATAAATTTTCCATGAACCATACTGTCATGGGCCAAGACGATCTGAAGGTAAATTTTAACGACGCTCAGACTTATTGCAATTGGCTAGGTAAAGTTCTACCCACAGCAGAACAATTTAAACATATCTCTTTGCAAGGCCATAACCAAAAAGCGGACGAGTTTATCGAGTTTCGCTGCGTGAGAAATATTTAGAAATCACGAATAGCCGCCATTCGGCGCAAACCAGCTATATCTCCCTAGCTATTAGCAACTTCATTATTTCGTTACTGCCACCATATATCTTCTGTATACGACTATCTGCATACATCTTGGCAATCGGATACTCCATCATGAACCCATAACCACCGAAGAACTGCAGACACTCATCTATGATTTCGCACTGCTTCTGCGTCGTCCACCACTTCGCCATAGCAGCCGTCGCCTCGTCTAATTTTCCATCGGCAAGCTTCATCGCGCAGTCGTCGACGAACACTCTGGCCAGACGAGCCTCCGTGTAACGTTCCGCCAACTTAAATTGGGTATTTTGAAAATCGAGAATTCGTTTTCCGAATGCCTTGCGCTCTTTCACATACTCACTCGTAATCTTTAATGCTTTCTCGATCGCCGCACAGGCGCCGGCAGCAATAATCAATCTTTCCTGCGGCAGTTGCTGCATCAACTGCACAAATCCTTTCCCTTCGGATGGGCCTAACAAATTTTCTTTAGAAACTCTTACATCATCGAAGAATATCTCAGCGGTATCCTGTGCCTTCATGCCAAGCTTCTCTAGGTTCCTGCCGCGGCTGAAGCCGCCCTCACCCTCAACCAAATCTGTTTCCACCATGATAAGCGAAATTCCTTTGCCGCCCTCTGTCGGATCAGTCTTCGCCACGACGCAGATGAGATTCGCAGTCATACCATTTGTTAGGAATGTCTTTTGTCCATTCAGGACGTATTCGTCGCCTTGCAGAATAGCGGTAGTAGCCACTGCTTGAAGATCGGAGCCAGTGCCTGGCTCGGTCATCGCGATAGCAGAGACGATCTCTCCGCTCGCCATTAACGGCAGCCACTTCATCTTCTGCTCTTCACTGCCGTAAGAATTAATGTAATGGGCAACAATTCCAGAATGCACGCCATTTCCAAATCCGGTGACGTTGGCGTAGCTAAGCTCTTCGACCAACACCATCTCGTGCTTGAAGTTGCCGCCTCCACCACCATATTCTTCTGGTATTGATGCGCAGAGCAGGCCAGCCTTTCCAGCAATGAGCCAAGCATCGCGATCGACGAAGCCCTGCTTCTCCCACTTATCCATCTTCGGCACAAATTCTTTCTGTAGAAATTTGGCGACCGCGTCGCGCATAATATGCAACTCTTCATCCATCCAAGGCGAATCGTAGGAATCAATCATGATATCTTCTCTTAGGCTGTAACCGCGTCCATACGTTCGATGATCATGGCGTTTGCAGTACCGCCACCCTCGCAGATCGCAATTAGGCCATAACGCTTTTCCTGCCGCTCTAGCTCATGCACTAACGTAGTCATGAGTTTCGCTCCGGTACCACCTAACGGATGCCCTAAAGCCTGTGCTCCACCGTTTACATTTAACTTGTTCAGGTCCGCACCCACCGCCTTTGCCCACGCAAGGGGCACCGATCCGAACGCCTCATTGACCTCGTACAGATCGATATCATCGATGGTGAGCCCTGCCTTGGCTAGTACTTTGTGTGTCGCAGGGATAGGGCCTTCTAACATGATCACCGGATCTGAGCCGACTACTGCCAAGGAGTGAATCTTCGCGCGCACCGGTAGATTATATTTCGCTACCGCCATCTCATTTGCGATCATGACAGCTGCCGAGCCATCACTAATCTGACTCGCAGTACCGGCTGTTATCACTCCGCCTTCTCTTAGGGTTTTTAAAGCTTGCATGCCCTCCAAGGTTGCTGCACCACGAATACCTTCATCTACTAGATGCACGTCAGCCGAACCATCTTCTAACTTAATATTTATCGGGACGATCTCTTTTTTGAAGTAGCCATTGTCAGTTGCAGCTTTTGCACGCTGATGACTCAATAGCCCGAAGGCATCGAGATCGGCACGCGTAATCTCATACTTTTCTGCCAATAATTCTGCGCCATCGAACTGACTAAACTGGATACCAGGATACTGAAGCTCCAAACGCTCACCCTTAGGGATGCCACGGCCATTCGGTAGGCCATCACGTATATTGGAGCCAATTTCTACTGTGCTCATCGCCTCTACGCCGCCGGAAATAATAACGTCCTGAGTGCCCGACATGACTGCCTGCGCGCCAAACTGAATTGCCTGTAACGACGAGCCGCACTGACGATCTACAGTCGTTCCGGGCACGGCTAGATCGAGCTTGGAAGACATAGATACATTGCGACCTAGATTGCCCGCCTGTGAGCCGATCTGCACCACGACACCGAATATCACATCATCTACAGCATCCGTAGGAATACCTGTCCTATCAACCAGTTCATCAACTACGATTGCGCCTAGATCCACAGGGTGGATATGGCTCAATCTGCCTTTTTTCTTTCCTGTTGCAGTACGCACTGCTCCGACTATATATGCATCAGCCATTTTTTTTGCTCCAAACTTTATGAGATAAAAACGCAAACCTGATCGAGTATCACAGTTCTGCAAGTAAATAGGTTCCAATCCGTTTTTAATTTTCCATTATAGTGCTGGCATACGAATGCCCGCGTCGAGCCTAATTGTTTCGCCATTAAGATATGAACAAGTCACGATATGCGCCACCTGATCTGCAAACTCTTCAGGATTACCGAGACGCTTTGGAAATTGAGTTATAGCTATGAGTGGATCTCGCACCTCGTCCGGAGCTGATGCTAGCAATGGCGTCTCAAATACTCCTGGTGCGATCGTATTAACTCGAATGCCTCGCTTCGCTAGGTCTCGAGCAATCGGCAATGTCATCGATACGATGCCGCCCTTGGATGCGGCATAACCTGCCTGGCCGGTCTGACCATCGAATGCGGCGATAGAAGCCACATTGATGATGACTCCACGCTCATTGTCGGCTGTAACCGGATCGTTAAGCTGCATAACTTCGGCGCACAGACGCAGCACATTGAAGGTGCCGATCAGGTTGACTCTCACGATGTGCTCGAATTTCTGCAACGGCATCGGACCATTCTTTCCAACCGTGCGCGCTGCTCCACCGATTCCTGCCGAGTTTACATTGATGTGTACCGTGCCAAATTTTTCTTTGGTCATTTCGAGCGCCGCCGCTACCGACGCTTCATCCGCGACATCGCCTGCATGATAGATAGCGTTCTCACCCAGCTCGGCCGCCGCCTTCTGCAACATGTCCTCGTTCAGGTCGAACAACATGACCTTCGCACCTGCCGCAATAAAATTTCGTGCGGTGGCCAAGCCTAGGCCTGATGCTCCACCGGTGATAAATGCGGTTTTATCCTGTAATTCCATAATGCTTAGCACCGTGAGTTCGTAGTTTTTTGTTGAATAAGGGACGCAAAAGGATAATGTATCCATTACAAAAGTGAAACAGCTAATGAAACAGGGTTTAAAGACTGAAACTACGAGACTTTTCCCTCATTGGTTTTATTTCCTTTGCACAATCCCCTATGATTCGTAAGCCTTAAACTTAATAACAGGAATTAGGATGGGACCGCTACAAGGATTAAAAGTACTGGAGATGGCTGGAATTGGCCCAGGGCCCTTCTGCGCCATGATGTTGGCCGACATGGGCGCTGAGGTAGTTCGCATCGATAGACTGAACCAGAAAGGCACAGGTCATAGAGCGAACGTGCTTAATCGAGGGCGCCGTTCAATAGCACTAGACCTTAAAAACCCAGCCGCTGTTGAGACGGTCCTACGGATGATAGAAGACGCAGACGCGCTCATCGAAGGATTCAGACCCGGCGTGATGGAACGCCTAGGCCTAGGACCTGATGTCTGCCTCGAGCGCAACCCAAAACTCATCTTCGGTCGCATGACAGGCTGGGGACAATCCGGACCTCTAGCTCAGGCCGCTGGGCACGATATAAACTATATATCCATAGCTGGAGCGCTAGGTGCAATGGGCTATTCCGATAGACCTCCCTCCCCGCCACTCAATCTAGTAGGTGACTTTGGTGGTGGTGCCATGTACTTACTGACAGGCATACTCGCCGCACTCCATGAGAGAACCAGCTCGGGACAGGGGCAGGTTATCGATGCTGCCATGACCGACGGCACTGCCAGCCTGTTAAGCCCCTTCTTCGGGCTGATGGAGATGGGCATGTGGACTACTGACAGACAGGCCAATAAACTGGATGGTGGAGCCCACTATTACGGAAGTTATGAATGTAGTGATGAAAAATATATTTCCATAGGCTCAATCGAGCCACAGTTCTATGCTCTTCTTCTAGAGAAGTGTGAGATTGAAGACGAGGAATTTCTGGCACAGCAGGACCAGAGTGTATGGCCACAACTAAGAGAAAAACTCGCGAAGCTGTTTCTTACAAAGACACGATCCGAATGGTGCGAATTGCTGGAAGGAACTGACGTCTGCTTTGCACCAGTACTTGATCTAGGGGAGGCGCCAAGTCACCCTCACAATGTTGCCAGAGATACCTACGTAGAATTTGATGGCGTGACTCAGCCCGCGCCCGCTCCGAGATTTAGTCGCACACAGTCGCAGATCAAATCATCTGCCGCCATGGTCGGCGAGCATACCGAGCAGATTTTGGCAGACTGGGGATATAGTGAGAACGAAATTGAACAACTACGAACGGCGAAAGCCATCTAGAAAGAACGTATAAACGTATAAACGTATAATCAATATCTTACAATCGCACTAGGCTTAGTGGCCATGGTTACTGGCATCGCCTTGCTGACGAATTGGTCGAGCAATAAGCAGATACCTGGCTTGCTTGGAATCGCCGCTGGCTATATGGCCACTTGCGTAGGCTTCTTGCTCGCCTCCCTGCAAGGGAGTCTGCCACCAGTAATTTCTATCTTTCTCGCCAATGCCTTGATCATGGGCGGTCGCATCCCTGTTCTATTTGGTCTGGCAAATTTCTGGAATCAGGAAAATACGAGACTGCCGCTTTTCTACATCATTTGGTTTGTAGGCAGCATGGCTGGCTTTTACTATTTTACGTTTGTCGACGAAAATATTCTTTGGCGCATCCGCATCTATACCGTGATGATGGTGGTTTTCTCTGCTAGCGTCGTTTATGTCTTAGCAAAAGGCCTCAAGATAGAACGAAAACTTCGACCAGTCATGGCCATCAATACTACTTTCGGTGCCTTTCTACTGCTTACACTCTCGCTATTCAATGCAGTCACTGAATTTACTCTCATGTTTTTCCGCGGTGAAGAATCTCTAAATTCTTCTGAAGAAGCCGCTGCCTTATTCTTACTTAGCTCCATCGTCACAATGACGATCTTCGCGCTCTCAGTCATTATCATGACCATGGAAGAACTCAAGGTCGAATATCAAGAAAACGCCATCTTCGACCCCATTACGACAATACTAAATGAGCGCGCTTTTATAGAGGTCAGTAATCGAGTCCTTGGCGTGGCACTACGCTATACGAAACCAGTCTCTATGCTGACCCTAGAAGTCACGAATCTCGACGACATCGTCAAACAGCACGGCACCAAAGTAGGCAACGCTATGCTACGACATTTCTCACTGATGGCTACTGATCGACGGCGCAACGAAGATGTGCTGGCTCGATCCAACTACAAGCAATTCAGAATGCTTCTACCGGGAATCGATGAAGCTGGATCTAAAGTAGTCATCAAGAAAATAGAGGAGTCACTACTTGGAGAAGAATACATCTACCGTGGTAACTCGATAAAGGTAGAATTCCTGATCTGCGCGATCACCAAGCGAGAGGAAGATTTGCAGCTGCAGCAAATGCTTCAGGAGGGCGAAGTAGACATCACCAGAATGAAACAGAAGCAATAGACTCCTGCATAAGCTGTAGCTTCTCTGTATTATAGGCCAACTCCCTATCGCTGCTTGTTGGAACCGGTCAATGGCCTATAACGCAATTCTCTATCAGATCGAAAACAATATCCTCACCATTACACTTAATCGCCCCGAGCACATGAACGCCTTCACCGTTGAAATGGCAAACGAGCTGATTGATGCCGTGAATCGCGCCAGCGAAGACGATGAGGTTCGAGCCATCGTGGTCACCGGAGCTGGCAAAGCATTCTGTGCAGGCATGGATCTGGGCAGCGAGGGAAATGTATTTGGACTAAACGAAGGTTTGCAGCCGACTCTTAGCGATATGCAAACTAAGCTGAATGACCCTGAAATCATTTCCGGCGTACGCGATACAGGCGGCCGGCTAACTCTCGCGATCTACGATTGCAAGAAACCGGTTATTGCTGCCATCCATGGGGCTGCCGTGGGCATCGGCGCTACCATGACCTGTGCGATGGATATCCGTCTCGTTAGTGAGAATGCCCGGGTGGGCTTCGTGTTTAACAAAATAGGCATTACACCGGAGGCTTGTTCCAGCTGGTTCCTCCCCCGAATCGTCAGCATGGGTAAGGCGTTAGAATGGGTTTATAGCGGCGAGTTAGTTCTAGCTGAAGAATTAAAAGCTAGTGGTTTCGCTAATTCGATAGAGCCTAAGGAATCACTTTTGCAAAAAGCCTACGAACTCGCTACGCGAATAGCACAACACAGCCCGGTGTCTATCGCTCTGACGCGACAGATGATGTATCGTAACGCGGCTCAAGATCACCCACTGGCAGCGCACCAGATAGATTCCTTAGCGATATTCTATGCGAGCCAAGGAAGCGGCAAGGAAGGCGTACAGGCTTTCTTGGAAAAGCGAAAACCAGAGTATGTTGAGAAGGCGTCCAGTGACATGCCACCTTTCTATCCTTGGTGGGAAGACTGAGCGCAGAGGAAAAAGCAGGAAAGAGCAGAAGAACAACCAACTATTAACCTGACAGGTATCACAATGCTTAAAAATTTCGAACTCCTGTGCTCCACCAGTGGCCGCGTCATCCTCGGTCTCTACTTTTTCGGCCCCGGCGCGTTGCTGAAGATTTTGGATATGGAAGGAACATCTGCCTACATGGCCTCACAAGGCATGGTGTTTATCTCCTTCTTCCTGATCTTGACCATTGCGATTCAGCTATTTGGCGGCCTTGCCGTAGTTATAGGCTATAAGGTAAAGCCGGTAGCATTCGTACTAGCTGGATTGACGCTAGTTATTAACGTGGTAATGCATGACTTCTGGAATGTCCCCGACCAGACACAGAACTTCGTTAAGAATATGGGCATCTTCGCCGGCTTACTGGTATTAGCAGGCCTTGGTGGCGGTGGCTGGAGCGTCGATAGCAGACTCGCTAAACCCAAGTAATATCAGCAGCTTATCGGCAGCACTGATAAGCTGCGACCTCGATTCTTGACAGCTTCCCGCGCGCCTGCGAAAGTAGCCTTGAATACCGAGCAGTAGGCACCATCTTAGTGTTAGTGTTAGTGGCGAAAGCTACTGCGAATTAATTCAGCCGTAGTGAAGATTCGACTCCGACTAGTAGAATCTTCACTACGGCACCGTGTAAACGAAACTCTTAAACAGGACTAGCCACATCATGATAATGGTTCAATCAACTTTTCATCTGGTTTCAGAATCCAAATCTGAAGCACTCGAATTGATGAAGGACATGACTCGTCTGTGTCGCCAGGAACACGGTTGCCAGAACTATGAGTACTTCGAAGGTTTGACCGACAACAATCAGATAGTCCTATTGCAAGAATGGGAAAATGCCGACTGCCTGCAAGCCCACTATCAAACTTCTCACATGGAAGAATTTCTGGGCAAGCTTGGTCACTATCTAGAGCGCGAAGTCATCACGCGTAGCTATGCATCACAGGACGAGCCCCGAGTAACTTCGACGAGCAGTGAGGGCTTGGCAAAGCCACATCAGACGATCCACTGATCTGTTGCTGCTCCTCGAAACAAATCATCTAGATCACCTGAGTTGATCATAAAGTCAGCGCTTGTTATTGAGCTTATAGTCGAACTACAAGGGCCAGTAAATGTTCTATACGCTGCAAGGTGATCAGAAGACCCCCGTTTCACCGGAAGAAAACACCCGGCTGCTACACTGGCGAACCTCCACTTTCTGGGTCATGCTCGTTGGCTATGTGGGCTACTACATCTGCCGCGGCAACCTCGCCGCCGCTTTTCCCCTGCTTACACAAGAATTCGGCTACTCCAATACACAACTCGGTCTTATAGCCTCTCTATCTGAAATGGCTTATGCCGCCGGAAAATTTATCAATGGCCCGTTAGCCGATAAAATCGGCGGTCGCAAAATCTTTCTCGTCGGCATGGCGGGTGCAATATTCTTCAATATCATCTTTGCGATCTCAGCAAGCCTGACTGCATTTATCATCGTATGGTGCTTTTGTCGCTACTTTCTTTCCATGGGCTGGGGCGGGCTGACCAAGACGATCGGCAACTGGTACCCACGAGAGCGCAACGGTACTGTGATGGGCTTGATTAGTGTCAACTTCCAGTTTGGCGGAGTTGCGGCCACTCTGTTTGCGGGTTTTCTGGTAGCTGTGGGTGTTCCTTGGCAGGGAGTCTTTATCTACCCCGCCATGGTACTCACTCTGATCTTGCTTTGGTCCTACCTCACGTCGCGCTCTAGCCCTAGCGACGTGGTGCCTGGCGCTAGGCCAATAGAGGGCGAAGATTCAAAGGAGCAAATTGCCGACTACGGCGACGAGGAACAGCCGCCTGTATCGACTATTATGAAGACACTGTTGCGTCTGCCTATATACCGTCAGTTACTCGTGTTTAGCTTTCTCACCACATTGCTGCGTTCTGTATTCTTATTCTGGACGCCAAAATTCCTGTTCGACATCGGCCTGGGCGCAAGCTCCGCAATTTTACGCTCGGCCATATTTCCATTGCTGGGTGTAGCTGGCACGGTATTCATCGGATGGTACACAGACCACCACGCGCGCAACGGAGACCGAGCGCGCATGATGTGGATGATGTTATCCGTGCTGGTGTTTTGCATGATCGCCATAGCGGTGTTAAGCAACGCGAGTGAGCCTAACTTCAATATGATCTTGTTCTTTCTCGGAGCTAGCGGGTTCTTCTTGCTGGGCCCCTACTCGATGAGCAGCGGCTGTCTTACACTAGACATCGCTGGCGCGAAAGGAGCAGGTTCCTGTACAGGTATTATCGACGGGATGGGCTATATTGGCGGGGCGATCGCCGCTTTTGCTGCAGGCATACTCTCCGACTCCTTGGGCTGGCCGCAGGTATTTTTGGTGCTATCAGTGTTTGCCGTCATCTCCACTCTTAGCGCTTGGCGGATGAGTTGTGGCTTCCAGAAGATGGCGCGAGAATCAGCGGCGTAGAATCGCCTAGTCTAATCCTGGGCTTCATATTCCTTAATCTGATCAGTGATACCGCGCACCATACCGTTAGGGATCGGCAAAGTTAGATGGTACTGCGAAATTTTCCAACCTTGAGCCGTGCGTATCAACACTCCGCTGCCGCGGCTACTGCCGTAACTCTGACTCAACAACGCCTCATCAAACCATGCACTTAATCCATCTGGAGTGATATTGACATTGCGTTGCTGCGGCGCATAGACCCAACCATTGCTGCCGCTCGAGTACTGGCGGAACTCTGCCTTAACCCAGCGCTCCTGCGCATCGATTCCTATGAATACACCATCGTCGCTCATAAGATCAAAATAGATATCCCACTCGCCGTTCGCAGCGGCCTGATGATAGCCGTCTAACACTTTATTTATGGCAGCGATATCTGATTGCTGTGACTGGCTGTTTTGGGCACAGCTGAACAACGTAAAAGACAATAGAATTAGTAGCGATATGTTCTTCATAGTTTGTTAGTTCTCCGAGGGTACCGTGTCCCTACTGCTAGATGGGTTTTTCTCATCGAATTCTCCGGCATCGATTCGCGCGAAGTAAGCGCTAGCTACCTTCTTAACCTTCGGCGCCAACAGCAGTGTTGAAACCATAGTAGGTATCGCCATCGTCGCGTACATACCATCCAGAAGATTAATCACAACCTCTAGCGAGACAACGGCACCGGCAATTATCAGCGCCATATACGCGTACATATAGTACCTCTGCGTTGACGTTCCAAAGAGAAAGCCCATGCATTTACTGCCGTAATACCAATAGGTGAGTATCGTTGTCGTACTCAACACAATAACCATGATCAGCAATAGATACGCACCGAAGCCTGGGAACACCTGCTCATAGGCCTGCGTAGTCATCGTGACGCCAACTCCACCGCCTTCCCATACGCCGGTGACCAGCAGTGCCAGTGCCGTGCAGGTACAAACGATCAAGGTGTCGGCGATAGGACCTATCATGGCTACCAGACCCTCACGGGCTGGCTCGTTTGTCTTGGCTGCGCCATGAGCCAGAGACTCTGTGCCTATTCCTGCTTCGTTGGAGAACGCGCCGCGCTGTACGCCAATCAGAATCACTGCGCCGAGCACACCTCCCGATACAGCTTCTCCGGTAAACGCATCAGTGAATATGAGTACGAACATGGCAGGTATCTCGCCAAGATGACTCGCCAGCAGTACACCGGTGATCAGGAAATAGAAGATCACCATAGAAGGCACCATCTTGCCCGCGATCGCTGACACTCTCTGCACCTTTCCCACTGCAACGCTAAACATAACGATGGCAAGAACTACACCGGCGCCGAAGTCGAAACTAAAATGTTCTTCGCTAGTCGCCATCCCTGCAGGAATCGCAATGACATCGCGCAGAATCTGCACTAATTGATTCACCTGAAATATAGGAAGGGTTCCTACCATGCCTGCTATGGCAAACATCCATGCTAGGGGTAACCACTTGCGTCCTAGCCCCTCGCGAATCACATACATCGGGCCGCCTTGTAGCTTGCCCTCATCGTCTTTGCCGCGGAACATAATCGCCAGTGAGGCGGTATAGAATTTGGTAGATATTCCGACGATTGCAGTAATCCACATCCAGAATATCGCACCCGGGCCACCTACCGTTATCGCGATGGCTACGCCGGTGATGTTTCCAAGGCCCATAGTTCCCGCTAATGCTGTAGCGAGTGCACCGTAGTGGCTAATGTCACCGGATGCTGCCTCCGAGGCGTCATCAAATTTACCCTTCAACAAACCTATGCTATGGGAGAAATAACGAAAGTGACGTAGCCTGGAATGAATCATGAAGAAGAAGCCACCACCCACTAGCAGAATAACTAGCGGCAAGCCCCACATGAAATTGGTATAGGCAGCGATCGCTGCTTCGATTGATTTCATTACAGTCTATTACCCTGTAATGTGAATAATTCGATTCTGGCTAATAAGCAGATAAGTTTGTCCCGCCCGATGTTTCTCAAAATGCGTCCGGTACCAACAACGTGGCACCGGGCTTTACATTACTGCGCGTTCCTCGCGTCTGCCTCATGCCGGCGCTCTCCGGCGAGTATGGCACGCATCGCATAGTTGCCTTCATGGCAGGCGTATTCATACAAGTTTTCACCTGTATACATCGGCATCTCGGCAGTCCAGGGCTGAGTATAGAGGTCCGGATCGTCGATAGTGAAGGTGTAGTGGAGCTTGTTATCGGCGACGCGAGTAAATCGTTCCGTCAGCAAAACATTGTTGGACATCAATCGCTCTTTAGCAACTTGCCAGCCATTAAAGTCCTTCGTTTGCACTACCAATGTATTCCCTTCGTAGTAGCCTATCGAATCACCCAGCCATTTCTCGTAGGGTAGTTCTTTAAACTCCTGATCGATTCGCACGATACGTGCGTTGTGCACCATCTCCGCTAGCAGAACTACATGAGTCGGCCCTTGCGCGATTTGCATGTGGTTGTTGTAAAGACTGCTCATGAACGGCGCAGTTGAAGCGAAACTTATGAGACAGCGATCTGAGAGAGTTCTCCCCTCCGGCCCATCGCTCTGCGCCATACCCATGGGCAGCTCATCCTGTTGAGATCGACGAACTGCCTGGCCTTCTTCTCTCCAGGGAATCTTGCCATCAGGCGGGTCTACGATGAGAGACGATCGATACTTGCCATTCATCTGAGCAAGAGCGTCGCCCGGTGTAATCCAAAAACCATTGTAACCGCCCACATTCTCGGGCCCGGGCGCTTCAGCACCAGTTGCCTCAAGAAAAGCGATGAAGTCCGGAGTAGAAACCATCTTCGCCAACATGGTTGCCTCGTCTACTTCTAACTCTCCTTCATAGACATCGGCACGCTCGAGGCCAGTTCGAGTCTTATAGTTCCAAACTCCCTGCACATCCGGCACACCAAAATCTGTTTTCGGCGGCGTATAGTCCTCGGCGGCAAAGACTAGGGGACCTGCAAACCCAGCTATCATCAAACTAGCCAATGCGCTGATCCGAAAATGAGTTTTCATGTAAACATCCTTGATTAAATTCATTGATGGGCGCAGTGGCCCTTTGTTCAAACTAGGGCTCTAGCTTAATGCAGCCTGCAAGGGCAGCCGCAGGCACTAGGCTCTCAGGTTTAATGAGCCTACTCAACGTTATCGGCAAAGATAAACTCTGATGGAGGTTCCAAGCCGCGAAGGTTCTCGACGAAATAGTCCCAGCGTCGCTTCATGAAGTAGCGCCTATTTCCGAAACCATGGCTGGCATTGGGCAGAACCACTAAATCAAAGTCCTTGTCGGCTTCGATTAAGGCATCGACCACTAGCAGGGTACTGGAAGGGTGCACATTGGTATCGAGCATGCCGTGGGCAAGCAGCAACTTGCCTTCCAAGTTAGCAGCCAGCAGTTGGTTCGCCTGATTGTCGTAGTTCGTAGTGACAACTGGCTCGCCTTCGTCGGGATTACTCTCAGGATACGTCTCTAACAATCCCTGCCATTTCTCACCCCAGTCATCTTCATAATTCCGATTATCGTGATTTCCTGCGCCGGATACGGCGACCTTGTAGAAATCTGGATAGCGAAGTATTCCTGCGGTCGATGCAAAGCCGCCACCGGAATGTCCCCAGATGCCTATTCTCTCGAGATCCATCCAAGGATTGTCTGCCCCTAGCTGCCTGATTCCTTCGATCTGATCCGGCAGACCGTTGTCGCCCATGTCTGCGTAGTAGGCATCGTGAAAAGACTTCGACCGTCCCGGCGTACCCATGGCATCCAACTCGACCACGATGAACCCAAGCTCGGCCAGCGACTGCTTGTCATTGCGCGAGGCGCGAAACGAGCGCGTGCCGACACTGCCACTCTGTGGGCCGGGGTAGAGATAATTTAATACTGGATAGGTTTTTGTCTCATCGAAAGTAGAGGGCTTGTAGAGCAAGCCGTGGAGATCGGTGATCTGATCTCTGGCCTTTACGATAAATGGAATCGGTGCCACCCAGCCGCTATTGATGAGTGGGTCAATATCCGTTTCTTCGAGAATCAGTTGCGTCTCTCCTGCGGTGTTGCGCACTACAGACACTGGAGCGGTATTTGGTGTCGAATAAACATCACTAAAATATTTAGCAGATTCGGACCACCTAATCTGATGGTTTGCAGTCTCAGGGGTTAGGTTGGTTAACTCAGACCCATCGAAATTGATTCGATACAGATACTGAAAATAAGGATCGCCAGGCTCGCGGTTCGAACCAAGAAAATAGATCTGCTGGTTTTCCAAATCGATCTGCTGAATCTGAAGTACCGCCCAACTGCCCTGCGTGATTTGATGCTTCAATTCGCCTGACTGCAGATTGTGCAAATAGAGGTGACCCCAATTTTCTTTCTCAGAGAACCAGACAAACTCATTTCGCTCGGGAAAGACACGCCAATTGGCTGCGTTGTATCCAGATTCGTAATAGGTGTCGACTTCTTCGAGGTAGACAGGCCTCACCTCACCGGTTTCTGGATTTGCAATCTGTAACTGCGCAATCTTGTGATCCCGCGACGAAGAGACAAACGACAGTGTCTCGCTATCCTCACTCCACTCCACATCCAGAAACAGACCACCGCGGCCAGCTATGTGATCGCTGGTTGTTGATCTATGGGGGTCGGGTGACATATTTAAAGTTACAATACGCGGCTCATCTTCCAAGTGAACAACGATTCTCTCAATCATAAATATGTGGTCATCGCCCGGCAGGGGATACTTCCATGCGTCTAACTCGCCATGACCTACCTGTGTAGACCACAGATACATCTCGCCCACATTTCTTCCGTCGTGGCGGAAGGTGGCTATTTTGGAGGAATCTGGGGACCACAGTAAAACTGGACCATCGTCGCGCAACCATCCTGCGTTGTTAGTCGCGTAGCCATAGTCTTGCTCACCATCCAAGGTAAGTTGGGTCACCTCATTGCTCGCAGTATCGCGAACCCAAAGGTTATGCGCATCGATAAAGGCCGCCCCGGTGCCATCAGGGGAGAAGTATTCATCGGGCGGAGCCTCGGCGAGCTGGTTAAGCGCGTAGCTGCTCAAGTCCAGCACATAACTTTGATCCTCATAATCGAATTCGAGCTGCCCTGGCGCCTCACCCAGATGTACCCGCGACAGGCTTAAGTCATTAACGTCAACTTCCTCATCTGCATAGGTTGCCAGCTCAGTAGCTAGACGAGCCGTATCGAAAAGTAGCGATTTTTGCGCCGTCTGCACATCCACCAAAATATAGTCAGAGCCGCTCTGGGTTGAGCGGTGATAGATCAATTGATCATCATCCTGCCAGTATTGGGCGAGGATATTGTTATGAACTAGGTCGGCAGTATTGATTCCAAGAAAGCTTTGGGCACGCTCATAGTCGGCGGCGGTTATGCCCTCCAGACTAGGTGCCACAGCCGCAGCTGTCTCGTTGCTAGGCGCCGGTGAACAGGCCTGAATAATGGCAAGGGAAAATAGTACGATCGAGCTACGTCTAATCATGTGATTCATCAATACAGTCTCTCGTGTACAACTGGGAAAGTAGACGCTAAAGGAGTGCGTCCAATATTAAGTCAACCGATTCGACTATGCGCTGGTCTCTTACTCTTAAATCAGGAGAAAATTCAATGCCAGTCAGATGCTGCAATCCTAGAATATAGCGTACAGCAATTTCGCTCGCCTGCTCATCTGAGAATTGCTGATCTTTTTCAGTCACCATGCCCCGCGCGAATTCTTTAGAGAATGAAACTGGCCTGCCCTCACGCTGCAAAACATTGCCGCTGTCATCCAGGCGCCAGAAGCGCGACGAGTCCATCGTATAGAGCTCATCTGCGGCTACAATCTTGCCCGCACTGTTGATGCCGTGCTCGGTCTTTGTATCCACCAGCACCATGCCTAGGCCAGCCAGATACTGAGAGATCATGCCGAAAGCCATCAGCGAGGAATTTCGAATTTGATTGTACTGCGCCTGAGTACACACGCCGCTATCGATCAGTGAATTTGCATCGGTAGTTTTATCGACCTTATCCTTGGTACTCGGAGTATCCATGACATAGGGCAGAATACCGTTTGGTCCCAGATCAGCTACGCTCATCTCATGCCCCGCATAGTGAAGCAAAGTCTCCCCTGTCTCTTTAGCCTGCAACCAATGTTGGTACAAAGATGTAGATGTCGAGCTCTGCGCCATATAAAGACGCAGCACATTCTCGATCCCAACTATCTCCAGATTCTCAGAGGGAATAACTGTCGAACTCGGCAGCAATCCATCCACGGCAAACTGCGAAGAACCCAGCACATCCACTACCAAGCGCAGCATATGGTCGTGATTAATCGCTAACACCTGATCTTTGAATGGAATAGCGCCGCGATTCACATCATGGGTCGAGATTCGATTGTTGCGAAACATGAGTCGCAGCGAAATACCGGTTTTACTAAGCAAACCATCCCCAAATACGGAGTCTGATACCTTGCCTTTGAGCACAGACGCTCCATTCAGGCGGGGTATATCTCCATCAGCTATAAGCTGCTGTATGGTTCGACCTTCATTGACCGTGCTGCCGTGTTCGGCGACTAATTCTCGGATTTGCTTCTCGTCTAGCATGGGATTTTCGACTGCAGCCTATAGAGTGGAATTGAGCAGTGAAGAATAAGTGAATCGGTGGGGGACTACAAGATTGCTAGGGGGCGCTATGCATGGAAGTGGCGCCGCTGCTAAAGGCCGCCATATAGAGGTAGTTTGTACTAAGGGGGAAGAAAGTGGTGCCGCCACCAAGAGTCGCAACACTAGAGGGTGGACCTGCTTATTCAGCTACCAAAGTTGCTACTCAGGTAATTTGTACTAAGGGGGGGGGCAGTGGTGCCGCCACCAAGAGTCGAACTCGGGACCTGCTGATTACAAGTCAGCTGCTCTACCACGGCTGAGCTATAGCGGCATATTCACTTACTACACTTTCTAAACTGCGGTACTACGGTACTTCTTTCGCCGCCACCAAGAGTCACTCTTAACCTGGGGGACCTGCTGATTACAAGTCAGCTGCTCTACCACGGCTGAGCTATAGCGGCATATTCATTTACTACACTTCAGGTCGCGCATATTACATAAAAAGCGCCACAGCTTCAATAGCTCAGTTCGCTGATATTGCAGGCCCTTGAGCCACGGGCGCCGCCACCTGCACATATTTGCGTCGCCGCAGCAGGAATGGCCGCTCTACACAGAAATAGGTAGTCGTTGCGAGCAGCAGCACTAAAGGGAGCATGAATACAAAGGTATTGAGTGCTGCGGTGGCGACTGGATCGTCTAATCGCCACAGACTGTCCCAGTCGTGCCGCAGGAAGAAGTCCAGCACCAGATAGTGGCCCATATAGATGGAATAACTGATCGTGCCTAGGGCCACTAGAGCATTGCCTATGAGGCGATGAAAATGTCGCGCAATCGACAGATACCCGATCAGGAAGATTGCCCAAGCCATAGCCTCTAGCGTTGGCCAGAAAATCCAGAGATGGTTGTTAACTCCACCGCCGCCTAATTGGTTAAAGCCAAATAGCAGCATTAGCACCAAGCCTGCGCCCCCTATAGCGACATAATCCAAGCGCTTGCCCGCCACAAAATAAGCCCGATAGTAAATGCCTACGAGCATCCCCAAGAGAAACTGATCGAGACGGCCCACGATAGTCCAATAGCTCAGCACTCGCATGTCAGCTCCTGCAAAATACGCACCGGTGCGCACGACAAGCAGCGCGAGTATTAGCCCAGGCAATACCCTCCAGCCCCACTTCTGCACGCAGACTAATAACAGAGGGAACAACAAATAGAAATGCCACTCCACCGCGATGGACCAGAACACAAATGTAAACGCACCGCCATTGATCGCCGTATCGCTATTCGCCATGAAGAACACTGATTGCAGCAAGGCAGTGATACTAAAATTTTCAGTGTTGAACGCTATCCCAAGAATTAGAAAGAACAGAAACAAGGGATAGGTTCGCAGGAATCGATTGCGGTAAAAACCTAGGTAGTTCAGCTTTTTCTGCAGCGAACCCACAGTAAATACAAATCCACTTAACAAAAAGAAAAGAGAAACCGCGGTATGCCCCTCGATTGCCAGAGCAGAGAATGGATTTCCTGCTCTAGCCCAGTTGGCCGGATCGTAGGGCGTGCCGTAGATCAGCTTATGAGAAATAAAGTGCGAGCTGTGGAAGAACAGCACCAGCACCGCGGCGAAGCCACGCAGATGGTCGAGTGCAGGAATGTATCCGAAATTAGTACTTTTCATAGCGCTTACAATCAGCTCGTGCAGCAGTAAATGAAGCATACTAACTTAGCACGATATTTGCTAAAGTAACTGGGTCGAAACCGCCCCGCATTCAGGTATGACTCGCTTCTCGCGGCCCTGAATTAGGCAGCTAATTACTGCTCTAGAGAGAAGCTAGAATTCAAGCATGCTGACTCCCGTTACCCAAGAATGGCTGCAAATGCTCTCGCTCTACGGCTGGATATGGATCATTCCGATCGTCGAACGGCTATTTCCCCTGAACAAACAGACTTTTGTCAGGTCGGGGATGATCAATGACCTGATACACACCTATCATCGATTGCACCTGCATAGCATGTTGAATGCAGCCTTCGTCGCCTGGCTAGTCACTTATGCACAGCGACATGCCGGCCAAGGAGCCTATCTGCAGGGCTCATTGGCAAACGTACATTGGGGCTGGAGTTTTTTCGCCCTCCTCTTTATGGGGCATATCACTTTTTATGTGGCTCATTATTATTCGCACAAGATTCCTCTGCTCTGGCAGTTTCATCGCGTTCACCATAGCTCATTGACTCTCGATTCATTCTCGACAAGCCGTTTTCATGTTATCGACAAGGCACTTTTTTCTGCCCCCTATCTAATGCTGGTAACTTATTTTCAGCCGGATCCCGCACTAATTTTTCTCTACATTTCATTCAGAGACTTTTGGGGCCGCTATGGTCATGGCAACATCAAAGATGCACATTGGTTAGGCTACTTTGTGAGCAATCCTAAGTTTCACCGCTGGCATCACTCAAACCATCCTGAGGCGATCGATAAGAATTTCTCTGGTGAGTTTAATTTCATGGATTATATGTTTGGCACCGCGTACTACCCGAAACAAAGGATTCCCGAAAATTTCGGTGAGACCGGCTACAGCAACAACATAATCGTGCAGCACTACCGACCCTTCGTTGATATCTACAACATCGCGAAGAAAGATGGCGTCATGGCTCTGCTTAGAAAACCAAAGCCGAAGCCCGCGGCCAATCCCAAGAAAAACTATCAAGCTGCTCAAGAGTAAGCTCTACATGGATGGCTCAAGAAATAAAGCAGCCAGACTGGCTTTGCGGAAACACAGCGAAGAATTCAGACGTAAAGAATTTCGCCTTAGCGCGCTATTTGGCGCCGATACTAATCGCTTTCATGAGTACTCACTAAATCATGAGGGGCTCCTACTCGATTATTCCAAGAACTTTATAAAGTCAGAAACGGTTTCTCTACTACTGGATCTGGTAGAGCAGAGTCAGGTGCCCGCGGCGATCGATTCGATGTTTCGCGGCGAAGAAATTAACACTACCGAGCAAAGAGCGGCGCTGCACGTTGCTCTGCGAGACCCCCAGGCAAAAACCAACACCCCTGAAGTCAGCGCTTCCCTCGATAGAATAGAATCGCTAGTGGCCGAACTGCATGACGGGAAATGGACGGGGTACAGCGGCAAGGCAATTACCGACGTAGTCAATCTGGGTATTGGGGGCTCAGATCTCGGCCCCGCAATGGTCTGTGATGCGCTGCAGCACTTCGCGACTCACAAGCTCAGCGTACATTTCGTGTCGAATGTCGACCCCTCGCACCTGCAGAACACTCTCAAAGGCCTGCAGCCCGAGACGACCCTCTTCGTCATAGCCTCCAAGTCTTTTGCTACACTCGAAACACTGAAAAATGCCGAGACAGCCCGTGATTGGCTGCTGCAACAGACCGATGCAACTGCTACGGCTAAACACTTCGTCGCCATAACCACCAACCTGAGCGCGGCAACCGAATTCGGCATCGAAGAGCGGAATTTGTACCCACTGTGGGACTGGGTTGGCGGCCGATTCTCTTTATGGTCCGCAATCGGTTTACCCATTGCGATCGCCCTAGGCATGGACGGTTTTCGGCAGTTGCTTGCCGGTGCGCACTCTATGGACGAACATTTTCGCACGGCACCGCTCGAGAAAAATATGCCTGTCATTCTCGCCCTCCTGAACTTCTGGTACCGAGAATACTTCGATGCGCATAGCACAGCTGTTATCCCCTATAGCCAACGCCTAAACCTACTGCCTTCTTTTCTGCAGCAACTGTGTATGGAGAGTCTTGGCAAGAGCGTAGATAAGCAAGGCGCAGCGATCGAACACAATACCGGTGACATCATCTGGGGCACAGCAGGCACCAACGGACAGCACTCCTACTTCCAGCTCCTGCATCAGGGCACGGAATTTGTTCCGGTGGATTTCATAGCCGCCGCCAATAGCGACGCCCAGGGCAGCGCTGAGGCGCATCAGCATCTACTGGCCAACTGTTTTAGCCAGAGCCTCGCATTGATGGAAGGAAAGCTAGACGCCGATTCGGCCCACAAGGTCGTCACAGGCAACAAACCAAGCAACACGTTGCTGCTTGAAGAGTTGACCCCCTACAACCTAGGTATGCTACTCGCACTTTACGAGCACAAGGTCTACGCTCTCAGCGTACTGTGGAACATCAATGCCTTCGATCAATGGGGAGTCGAGCTAGGGAAGAAGCTATCTACAAAAGTCTTTGCAGCCATGTCTGCAGACACAGACCAAGAACTCCTCGACGAGTCAACGCAGGGTCTAATCCAAAAAGTTCAGCACTGGAAAAAAGACTGACGCTGAACACTCACTCAGATTCTGATAACTCTACTAGTGAATAGTGTTCTACTGTGGGAAATGGATCGTAGAAGTGGTGCAGCATTTCACGCCATTGCTGATATTCAGCGGACCCTCTAAACCCCTCAGTATGATCCTCGAGAGTTTCCCATTTCACTAGGAGCAAATAGCGACCCTCTTGCTCGATGCAGTGTCGCAACTCGTGTGAGAGGTAACCTCGCATCGCTCTGATAATCTTCTGCGCCCGAGCAAAGCTCCTCTCGAATTCCGCCCCCATCCCTGGCTTCACATCTAATGTAGCTACTTCGAGAATCATTGATTGGCGTTCCGCTTATTGATCATTATTTTTCACAGGTATCCAAACTTCTTCGCGAGCATTGAGGTCGTCGGCTCGCCAGCCAGGAAGCAGCATCTCGAAATGCTCCCGATCATCCAACTGCCATTCCGATTTAGGCAGCCATTGGGAAAAGATAAAATTTAGCGTCTTCGGGAATTCACTAGAAGGACCACAATGGTTAAACACTGCAAAGTGGCCACCGCCCAGAACAAACAGCTTCATTTCATCAGGAACGTTGTTCCTGCTCGCCACTTCCACTGCCGCCCATTTCTCGAAAACAGTCTCAGGAGTAAAGCTCACGAAGCCATCTGACTCTGAAAAACTCTGTACGCAATACAGCACTTCACCCACTGCGTTTTGAATTTCTTTCCTTCGCGGCATAAAGCGCTGCCAGAGATTTGAGGTTGCATCGCTCCCTATAGACATCTTTGCAGCTATGCCGACCAGCAACTTATCCGACTGCAGGGAAATTCGAGAAAACTCAACCTTGTGCAAGGTAATTTCCTACTACTCGCTGAACTTTGACGCTACTGGCCTACGGGACGTTTCATGCTCTTAAACAAACCAAACCAGAAAGCACCCTCGAATAAGGCGGCCAACACTAGGAAGACGCCCATGCCATTCATGCTACCAAGAGATCCGAAAAACAGTGCGCAAACTATCAGCAGGAAAAGAACCAGTATTCGATAAAGTACACGCATCACTACTCTCCTGTAATCTTTAGACAAACTCTCTAGATAAATGAATGCTCATTCGAAAGTATACATGTTTTCGTTCCAGAAAAGCCTTCATAAAATTGGGTATGGGCTGTAATAGAGAAGACATCGTCTCGATGTTCGTACTGAGTAATCCAGTCAATGAGCATCTCAAGATTTGCATCCTGCGCTTCCTTGGAAGCGTATTTATGTGGCTCCCAAGGCCGTAGCGATGCATTGAGTAAACATTGTTCGAGCGGAAGATTCAGAAACACCAATTCGGTGGATGTCTCCGCTAGCAGCTCTAACAGGTCTGTGTAACAACCCTCGATCACCCAGGATTCATTGTTCGCAGTAAATTCGTCAATCAAAACTCTGGATTCGGTCAGCGGCATGCGCTGCGGCGGCTGCTTGGGCAGCCAAGCCAGTGAATCCAGATCCAAGTGCGCCATGGTGGCGTTCGCTAATTGACAGGCCAATGTTGACTTTCCTGACCCGGAATTGCCGAACAGTAAAATTTTTCTCAAATAGGGCTCCAGCGCAGTTACAACTATTCCATGAGCGAAAGTAGCTCGGCTGTTTTCTCTTTCATGAGCCCTTCATCTGCGCGTGATTCAACGTTAAGTCGGACGAGGGGTTCTGTATTGGACATCCTAATATTGAAGCGCCAGTTCTCAAACTCCATACTCAAGCCATCAGTTTGGTCGACAGCAATACAGGTCTCACAGTAGAGTGTTTCTATCTTTTTCAGCAAGGAAAGCGGCTCTTCGATTCGTCTATTGATTTCACCGCTCGCCGGAAATGCTTTCATTCTTTCGTCTACAAGCTCAGATAATTTCTTGCCAGTTTTAGATATCAAGCCAGCTACCAACAGCCATGGCACCATGCCGCTGTCGCAATAGAAGAAATCTCTAAAATAGTGATGCGCACTCATTTCTCCACCGTAGACAGCGTCTTCACTGCGCATCCTCTCCTTAATGAATGCATGACCGGTTTTGCATAGAACTGCCTCGCCAGAAAACTCTTTTGCAATCTCAATCGTATTCCAAGTCAACCGAGGATCGTGAACTATCTTTGCACCGGGCTCCCGTTCAAGAAAGCTCTGCGCTAAAAGACCGACAATGTAATAGCCTTCAACAAAACGGCCATTCTCATCGAAGAAGAAACAGCGATCGAAATCTCCGTCCCAGGCAATACCCATATCTGCGCCTTCACCGCGAATAGCGTCAATGGTTGAACCACGATTCTCTTCCAAAAGGGGATTGGGAACACCATTCGGGAAAGTGCCATCTGGCTCATGATGAACCTTGAAAAATTTTATCGGCAGAAACTGTCCAATCGCATCTATTGTTGGGCCTGCGCCGCCATTGCCTGCATTGCACACTATATTCAGCGGTCGCAGGTTTGGAATATCAACATAACCTAACAGGTGTTCAATATAGGCGGCTTGGGTATCTTCAAAACTGACCGAGCCTAGCTCATCACAGGGAGCGAACTTATTCTCTTCCGCAAGCCTCTTGATTTCGTTAAGACCAGTATCACCACTGATGGGCTTGGATGATTCGCGAACGAATTTCATGCCGTTGAAGTCTGCAGGGTTGTGGCTGGCTGTCACGACAATCCCCCCATCTACATTCAAATGGCTAGTAGCAAAATAAATCTCTTCGGTACCGCATTGCCCGATATTGATCACATCTGCACCTGCCTCCGAAAGACCTCGAGATAATGAGGCGCACAGTTCCTGGCTGCTTAAACGAATGTCGTAACCAACTACGACTTGTTTCGGCCTGAGATACTCGGCATAAGCTCGACCAATTCTATAGGCTATATCGCTGTTCAACTGATCGGGAACACGACCTCTTACATCATAGGCTTTGAAACAAGTGAGTTCTTCGGTCATAGTTCTGGCTCTTAATTAAGCGGTTGTGCTTTCTTGTAGCTATTAGCTGGATTCCGAATTCAAATTCTAGTGATTCATACTGCTCTTGAATAAATCTATGCTGATTGCGCGTTATAGGTGTAATTCGTCGCATCTATAAACCCATCGACGCTACCGCAATCGAAACGACGCCCCTGAAAACGATAACCTATGACATTCCCCTGCTGAGCCTGGATCTGAAGCGCATCTGTAATCTGCATCTCCCCATTTTTCCCTGGCGGTGTACTCCGGATAACATCGAATATATCTGGACTGAGAATGTAGCGCCCGATAATCGCTAGATTACTCGGAGCGTTTTCAGGCGCAGGTTTCTCGACCATATTATGAACGCGATAAACACCGTCTGCTTCAAGGTCTCCTGCGATTACACTGTATTTATGGGTCTCATCCATTGGTCCTTCTTCGATCGCGACAATGCTACATTGATACTTCTCATACAACTTGACCATCTGCGTAAGCACGCCATCGCCTTCGGTGACACAATAGTCGTCCGCCAACACGACGGCGAACGGTTCGCGCCCGATGAGAGTTTCGCCGACTAGAATTGCGTGACCCAAGCCCTTCATCTCTACCTGCCGGGTATATGAAAACGTGCAGCGATCCATGATTTCGCGCGTGCTGTTCAGTAACTCTTCTTTGTCGGAGCCGGCAATCTCTTGTTCTAACTCGTAGCTAATATCGAAATAGTCTTCTATCGCTCGCTTACCACGACCAGTCACAATGCCAATCTCGGTGATGCCCGCATCCATAGCCTCCTCGACCCCATACTGAATGAGAGGCTTGGTCACGATGGGTAGCATTTCTTTCGGCATGGCCTTTGTAGCGGGCAAGAATCGCGTGCCGTAACCGGCCGCTGGAAATAGACATTTCTTAATAACAGACATAGCGCAGAGTTTTCTTTGAGTTAAAGAAAGCAGTCAGTCTTTCCGCAACCTGCGAATCAACATCGAGCTTGTACTAGTTAGATTTGCTTTCAGACTCTGTTATAGAGGTCTTCGAAGCGAACAATATCATCCTCGCCAAGATATTCACCAATTTGAACCTCAATGACTTCTATTGGTTCATTACTGGCATTAGTCAGCCTGTGTTTGCTCCCGACCGGAATATACGTTGATTCATTAGGCCGAAGTTGGAACTCTTCGTTGTCACAGGTTACCAATGCAACGCCCTTGAGCGCCGTCCAATGTTCCGCCCTCTTATGGTGCAGTTGCAAGGAGATCGATGCACCAGCATTGACTATCAGGTGTTTTACTTGATAACCCGGCCTGCTGCTTAGACTCTCATAGGAACCCCACGGGCGATAAACCAAACGGTGTAACGTGCCTTCCTCCCGCTCATGGTCTTGCAACTGTTGTACCAAGTGTTTCACGGACTGCGCCTGAGAGCGGCGGGTCACCAACACAGCATCTGCTGTCTCGACCACTACGACATCACGTATCCCCGCAACCGCGACAAGCCTAGACTCAGATTGAATATAGCTATTCTGTACATCGAAGGTAAGCACATTGCCAGATACGGCGTTGCCATGCTCATCCTTGGCCCGCACCTCCCACATCGCATCCCAGGCGCCAAGATCATTCCAGCCCGCCTCGAGAGGCACAACCACAGCTGAGGCCGTCTTCTCCATCACTGCATAGTCGATAGAATCGCTGCGACAGCTCGCGAAGATTGACTCCGGGATTCGCCGAAAGTCCTCTGAGGATTCCAGACTCGCGTAGGCTTGATGACAGCTCTCGAAAATATCTGGAGCATGCCGCTTCAGCTCCTGCAAGTAAGTAGACGCAGAAAACAAGAACATGCCACTATTCCAAAAATAGTCGCCACTATCTAGATAGGCCTGAGCGGTTTCCTGATCTGGCTTTTCCACAAACTGCTCTACGCAATATCCATTCCCGCCTGCGAGCTGCACACCCTTATGTATGTAGCCATAGCCTGTTTCTGGGACACTTGGCACTATACCGAATGTAGCCAACTTTCCTTGCCTGGCCGACTGCAATGCCTGAGCTATCGCTTGCTGAAATGCCGTTTGATCCTCGATCACGTGATCGGCTGGCAATACTAGGAGAAGCGGGTCCGCATTATCTTGCAGCGCACACAATGCAGAAAGAGCTACTGCAGGCGCCGTATTTCTGCCGACCGGCTCTAGTAATAGTTTGCTGTGCTCTTTGCCTAGTTGCCGCAGTTGCTCTGCCACCAGAAAGCGATGATCGTTATTACAAACGACTATCGGGTCTTCGAGGTCAGACAGCCCCTCTAGACGAGACAAGGTGTTCTGAAACAGCGAGCCCTGCATGTGAGGGAATTCAATAAATTGCTTTGGCAGCAACGATCGGGAGACTGGCCAGAGGCGGGATCCCACACCACCGGCGAGAATAACGGGAATTAACATAGAGCGTGCTGCCTTGGACTACTAAAATGGAATGGCGAAAAGGAACGACATAGTAGCAAAATATCAGCTATTTTAATAAATACAGCTGATTCAACAGCCTGTAAGGCCATCACAGTCAATTTATGATCGATTATTTGGTCCCGGCGCGATAACATCGCAACCTTTGCAGAACCACCCCTTGGAGGGGTTTAACTAGCTTATGACTCAAGTCGAACACAACTTTGTTCCTAAGAATTCCTATACATTGGAAGAATTGGTGGAATGCGGCCACGGTCGCCTATTCGGTCCGGGCAACGCGGCGTTACCTGTAGACAATATGCTCATGCTCGATCGGATTGTAGAGATCAATGCAGACGGCGGTGCACACGGTCGCGGTCAAATAATCGCGGAGCTAGACATAACGCCTGAGCTTTGGTTTTTCGACTGTCACTTTCCCGGCGACCCGGTCATGCCGGGATGCCTAGGACTAGATGCACTGTGGCAACTACTGGGATTCTACCTCGGCTGGAGTGGTCATCCTGGCAGGGGCCGGGCACTTGGGGCTGGCGAGGTAAAATTTACTGGCGAAGTACTGCCGACTTCAAAGAAGGTAGTTTACGAGTTATCGATAAGTCGACTTATTAATAGAAGCCTAGTTATGGGCATCGCCGACGGAACAGTATCTGTAGATGGCAAGACAATCTATACCACCAAAGCATTGAAAGTTGGTCTGTTCAAGCCAGGAAGTTCATTCTAATGCAGGATGCATGAGTGATTCTTTAATGATCGGGGAAATCGTATGAAGCGCGTTGTTGTTACTGGTATCGGAATTGTGTCCTGTTTGGGCAATGACAAAGAGTCGGTGCTAGATTCTCTCAAGGCGGGCCGTAGTGGTATCCGACACAATCCCATCTATGAAGAAATTGGCATGCGTAGCCATGTCAGCGGATCGGTGCAGATCGACACAGCTGAACTAATAGATCGCAAGATACTCCGTTTTATGGGCGACGCCTCCGCTTATGCTTACCTCGCCATGGAACAGGCAATATCTGACGCCAACCTCACACAAGAAGAAGTATCCAATTTTCGCTCTGGACTAGTAGTGGGGTCCGGCGGCGGCTCCTCCGAAGATCAGCTTGAATCCACAGATATCATGCGCGAGAAGGGTTTGCGCAGAGTTGGGCCTTACCGTGTAACACGTACGATGAGCAGCACCACGTCCGCTTGTCTGGCCACTCCATTCAAAATCAAAGGCGTCAACTACACAATTTCATCGGCCTGCGCGACCAGCGCACACTGTATTGGCCATGGAGCCGAACTAATTCAGCTAGGCAAGCAGGATATAGTTTTCGCAGGAGGCGGCGAGGCAGAGCATTGGACAATGAGCCATATGTTCGATGCTATGGGCGCGCTTTCAACTAAATACAACGACACTCCCGATAAAGCCTCACGCGCTTTCGATGCTGACCGCGATGGCTTCGTGATCGCTGGCGGCGGTGCGATTCTCGTCATGGAATCTCTCGATCATGCTCTAGCACGAGGCGCAAAGATCTATGCCGAGCTGACAGGATATGCGGCGACCTCCGACGGCCATGACATGGTTGCACCTGCAGGCGAAGGCGGCGCACGCGCGATGCAGATAGCGACCGATGGCTTGGAAGGGTCAGTAGACTACATCAACACACACGGCACTAGCACACCGGCCGGTGACGTCTCGGAACTACGTGCGATCAAAAGCGTATTTGGTGAGAACGTACCAACACTAAATTCAACCAAGTCGCTGACGGGCCATTCACTTGGCGCGGCAGGCGCACAGGAAGCCATCTACACCCTATTGATGATGGAGAATGATTTTATTGCAGCCTCGGCCAATATTGAAAATCTAGACGAAGAAGCGCAAGGCATGCCAATCGCAATCGAGCGGCAAGATGACATTACCCTGAACCGTGTCATGTCGAATAGCTTTGGCTTCGGTGGCACCAATGCCTGCTTGGTCTTTGATCGCTATCAAAACTAGGGAGCCTTGGGTAGGAAACTTATTCTTAGTTTAACTGGTCCAACCTAGTATGAAGATAAGCTCCGCGTTCCGAATCATACTGACTCTGCTACTTGGCACTGCTCTGCTCTGGGGCAACGTCGCGCAAGCGCAGCTCACACCGCGTACGATCTCGGGCCTAGAGGCACAGCCCATTTCTCCACAGCCTCTGCCTGTGGAACTCGCTTTTCCTTTCTATGTCAGTGCCGCTAGCCCAGGCCGATACAAGATTGTGTGGAACCTACCCGATGGCCACTACCTGTATAGACACGCATTCCAATTCACACTGAGCCAACAAGCCGATTCGGCAGAGCTACCCGTAGAAGTCACGATACCCGATGGTCTAAAGAAAAATGACCAATTCTTCGGAGATATAGAAGCCTATTATGGCCAGCTAGATGTCGATCTCAGCCTTACTACCGTGCCGGGACCGAACGCAAGAATCTTCATCAGCTATCAAGGCTGTGCCGATTGGGGATTCTGTTATCCTCCGCTGCGCTTCGAATTTCTGCTAAATCCGTAAACTCAGGCCTTCCTTTCGCAAAAAGGCGTGAAATGCATGCTATTTTCTGAGAAAATGCCGACAAAATAGCTAATCAGGCTTCTCGGGAGAAAATTTACCCAGCCGCCACATTAGGGAAAAGATCATGGCATCAATACTGGCCCTGCATGGACCTAACTTAAATCTACTCGGTAGTCGTGAACCCCAAATCTATGGATCTGACACCTTGGACGACATTAATCAGCGCCTCGCCGCAAAATGCACGGAGTCAGGTCATCAATTTGACAGCCTGCAGGCTAATTCTGAGGGAGAATTAATCGATCGATTGCACACGGCACGCGAAGACAACACGGCATTCATGATCGTGAACTTTGGTGGATTCACCCACACTAGCATTGCTATTCGCGACGCGATCCTGGCCTGTGAGATTCCCTTCATCGAGGTGCATCTTTCAAACCTATTCAACCGCGAAGCCTATCGACATCATTCCTATTTTTCCGACATCGCTGTCGGGTGTGTGATTGGCTTAGGCGCCCAAGGTTACGAACTGGCGCTTCAAGCTGCTTGCAAAAAACTAGCTAACTAGTTGCACAAGGATGTGCAACCATTGCCCGGTAAGGGCAATGCGAGTGCGGCAAAAGCCAGTGAAATGACACAAACGCCAGCTTTTGACCCACGGCATACTGATAAAGTCAGGATGACTTTTCAGTATTGACTAACAATAGTTCTAAAACGAGATATCCCTATGGACATTAGAAAAGTAAAGAAACTGATTGAGCTGTTGGAATCTTCCGACATCGCAGAGATCGAAATCAAGGAAGGCGAAGAGTCGGTTCGAATTAGCCGCGGAACCATCGCTGCACCTGCGCCCATTGCCTATCAGGCACCAGCGGCTCCTGCTGCCGCTCCCCCTGCAGAAGAAAATGCGATCAAGTCTCCTATGGTTGGAACTTTTTATCGCTCTCCTTCTCCCTCCTCTGCTGCGTACGTTGAGGTTGGCAAACATGTAAAGGCCGGAGACGTGGTCTGTATTGTCGAAGCGATGAAGATGATGAATCAAATTGAGGCTGACCAAGCAGGCGTGATCGAAGCCTTTTTGGTTGAAGATGGCGAACCGGTAGAGTTCGACCAGCCATTAATTAGTATCGTCTAGAACCCTCTTTGTGTGCTCAGCCTAATTCAAGGATAGCTTCATGCTTGAAAAAGTATTAATAGCCAATCGCGGTGAAATTGCACTGCGTGTACTTCGCTCTTGTAAAGAACTTGGAATCAAAACTGTTGCTGTCCATTCGACGGTAGACCGGGATTTAATGCATGTTCGGCTCGCCGACGAGTCGGTCTGTATAGGACCGCCCAGCCCAACAGACAGCTACCTCAACACACCCGCTATCATCTCTGCGATGGAAGTGACCGATGCCGATGCAGTGCATCCCGGCTACGGATTTCTATCGGAGAACGCCGACTTCGCCGAGCAGGTCGAGAACAGTGGCTTCACGTTTATCGGCCCAACTGCCGAGACGATTCGCCTGATGGGCGACAAGGTTTCCGCCATCGAAGTGATGCGCGCAGCCGGCGTGCCTACTGTACCTGGCTCGAATGGCCCCATAGACGACAACAACGAGCGCACACTATCTCTGGCAAAAGAGATTGGCTACCCAGTCATCATCAAGGCAACAGCCGGCGGCGGTGGTCGCGGCATGCGTGTTGTACATAATGAGGCGGCCCTACTCAAGGCAATATTCGTCACACAGACCGAGGCCAAGTCTTTCTTCGGCAACGGCGTAGTCTATCTCGAGAAGTTCTTGGAGAATCCGCGCCACGTGGAAATCCAAGTTATCGGCGATGGCAAGGGCAACGCACTCTACCTCGGCGATCGTGACTGCTCCCTACAGCGGCGCCACCAAAAAGTATTGGAGGAGGCGCCAGCTCCAGGCATTCCTGACAAAGTACGCGCAAAGGTCGCACAGACTTGTATCCAAGCTTGTAAGAACATGAATTACAGAGGCGCTGGAACCCTAGAGTTTTTATATGAAGACGAATCGTTCTACTTCATTGAAATGAATACGCGCGTACAGGTAGAGCATCCCGTTACAGAAATGATTACCGGCGTAGATATCGTCAAAGAACAACTTCTAATAGCCGGCGGCGCGCCGCTGTCTTATACGCAAGAGGATATCCATTTCCGCGGGCACGCCTTCGAGTGCAGGATCAACGCCGAAGACCCGGTCACGTTTATGCCCAGCCCAGGCAAGATAAAGATGTTTCACGCGCCGGGCGGCATCGGCGTGCGTGTCGATTCACACCTGTATAGCGGCTATAGCGTTCCGCCCCACTACGACTCTTTGATAGCCAAGCTTATCTGCCACGCAAACACTCGCGAAGCAGCACTAAAACGCACACAGATCGCTCTTGATGAGATGCTGATCGATGGTATCCGCTGCAATATTCCGCTGCATCAAGATCTTGTGCGCGATGCCGAGTTTCAAAAGGGTTGCGTCAACATCCACTACCTAGAAAAAAAGCTTGGTTCCTAGAACTTCCCGAGTCTTCTCACTATGGCATGGCAACAGCTCAAGGTTCAGGTACGATCCGATCAGATTGAACCCCTAGAACGACTACTTCTGGATTATGGCGGTCTTTCAATAAGCTATCTGGATGCAGAGGATCAACCGGTATTTCAAAAGGAGCCAGGTAGCACTCCATTATGGGATCTCGTTGATCTAGTCTGCCTATTCGAGAAAGAAACAAATCTCGATGGGTTGCTTTTCCTCCTGCAACAACACCCTGCGATTAAAGACAAGGAGTCTCTGACTCTCGAGATCCTAGAAGACCAGGCCTGGGAGAGATCTTGGATGGCAAATTTTAAGGCCGTGCAGTTTGGCGAGCGCCTTTGGGTGTGCCCGAGCTGGCAGGAGCCGCCCGAACCAAATGCCGTCAATATCATGCTCGATCCCGGCCTCGCCTTCGGCAGCGGCAGTCACGCAACCACCAGCATGTGCCTACAATGGCTGGAGAAGAACATTCGCGATGAGAGCACAGTAATCGACTATGGCTGCGGCTCCGGTATTCTCGCTATCGCAGCTGCCCTGCTAGGAGCAACTCGCGTCATCGCTGTAGACAATGATCCTCAGGCGATTACAGCCACCATCGAGAACGCGAAACGCAACAACATCCCTGAGGGCGTTATCGAGACTTATCTACCCGACCAATTGCCTGACGACCGGGCAACTCTTCTCTCAGACATACTCGTCGCAAATATACTCGCCGAGCCACTCATACAGCTTGCCGAAGACCTCTCTAATCTCGTAAAACCCAAAGGACAAATCGCCTTGTCTGGCTTGTTAGCGGAGCAGGCTGATGGATTACTTGAGCATTACGGATCCTGGTTTGAGATGGACGAGGCGGTACTGAGCGAGGAATGGGCACGATTGAGCGGCATCCGCCTGAGTTAGCAGAAAGTGGCCTCGCGAGTGAGATGAGCTAACTAGTCGACCCTGAAAAATGCATCTCGATATAGATTTCGATGACTTTGCTTCAGCTGTCGCCAATATTTCGACCAGAAAACTGTAGCTGCATGCATTTTCTTGGTCGACGGGAGTGCGCCAATAGCAAGTAAAATGACACTTTCACGCCAGCTCTTGGCGCACGACATACTGAAAAAGTCAGGGATGACTTTTTCAGTATCGGATAATAAATAGGCAAGACAAAGGGATTGACCTACAATCCCTTGCTAACTTGTCGCTCGAAGACCTGCCGCATGTCCTTCAATGTAACTCAATGCCCCGCTTGTAAATCCACCTTCAACACGAACTCTCGTGTGTTAGCTGCTGCTGCCGGCAAGGTGCGCTGCGGAGCCTGCCTCAATGTATTTGAGGCCATCGACAACTTCCTGATTCCAGAAGAAGGCGACGCAGCAGCAGATCAAGACGAGTCGGTCTTCGTAGGCAATGATCCGCAGGAGTTTTTCGACCCCTCTTCGTTTCTTACTCGCAGCGCCTTGAGCGAAACCCATGACGAGGACCCTATCGATGAACAAAATCTGCACCAGGAATTGGAAAAATCGGAAACTGTGAGCGAAGACTTCTTTGGCACTGTAGCCGGAGAACTTCAGGGAAGAGCAGGAGCCCCTGCTGGAGAGAATAAGCCTGAAGACGAAGACCCGCCCATTAATCAACCTGAACCCCCGCAGACAAGCAATGCTAGTAACAACATCGACGAGGAATTCGAAGATGAAATTCTTGACTCCTTTGTGGCCCAGGCAACAGATGCTCCTGAACTCGTTGAAAATGAGCAGGCCGACTCCTCATTAGAAGAACCTATTGAGCCGGAACCAGAACTGACAGATCCTGAAGAAGCATCTATTGAGAGTAAAGAGCCGTTTCTTGGCATAGGCCTATCCGCTTCATTCACCTTTGATCCCAATGCTCCCCCCCAGGTGCGCATCGCTGCGCCTATAGCAGATGCCCCTCCAGAACACGAGACGGCTAGCGCTCAGAGCGCGACAAGTGACGCCAAAACTTCTGAGACCATTGAGAAACTGCCGCAGGAGGAAATGCCGGTACCTGATGTGCAGACTCCCTACGACTCTGTCCAGTCGCAGATGAACGATATAGTGACGCCTCCCCCTTCAAGCGAGGAAGCTACCCAATCTTTCGCTGTAGAAGAAGAGAAAGAAGAAACAATCACCGAATCACTCCCAACCACAGAATCGAGCGCTCTGTCAGAACCAATCGCAGCGCCTGTGACGGACAACGAGAATCTAGATGTCGGTAGTGAATCGCCAAGCGAAGAAATAGACGATATCCACAGTCAAACTAAGCAAGAAGAACTTGCTAGTGAAAGTGTTGCTGGAGATGAAGAGCCAGCCATTGAAGCAACACAGACAAACGCTCAAATAGCTGATGAAGATTCAACACAAGCGATACGAGCTCGAGCGCTGGAAGCAGAACTAAGCGATGAGGAAGCATTAGAAGCGATCCCTCGAGAGTATCTTGCTGCCTTGGGAAGTATGTCTACACCCGTCGAATTCTTAGCCAGAAAAGAGAGTCACCTATTACGTAGCACTCTACTCTTTCTATCCATCCTGCTACTGGGAGGCCTGCTTAGCTCTCAATATTTGTGGCAGCGTATGGAGCTCTATAGCCAGCTTCCTCAATTGCGCCCGCTCTACGAAGTTGCCTGCTCCTACTTAAATTGCATACTGCCGCAATACACAGATATCGATTCTATTCGCAGCGAGAACCTCACCGTACAAACCCACCCGACTTTAGTGAACGGTTTGATGGTGAATACGATCATTCGCAACACCGCTGAATTCGAGCAACCATTTCCAATTCTTATACTCAGTTTCAATAGTGTAGAGAACAGCGTCATCGCGCTGCGCGAATTTACTTCCGCTGAATATATGGACCCAGGACTGCGCTCCATCCAAGCAATGCCGGCCAAGACTCCGGTGCAAATCGGCCTAGCCATAATGGACCCAGGCTCAGAAGCGGTAAACTACACTCTGGCATTCCGCTGGCCCTAGCCACGATATTGTCGCCTGAACTAGATCTACCAAAAACTAGGCGCGCAAAAAACAAACAAATCGCTTTAACTGGAAATGCGTCCCCGCTATCATAGTGGCCCCTAGAAAAGTCAGCACAACTACAATAACAAGAATGATTGACGTCGGCCCCTACAAACTAAAAAACTCGCTATTCCTTGCACCAATGGTGGGCGTCAGTGACACACCATTCCGGGAAATTTGCACAGAAGCTGGCGCCGGGCTAACTGTTGCAGAAATGCTGACGAGCAATGCAGAATTGTGGCAAAACGAACGCAATAGACTAAAGCGAGTAAAACCTAAAAGCAGTGAACCTCATGTTGTGCAAATTGCGGGATCCGATCCGGAGTTGATGGCTCAAGCTGCAGCGCTGAATGCAGAACTAGGTGCCGATGGCATCGATATCAATATGGGCTGCCCTGCGAAGAAAGTACTTAAAAAAGCAGCAGGGTCCGCACTACTTAAAGATGCCGAGTTGGTAGAACGAATTTTAAAAGCAGTAGTCTCTCGCGTCGATATTCCAGTGACGCTGAAGATACGCACTGGCTGGAGCCCCGAAACAAGGAATGGTGTTGAGATCGCGAAGATTGCAGAGGGTAGCGGCATAAGCTTACTCACAGTGCATGGTCGAACCCGTGAATGCCGCTTCAAGGGTTACGCGGAGTACGACACCATTGCAGAAATTAAGAACGCCGTCTCGATCCCTATAATCGCTAACGGTGATATAGATTCACCACATAAGGCCGCGGAGGTCCTTAAGCACACTCAAGCAGATGGATTAATGATCGGTCGTTCCGCGCAGGGCAGGCCATGGATATTCGCAGAGATAGAACATTATCTTGCTACCGGAGAAACACTTCCCGAAATCGATCTAAAAACTCGCCTCGATATAATCTTTTCCCACCTTATGAAACTTCATAGTTTCTATGGCGACGTGAAAGGAGTATGGTATGCACGTAAGCATGTTGCCGCGTATGTAAAAGAATTATTAGAATCGCGTGAATTTATGAAACACTTCAATACTATTGAGTCCCCTGCCGCACAACTCGACTGCGTCAATGCGTACTTCTCTCGCTTGGACGAAAGTCTACTACTCGATCAGGGAGCTGAAGCTGCGTGACTAAATTCGATAGTATTGCAAACCACCTTGAGCCGACTCAAGCTCAAGACAACACCCCTACGGCACAACAAGAAAATACACTTCGAGCTGAAGTCGAACGCTCACTTAGCCGCTATTTCGAAAATATCGAAAATGAGGCCGTTACCGATCTTCACCACATGGTTATTTCAGAGGTAGAGGCCCCCTTGATTGAGGCTATAATGGCTTATTGCGGCAACAATCAAAGCAAGGCATCTATCATGCTTGGTTTGAACCGTGGTACGCTACGCACCAAATTAAAGCTATACGGTTTACTATAAATTCCATCGATCGGCCCTCTAAATTTAGTCTCATCGAGCTCATCTAAGCCATTCGTGTTAGTGAGATTGGCAAAAATCTAGATAGCCGGTTTTGCATCAACCCCAACTACGCCCATAAGCAAAAGATAGCCCTATGACAACAGAAAAATCTGCTGCCATTCGTCGTGCATTGATTAGCGTCTCCGACAAGACTGGCATTGTTCCCTTCGCAAAAGCTCTCCACAAACTTAACATCGAGATACTCTCCACTGGTGGCACCTTTAAGCTGCTCACGGCTGAGGGTGTTCCAGCGATAGAGATCTCGGAGTACACCGGATTTCCAGAAATGATGGACGGCAGGGTTAAAACTCTGCACCCGAAGGTCCATGGCGGCATCCTAGCTCGCCGTGATCAAGACCAGGCGGTAATGGAGGAGCATGACATACCACCAATAGATCTCGTGGTGGTCAACCTCTACCCCTTCGAAGCCACCGTAGCGAACCCAGACTGCGATTTGCCAACGGCTATCGAGAACATCGATATTGGCGGTCCTACGATGCTGCGAGCAGCTGCAAAGAACAATCGCTTCGTCGCTGTTGTGGTAAACCCATCAGACTACGACGGCATCGTTGATCTGCTACAAGCCAATGCAGGCAGCCTCGACCAAGAGACTCGTTTCGACCTCGCGGTAAAGACTTTTGAGCACACGGCGGCTTATGATGGCGCCATCGCCAACTATCTCGGCGCAAAGATCGACCCTGAATCGAACTTTCCTAGGACATTTAATACGCAATTTCTGAAGACCCAGGAGATGCGCTACGGTGAGAACCCACACCAGAATGCCGCCTTTTATGTAGAAAGAAACCCAACCGAAGCGAGCATCAGCACGGCGGAGCAACTGCAGGGCAAAGCACTGTCTTATAACAATATCGCCGACACCGATGCGGCTTTGGAATGTGTTAAATCATTCAGTGAGCCTGCCTGCGTAATCGTGAAACATGCGAATCCTTGCGGAGTTGCCATAGCTCAGTCGCCGCTAAAGGCCTACGAGGCCGCCTTTCAAACCGACCCAACTTCTGCCTTCGGTGGGATCATCGCGTTCAATCGCGAGTTGGACGCACAAACAGCTCAGCGCATCGTCGATCAGCAATTTACCGAAGTGATCATAGCGCCTTCAATTTCTGCTGCTGCGCTTGAAATTACGGCAGCAAAGAAGAATGTACGAGTACTGCGCTGCGGCCAATGGCAGGAGCACAGAGAAAAAGCACTGGACTATAAGCGCGTCAATGGTGGGCTGTTAGTACAGGATCGCGATATTCATCAGATTTCTCGCGATGATCTAAAAGTCGTTAGCGCTCGCGCACCGACTGAGGAAGAGATCCGCGACCTACTGTTCGCCTGGTCTGTTGCGCAATATGTAAAATCGAATGCCATCGTCTACTGCAAGAACAATCAGACCATTGGCATCGGTGCTGGACAAATGAGCCGCGTCTACAGTGCGAAAGTTGCCGGCATCAAAGCGGCCGATGAGAATCTAGTAGTAAAAGGTTCCGTGATGGCGTCCGATGCCTTCTTTCCATTCCGCGACGGTATAGACGCTGCTGCTGAAGCAGGCATAGCCGCAGTCATACAGCCTGGCGGATCGATGCGTGATGACGAGGTTATCGCCGCTGCCGATGAGGCAAATATAGCGATGGTATTCACCTCCATCCGGCACTTCCGTCACTAGTCGCGCACCCAACACGAGATCGAAGCCATGAAGGTATTAGTTATAGGCAGCGGCGGCCGCGAACACTCCTTAGCTTGGAAGGCCGCTCAATCCAGCACTGTCGATAAGGTATTTGTAGCGCCAGGCAATGCCGGCACCGACGCAGAAGCAAAGCTAGAGAATGTCGCAATAGATCCACTCGACTTTCCCGCGCTAGCCGCCTTCGCTGCACAGGAAAATATTGGACTAACAATAGTGGGACCTGAGGCACCTTTGGTCGACGGTATTGTCGACTATTTTCAAGAGCGCAATCTTCCCTGCTTCGGCCCGTCGAGGAATGCAGCGCAGCTAGAAGGCTCCAAAGCCTTTACCAAAGATTTTCTAAGCCGGCACAATATACCTACCGCGTTCTATCAAACCTTTACCGATGTAGCTGCAGCAAAAACCTACATAGAAGCGAAGGGAGCACCTATCGTCATCAAGGCCGACGGCCTCGCCGCGGGCAAGGGCGTGATAGTCGCATTAACAGAGGGTGAGGCGATAGCGGCTGTCGAAGACATGCTATCGGGAAACAAATTTGGAGATGCCGGGCACCGAGTCGTAGTAGAAGGCTTTCTCGCAGGCGAAGAAGCCAGCTTCATTGCCATGGTAGATGGGCGCAATGTGTTGCCGATGGCAACCTCGCAGGACCACAAGGCCAGAGACGATGGCGATAAGGGTCCGAATACTGGCGGCATGGGCGCATACTCTCCCGCCCCGGTGGTCGACGATGTAATTTATCAGCGCATCATGGATCAGGTGATTCTACCCACCGTTGCAGGCATGGCAGCCGACGGCAATGATTACACAGGCTTCCTCTACGCCGGACTAATGATCACCGAAACCGGCGAGATAAACGTAGTCGAGTTTAATTGCCGCTTCGGCGACCCCGAAGCTCAGCCGGTAATGATGAGACTGCAATCAGACCTAGTTCAACACTGCCTAGCCGCACTCAACCAGACTTTAGATCAGGAACAGGCCCAGTGGGATGAAAGATCAGCTGTAGGCGTTGTACTCGCAGCTGGCGGCTATCCAGCCTCCTATGGCAAGGGCTTCCCGATAAGCGGACTTGACCAACCCTTAGAGTCACATCAGAAAATATTCCATGCCGGTACAGCAGAGAAAGATGGCGCGGTAGTTACCAATGGCGGCCGGGTACTTTGCGCTACCGCGCTAGGCGTAACAGTCTCCCAGGCCCAAGCTGAAGCCTATAAAGTCCTGCACAATATTCAGTGGGATAACGTCTATTTTCGAAATGATATTGCCTATCGTGCCATTGCCAGAGAGAATGGGTAGGGTCTCTCTGAACAATTCTATGGCACCTCTGGCCTTTGGACTGTCCCGAAGGGCGAGCCCTGAAGCGCTCATCGGCTCAAAGCAGCTCTTGTTAAGGACTACGGCCATTAACGGCGAACTGCGCCTCGTAACGGTATACTCAGACTCGCAACCATAGAATTATTCAGAGAGATCCAATGAGCAACAACATTCATCTCGATTTCCTCGACCGCTGCCTCGTTCAATTCGATCAGGCTCTGCGCAGCTGTGTGCCTGGCTCTAGCAATGCACGTCGACTCTCACCTGCCGCAGCCACGAAAGAGTCAGAATTAAATGAGACCGATAAGCAACATGCGGCCGGACTAATGCGTATTAATCATACTGGCGAAGTCTGCGCGCAGGCTCTGTATCAAGGGCAGGCAGCAACCGCCAAATTGAATGATGTACGTCAGTCTATGGAAGAAGCTGCTGCCGAAGAAGTTGATCATCTGGCTTGGTGCGAAGAGCGCCTGCAGCAATTGGACAGCCGAGCTAGCGTACTGAACCCTCTGTGGTATACCTTATCCTACACAATAGGTGCAGCGGCGGGACTCGCCGGCGACAAATGGAGCCTGGGATTCGTTGCTGAGACAGAAGATCAGGTTTGCGAGCACCTTGAAGAACACCTCGACCAGTTACCTCAGAACGACAACAAGAGCCGAGCCATTCTCAAACAAATGATCGCGGATGAGAAACATCATGGGGAATCGGCACGCGAAGCTGGTGGTGCAGAGCTACCCGCACCTATCAAGCAAGCCATGACGGTCATGTCCGAAGTAATGAAGAAGACTACCTACCACATCTAAGTTTGTCCGGCTTGATCAAGTCTTAACCTTCTAGCTAGCTCTGTTAGCTAACTATTATTTCTCAGCCTCATGCACTTCAAAATCGTGGGTAACTTTTACGCCGGCGTTTTTCATCATGATCGAAGCCGAACAATACTTGTCCGCCGAGAGTTCGATTGCGCGTTGCACATGCTTCTCACTGAGATCAAAACCGGTAACTTTGAAATGCAGATGAATAGATTCGAAGGTGGCTGGCGTGCCGTCAACTCGTTCCGCGGTAACCTCCGCCTCACAAGCAGTTACCCATTGCTTTGCCTTCTTCAAGATCGTCACAACATCGTAGGATGAGCAACTGCCGACACTAAGGGCCATCAGCTCCATGGGTCGCATGCCCATATTTCGCCCGCCACCCTCCGCAGCACCATCAAGCACTATGGCGTGCCCACTACCTGATTCCGCAACGAACAACACATTCTCAACCCAATTCACTCTCGCTTTCATCAATTAATCCTATGTAGGCCTTACGTTGCAATAGTTGGCGGTAGAACCCTGATATCAACGCGCCGGCATCAAAAAATATCGACAATATTGCAAGACGTGAATCAAGAAAATCGGGGTAGTAACCGATAATAGTCAGTATATGGAATGGCGGGCAAGGTTAACATAGTTAACATTAGCGAAAAGCACCTCAACGCCACCAATAACAGAGGATCCATAACAAAACTAGCCGAAGGTAGCTCAATTAATAGAGTGAGCAGCCACACCGCCTGAAGCCTTTCAGCATCAACTGTTATTGCGATGGGCATCTCACAATTGCGACTAAAATGTGATATACATTTAACTCGCTGGAAAAAGTAGGAGTTTTATCAATGGCACTCATGGCCATTACGCCACATATCGAAGACTTGGATAATTTTTTATCGCATTGCCATCGAAAGAGTTACCCGAATCGATCCACTATTATTTATGAGGGCGATAAATGCGACACCCTGTATTACATCATCAAGGGTTCGGTTTCTGTTGTCCTCGAAGATGATGAAGGCAGGGAAGTAATCATAACCTACTTGAATCCCGGGGACTTCTTCGGCGAAATGGGCCTGTTCGAGAAAGCGGAAGAGCGCAGCGCTTGGTGTCGTGCTAGGAATGCCTGCGAAGTAGCAGAAATCAGCTATGCGAGTTTCAACTCCTACATACGTTCACACCCAGAGATCGTGTTCACCATCGGTCAGCAGATGGCGCATCGCCTGCGCAACACGACCCGTAAAGTTGGTGACCTTGCGTTCTATGATGTGACTGGTCGTATCGCTCGAACACTAATCGATCTGAGCAAAGAGCCGGATGCTATGACTCACCCTGATGGCATGCAGATAAAAATTACTCGCCAAGAGATTGGCAGGTTGGTGAACTGCTCTAGAGAAATGGCTGGACGAGTTTTAAAAACTCTTGAGGAACAGGAACTATTCAGTGTTAGCGGCAAGACAATAGTTGTGTTCGGTACGCGCTAGAAGCTCGACTGCTGGAACATAAGCCTAGTCAGCAGAGAACGGTATTCACCAAAGCTTATTTACCGAACATTAGCTCCTTCAATTTCGCTCCCGGACTGGGCGCGCGCATGAAAGATTCCCCGACCAAAAAACCATAGATTCCTGCATCTGTCATGCTCTTCACATCCTCTGGGGTATGAATACCACTCTCAGTAATGAGCACCTTGTCTGCTGGCACTTGTGCAGCTATATCTAGCGTAGTCTGCAGATTGGTCTCAAAGCTGTGAAGGTTTCGATTATTGACGCCTATCAAATCCGTATTAAGCTGCAGAGCCTGCTCCAATTCACTTTGATTATGCACTTCGACCAAAATATCGATGTCGATCTCGTTGGCGTAGTCTGCTAACTCGACTAGTTGCGTGGGCCGCAAAGCAGCAACAATAAGCAGGATACAATCGGCACCTAACGCCTTCGATTCGGCGATCTGATAAGTATCGATCATGAAATCCTTACGGATAACCGGCAGAGTGCACGCCGCTCTGGCCTGCAGCAGGTACTCGTTACACCCTTTAAAAAACATCTCATCGGTCAACACCGATAGACAAGTCGCACCGTTTGCTTCGTAGTCAGCAGCGTGCTGCGCAGGTTGAAAGTCTTCACGAATCAAGCCCTTCGATGGCGAGGCCTTCTTTATCTCTGCGATCACAGCGACCTGCTGAGACTGCACACGCTCACGCATCGCCTTGGAGAAAGACCGTGCTTGATCGATGGCGGGAAACCGCGTCTCTAGTTCGGCTTGAGAGACAGTCGCTTTAGCTGCTGCTACTTCCAGCTCTTTGTTTGAGACTATTTGTTCAAGAATTGTTGCTTTAGACAAAATGTGTACTCGCTTTACCGTGAAAGTCTTCTATGAATCTCTTCTACTGTGCTCTTCTACTGTGCTCTTCTAATAGGGCCTTCAAATTAGGAGATGATCTACTTCTTTAGCGATTGTGTGAACTCGGCCAGTTGCTCTAATTTAGCTAAAGCCTCACCCGACTGCAAAATACTCTGCGCTGTGACAACGCCAGCGGCCAGATCATCTGTCAAATTCGCCGCATAGATGGCAGCACCTGCATTTAGAGCCACTATATCAGCAGCAGCCTGATTTCGATTGCCAAATGCATCCTTCATCATTGCCAGACTTTCTTCAGCGCTATCGATCTGCAGCATGGAATAGTCTGCATAGCGCTCAATTCCAAAGTCGGAAGGTTCAACGGTATACAGTGATATCTCACCATCGCGCAGCTCGCCTACTGTCGATGTGGCAGCAATGCTAATCTCATCCAGGCCATCTTCTGCCGCCACTATCAATACGTGGCTGCTGCCTAGCTCCTTTAACACCTCTAACAGCGAAGGTATCCAAGCGGCATCAAACACGCCGATAATTTGATTCGGCGCGCCTGCTGGATTTGTCAGGGGACCCAATAGGTTGAATACAGTTCTAACGCCGATTTCCTTTCTCGCCGTAATTACATGTTTCATGGCGCTGTGATGAGCGGGAGCAAACATGAACCCGATTCCCACCTGTTCAATAGTCGCGGCAACATCCTCAGCACTCAATGTGAGATTGACGCCAGCCGCCTCCAACACATCGGCGCTGCCACTCTTGCTCGTCGCACCGCGATTGCCATGTTTGGCCACTTTTGCTCCCGCACACGCAGCAACTATAGCCGAGGCCGTAGATACGTTGAACTTATTGGAGCCACTGCCACCGGTTCCGCAAGTGTCGACCATGTGTGGGTGGTCTGCTAGCTGCACCTTCGTGGCCAATTCACGCATCACCGTTGCGCCACCTAATATCTCGGACGACTTCACGCCCTTCATCTGCAAGCCGACAAGGAAGGCAGCATTTTGTGCGTCGGTAGATTGACCCGACATGAGCTCGCGCATGACGGCTATCATCTGATCCTTGTCTAGATCCACATTTGACGTGACTGCCTTGATGGCTGCTCTTATATCCATTAGTTCTTACCGTAGCTAATTAGTGTTGATCTTGAAAGTCGAAGTCGAAGTCGAAGATGTCTCGTGAAAAATAGCGGCTTATCTCTGGTCTAGAAAGTTCTTCAACAAAGCATGGCCGTGTTCGCTAAGAATAGACTCAGGGTGAAATTGCACCCCCTGCACTGCGAGTTCTTTATGTCTCACGCCCATTATTTCCTCACGCTCTCCATTCTCATCTTCGGTCCATGCCGTCACTTCCAGGCAATCGGGAAGCTGCTGCGCATCGACCACCAACGAGTGATAGCGTGTCGCCGTAAAGGGCTCCGCCAAATCTTTAAACACACCCTTCCCACTATGATGAATAGCAGAGAGCTTGCCATGCATTACCTTCTTAGCACGCACGATCTCACCACCGTAAACCTGGCCGATACTCTGATGACCCAGGCAGATACCTAGCAGCGGAATCTTGCCGGCGAAATGGCTAATTACCTCCATGGAAATCCCGGCCTCGGTTGGCGTACACGGACCAGGAGAAATGACAAGCTGCGCAGGATTCAAAGACTCTATCTCTGCAATCGAGATGGCATCGTTGCGATACACCTGCACATCGGCACCTAGCTCGCCAAGATACTGCACCACGTTATAGGTGAAGGAATCGTAGTTATCGATCATCAATAGCATTGAGCAGGACCCTATTAGACCCAAAATTTGAGAGCGCCATTCTAGCAGTCCAAGTGAATTCTGTCTTGAGTAGCCAAAATGATCCCTTCAGCCGGATTCAGCGTACTATTAGAACCTAAAACCAATATCTACTCTTAGAGAAACCGTGCCAACCAATACCGTCATTATGTGGTTCCGCCAGGACCTGCGCCTTAGCGACAACCCTGCCCTTCTCAAATCCATTGAACTAGGCTCGGTGCTGCCCGTCTTTATTCTGGACGAGGGTAGCGATTGGCCCCTAGGCGAGGCATCCCGTTGGTGGCTTCACCACTCGCTTATTGCCTTGAATGAATCACTTCATGGAAACCTGTGGGTTCTTAAGGGGGATGCCGCCAAGTTACTCCCGCAATTTATCCAGGAGCATGGCGCGAGTCATATCTTCTGGAACCGCTGTTATGAGCCTTCAATAATACACAGAGATAGCCTTATCAAGGAGCAACTCACGGCGGACGGAGTAACGGCTTCCAGTCAAAACGGCAGCTTAATCTGGGAGCCTTGGGAGAACCTCAAGCAAGACGGCACTCCCTACAAAATTTTCACACCTTTCTACAAGTACGCGATTGCTAACAATCCCCCTGCCGCGCCTAACCAATCAGCCAATACCAATTTCGATACCGTGAAATGCCTCCAGGATAAAGATCGACTAGATAAGCTAAACCTGCTTCCCGATATTAATTGGTATGAACAGTTCGCAGCACACTGGCAGCCTGGCGAAAAAGGCGCGAGACAGCGATTGCAGGATTTCACAGAGAACGGTTTGACTGACTATCGCGAAGGCCGAGACTATCCGGCTAAGCATAGCGTCTCGATGCTGTCGCCGCACCTTCACTTCGGAGAAATTTCCCCGAGAGAGGCCGCGACAGTGGTCAAGCAAGCCGGCGACATAGATTCGAACGAAGAACAAGCGGCGCACTTTGTTCGCGAGCTGGCGTGGAGAGAATTTTCTTATTACTCGCTCTATCACTTCCCACTTATCTCCCAACAGAACATGAAATCACAGTTCAATCGCTTCCCCTGGATCAAGGATCAGAAGAACCTGCGCCGGTGGCAGCAAGGTCAGACGGGATTCCCACTAGTTGACGCAGGCATGAGAGAGCTATGGCAGACCGGTTATATGCATAATCGAGTGCGCATGATCGTAGGCTCATTTCTGGTGAAGAACTTAATGATTCACTGGTTAGAAGGCGCGCGCTGGTTCTGGGATTGTCTGCTAGATGCCGATCTTGCCAGCAATAGCTGTAGTTGGCAGTGGGTTGCAGGAAGCGGCGCCGATGCCGCCCCTTACTTCCGCATATTCAATCCAGTTACGCAGTCGATGAAGTTCGATCCCAAGGGAAGCTATATTCGAAAGTATGTGCCTGAATTAAATGGACTGAGTAACAAGGCTATTCATGATCCCAGCTGCGCCAATACAGAGGAATTAGAAAAGGCCGGAGTGGTTTTAGGAGAGCATTACCCGAGGGCAATCGTAGACTTAAAACAGAGCAGAGTTAGAGCTTTAGATGCCTATAAGTCGCTAAGGGATCAGCTATAGGTTTGTTGGTAGCGCTATTCGACAGATAATTCATTGTTCGCCATTTGCACGGCGCGCACGATGGCTCTGGCCTTGTTCTGGGTTTCTTCCCACTCCATCTCAGGCTGCGAATCGGCAACGATTCCAGCACCAGCCTGCACATAGAGCTTCTCGTTTTTGATTACCGCGGTGCGAATAGCGATAGCCATGTCCATATTGTCATTCCAACCTAGATAGCCCATCGCTCCACCATAAATTCCGCGTTTCTCCGGCTCCAGCTCATCGATGATTTCCATGGCCCGCACCTTCGGTGCACCGCTCAGAGTGCCGACCGGCAGCGTCGCCTGCAGTACATCTAGTGCAGATTTGTCATCACGTATCTCACTTTCTACTATCGATGCAATATGCATGACATGCGAATAGCGCTCCACAAACATCTGCTTTGGCACCGTGACAGACCCTGTCTTGGAGACTCTACCCGAATCGTTGCGGCTGAGGTCTATCAGCATTAAATGCTCCGCAATTTCCTTAGCATCGGCGAGTAAATCCTTTTCCAAAGCCAGGTCTTGAGCCTCGTTATTGCCGCGCTTGCGAGTGCCAGCCAATGGCCGCACGGTAATCTTGCCGTCCTCTACACGCGCCAAAATCTCTGGAGATGCACTGACCACATGATGATCGCCGAGGTCGAAGTAGACCATGTAGGGAGAAGGGTTTAGAAATCGTAACGCACGATAGAGGTTTAGCGGCTCCCCTGAAAAAGGCACTGACATACGCTGCGCGAGCACGACCTGCATGACATCGCCTGCAACTATATACTCCTTAATCTTCTCAACAGCCTGCTGATAATCGGCTTGCGAAAAATGGTGAGCGAAATCTGCGTCTAGAACAGACTTCGGTGCTTGAAGACTTGGCAGAGGAACTGGCTTTTGCAACTGTTCCTGCAAAAAATCTAATCGTTGCTGAGCTGCAGCGTAGGCGTCTTGCTGATCTGGATCGACATTTATCACAAAGCAGATTGTTCCACTGAGGTTATCGAAGACCACGACTTCCTCGGATAGCATTAGCAGGATATCGGGCGTGCCGATCTCATCAAGCGCCGTCGAAGGGCCAATACTCGTTTCAACAAACCTCACCGTATCGTAAGAAAAATAGCCTACAAGACCACCATTGAAGCGCTGACCATCGGCAAGCTCGGCAACATTAAAACGATTCTTAAAATCAGTAATGAATTCGAAGGGATCTTTTGTAACAAGCTCTTCAACAATCTTTCCGTTGTCTTCGACTGTTACAGTTTCGCCCACAACCCGCAGCACAGTGGAGCAAGGCAATCCGATAATGGAATAACGGCCCCATTTCTCGCCGCCCTGAACAGACTCGAAGAAATAGCTATATTCGCCAGTGCCTGCTCCATTCTCGCCGCCCTTACCTAGTTTCAGATAGATACTTAGAGGTGTTTCGGTGTCGGCTAGAATTTCGCGCACTATGGGAATGCGGTTATAACCAGATTCGGCGAGTTTCTGAAATTTCTCTTCAGTCATTGGTTAACTCAGTGCTGTCTATTCTAAACATCGGGAAAGTTAAATAGGATCGAGTTTTAGAGTTGCTTGTCGGGATCCTGTCCCAACTGCGATCGCATCTCGGCGATAGTCTTGGCGTAGTCATCGCTGTTGAAGATGGCTGAGCCGGCCACGAACATATCCGCACCCGCGTCTGCGATCTCGCGAATATTGGAAACGCCAACACCGCCATCAACTTCTAAGCGAATAGAGTAGTCGCTGTCGTCGATGAGCTTACGTACTTGCTGCAACTTCTTGAGCGTCGATGGTATGAATTTCTGTCCACCGAACCCTGGGTTAACCGACATTAAGAGGATGACATCGACCTTGTCCATCAAATATTGCAGGCAATCAATTGGCGTGCCAGGGTTGAAGACCAGTCCAGACTTGCAGCCCAGTTCTCGAATCAGCTGCAAAGAGCGATCTACATGCCCGGTGGCCTCCGGATGAAAACTGATGTAAGAGGCGCCAGCCTTAGCGAAGTCATTGATGAGTTGGTCGACGGGGCTTACCATCAGATGCACGTCGATCGGCGCGGTTATTTTATGGTTTCGCAGTGCCTCACAGATCATTGGCCCGATAGTAAGGTTAGGCACGTAGTGATTGTCCATGACATCGAAATGAACGACATCCGCGCCCGCGTTTAAAACTGCATTGACTTCTTCACCGAGTCTAGCGAAATCGGCGGACAAGATAGAGGGAGCGATCAAATAATCTTTCATTGCCGTGGCCCGTATTACGAAGTGTTAAAAGTAACTGACTGAAGCCGCATTTTACAGACAATGACAGGGCTTGTCCTGATGGGATAGGAATATGATTAAGAACGCCTCGCGAAGCGCTAGGCGGCACTAGATGCGGAGTTTGCGGAACCCACAAAGCGCTTCATAGGCGCTGCGAATCGCCATCGCATTCTCCTGCGCCTGCTTTAGGGCGTCCTCGGAGGCGTCCGTACTGGCAAGCTTGTCAGGATGGTAGCGCGACATCATGCGCAAGTAAGCACGGCGGATCTCTCCGTCTTCAACACCCGGTTCCAACTGCAGCACACGGTAGGCATTCTGCAGAAACGACCTTCCCTGAGGCTTCATAAATTCACCACGCGGCTTCGCATCGAAGCGTTGGTAGTGCCCAGATTGGGTGGCCGAGGCGATGGCTAAAAATTCTGACTTGGAATAGCCAAATTGCTCAGCCACACCCCTTAACAACATTTTATCTTTCAGACGCAGCATTCCCTTCAAATAAGCAGCCTCGCATTGAATCTGCAGGAACAATTTTGCCAGAGCGCTGCGCCGCCCCATAACCTTCACAGCCAAGGCTACCGACTCCGAAAGATCTGCATCTGGATGCTTGCCCTGATCATAGGCAACGATAGCCTCACGTCGTTTCTCACCAATCAAAGCCATGCGTTGCATAATTTGGCCTGCATAGTCGATCTCTTCCTGAGTCACTCTGCCATCCATCTTCGCAATTCGACCTAGCACCATAAACATGGCACGAGATAACCGCTGTTCAGCACGACCTCCCACGGGCAGCTGGGCAGCGGCACTAAAACCACTGAGCCTATTAAATAGGGCTTTCCGATAGGATTTGCTTGTAAGCGCCATCAGCATATTCTACTTACTCGCCTCAGGATTGGCTCTCATGCTTGTATCATATAGAGCGTTAATTTCCTTCAGTCGTTCTGGCGTACCGATGTCCATCCATAAGCCGTCGTACACCGCGCCACTTACTTGATCTTCCAACATAGCTTCCTGCAGAAGAGGCACCGTTGATCTCGGCTGAATGGGGTAGCCACGAAATAAATTCTTGTGCATCACGCTGATGCCGCTAAAGGTAAGGCGCTGATCACGAGCGGAATGATCCTCGTGAACTCGACCCTTGTCATCGATATAAAAATCGCCGTGAGGATTGTGATCCGCATTCTCGACCAGCACGAGGTGAGCCAAGCTATCGATTCCGTCGACCGGCTCTAAGCTGGCAAAATTAAAGTCTGTCCAGATGTCCGCATTTACCACTATAAAGCAATCGTCTTTCAGCTTGGGTAGTGCCTTGATGATGCCGCCCGCCGTCTCTAATATGATTGGTTCTTTCGAGTAGCTGATCGAAGTACCGTACTTCGATCCATTCCCAAGCAACTCCTCGATCATACCTCCCAAATAAAAGTGATTGATCACAATGCCTGTTACACCCCCGGCAACAAGTCTCTCAATCTGATGTTCGATAAGAGTCTTGTCCCCCACTTTCAGCAGAGGCTTGGGCAGGTCGGCGGTGAGAGGCTGCATTCGCTTGCCAAGCCCGGCCGCCAAAATCATTGCACGCATTAGAGTTCCAGATTGAGTTTCGTTTTCGCTGCAGTAAGCACTTTTGTCTCAAACCAGTCTAGGAAGACAGCCATTTCCTCATATTGGGAGGCTACTTCCAGAAAATACTGGATAACCAGAGGGATATCGGCCAAGTACTGCGGTTTATTATCTCTTATGCACAATCGAGAGAATATCCCCATGACTTTGAAATTGCGCTGCAGGCCCATGAGATCGAAGTCGCGGAGGAATTGAGAGACTGAGGCGCCTTCTACTAATCCAGTTGCACTCGCCAATTCGAAGTAGTGAAGCGCCAGTGATTCAACTAAATCTGGGCTCCAGCGGATATAACAATCCCGTAGTAGGGAGACCAGATCATAGCTATAGGCTCCTGCCATAGCATCTTGAAAATCTATGATGCCAGGCCCAGAGCCTTCTGGAAATTTCGCTTCATCGAGAATTAGCAGATTCCGTGAATGATAGTCGCGGTGCACCGCCACCTCAGCCTGCCCTAGAGCGGCCTCTTCTAGGAAAGCAAAAGTGCTGGAGATTAAGTCGCGCTCGGTTGTGCTCAGGTCGAGACCAAGATACTGCTCACAAAACCAGTCTTCGAAAAGCTGCATTTCTGTACGCAGCTTTTCGCGGTTATAGGGGGCAAGCCTCTTTTTATCTACACTCGACTGTATCTTGATTAACGCGCGAATCGCGTCCTTGTACAGACTCTCAACCTGATACTCGGAAATCGCATCCAAGCCACCGGCTTGCAATGCTAACAAACGCGGCAAGTATAAGCGGTCGCCGAAATCCTCAATTAATAGAAACCCATCGGAATAATTTTTCGCAAATACCTTAGGTGATTTGACGCCCGCATCTCGTAAGTAGTCTGCGACTTCTACAAACAATTCGCTGTTTTCATTAGTCGGCGGGGCATCTACCGCAATGAAGCTTTGCTCGGGTAGCTGGGCGCGGAAGTAACGGCGAAAACTCGCGTCTCCACTCACAGTAGTGAGTTCAATATCGACCGAGCCCAATTCCAAAAGCTGCCTCAATTGTCCATTTACCCAATCGTTTAACTGCGCCTTGCGACTATCACTCATTCTGGCTCGTTTTCTCTTCTTTGCGCGCTCTGCGGCAGCGTAGGCACCGGAAATCTAAGGCCCCGCTTTGCATTCAATCCGCGATGAATTATTATGCCCTGCTTAATACATGGTCAAAGCATCTCTTATCACCTAGTTAGTCGGTTTCAATCCAAATTTGTTTAAGGGCTGCCGCCTGTCACAGTGATTTACCCAATAGAATCTGGAACCGCGAATCAAGTATGCCGTTAAAAAAGCGCCATCTCTGTAGTGAAATAGCCCTAATCCTGTCTTCGGGATTGCTGCTCACTGCAATATCCAGCACGGCACAGGCACAGCTTCCACAAGTCAGCTGCCGGGCAAACGATACAGGCGATGGCTGGATCTGTGACGAGAACCCAACTTCTGGCACCAGCAATACGATTCGTACGACTACTCGTCCTCTGAACAATAGGAGAGACAGAGCCGGCAGGAGCGATCCTGCGCCTGGATCAGCACAAACTTCCCAGCAAGCACCCGAGCTATCAGCAGATAGCCCGAAACCAGATGATAACGAACCAACTGTGCTCACAGCTAGCAACACTAGCCAGCGCTATGAGCTAGATTGGATTCCACTAGAATCTTTAAGCGCAGAGCAACTCACCGAGCTGGATGGAAACTGTTGTGGCGCGTTTGTAGACCCCATCGGAATTAAGAAGGACAACACGAACCGACCCGCCGATTCCGAAACTCGTTTCGATACCGAGCAGGGCATAAGAAATATCTCGCAAAACCTTATCAGTATCGACGGCGATATCATCGTGCAACAAGGCTATCGAACGATCGAGAATGACGAATCTACTACTATCGATAGCGAAGAGAACACCGTACTAATGCAGGGCGACGTTATCTTTCGCGAGCCGGGCGTCATGCTGCGGGGCAGTTCAGCCTTTATTGACAATAATGCCGGCAATAATAGAGTCGAAGATGCGCAGTATGTGCTGCATGACTTAGGTGCCCATGGCAACGCCGAGAGCATCGCCTACAGTAGCAACACCGGCAGCGTAACCATCGAGAATGGCGAATTTAGCCGATGCGAACCCGAATCGAGATTCTGGTTATTCCGCGCAAAGAGCATCGTTCTCAATCAGGATGAGGGAGTCGGCTATGCAACCGCGGTGAGCCTCCGTATAAAAGATGTACCAATTTTCTACTACCCAGGCACCCTACCTTTCCCCCTCGGCGACGAGCGCATGTCTGGTTTCTTGGCGCCCAGCACCGGATCGACGCGCAGCGGTGGCTTCGACTTCGAGCTACCCTACTACTTCAACCTTGCGCCGCAATACGACGCCACACTCTCGCCTAGACTCATATCAGACCGCGGCGTGCTGACGGGACTAGAACTTCGCTATCTTGCTGAAACCTCACTAAACACCTTGAACATGTCCTACCTAGGCAATGACAAACTGTTCGATGAAACAACTGCAAACGTGCTCGGCTCTGATTCGCCGCCAACAGATAACCGCTGGTTTATCGGCTACGAACATTACGGAGTCTACGGTCGCAACTGGTCCAGCTTTGTTGACTACAATGCCGTGAGCGATGAAGATTATTTCTACGATCTGGGCAGCAATGGCCTGAATACGACCAGCCGCACTCACCTAAATAGGCAGGCGCGACTAAACTTCAATACCGAATATTTGCGCGCAGGGCTCAATGTGCAGCGCATCCAGATAATCGACCCATTAATTTCTTCGATAAACCTGAATCGACCCTATGATCGTCTGCCGCAATTTTATTTTGATACCGACGCCTATTTAGGCGCAGGTTTTCGAGTAGAACTAGGCGGCCAGGTTACTTCTTTTGACAGGACTCTGGATGAGTCACTCTTATCAACGACCCAACTAGACAATGGTGCACTTGTACATGGCGAACGCTTGAATCTAGAGCCTGCAATCAGTTGGTCGGTCGAGCAGCCGGGATGGTTCCTGCGCGCCAATGCAAAGTTCAAGCACGCGTCCTACAAACTGCAGAATCAAGCCACGACATCGATGGATGATCCAAACATTGGCATCAACGTCTACAATCTCGATGGCGGGCTCATCTTCGAGCGCCCCATGTCCGGCGGCTTCACTCAGACACTCGAACCTAGAGCGTACTATCTATTTAGTGAATTTGAAGACCAAAGCATGCTCCCGCTGTTCGATACCTCGGAACTCAACTTCAGCTTCAGCCAACTGTTTCGCGAAGACCGATTCAGTGGTGGTGATCGCATCGGCGATGCCGACCAAGCGAGCATAGCCATTACGAGTCGCATACTCGATGAGAAAGGCAAAGAACGCGCCCGGATGAGCTTAGGCCAGATTCGCTACTTCGATGACAGACAGGTGGATCTGAGCAACCCAATCCAATCCTGGATACCGCGCTATTCCCCGCTAAATCAAAAATCCGCGCTGGCTGGCGAGTTTGCTCTATCCTTCGGGGAGAGCTGGCGCCTGAATACTGACGTACAATACAACGAAGAGACCGAAGAACTGGACGAAGGCAGCTTTCAACTTCGTTACCATAGAGACAATGATCATCTGTTCAATCTGGCCTATCGCTACCGAAACCTGGTGAATTCGCCTAACTTTATACTCCCCACGGGAATCGACCCTCGTATCAAGCAGACCGATCTCTCAGCCGTCTGGCCGATAAATCAAACGTGGAAGCTACTGGCCAGATGGAACTATGACCACAGCAATTCTCGGAACTTAGAGACCTTTGCCGGAGTCGAATACAGTAATTGTTGTGCGACAATACGGGTTATTGCCCGGGAATGGGTTGACGAGGACGAATTGTTTGTCCCTAATATCGAACCGAACCAAGGAATTTTTGTCCAATTCACCCTGAATGGACTAGGAAACATCACAGGAGGCGGCATTAGCAGCCTATTAAGTGACGGTATACGTGGGTTTAGAGAGAATGATGATGAGTAGATCGAGCACTAGAGGAACAGCACCAATGCGACAAGGAGCTCCAACCCTCGTCCGCTTTCTGTCAGCAATCGGCTTGGGACTGGCATTAACAATTGGCGCAGGATCGGTCTGTGCACAGCGCGTGTTACTGGACAGAATCGTCGCCCTAGTCGACGAAGGCGTGGTCCTGCAGAGCGAACTTAATACACGTGTTCTTGAAATTCGAGAGAATGCGGCTCGCGCCAACCGCACGCTTCCGGAAGCCGAGCAGTTCAGGACTGAAGTACTGGATTCGCTGATAATTGAAAATTTGCAGATGCAGTTGGCCGAGAGAGTAAGTATCCGTTTTAACGATGACGAGATTAACCGAATTCTTGGCAGTATGGCCGACAACAACAACATGACTTTCGATGAGTATCTGGAGGTATTGAACGAGGCCGGTGTCTACCTACAAACGCGAGAGCAGGTTCGCAAGCAGATGACTCTGCAAGAATTGCAGCGCGGCATGGTGAATCGACGAATTCAAATTACCGAACAGGAAATTGATAATTTTTTGAATTCGGAGATGGGTCGTGAAATCATGGCTCCGGATTTTCTTGTCGAACACATGCTTATTCCCACCGGCAGCGAAGATCCCGAAAAGCAAAGCAAGTTACGCTTTGCCGCCGACTTAACCGCACGAATCAAGGATGGCGAGAGCTTCGCTGCGGTGCGAGCGGAAGCGGCTCAGGCCCGCTTGTTTGAAGTTAACGCAACAGAGTTCGGGTGGCTCAAAGCTGAAGCGCTCCCAAACCTGTTTAGAGAGATTGTCGAAGGCATGGAAGTCGGCGATATAGAAGGGCCCATCGAAGCAGGAAATGGCTTTCATCTAATTCAACTAGCGAACAAGGCCGGCGGCACTGAGCAGATGGTAAAGCAGACAAACTTTCGCCACATCATGCTCGCTCCGAATGAGATTCGGGACGAACAACAGACAGAAGATGCTATTCACGAATTTCGACAGCAAATTGTAGACGGCGAAGACTTTGCGACACTGGCGCGGCAGAATTCTGACGATGACACTTCTGTCGTTGCTGGCGGCGATATGGACTGGATCAATGAGGGACAACTGCCACCTGATATGGCAGCTATAATAGATGCTCTGGAAATAGAAGTTCTGAGTGAGCCGTTCCGCACGAACAATGGCTGGCATATTGCAGAGGTTATAGAACGCCGCGTAGCCGACCTAAGCACAATCTACTTGCGCAATCAGGCAGAAGGCGCCTTACGTAATCGCAAGTTTGATTTGGAATTGCAGAATTGGCTAATTGAGATTCGCGAAGAGGCCTTCGTAGAGTTTATCGATTAGAGTTCGCTTCGACTTCATTCAACAGATCTTACTTGAAAGGCCATACTTAGAAGACCTCGCTATCTAAGACCACAAGAGATCATCCCGATAGCTTCGCAGGAAAGCCGTTGTGACACACCGAATAGCTATAACGCCAGGAGAGCCAGCTGGCATAGGTCCCGACCTATGCATAGCCATAGCACAGAACCCTCCCAGCGATGTTGAATTGGTCATCGTCGCAGACCCTGAGCTGCTTGCGAATCGAGCTGCGCAGCTAGGACATCCACTTAGACTCAAAACTTTCGAAGCAGCTACTGAATCCGCAGAAACAAAAGCGGGAGAACTAACAGTGCTTCCCGTTCAATTGCGATCGAAATCAGCGCCAGGAGTACTGGACAAGGCCAATGCGGAATACGTACTGGAAACACTGCGGGTAGCCGCCCAGACTGTCAGCGATGGCAATTGCGATGCAATGGTCACAGGCCCGGTTCACAAGGGAATCATCAACGACGCGGGTATACCATTCTCCGGTCATACCGAGTACCTCGCCGAATACTATAAACAAGACCTCACCGTTATGATGCTGGCAACCCAAGGCCTGCGCGTAGCCTTGGCGACGACGCACCTACCGCTGAGTGCAGTACCTGCCGCGATCACGAAAGAGTTGTTGCGCGCTATCATCAAAATTTTGAACGCCGATCTGCAATCAAAATTCGGAATTGTTACACCCAAGATTCTAGTGTGCGGACTCAACCCTCATGCCGGCGAAGGCGGACACCTAGGTAGCGAGGAGATCGAGACTATCGAACCTGTTCTAGAGGAGATGCGAGATCAGGGAATAGACCTGGTTGGCCCGCTGCCTGCCGACACACTTTTTACGACCAAATACCTCGCCAACGCCGATGCCGTTCTTGCGATGTACCACGATCAGGGGCTGCCCGTACTAAAATTCAAGGGCTTCGGAGCGGCGAGTAATATCACCCTAGGACTGCCAATTATAAGAACATCGGTCGATCATGGTACCGCACTGGATCTAGCCGCAACTGGCAAGGCTGAAACAGGAAGCCTAATTAATGCGATTACTACAGCGCTGGAAATGAGCAAACACTGGAGGCGGTCTTAGTGGCGCAGCCTAAAGTGGTAACTCTGAGTACTGGCACGGCACACCAGGCCCGCAAGCGCTTTGGTCAGAATTTCCTTCACGACCAGCAAGTAATCGATCGTATTATTAGCCAGATCGCACCCTCGTGTGACGACCATCTTCTAGAGATAGGCCCTGGACAAGGCGCCCTCACTAAGCAGCTCGCAGGGTCCGGCGCGAGGTTGGACTGTGTCGAATTGGATTGTGACTTAGCCGAGCACCTTAAACATGAATACCGCGACTACGATAATGTGCACATTCACCAACACGACATTCTCAAGTTCGACCTGAACGATCTTGAGCTTAGTAACAAACGGATTCGTATCATCGGCAATCTTCCATACAACATTTCGACACCCGTTCTTTTCCACTTACTACAGTACTACGAGAAAATTGAAGACATGAGCTTCATGTTGCAACTAGAAGTAGTGGAGCGCATGTCAGCCAATGTAGGCGATAAGAACTACGGACGACTTAGTTTGATGCTGCAGTATTATTGTCAAGCCGAGAAGTTGTTCGACGTTCCCCCCCAGGCTTTCACTCCTCAACCGAAAGTAAATTCGGCTATAGTACGGTTAACGCCGCACAAGGAACTGCCCATTACAGCAAAAGATCCGGACTGCCTTAAAGTAGTCGTACGCACCGCGTTCAATCAACGTCGCAAGACATTAAAAAACAGCCTAAAGACGCTTATATCTGATAGCGAGCTTGGCGATCTCGAGATAGACATGAGGCTCAGACCTGAAAAATTGAGTCTTTCTGACTACGTAAAAATAAGCGATGCAATAAGTGAGTCAATATGAACAAGCAACCCGATATTAAAATTGAAGTTAGAACACACTTTTTACTAGAACAATCTGACCCTGAGGAAGACCGTTATGCTTTCGCCTACACGGTGGAAATCTGTAATCGCAGCGACGAGATGGTTAAGCTATTGAATCGTTACTGGCACATCACAGACGACAACGAGAAAGTTGAGGAAGTCCGCGGTCCCGGTGTAATTGGTCAGCAACCAGAAATTCTACCGGGTCAGTCGTTTCACTACACCAGCGGCGCTATCATCGAAACCCAATTTGGCAGCATGCAAGGCGATTATGAGATGCAGAGTGCCAGCGGTGAGAAATTTACAGCGCAGATACCACCCTTCCTGTTAGCTCCTCCACTTGCCGTTCACTAGGGCGCGCAGCCAGAACTGTCTAAAACAAGTTGCCGCAGAGTGATGTTATACTCTTAGCCATGCATTTATTACCCACATTAGCTTTCTACCCCACATGAGTACCTACGTGGTCGGCGATCTCCAGGGCTGTTACAAGCCACTGAAGAAACTTCTCAAAAAAGTTAAGTTCTCAGAATCCGAAGACAAACTCTGGTGCGTTGGCGATCTTGCTAATCGTGGACCTGATTCGCTAGAGACATTGCGTTTCTTGCACGATATGGCCGACTCAATAGAACTCGTATTGGGAAACCATGACCTCCATCTCATAGCAATACATGAAGGTTGTGCACCTGCCAGAAGCAAAGACACACTAGGGGATCTGCTGAACGCCCCGGACTGCCAGCATCTCTGCGATTGGCTGCGAACCCAGCCGCTCGCCCACTATGAAAGCCTAGACACTAAGACCGGCGTTAAAGATTTCCTAATGGTGCACGCGGGTGTGGCACCACACTGGACCTTGCAGAAGACATTGGATCTCTCCGCGGAGGTTCAGTTCGCACTGCTCGATACGCAGTACAAGACATTCCTGCGCCATATGTATGGCAACACCCCTGATCGCTGGCACGACGAATTAGAAGATCTAGACCGCTTACGCGTGATTACCAATTACCTTACGCGAGTTCGCTTCTGCGACGAGATCGGGACTATGCAATTCACTGCGAAAGAGGGCCTAGGGTCAGCTCCACAGGGGTTTAAACCGTGGTTCGAATACGAGACGATAACGCCGGAAACGACAATTCTTTTTGGACACTGGGCGGCACTCGAAGGCTATACTGGCAAGAAACATGTTTTTGCGTTAGATACTGGCTATGTCTGGGGTCGCGAACTAACTTTAATGCGGCTCGAAGATGAGCAGCTATACTCCATCTCCAGTTAGACCAAAGTTAAATACAAGCTAGATTCAAAGCAGCAATTCAAGATGACTATGGAAACATATCTAGTCGGCGGCGCAGTCCGCGACAGCCTCTTAGGCCTTCCCGTTCGGGACAAGGACTGGGTCGTCGTCGGAAGCAATGCTAGGTTGATGAAAGAACAAGGCTATTTGCAAGTCGGCAAAGGCTTCCCCGTGTTTCTTCATCCCGAGACCAAGCAGGAATATGCGCTAGCTCGAACTGAAAGAAAAATTGGCGTGGGATATCTAGGCTTCGAGTTCGATGCGTCTGAATTTGTCACGCTAGAGCAAGACCTACTGCGCAGAGACCTCACCATCAATGCCATCGCCGAATCTAGCGACGGTCAAATTATCGACCCCTACGATGGTCGCCAGGACATTAAAGACAAAGTACTGCGCCATGTCTCCCCAGCATTCGCCGAAGACCCGCTGCGGGTGCTGAGAGTCGCCAAATTCGCAGCGCGTTTCGCGAAGCTCGGCTTTACAGTCGCCCCGGAAACTCAAAAACTAATGAACGACATCGTCCACAGCGGCGAGATCGATGCCCTCGTTCGCGAGAGAGTCTGGCAGGAAATTGAGCAAGCCATGGGCGGCCCAGCACCGGATGTGTTCATTCGAGTTCTGCGGGACTGTGGTGCACTTAAGTTGATCCTACCAGAAGTAGATCGGCTCTTCGGCGTACCGCAACCGGCCAAGTATCACCCAGAAGTGGACACTGGCTTGCACACCCTTCTTTGTCTGCAGCAGGCAGCTATGCTAACCGACGATCCTGTGGTTCGCTACGCAGTCCTAGTGCATGACGTAGGCAAAGGAGTCACTGACAAAGGCAAATGGCCCAGCCACTATGCGCATGAAACCCTAGGCCTACCGCTGCAAGCAGACATCAGTAAGCGCCTGCATGTGCCGAATGAATTTTCGAAACTAGCCGCCCTCGTTTGTGAGCATCACACCAAATTGCACCGCATTAAAGAGCTGCGCCCAGCTGCACTTTTGAAGTTGATAGAGGCGCTCGATGGTTTCCGCCGACCTGAGCGCGTGCAGAAATTTCTGCTCGCCTGCGAGGCGGATGCCAAAGGTAGAACGGGACTCGAAGAACGCGACTATCCACAGAATGAGTATCTAACAACGATACTAAGCGAGCTCTCACAGCTGGACATAGGAGCCCTTCTCAAAGAAGCCAAACCAAAAAACGCGCAAGAATTCGTACAACAAAGCCGGCTCAGCTTATTGAGTGACATCTTAATTCGGCTCAATATCTCTGAAGCACCGAATTAGAACTGGCAGCAGATTGCTATGACGATATCTACAGATCAAAGCCATGACACTCGAGTGTGCTTGATAACCGGAGCAAGCAAGCGACTGGGGGCCTGTACTGCGAAGAAATTTCATGCCGAAGGCTTCAATGTCATCATTCACTACAATAGATCCGAAAGTGAGGCAGAAGCCTTAGTCGCCCAGCTTAATGCCATACGCACAGGCTCTGCATTCTGCCTGCAAGCCGAACTCACCGATTCAGAACAGGTGCAGTCCCTTGCGCGACTTGCATTGGATTGCTATCAGCGCGTGGATGTTCTGGTAAACAATGCCTCCGCGTTCTACCCAACGCCCTTAGCCGAGTGCGACCACAAAACCTGGGATGATTTGTTCGACAGCAATCTTAGAGCGGGCTTCTTCTTAGCCCAACGACTCGCTCCCGAGCTAGAGCAACGAGCGGGATCGATAGTAAACATGACAGACACACACGCTGACAATCCTCTCAAAGGCTTTCCTATTTACAGCATGGCAAAGGCTGGGGTGAAGGCGATGACTAAGTCGCTGGCTAAGGAGCTCGCCCCGCGAGTGAGAGTGAATGGTGTGTCTCCGGGCGCCATACTCTGGCCTCCCTCATTGGAAGACGAATCTGACCCTGCCGTCTTGGAAGCGCGAGAAAAAATGCTAGAGAAGATTCCCCTGCGCACCCTAGGCGAGCCTCAGAATATAGCGGACACTGTTTTCTTTTTGGCAAATGACGCTTGTTATGTCACTGGACAGACTGTCCGAGTGGACGGCGGCCGCTATCTCATCTAATTAATTAGCAGTTATTGGCTCTGCTCTTTTCACAACCTACCAACTGGAAACGCGCGTATGTATAAGGTCTATGGTGATATTCAATCGGGCAATTGCTACAAGATTAAATTGCTGATGAGCCTTCTCGAGATTGAGCACGAATGGCTGCACGTCGGCATTCTCAAAGGTGAAACACACAGCGATGAATTCAAAAAGATGAATCCCAATGCTCGGATACCCGTCCTTGTTCTAAATGATGGCCGCACACTTACAGAGTCCAATGCGATCCTCAATTTCCTAGCTGAAGGAAGCGAACTACTTCCTGCCGACCGACTTCTTAGAGCACAGGTACTGCAGTGGCAGTTCTTCGAGCAGTACAGTCATGAACCCTATATCGCGACCGCGCGCTATATCAATAAGTATCTGGGTCTACCCGACGAACGTCGTGCCGAATTTGATGCAAAACAAGATGGCGGTCACAAGGCACTGGCAGTTATGGAGCAACAACTCAGTAAAACAGATTACCTTGTGGGAGATACGTTAACGATTGCCGACATCAGTCTCTATGCCTATACCCACGTAGCCCACGAAGGCGGCTTCGATCTAGGCAGCTATGCCTCAATAGGGAAATGGATAGAGAGAATTGAGCAGCACTCGAATTACTTTGCCATGAATAGTTAAGGGGGATGGCAATGACTGCCAATTGAAACCTGCGCTAGCCGGCAGCCCAATCAGTCTCAATCGCCCAGAGCTGTTGCTTCGATTTGTCATAGTCTTGCCAGAGGTTCAGATATGACATGCCCGTTGCAGGATGCACCAGATCGGGCAATAGCTCCGAGAGGGGCCGCAACACATAGGCGTTTTGTGTGACCTCGGGACGCGGCAACTCAATACCACAGCACATTCCCGACTCGTCGCCATACAGGAGAATGTCGATATCCATAGTACGGCCGGAAAACCTGGCCTGCGCTCGATCACGCCCCAGCTGATCTTCCAATCGCTTTAGAATTGCCGTGACATCGTCTAACCCCTTATCCGTGTCAGCAAGAATCACGAGATTGAGAAAATTGTCGCCATCGAAGCCAACCGCTTGGCTCTCGTAGGTTGTAGAATTGCGAATGTTTTCAAATTCTAATCGCAGCACGCCCAGCGCCGCCCGAATATTCGACTCGGCGTCAATATTACTGCCTATGCTTAGAGCTAGTGTCGTCACTTGTAAATCACTTGCAAAAAATTATCGTGCAGGAAACAGTCAATACTACTTAGCCGTGCGTTCAATTATTACACCCACATCTTTAGAACCGGTGACGGCTCCAGGCTTACCCAAGCGCAGCTTGAGCCAGGGTACGGAAAATTCTAGCAATACGATCTGTGCGATCTTCTCGGCCATAGTCTCTACTAAGAAAAACTCCGAGCCTTTGACAAATTCTATAAGGCGCTTCGCCACAGCCTTATAGTCTAAAGTGTTTTCAATGTCTTCGCTGCTCGCTGCCAGAGCAATGTCTGTTCCCATTTCGAGATCCAGGCTCACTGTCTGCTTCTGTTCTCGCTCCCAATCGTAGATACCTATGATGGTTTCTATCTCAAGCTCACGAATATAAACGATATCCATTCCTAATCCTTCATTCAAAATTCTAAAAGAAGCGCTAGTCGATTCGCGACCAGAAGTTCTCTATATAGCTGACAGAGCCTCTAGCGACCAACGCGGTTGTGCACGTATTTCCAAGTCGTCTTCCTGGCCTGCCAACAATCTTTGGCAACCAGCATAAGCAATCATTGCGCCATTGTCGGTGCAGAAACGCGGCTTCGCGTAAAACAGCTTCGCGTCAAACTTCGCAACTGTTTTTTCCAACACCTCTCGCAGATGCAAGTTTGCCGAAACCCCACCAGCAATGATCAGGGTGTGCATTCCTGACTGCTGTAATGCTCGGCCGCATTTTATCGCGAGTGTCGCGACTACCGCTTCTTCGAATCCTCTAGCGATATCTGCTCGCTGCCTGTCACTTAAGGTCCCGTCTGTTCCAGTCTCCTTAGCGATAGCCGCACGTACCGCAGTCTTTAGTCCACTAAAGCTGAAATCCAATCCCGGACGGTTCGTCATCGGCCGTGGAAAAATGAATCTGCCGGACTCTCCTTCTACTGCCAGTTTTGCCACATGGGGACCACCGGGATAAGGCAGGCCCAACATCTTGCCGACTTTATCGAACGCCTCACCCGCAGCATCGTCTAAGGATTCACCCAGTAGGGCATAACGACCAATGCCTTCGACCTCAACGAGTTGTGTATGTCCTCCGGAGACTAATAGAGCTACGAATGGAAATTCTGGCGGTTCATCCTCAAGCATAGGCGCCAGCAAATGGCCTTCCATGTGGTGGACCCCGATTGTTGGCACATCCCACCCCATTCCTAGAGATCGACCAATAGAAGCTCCAACTAGCAGCGCACCAACCAAACCAGGCCCTGCTGTGTACGCTACTCCACCTATATCAGATTGCTCAATGCCCGCCTTGACGATCACTTCTTTGATCAACGGCACCGTCTTTCGAACGTGATCGCGGGACGCGAGTTCTGGGATTACTCCGCCATATTGCGCGTGTATTTCAATCTGGCTGTACAGGGAATCAGCCAACAGACCTCGCTCGCTGTCATATAGCGCGACTCCGGTCTCATCACATGATGTTTCAATACCCAGTACTATCAACGGTTTAACCCTCTCAGTTTTGCTCTCATTAGCACTCTCAACATGCTCTCAAACTGCTCTTAATCACAATCTCGGTAGCTGGAAAAGTGGCAATCATGCCAAATATGCAGGCATATCCCAAATTCCTTGTACTTTCGCTTAATACTTTGACCAATTTCCTAGCCGATAAGGACTAATTCTTTTGCAATTAGGGCCTCGGGGCATTAATATTACCGCCCCTCATATTCCGCGTCCTAGGATTCTTTTGGACTTTTCTTGATATTGGGGCCGGAACGACAAGTAAACTAGCTTGTTTACACAAAATTAACAGTAAAACTATTAAGGTAGGTGTTTAGTTCAATGCCCCAGGTAAAACTTAAAGATAACGAACCTTTCGACGTGGCCCTGCGCCGCTTCAAGCGCTCTTGTGAGAAAGCTGGAGTACTAGCGGAAGTGCGCCGTAGAGAATTCTACGAGAAGCCTACTGCTGTACGTAAGCGTAAGGCTGCTGCTGCGGTTAAGCGTCACTTGAAGAAAGTGCAACGCGAAAGCAAGAAGAGCCAGCGCCTGTACTAATCTTACTATCGGGCAAGCATCGTCTTAATGCTTGCCCTCCCTGCGCTCTCCGGTATTCGGATCAACATGTCTGACAGTCCTCTCAAACAAGCCTTCACCGAAGCCATGAAAGATGCCATGCGCTCTAAAGATAAGCCGCGCCTGGGCACTATTCGTCTTGCATTGTCTGAAATCAAGCGCGTCGAAGTCGACGAACGCATCGACCCAGATGACGCTCGCGTAATTGGCATTCTGGACAAGATGATTAAGCAACGCCGCGAATCTATTCGTCAATACGCGTCTGCCAATCGCCCAGAGTTGGTCGCTCAGGAACAGTTTGAGATCGAAGTGATACAAGAATTCCTGCCACAGGCGCTGGAAGCAGACGAACTCGCACAAATCATCAAATCGGCTGTGAGTGAGTCGGGTGCGGCCTCTATGAAGGAAATGGGAAAAGTAATGAATATAGTTCGCCCGCAAGTGGTCGGACGCGCCGATATGGCCGAAGTCAGCAAGCAGATTAAAGCGCTACTCGCCTAGTCAGAGCGACTAGGCGTCTCCTTCTCTTCTCTCCAAACTGTTTGCCTAGAAATAATCTCCCTAAATTGGCGAATGCTCCCGCAGCAACTACACCTAGATTTGGATACAATAGCATCCAAGCAATGGTTCGGCTCAGTTAACCTCGACTCGCGCTCACCGCCTACTACATTGAAAAATCTGGATCCTTGACCCATGGCTGGACTAATTCCACAAACATTCATCGATGACCTGCTCAGCCGAGCAGATATCGTCGAGGTGGTGGACAGGCGAGTCACGCTCAAAAAGTCCGGTAAGAACTATTCTGCCTGTTGCCCCTTCCATAAGGAAAAAACACCATCATTTAGCGTGCAACCCGAGCGTCAATTCTATTATTGCTTCGGCTGCGGTGCCGGCGGCAACGCCATCGGCTTCATCATGAACTTCGATCAAACTGATTTCCCTCAAGCGGTGGAGTCTCTCGCTCGGGACAATGGCATGGAAGTTCCGCGCGAAGAAAATGCTGCGGCAGCGCGCAGGCAATCTGAGAACAGCAAGCTATTCGAAGCCCTGGAGCAAGCGAGCAAATTCTATTGCCAGCAACTGCGCCGTCATGAGCACCGCAAATCGGCCGTCGACTATCTGAAAGCTAGAGGCGTGAGCGGTGAAATCGCTCGGGATTTCTGCATAGGCTATGCCGCACCTGGCTGGGATAACCTATTGAAAGCGATCGCAGGGGATGCCAATGAACAACAGTCCCTGCTCAAAGCAGGCATGGTTATCGAGAAAGAACCTAGAAAAGCCGCGGGAAACGATACTGCCGACAACCCCAATGCCGTTCGTTATTACGACAGATTTCGCGACAGAATAATTTTCCCCATCCGCGATAGCCGCGGACGCACTGTCGCCTTCGGTGGTCGAGTTCTTGGCGATGACAAACCAAAGTACCTTAACTCCCCGGAGACTCCTGTCTTTCACAAGGGCGCGGAGCTATATGGCCTCTTCGAGGCGAAGAAGGCAAACAACAAACTCAAACGCATCCTCATAGTTGAAGGCTATATGGATGTGATTGCCCTAGCACAGATGGGTATTCGCAATTCGGTTGCCACACTGGGCACGGCAACCAGTGATCGGCATCTGGTCCGACTCTTCCGCCTGGTGCCTGAGGTTGTATTCTGCTTCGATGGCGATAACGCGGGTAGAACCGCAGCTTGGAGAGCCTTAGAGGCAAGCCTGTCAGAAATGCAAGATGGCCGTCAGGTGAAGTTTCTGTTTCTTCCCGAAGGCGAAGACCCCGATACGTTGGTACGCAAGATCGGCGAGACTGAATTTAACATGCTGATCGAGAAGGCTACACCGTTGGAACAGTTCTTCTTTGACAAGCTGTCCGAGGGACTCGACATCAGGACGATCGAAGGTAGGGCAAGATTAAGCAATGTTGCGAAACCATTAATCGCCAAGTTTCCAAAGGGTATCTACGGCCAGCTAATGCTGGACAAACTCTCCCAGACTCTGGGCGTTGCCAACGAATCACTCGACAAGCTAATAGACTCGCATTCGAAGCAAGCCAGAGGCAGCTCAGCACCTGCCTCACCTTCTCCGGCCGATTCTCCGCCCATGACCGAAGCTGCTCCCTATGAGGCCGATTTCGACCAATCGTCGAATCCCTCGTCGAAGCCCTGGACCCCTAGCCCAAAGCCTAGGAGCTCGAACCTTAACGTCTATCGCAAGCCCGCTGCCGTGAAGGCAATTGAGTTATTAATGCAGAATCCAGAGGTTGTTCTGTCTATAACAGCGGACCTGTCGCCACTTCATTCTGCTGGCGATGAAGGCCGGCAATTGCTGCTATCCCTTATCGATATGGTGAAGCGTGACCCCGATACCGACACCCCTACTCTGCTCGGTTATTGCAGTGGCTCCCCCTTCGGAAATCAAATAACGCGGCTGAAAAGCGAGAACATCACCCCAATAGAAGGGCTTGAACAGGAGTTTCTGCAGATTCTGGACAAAATATTGTCGGATGTCGTCAAGAAGCTTGAATCTCAGAAGCGCAGGGAAGCCCTGGCGAAGAGCGCCGCCCCCAAGCACCCTCAACCAGACGAGGAACCGCCGGCAGATAGGGATATTCCTCCGGCTCCTGAGTTCTAGAAGCTTGAAAACCCAACAATTGTCCCCATCTACTTAGGCCTGTTCACGGCGTAATTTAGCCGCCTCAGCGATATACAAGTCGGGCTCTAAGCCTATATAATGCTCGGCTCCGTTTTATTCACCCACTACCTGGCGAGCTGCCGGGGAGACGAGAATTCATGGCTGACTCAATTGCACCACAATCCACCCTTAAAACATTAATCGCCAAGGGAAAGGAACAGGGCTATCTAACCTATTCCGAGGTCAACGACCACCTTCCGGAATCTATCTCTGACCCAGATCAGGTTGAAGATATTATCCAGATGATTAATGACATGGGCATCAAGGTGTTTGAAGCAGCACCCGATGCGGATGCGTTGTTGCTCAATGAAGAAAGCGACTCTGGCGCTGACGAAGTCGCCGCTGCCGAGGCTGCAGCAGCGCTGGCCGCCGTTGAGAACGAAGCTGGTCGAACTACGGATCCAGTGCGCATGTATATGCGCGAGATGGGTACGGTCGAACTGCTAACACGCGAAGGCGAGATCGTAATCGCCAAACGCATCGAAGAAGGCCTGCGCGAGCTAATGAACGCCATGGCCTACTTCCCGGGCACAGTCGAGCATGTGCTGAATGAGTATGCGTTGGTCGCGAGTGAAGAGAGAAGACTCAACGAGCTGATAACCGGTTATCTCGATATCAGTGATGAAGCGATTCCAGTTGGCCCACCTGCAGTTAGCCAGCTGACGGCTCAAGAAAAACAAGACAAGAAAGATGCTGGCATTGATGACGAGGATGAAGCTCCAGTTGGTCCTGATCCAGAAGAAGCTAGGATTCGCTTCACTGAGTTAGGGGTGCAATACGAGCTGGCCACTTCTACAGTTGCCAAACGTGGGCGCTTGCACGAAAAATCCAGAGAAGAACTCGAGACGTTGGGCGAACTATTCAAGAGCTTCAAGCTAACTCCACGTCAGTTTGAGCCATTGCTTAGCCATGTTCGCGCCGTGCTCACTCGACTGCGTCGTCATGAGCGCACCATCATGAGCCTAGTTATTCGCAGCGCAAAGATGCCACGCAAAATCTTCATCGCCAGCTTTCCCGGCAGCGAAGTGAACCCTAAGTGGATCGACAAGCACATCAAGGAAAAGGAAGCCTACTCGGAATTATTAGTTAACGTTAAGACCGAAGTATTGCGAGCCCAGAAGAAGATTCGTCTTATCGAAGAAGAGACTGGCCTGCAAATCGCTGAGATCAAAGACATCAACCGAAAGATGTCGATAGGCGAAGCGAAGTCACGACGCGCGAAGAAAGAAATGGTTGAGGCTAACCTGCGTTTGGTTATCTCCATCGCGAAGAAATACACGAACCGTGGCCTACAGTTTCTGGATCTAATTCAGGAAGGCAACATCGGCTTGATGAAGGCCGTAGACAAATTTGAATATCGCCGCGGCTATAAATTCTCCACTTATGCTACGTGGTGGATTCGACAGGCGATTACACGCTCTATCGCTGACCAGGCGCGCACAATTCGTATCCCTGTTCACATGATCGAGACAATCAACAAACTAAATCGCATCTCGCGCCAGATGGTGCATGAGAAAGGCCGCGAGCCAACTCCAGAGGAGTTGGGCGAACGCATGGAAATGTCGGAAGACAAAGTCCGCCGCGTGCTGAAGATCGCGAAAGAGCCTATCTCCATGGAGACTCCGATCGGTGATGATGAAGATTCTCACCTTGGTGATTTCATCGAAGATGCCACCGTAGACTCACCGGTAGATTCGTCTATCGATGAAGGCCTGCGCGAAGCAACTAAAGATGTCCTGGGCAGCCTCACAGCAAGAGAAGCGAAGGTACTCAGAATGCGCTTCGGTATCGACATGAATACCGACCACACGCTCGAAGAAGTGGGCAAGCAATTCGATGTGACTCGTGAACGCATACGTCAGATCGAAGCGAAGGCACTGCGCAAACTGCGCCACCCGACTCGCTCCGATCATCTTCGTAGCTTTCTCGACGAGTAGAGCTTTGATATACGGCATTGCTGCCTTGTGCGGCGGTGCCGAAATTTTCTGTTCAAGCTACAACTTCCCGAGCTCCGCATTAACCACAAACAATACCTATCATTTAGTTTAGGAGATTTTCATGCCAGGCGTTTCAATCAAAGATAAAGTTGTTCTAGTCTCTGGCTCCAATCGCGGCATCGGTAAGAGCTTCGCGATCCAAGCTCTGGAGATGGGCGCGAAGAAAGTCTACGCCACAGCACGAGACGAATCTAAACTTGCAGAACTTGTCGAAAAGTATGGCGACAAGATTGTCCCTCTTACTCTAGATATCACGAATCAGGATCAAGTGACTGCAGCCGCGGCTGCTGCTGGCGACGTTGAAGTACTCATCAACAACTCAGGCATGGGCGGTGGCGGACCAATAGTCGGCAACCCCAATCCGAAAGGCCAGCGCATGGAGATGGAAGTTAACTATTTTGGCAATATAAGGATGTGCGATGCCTTTGCGCCTATTCTTAAGGCAAACGGCGGCGGCGCCATCGTGAATATTCTGTCGGTATCCGCCCTAAGCAGTTTTGCTTTCGCTCCAGGCTATTCGGCATCAAAAGCCGCCGGACGCTCACTGACGCAGGCACTACGCGTAGAACTCGCCAAGCAAGGCACTCTCGTTTCCGGCGTATTCCCCGGCCCAGTAGACACCGACATGGCCAAAGCCCTACCGATGGATAAGGTCTCTCCCGATTCCGTTGCGATCCACGTCTATGAAGAGATCGCCAAGGGCACCGAAGACATCTACCCAGACCCATTCGCCGTGCAGTTCGCTGCGGGTGTACAGGCAGACTTCAAGGCCGTAGAAAAAGCCAACGCAGTTGCGTTTTAGGACTTACCAACAGACGCACAATTAAGTAGAATTCAATTCCTTTTGTAGCCAGAGCAGTTCTGAGTCGTTGATCAGATTGCTTTGACACAGCCTGAGCATTGTAGGCGAGGCGCCAATTTTTCGAGGGAGGGAGCGTACTAGTGTACGTGACCGAGCGAGAACAAATTGAGCAACGAAGCATACGATGCTCAGGATAAGTCAAAGATGCTTTAAGCGAAGCTCGAAGACGAGGCGGAGGTGGTTTTAGACGAAGGAGTGTACGCAAGTACATGACTGAGGAGAAAACCACCTCCAACGAAGTATTCGAGTTTCAGGCGAAGATTAAAGGGCCTATAACTCAGCTGGTTAGAGTAGCGGACTCATAATCCGTTTGTCCGGGGTTCGAGTCCCTGTGGGCCCACCATTTTCTCTATTTAAATCAATGCGCTACAGAATTTTATCGTTCTGATAGCGCATTTTTTTTGCTTACACACTGCTTACACACTGAACTCCCCCGCTTGCACACTTTTTCCAGGGCTCTGTTTAAAACAGCCGACTACAACATCTATCCAACGAGATACCGAAAAGCGCCTAGCAAAGCGATAGTTATCCAATTTGATAGCTATAGTACTTAGTGCTACACTTGATCCTATTACGGAAGATGCTTGTGATTGCTTATAAAAACAAAGAATTCAGTAAATGGGCGAAGAAGGAAGGCCTAAGCGATGCTCTGCTATTAGCGGCTCTAGATGAAGTGGGGCACGGCTTGGTCGAAGCCGACTTGGGAGGGAATGTATTTAAAAAACGCGTTTCTTTGGGGCACGGAAAGAGCGGTGGCGCTCGAACCTTACTAGCTTACAAGAAAGATGATAGAGCTTTTTTCATCTTTGGGTTTGCCAAAAATGCGCGAGCCAACATTAAAGATAATGAACTTAGATCATTGAAGTTGTATGCAAAAATCTTGCTTAGCTATAACGAGAAAGATTTAACAAAAGCGATTAAAGAGAAAGCGTTAATACAAGTGGAGGCTAACGATGGATAAATCTATATTAGAAGTTGTACATGGCGGTGCGAAGGATTTACATAAAGCAGGACTTGTCGATGCTGTAACCATGCGTGAATTCGACTCCCTCTGCTTGCCACCCATTAAGCAATTTACCGCTGCTCAAATTAAGGGGTTAAGACTGAAGACTAAAACAAGCCAGGGAGTGTTTGCCGCCTACCTAAATACCAGTAAAACAACTGTCCAGAAATGGGAGCAAGGAGCAAAACGACCAAGTGGAGCATCATTGAAATTAATAAACTTGGTTGAAAAAAAAGGCTTAGAGGTGCTTGCGTAAAGAGAACTTAGACAATTATCTTTATTGCTGAGTAGCGGACTCATAATCCGTTTGTCCGGGGTTCGAGTCCCTGTGGGCCCGCCAATTTCCACTTATAAATCAATGTTTTGCAGAGCTTAACCTCTTTGTCAGCGCATTTTTTTTTGCTTATACACTGCTTACACACTCTTTTTTAGTGATTACACACTTTTTCTAGCGTCAAATCCTCGATGTCACGATGACTGAGGTTGAATCGGTGGTAGAGCCATACGGCATATTGAATTATTTCAGGTGGGAATCGGTGACGTTTGTACATTTTTGGTTGAGTCATGAGTTGAATACTGGCAGATTGGCAGTTAACTTGTCAGTACCCTACCCGGAATCAGTAATGCGCAACACACTAATCAAATTTGGTCTCATGACCTTTTCAATACTCGGATTAGCGGCATGTCAAAAAATAGACTCGCTCGGATCTTTGCCGCATGCAGGTGACATTGTTTTTACCGAGATCATGCCGCTTGATACCGCAGACGGTTCTAACTGGGTGGAGCTTTACAATACCAGCGACACCAGTATCCAATTGCAGCAATGCTTAATCAGCAATAGAACCGGGAAAATACTGACAGTATCTGAATCGTTGATAGTTGAGCCAGAGCACTTCGCAGTCTTTAGTAGTAATGCTGTTGAAAGTACCGCACTACCACTATCTTTAAGCCAGCCCAATTTCGATTTTCCTGTAGATGATTTCCAGCTGAACTCTAACGAAACTCTAAAGTTGCTTTGCGACAACCGATTAATCGATCAAATAACATATGACGTTAATTCGCCAGAATATGTGGACATTACAACTTCTTGGCAGCGTCACTATCGTCCTAACGAACCCGCAGACTCTATAAGCAACGCCTGGTGCTACACGAATCCACTTGAAAACTATGAATACGGATCTGCAAAATTCGCAACACCGGGTAGAGCAAACTCATTTTGTTCTTCAATCGCGCCTTTCATCGCCTACGGCAATCAGGCAGCCGTGATGATAGAAGGTATAGACCTGGAAGCTACCTTACGCGTGGCTGAGGCGGAGATGGCACGCAAATCAGCTACTTCAGAATTGGTAATATGGGGTATACGAGATCAAGTTATTACGCCGGAAATTGCGAGGAAGGTTTCTGAACTGTATTTCTCCAACATCGACATGCTCTATGAATCCACTCCATTCACCGCAATAGATTGGAATCACGCGGTTTGGCATTTCGCTTGGGCTATTTCTAATTTGTATCGAAATGGCGACGCTGTGATCAAAAACGAGTTACAACTAGCCTATGAGGATGCACAAAAGCGACCTGAAACTCTTGATCTTTTTAAGTATATTGCCATCAACTATGTGCGCGGAGAGCGCATCGTAATGGGCGATATCCACACGCCCGCGCACGAGGACGTGCAAAAACTTATTGTCGCACCGGGAAACGCTGGCTACTTAAATAGCTATGAAGAATATTATGAAAAAAGAAGGGGTCCTATAACAACAAAAGCAATTAATGCGGTCTATATCGCTGGAAAATCCCTTTCAGATTTATTTCAGTAATGCGGATAGATAAGGGATAGTTGGGGACACTAACAATTTAACAACTTAAAACCTCCTAGGTTTAGGTTTTTCTAATAGCCACCGCTTCGGTATTAGTACGGTGTTCGGTTCAGAAAACCCCCAGAAAATCTTGAATTTATTCGACCCGGTCGTCTGTTGGGACAAGATCCTCTATGACGTCCCAGTCATAACATAAGGCTGGCAGCGCCCTCCTTTATCCCGACCAAGCACAAGTAATCTGTTCTTTGAAGTTTGGCGTAGAAGAGGCGTAGCTAATAAGGAATAAAAGGCCTTCCGCAATTCCGCTATCTATCGAAGCTCATACCGTAAGCTGGCTCATAGCTGACATTCCTTACTTTTTCCTGGGACTTAAGAATGATTATAGATACTTTTAGTCGATTGCCACTCCATGAGCAGTCTCGAATTATTGAGATGGCCTGGGAAGATAGAACCCCTTTTGAAGCAATTGAACTGCAATTTGGATTCGGAGAAAAAGAGGTTATCCAAATAATGCAACACCAGTTGAAATTAGCATCTTTTAGGAATTGGCGCATGCGGGTTCGCGGACGGGCTACTAAACATACTGCATTCCGTGATCCCAAAGTATTACGCGGATATTGTAAGACTCAATACAAGATTCGACAGAATTAGAGAGGGTAGTGTTGGAGAGAACCTCGTATTCAATAAAAAACAAGTAGCCACAAGCATTCGTTACTGCAAAAAAACAGAAAGCAAAGAAAAAACATCCATTAAAATTCACTGATAAAAAGTCGCCCCTCTCTCCACAATTATGAATTTAGATCAACTGCCCAAGATAAAAAACGTTCGATGGATATTCGGTGACCAACTTAATGCTAGCCACTCATGGTATGCAGAGAAATGCGAAGAGACTCTATATGTAATTGCTGAATTACCCCAAGAAGTTAATTATGTGCGCCATCATGTACAGAAAGTATGTGCTTTTTTTCTGGCTATGGAAGCCTTCTCCGAATCACTCCAAAGCCACGGTCATAAAGTTCTGCGCCTGACTCTTGATGAATCCATAGAATTTGAATCTCTGCAACAACTTGTAAAGGTAATCATAACTAGAACTAGCTGCTCCAGTTTCGAGTACCAGCGACCAGATGAATATCGCTTGCTTAGTCAGTTACATGAATTGGCGAGTCAAGTTAGCATTACTATGAAAGAAGTAGACAGCGAGCACTTTCTGGTGCCGTTTGAAGAACTATCTAGCTATTTCAAACCAAATACTAGCGTACGCATGGAGATGTTCTATCGAAAAATGCGCAAGCTTTTCGACATTCTGATGACAGATGACGGCCCTTTAGGGGAGCGCTGGAATTTCGATACTGAGAATCGAAAATCTTTTTCAAGAAGCGCACTATCTGAAATACCACCACCCCTCGTATTCAAGAATGATGCGCGCGTAGCAATAGCCCGCTTGGAAAAACATAAGATTAGAACGATTGGCGAACCTGATGACAACTTGCTATGGCCAATAGACCGAACCCAGTCGTTGCAGCTACTTGAATATTTTTGTGAGTTTGGCTTGTCGAAATTTGGTTTGTATCAGGATGCGATGACTGAGAATAGCGAACATCAGTGGAGCTTGTACCATTCAAGATTAAGCTTTTCACTGAACACAAAAATGTTACACCCAATGCTGTTGATCCAGACTGCAATTCAAGCTTTCGAAATTTCTAACGGGGATATTAACCTCGCACAGGTCGAGGGATTCATACGCCAGATTCTAGGATGGCGCGAGTACGTGCGCGGCATGTACTGGTCGAACATGCCAAATTATTCTGTAGCAAATTCACTGGATGCAAATAGGCCCCTGCCTGGCTGGTTCTGGAGCGGCGATACAAAAATGAATTGCGCCAAGAAAAGCATTCAACAGACCATGACTTACAGTTACGCCCATCACATACAACGCTTGATGGTCACCGGCAATTTCTCGCTATTAGCTGGCCTGGCACCCGATGAAGTTGATGAGTGGTATCTGGGTGTTTATGTTGACGCAATAGAGTGGGTTGAGCTGCCCAACACACGGGGCATGGCGTTGTTTGCAGATGGGGGTTTAATTGCATCCAAACCTTATGCTGCCAGCGGTAACTACATCAACAAAATGAGCGATTACTGCAAAGGCTGTGTGTACAACGTAAAAGAGCGAATCACAGAAGATGCCTGTCCTTTCAATGCCTTGTATTGGCACTTTATTGATAGGAACAAAGACCGTTTCTCTGGCAACCCGCGAATGGCGTTCCCTTATAGTACATGGCGCAAGTATTCATCACAGGAACAGGCAAATATTGTTGCGAAAGGTGATCAATTGCTGTCAGACCTTGAGTCTCTTTGATCTAACCAGTTAACAGGTGGCCACCGGGGACACCGAAAACTTAATAACTTAGGTTAAGTTACTTTTTTGGGTATTTAGCCTAGAATTACTGAAAAGATAATGTGCGACCAACCATTGCTTACCATTATCTAAGCCGAAGAGCTCAGCGCAAGACATGTAGAAAATACGCCAGCGATGGAACCAAAGCTTCGCTTCCTTCTCCGTGTAATTTTCCTTAAACGCATCAATAATTCGCTCCTTATTCTTGTCAGTCTTCTCTAACCAATGATTACAGGTTTTCTGATAATGCTGACCATTAATCAGCCAGCGGCTCTCAATTTTTAATTGTTCCTGGAAATGGAGCAAGGTGTCGATTGATGGCATTAGCCCACCAGTAAAAAAATATTTAGACATCCAGTCTTGTTCGCTTTTTACATCGAATGGGTACATAACATTACGGTGTGCGAAAATGTGGAGAAATAACTTGCCTTCGGATGTAAGCCAATCTGATATCCGTTTAAACAATTGCCGATAATTACGCATGTGTTCAAACATTTCGATAGAAATCACCCGATCAAATTGCGCTGACTCTAATTCCAAAAAGTTGACGTCCGCAGTAATGATCGTAACGTTATCGAAGCCAGCTTTTCGACATAGATGGTCAATGTAGCTCTTTTGGGTACTTGAATTTGAAACCGCTGTGATTTTGCTTCTTGGGTACTTTTCGGCCATCCAAAGGGTAAGAGAACCCCAACCGCAGCCTAATTCCAATATTCTCTGGTCATTATCAAGCTCAGCACGCTTCGAGTAGAGCGACAGCATTTCTTCTTCGGCTTGATCTAAAGTGGTATTGGAATCGGGATAATATGCACAACTATATTTAAGGCGCTTCCCAAGCGATGCAAGATAGAAGTCAGTTGCAACCTCATAATGTTGCGCGTTCGCGGCATCTGTCTCGATTGCAATAGGGCTTCTTCTTAGCTCTTCAATTAGCGCTTGAAAGCGATCTTGTTGATATTCTGGTTGGTCGATGAATTCGTCTCTGAGGCGTTTTTTGCAGAGACGGCGAATACCGTAACGCACCATGGAGTCAGGAAGCCTCCCCTGCTCGGAGAGCTCGATTAGCTTGCCGGCAAAGGGAAGGCCAATCGCAGATTCTGATTTTTTGATGTTCATATGGGCTCCCTACTAACGACCTTTATCATCGCTTTTTAGTGAGTTATTAATACTTGCTTGCTTCCGGAAAAGAATTTGCCCGACACTGATCGCACGCTCATCGAAAGCGCCCTCACAATAACAAAAATAGAATTCCCACATTCTCTGAAAGCTGGAGTTGTAGCCTTGCTCTTTGACCTGCTCAATATTTTCATAAAAGCGTTTACGCCAATCCCGCAAGGTTTGAGCATAGCTAAGCCCCATGTCGTGAACGTCTTCCAGCATTAAACGATTTCTGCTGGCGTAGTCTATGATCACGCTATAGCAAGGCATAAAACCACCTGGAAAGATGTACTTCTTAATATAATCGACTTGCTTCAATGCTCTATGATACTGATCATCGTCTATAACAATTGCTTGAATTAGTGCTTTGCCATCAGGCTTCAAAAGGGAGTTTAGCTTTCTAAAATAGGTATCGAGGTACTGGTGACCCACTGCCTCAATCATTTCGATAGAAACTAATTTATCGTAGAGCCCCTCAACATCACGATAATCTTGAAGCTTAACCGTAACTAAATCGCTTAGGCCCTCACGGACAATACGATCTTGGGTTTCTTTGAACTGTTCTTGAGAAATGGTTACGGTAGTAACTTTGCAACCAACAACACTGGCTGCGAAACAAGCGAACCCACCCCAGCCTGAGCCAATTTCGATAAGATGATCTTGCTTCTTTAATTCCAATGCAGCGCAAATTCTATTAAGCTTCCGGCATGAGGCCTGTTCGAGGTCATCACCTGCTTCGTATAACGCGGACGAATACATCATCCGCTGATCGAGAAATAGACGAAAGAATGGGTTGCCCAAATCGTAATGATTAGCTATGTTTTTCTTAGATCCGCGCCTAGTATTTCGTCTGAATTTATTCCATAGACGAAATGATGATTGAGCAAACCGCGCCAAACCAGATTCCATCTGATTTAGAACCAATCGGTTCTTAACAAATATTCTAATTAATTTGCTTAAGTCGTCAGCACTCCACAAGCCATTTAGATAAGCTTCAGCTGAGCCGTTACTGCCACTCAATGCAACCTGCGTATAGCTGCCGAGGTCGTGTATTACCAAGGTGCATTGCAGCGGCGCGTCGCAGTTGCCTAGACTAGTGCTGCCGACTGCATCAACAAGATGAATGCAGCCACCTTCAATCTTCTGAAATAATTCAATGAACTTATTACGAAAGAAACGATCAACTATTGAATGTTTACTTACAGCCTCTAATTGACGTCCAACGGGTGAGAAAATGGACGGTATGCTTTCGCCTTGGGGAAATTGGCTAGAGTTTACGGTGATCTGGTATTTTGCGGCTGAATTAGTCATATAATTGATATTCACATATTATTTTGGGTGTGAAAAGAAAGGAACTCGTTTGAACCACAAGCACAGCGCTTGATAGTAAATCGTAGAAACTGTTTTAATACATACCAGTGGATAGCGAAAGGGCAGAAGGTTCGCTTGAGCGCGAGTCAAAGGCTTTCCGCTAAGCGCCATTGAGGCATAAAAAATAGATTCATCGTTCTTCGACAAGCTCATTTTGATATAAAATTCGGTATCGCTTATCCGATACTTCCAACGGTATTGGAGATCCATTGGCATAAAGGGCGAGACATGAAACTGTTTGTCAAATTTGGCGACATGAAAACCTTGATCATCTATTTCCCCATCAATAGAACCGATATCATGCACATACGTAAAACGCTCGTTCCATGGTGTATTGTGTACTTCAGCCACGAGATAACGCAACTTACCATCCTGATAACACGCCACGAAGACAATAGGATTAAAACAAAATCCCCAATAGCTCATATTGGCCAATAGATAGGCCTCGCCGTCAAATGAATTACCTGTATGCTCCTTTACCCTAGCGCATACTTCTTGGTATAGACTTTGACGACCTGGAAGGTAGTTTTGTCGCTTGAATTGGACCAGATTGAACCCGCCAGACGACCACCAGAGACTAGCGCGGTCAAGCGCACTTAGTTGCTTTATATCCACCCAAACCTGCAGCATGTGATAACGAAACTCGTGCTTAACCGGTTTAAATCGACTATGAAATACCCAGCCCTCGAATAATTTCAGACTATTCATTTTACTTGCAACCGAATTAGCTGGCTAATATCTGCCGCACTTCGTGCGCCATCTTCATGAAATCCCCAACCCCAATAGGCACCAACAAAATAGGTGCCTTGCCGGCCATCAATTAGCGACTTCTTCTTTTGCGCGGCAACACTCTTAGCTGTAAACACTGGGTGGTGATAGACTCTCTCTGCCAATATTTTGTCGGGATCTATCTTGTGCTGAACATTCAAGGAAGTAAAAACATTTGTTTCTAGCTTCAACCCTTGAAGCAAATTCATCCAATAATTGGCAGTGCAAACTCTCTGAGTATTCGAATCAAAATCATTCGGGACTTCAACATTCCAGCTCGCCCAGGACAAGGTATTGGAGTGCATTATCTTTTCATCCGTATGCACTATCACATGATTCTCTTCGAATGGGATGGCAGACAGAATATCTTGTTCATCCTCACTGGGCTTATCCAATATAGCTAATGCGCTGTCAGCATGCAGCGCCATTACTACCGCATCAAACATGCTCTCATTCCCTTCATCGGTAAGCACTTTAATACCTTGCCCTCGTATAACCCTATTTACTGTCGAGCCAGTTTTCCACTGCACATCTAGCTGCTCGCGCAGCGCTTTTACATAACTGTTAGAACCGTTCTTAATGACCTGCCATTGTGGACGGTTGCGTATCTGCATTAAACCGTGACGAGAGAAGAAATCTACCAAGTGATGAATCGGAAACTGCGTGACCCGTTCGGGCGTAGCCGACCAAAGCGCGCTAATCATTGGGAGCAAGTGGTTATTAATGAAACCTTTACTGTATTTGTTCTTCTTTAGATATTCAGCGACTGTTGTTTTTGTATCGTTACTTAGAAGTACCTTTGGTGAAGTCTTATAGAACCGAACAATATCGAATATCATGTGATAGAAACTGAAGCTAAACAAATTACTGCGCTGACAGAATAGTTTGTTCGGATTGGTCGCATTATAGACCACATTCGATTGTCTGTTATGTGCTGAAAAGCTCATATTGGTGGCTTGCAATTCAACACCAATCTTATCCAACATAGCACAAAAGTTCGGATAAAATTCTCGGCAAAAGATAATAAAGCCGCTATCAATATTTACTGCCTGATCGTCTACTACCAACTGATGCGTATCGGTGTGGCCTCCGAAATAATCCTCTTTTTCGAAGAGCGTAACTTCATATTCATCATGCAGGTGGTACGCGGCACTTAGGCCCGATATACCTGCCCCAATTATAGCTATACGTTTTTTAATCGACATACAGGCTCAGATTCGCTCTCTACACTGCTGAACTGCACAGCTCTATCCTCGATTTATCCTAAATCACTGAGATCTAGACTTGAATAGGAAATTCCTCGAAAACAATTAATTATAAGTCAGCTTCCCCTATGTCTTGCTCATTAGAAGATCCAGATGCAAAGCGCGAGTATAAGGAAACTACGTCCTTTTTAGTATAAAAGATCACCTTGTTTCCTCAAAATAACAAGGAACACTGACAACTTAATCGAATTATTACAGAGCAAAGACTTAGTCTCACTATGGACTTCCCAGGCTTTACTAGACACTTTCTAGCTTGGAAAAATAGTCTTGTTCAAACTTCGCTGGAGA
>JAQCKF010000022.1 GCA_027592275.1 Pseudomonadota bacterium
CGATGCTATAAGAAAAGGGAATAGCTGAGGTGCGAGGGTTACTGTCAGAAATTTAAGGCGCTAAAGTGGAAACTTGAAGACTGCTCGATGCTATAAGAAAAGGGGGGAACAAAGAATAATCCCCAAGCTCCATGCTTTAGCTCTTTACAAATACACGCTATATCCCTTATACCGCTAATTCGTAAAGTGCGAAAATATTATCACAGACTACTAGGAAGGAAATAGGGGATTACAATTTGTCACAATGCTTCGTGCTAAGGTCGATTGCGGAATGTTCTATAGGGTACTTCTAGTAGACTGCACTTAAAACCCCAAAAAAACCGAACGAGCGCTTGGTATTAAAACCAACTCTAGAAATTTGATAACATTCGCTCTAGACAATATCACGATCCTTAACTGAGCCATCTGTGGCTAACAGCCCCATCTTCCTAGCGCGCAATTCCCAGTTCTTTCGCGCTAGGGCACGCATGTCCTCGGCGCTGTCCATTTCGTCGACTATCTCTATACCAAGTAGCGTCTCGATAATATCCTCCATGGTCACTATGCCTTCTGTTCCCCCATATTCATCGACTACGAGCGCAATGTGCTCTTTCTCGGCTATGAATTTATCTAGCAGATCTGGGATTGGTGTAGCGCTATGGGAAATGATGATGTCTCGACGCAGTGAATTCAGTGACTCGTCGCCTTTTCCTTCCACCAGGCTAAGCAGAATTTTTTCCTTCAGAACATACCCGGTTACCTTGTCATTACTGCCTTGATATACGGGTATGCGCGAGAATGGCAACGCGATATTTGTGCCATGAAAATTCTTAATAGTAGTAGAGCCATCTTCGGCCACCACAACGATACGTGGCGTCATAACATCCTTTATCAGTATGCGATTAAAGCGCAGAAGGTTCTTAATAATCTTCTGCTCACTTTCTTTAAGGATTCCGATGTCTTTCCCGAGTTCAGACATAGCCAAGAAGTCGCTTCTACTCAGTACTGGCTTGTCTTTGTCCTTCTTCAGATTCCTAGTGATTAGCTGGCTTAACCAAATCATAGGTGCGAGCACTAGCATGAGTAGATTAATGATTCGTATCGAGAGCGGGGTGAGTGCCTCCCAATTGTTCGCGCCTAATGTTTTGGGAATCACCTCTGAGAAGATCAGTATAGCCATAGTCATCGCGCCAGCTACGAAACCTTCCCAGCTAACGATAGCAAAGCCAAAGAATTCAATTTTGGATGCACCAAAAATAACCGCTGCCTGGGCACCGACGCCGATGGCGCCGACTGTGTGAGCGATGGTGTTTAGTGTAAGAATTGCAGCTAGCGGCCGATCGATATCTTCTTTGAAGCGCGAGAGCTTTTTGGATATGGCGGTATTGTCTCTGTCCTGAGTTGCTACATAGGCAGGCGTGATACTAAGAAGAACCGCTTCTAAAATTGAACAGAGAAAGGAGAAGAAGATACTGGCAGTGAAAAATGTGACTAAGAGCCCCATCAAGGAACCATATCTTTAGGAAACGAGTTTGTATTCTCACACGAACGCAAAACCGGGTACAGTGATTTGCGCCCCCAGTTAAAAACGGCCTGAGAGCCTTATTGGCTAAGGCTAGGCTCGGAGCTCTGCTGAAACTTAGGCGCTCTACCTAAAATTTCGCGCAGACGATCAGGTAATGCGAGCATAGCTGGCGTTACTACCAGTGTCAGGATTGTCCCAAAGGATAGGCCGTATACAATAGCTGAGGCGAGGCTAACCCATTGAGATGTAATTGGGCCGCCAACTTCGATTTCGGCTCCGATCAAATCCACTGATACATGCATGGCAAGAGGCAGCAGGCCAAAACCAGTCGTAAATGTAGTTAGGAATACAGGACGCAGGCGCTGCACGCCGGTTTGTACAATTACGTTTTGCAGCGACCAATCCTTATGTTCCACCTTCAGGTGATTGAAGGTGTCGATCAGTACTATATTGTTGTTCACGATGATGCCTGCCAAGGCGACAATGCCGATACCGGTCAATATCACGCTGAAGGTCTGACCGGTGATGAGCAGGCCTAGCAATACTCCTGCAGTGGAGAGCAATACTGATGAGAGAATCAATGCTACCTGATAGTAACTATTGAATTGAGTCACCAATAGGATCGCCATCAGTGCCATCGCTAAGGTGAAGGCTTGGCCCAAGAATGCCGCTGAATTGTCCTGCTCTTCGTTAGCGCCACGGAATTGATAGGTTACGCCCCGAACTGGAGGGTTCTCTTCCATGTATATCTCTAGCTCTGAAACCTTGTTGTCGGCAACGAGGCCAGGTGCCGCATTGGCGCGGATATAGACGACACGTTCTCCATCGACGCGTTGAATAGCGCTTACAGCAGGCTTGGCAACTCGAGTAACGAAGCTGCTTATTGGTACGAGATCACCGTTAGCCGTGTTTATGCGAATGGTATCCATCTGCTCCAAACCACGATACTCCGCGGGGTAGCGCACTCGAATATCAACTTCCTCTTCGCTATCGGTAGGGCGGTAGTCACCCATGAACACGCCGTTAGTCATTAGCTGAATGGCGGTACCAATTTCAGTCATGTTCGCGCCGGACATGGCAGCTCTAGCACGGTCAACAACAATCTCCCACTCAATGCCAGGAACCGGAGCCGTATCATCGACATCGATAAGGCCTTCCATGGTGTTTTCCATATAACTGCGAATACGTGTTGCTTCGGCAAATAGCACTTCAAGATCGTCGCCGGAAAGCTCCAGTTGGATTGCTTTCCCCACGGGAGGTCCTTGCTCGATAGTTACTACCTCCGCCCTAGCACCGGGTAGATTGGAGACGGCATTCCGGTATCGGTTTTCAACTTCGAAACCGTCTACATCTTGCCTGTCGCGTCTATCGGTCATTTCGATAAAGATTGTACCGATAAGATCAGGAGCAGATTGCTGACCCCCACCCAAACTATTGCCAGATCCGGATTGAGTAACAATGCCCTTAATGTACCCGACCTCGCGTATCCGAGATTCAGCATCAAGCATCACATCGCGTAGCTCTGCTGGTGAGGAGTTACCTCTAGCAAAGACTTGAACTTGAGTTTGGCTTGGTTCGACGCCAGTAAAAAACTCCACGCCTTTGCCGTATTGGCCGTAAGCCCAAACGATGACAAGTAGGGTGGCGATGCTAGTAACAAACACGACTATGGGAGAGCGTACCGCGAAAGTAAGAACTCGCGCGTAGAAGGCGGTGATTCCGCCAGTCTTAAGCGGATCGCCTCCTTCAAGATTCTGCAGATAGGTTTTATCGGCAGCGCTGGATTTGCCAATCAGTGCGCCAATAGTTGGAGCGAACAAGAGTGCGTAGAACAGCGAGCCAAATAACACTGCAAAGACGGTGATTGGCAGATAGCTCATAAACTGTCCAGCAACGCCAGGCCAGAACATGATAGGTAGGAATGCGGCGAGTGTCGTAGCAGTGGAAGCCAATATTGGCCAATACATTCGATCTACGGCGGCTCTATAGGCGTCACGAGCATTCAGACCTTCGGCCATCTTGCGGTCAGCATACTCGACCATCACGATGGCGCCGTCGATGAGCATGCCGAGGCCAAGGAGTAGACCGAACATCACCATGAAGTTGTAAGTAAAGCCCAGCATACGAATAATAATGAAGGCGAAGAAGAAGGAGAAGGGAACCGCCAGAGTTACTAGCAGGCCGGAACGTACCCCAACGGAAGCTATGACCACAATCAGGACTAGGACCATGGCCGTTGCCATGTTTCCCTGAAGCCCCATGTTCTGCTCAATAACCAAGGGTGCTGTGTTGTTGATATATGACAGCTTTACCGCTGGCGGCAAGCTAGGGCGTAGTTGTTGAACTACAATATCTATTTGCTCCATCGCCTCAGTTACGCTGGTGCCTTTACGCTTCATTACATTGAGCGAGATCGAGGCGGTGCCGTTGGCATAAGAATAGCGCGTCGCATCTTTAAAGGTACGTCGTACGTCGGCGATATCTGAAACCGTCACTACGCCGTCGGCGTTTGACGCGAGAGGCAAGTTGAATAAGTCGTCGGCATTTTCGATAAGCCCAGGAACCTTAATCGAAAAGCTTCCCTGTCCGGTATCTACCTGACCTGCAGGAATCAATCGGTTGTTGCTGGAAACAGTTTGTATTATTGAGGTGTTGGAGATTCCATAAGTCTCGAGTTTCGCTGGATCAATTACGGCCTCTAACAGTTGCTCTCTATTGCCAACCATCTCCGCCTCAAGAATAGTGGGCAGGATCTCTATCTCTCGTTGCAGCTCTTCAGCGACCTGTAGCAATACGCGTTCCGGCACTCCATCTCCGCCAATTGCGATCTGAACTACTGGCAGCGTTGCCGCTGAAACTTCTTGAATCAGTGGTTCTTCAGTGTCTTGTGGGAATCGCGCCTTTGCTCTATTTATTGCTTCACGCACCTCACTTAAAGCATATTGAGACTCGAAGTCGATATCGAATTCGGTAACGATCGTTGCTGCGTTCTCACTTGAGAAAGAGGTAATCTCCGTAATGCCCTCGACGGTCTTCAATTCTAATTCGGCAGGTTTGGCCAGTAATCGCTCAGCATCTTCGGGTGATATACCCTGATGTATTATCGTCGTGATAACGATAGGTACTTCAACGTCGGGGTTTAACTCGGCGGGGATTGCAAGATAGGAGACGAATCCTGTGATCATAATTGCGACGAACACAGTCAGCGTGGTTCGTGATCGGGATACGGCGGCATCAATATAGTTCTTCATGAAGTGAGCTCTCTTCAATACTGCAGATTATTGTAGGGCTAGCGAGACCAGTCGAAATTGCTTTCTACTTGCTGTCCGGGAAAAACAATTTCCTGGCCTAGAGTAATAAGATTGATAGTGCCGATTAGGCCGGTAACCCAAACGCCTGGATTCATTGCACTGGTGTTGTCGCCAACGATTTCTACGTTGTTAAATTCCACCATGTTATTGGCACCTATAGTCTTAACTCCGATTAGCCCACTGTCGTCCAATGTGAGGGCGGAGGAGGGAACTAGATGTGCTTGGATGTCTGCTGAATCCACTAAAATTTCGGCGGTAATACCTTGGCGAAGATTCTCAAAAGAAGAATCTACTTCTATTTCAATTCGATAACTTCTGGATACGTTGTCAGCTGCGCGTGAGAGGTAACGCACGCTGCCTGTTATGCGCTGTCCGGTGAGTAGTTCGGCGGCTACTCGTGCGCCAACACTCAAGCTTCCGATATCTTGTTCTGGAACTAGTCCGACTAACAACATCGGGCTATCGTCCAGTACAGACGCGCAAACTGTTCCTGCATTTAGTAGATCGCCTAGTTCGACGATGCGAGTTTCCACAACACCATCAAAGGGAGCGACGATCTTAGTTCTTTGTAGCGCCAATTCTGCGCGTGCTACTCCCGCTTTAGACGATTGCAGTGCTGCCTTGAGTTGGGCAACGATCACATCAGATTGCAGTCCTCTGTCTTGTAAGTCTAGGGAGGCTGAATATTCAAATACCGCCTGCTCTTGTCGGCTTTGGGCCTCTAAAAGGTTTGAGTCGCGGTCATCGACTGCTATTTCACACAGGAGATCGCCTTCGCTGACTCTCGCTCCGCGCATTACAGGTTCGCTCACAATTCGGCCAGCCTGCTCAGCTCGAACCTCTACGTGACGAAATGCCTGCGTGCGTCCTCGAACGCGAACCTTCTTGCCGTAGGTCTGCTGATCAATTCTGGCCGCACGTACGATGAAACCGCTAGGATTCTCCCCTGGTGACACGCCCTCGGGCACAGCCACAATAGAGCTAGTAGCCGGCGTATTACTCTCATCGAGCTCTTCAGCACTCTGTGGAATGACCATCCATAACACTACGGCAATCAATATTCCTGCTGATACGACATGTTGATTCTTCACTACAATCTCCGGCAATAAGATCTATGGGTTTTGACTATTTAACTTTTTAAACCGCTCTATCTTAGACGCAGGCGTAGTAGTTGCGCCTATAAAAATGGCTCGCGGTACTTAATTTTTGGGCAGATCGTCCCTGTTGCTGAGGGGCTCTAGCTTGCAGAGCCAAGGTGCTACTCTTTCGCTTAGAACTCCAGCACAAAAGTGTTACATATTGTAACCCTTCAAGATGCAATTGCAAACACGTTTATCCTTTATATACGTGCCTTCGGCGCATTCATTTTCTTTCTAACATTTCACTGGAATCCACGTAAATCTATGCTAGTTTCCTCTCTAGCAGGAATTTATCTAATAGAGGGTTAAAAGCGTGAAAGATTTGAGCAATAGAGTCGCGATTATCACCGGGTCCAGCAGTGGCGTAGGAGCAGCAACGGCTAAGTTATTGGCGGCCCAAGGCTGCAATGTTGTCATCAACTACAATTCCAATTCTGAGGGTGGTGATGCGGTGGCTGCGCAGTGCGAAGCATTGGGGGTTGAATGTCTGGTGATCGGTGGCAATGTGGCTGAGGATGCTAGCTGCGTCGCTATGGCAGCAGCAGCGATTGAGAAGTGGGGTCGCATCGATATTCTCGTCAACAATGCCGGCACTACCAAGTTTGTAGACCACAGCGATCTTCACGGATTGGATAGTGATGACTTTCAGCATATCTATGGCGTGAATGTGATTGGCAGCTATCAAATGATTCGTGCCGTTAGCGAGCAGATGCAATCGCAAGAAGAAGGCGGCGCGGTAGTCAATGTCGCCTCGACAGCGGCAGTCACCGGCATCGGCAGCTCGGTGGCATATGCTGCCTCTAAGGGCGCGCTGGTGACGATGACTCTGTCTTTGGCGAGAGCGTTGGGGCCTAAATTGCGGATCAATGCTGTGTGCCCAGGCTTCATAGAAGGTGATTGGCTGCGCGAAGGACTAGGCGAGCAAAAATATGAAGAGCTCATGGACTTTCATCGTAAGAATTCACCGCTTGGAGTTACAGCGACGCCGGAGACGGTAGCCGATGCAATTGTGCATTTCATCAGTGGATCTCAAGCAGTAACGGGCGAAACCCTAATAGTTGACGGTGGGCGACACCTGACTATGACGCCTCTGGGGCGGAGATAGGAAGAGAGGCTTCAGGATACGATTCGCTGTTACTTAGCCACGGGGCGCTTTTGTAGTTTCCGTTGTAAGGTGCGGCGATGCATCTTCAGTTGTCTGGCAGTTTCGGAAATATTTCCATCGTACTCATTCAAGACCTTCTGAATATGTTCCCACTCGAGTCTGCGCACAGACATAGGTTCGAGATGTGTCGCCTCTGGGTGGGCAGTTGCATTCGATTTATCTGTGTCTGCTATTAGTGCGCTGAGAATTTCATCAGCGTCTGCCGGCTTAGCCAAGTAATTGTCCGCGCCTAATTTGATTGCCTCAACCGCGGTGGTGATGCTTGCATAGCCGGTAAGAATTAGAATACGGCTACTTGGATTACTTTGCTTTAGTGGGGCGATTAGTCCCAAGGACGTATGGCCACCAAGGTTCAAATCCAATATGGCATAGTCAAACAGTGTGCTCTTTATCAGCAGTAGGGCCTCATCTTCGTTAGCAGCGTGTGACACCTCATAATCGCGATGCAAAAGTGCGTGAGTCATCACCCGAGAAAAAACCTCATCGTCCTCGACTAGTAAAATATGTTCCTTATCCATTTTCCTGTCTCTATAAGAGCTGGCGTCTGTGCTTACAGCGCGGGTTGGGGAAGGCGGATGATGCTAAGTGCACCGCCTTCTTTCATGTTGAGCATTTCGATAGAACCATTGAGTCGCTCGATCGCAGCATTGGCGAGAAATATACCTAGGCCCATGCTCTCTTTTCGTCTGGAAATAAAGGGCTCGCCAAGTTTCTCCATAACATCTTTGGGAATTCCGGGTCCGTCGTCCTTAATCGATATTTCGAACTTGAAAGGCGATTCTTTGGTGATGCTAAAATGCACGACTACATTGCTGTGCGCAGCCTTGATAGCATTTTCAATAATATTGATCACTGCATGTTTGACACTTAGATTCGAGGTAACGACCGATTCCGATTTGTCGTCGATATGGAATTCGATCGAAGAGGCTGGGTGTATGTTCACAATATAATCTTGAATGTCATCTGCGAAGGTCGCTAGCGATACGTTTTCGATTTCTTCAGGATTGTCTTTGTTGTAATAACGAATAAGTTGCGTAAGAGAATTTTTACAGCGCGTCACTTGCTGCCTTAATAATGAGATGTCGCTTTTTATATCGCTAGCCCTAAGCTGTTCGGCACTTAGGTTATCCAAATCGGTTAGCAACACGGCCATCGTAGAGAGAGGCGTACCCAGCGCGTGCGCTGTGCCGGCGGAAAGAGTGCCTATGGCAACGAGCTGCTCATTACGTAATTCATTCTCGCGCGCTTGGGCGAGATTCAGCTCGCGAATCTTTATGGCATTAGCCATGCGCGTAATAAGCACGGATATGAGAATGGCACTCACCAAGAAGATAACCCACATGCCCACGAGGTGGAGTTGAAAAGTCATTACTTCGTTCTCTGGGGACATTGCCAAACCATGATCTGATGAGAGGTCCAGTAGCAAGAACGAGGTGTAGATAAGAATCCCCCCTATAGAAAATACATTCACATGGATTTGCGGCAGGAGTGTGGCTGTGAGCGCGAGCAAAACGAGTAAGTAAGAGATAAGAGGGTTGCTCGCACCGCCGGTATTTAGTAGCAGTATGATCAGGAAGAATACGTCTACAAGAATGTGGCAGAACAGCTCGAAGTTGCTAATAAAATTCGATGCAGCAAGGCGCCGATATCCGATTAGAACGGAAAGTAGGATGCCTGCTATCAAATAGATGATAAATGTGACCGGAATTACCAGTTCAGAAAAGGCTTGCAGGACTATTACAGCTACCACACTGGCTGCGGTTACGAAGGTGCGTAACAGCAGAAGCCGCTGTAGACCCTGTCTTCCTAGGCTCACACCATCGGAAGAAACGGGGATGAGGAAGCTGAGGAATTCTGAAATTTTAGATTGCGCTTTCATTTTCCTATTCTACCGCAAAGGTAGGCAGGCGGAAGCGAAGGGCAGCGGTAGAGACAATATGCCGCAGCCCTTGAGTGGGGTAGGACCGGGCTATGCAATGGGGTAATGGCGGGTTATATTGCATCGTCACTAGGGCAAATAGCCACGGAATAATCCAAAGCAGTACTCCCTTGATACGCCCATGATCATTAGCTCTAAACCGACAACGCTGAGTTTGCTAAGCAGAATACTCGAACTTGAGTTCGGCGAGTCTCGATTGCAGCACTATGGTCTTTTTGAAGACTCGAATTACGTGAGCCAAAACACCGCTGCTGAGCTTCTTGATAGCCAGCAGAGGTTCACACATAGCCTTGACGAATTAGTCGGAAAGAACGATGCGGATGCAGTTGTTCTCATAGTTGGCGATACCCTCCTACAACTCGCCAAATCAATGGCTGAAGCCGGCAAACCCGTCTACTGGATTGGAGCGAAGAGCCTGCTGAATCCCGAGATCGATGCTCTAGTAAGTTTTCAGTATGCGGGTGAAGATTTTGTGGCATTGACTAATCCTGCTGCCGCTGATGTATTGATTCATGGGGGCTCGATACGTTATCTAGACCAGATGGCGCTGCTTAGTAAGAGCCGAGATTTACTTGGTGCTTCTGGCCAGCTCATTATTTTCAGCGAATTTCTTGCTGATGATTCTTATATAGAGTATTCAGCACTTCCTAATCTCACCTCCTTTAAACAGCTTTGCAAGCGACTCGGTTTCAAGGAGTTAGAGAGTAGAGATCTGTCGGCGAGCGCGGCGCATACCCTGAAATTGCTGCGTCCATTGCTAGAAACACATGGTGCAGCGCTCGCCCGCGAAGCGGCAGAGGATTCTAATGTGCTGGAAGATCTGCATGCAGAGTTTTCAACTATGCAAGACGAATTCTCAACAGGTAGACGCGGATTTCATCTCTTCGTGCTACGCAGGGAATCTAATGCTGCCTATGAATGGGCAGGTGCGGAATTTGGTGACATTCAATCTTTTAACCCGCTTGAGGTTGCTGACCTGTTTGAGAAAAGTTTCAGCGTCGACTTCGACGAAGAGCTATGGAATTGGAAATATGTGCAGGGTGACGGTAAGTGTGTGGTCGCTCGCCTGGACAAGCAGAGCGATATCGTGGCGCACTATGGTGGGGCTCCGCGAAAGATTGCCTATTTTGGTGAGCCATCTATGGCTATTCAGCCATGCGATGTGATGGTGCATCCAAGTATCCGCAAGCAATATGGTAAGGGCAGTCTTTTCTTCGAGGTGGCAGCTACATTTCTGGAACGAGAGATTGGAAACACGGTAAATCATTTGCTGGGATTTGGCTTTCCGAATCAGAAGACAATGAATATTTCAAAACGTCTAGGATTGTACGAGAAAACCGATGACTTTATCGAGATTGTCTATCCTGTCTCGCAGGCGATCGAGGAGCAGGAGCGACATCAAGCTGTTATCGCGGACTACGATCCTCTTGATGCAGCGTCTCGCGGGGAGCTTAATAGCCTCTGGGCCCTTATGAAGGACGATTATAGAGATGGCATTATCGGAGTTCGAGACGCCGATTATATTCAACATCGCTACCTGAACCACCCTTTCTCGAAATCAAAGCAATATCGCTGCTTAATTATACGTGCAGAAAGCTCGAATAAGGCGCTCGCGTTCGCGGTAGTGAAGGAACACGATGGCAGTAAGTTGTTGATGGACTTGGTATGCCCGGTAGCAGAGATGAAGTCGGCAATATCTATTTTAAAGCAAGAGCTTAGCCGAGGAGAGGGCGGTGCCGTATTGCGCCTGTGGGTTACAAGTTCGGGCAAGGATAAGGTCTTCACCGCCGGCGCAATTGTGAATGAATTAGGTATTGAGATACCCTGTAATAGTTGGAATCCCGGACCTGAAGCAGAGGTGCTCTATGGCGCCTGGTGGCTGACAGCTGGGGATATGGATTTTATTTAGTCAGGCTTGCCCTGCGTCTGAATAAGCTCTGCGGCTTAGTAACATAGTCTGACTCATGTATTTGAAACCAAATTCAGAAAAATAGAGTTGAATAGCTAATAGGAACAATAGAAAACATGAATAGCAAAAATATTTATGAGATCGATCTCGATCAGAATCAGGCCAATTTCGCACACTTAACACCACTCAGTTTTATCGAACGATGTTCTAGTGTTTATCCGCGGAAGATTTCGCTGATTCATGGCGACAAAGAATATACCTGGGCGCAGACCTACAAACGTTGTTGTTTGCTTGCTTCGGCACTTCTGAAAATGGGCATAGGTAAGGGCGATACAGTCGCGTTCATGGGAGCGAACACTCCTGAAACATTCGAGGGTCACTTCGGTGTTCCGATGACTGGGGCGGTGCTCAATGCCTTAAATGTAAGGCTAGATGTCAAGGCTATTGCATTTATTTTAGAGCACGCAGAAGCCAAAGTTCTGTTTACTGACAGAGAGTACAGCGACACGATAAAGGCGGTGTTGGAGTTAGTGCCGCAGGAGCTAACAGTCATCGATATAGATGATCCATCTTTCTGTGGAGGAGAATTGTTAGGCTCTGAAGATTATGAGGCTTTCATAGCGAAGGGCGATGACGACTACAGCTGTTTTCAAATTGAAGACGAGTGGCAGGCCATCTCATTGAATTATACTTCGGGTACCACGGGCGATCCTAAGGGAGTTGTCTTCCACCACCGTGGCGCCTACCTCAATGCAATATCGAACAATCTGTGTTGGGACATGACAGCGCACCCGATCTATCTGTGGACACTACCGATGTTTCACTGCAACGGTTGGTGTTTCCCCTGGGGCTTAGCGGCCGCTGTGGGAACGAGCGTCTGCCTTCGCCACGTGCGCGATGAGGCTATATTCGATTCCATGAAGAAACACAATGTTTCGCATTTTTGTGGCGCTCCCGTCGTGCTGAACACGATTGTCAACGCGGATGATAGCCTTAAAGTGGGTGTCAAGAAGGGAATAAAGGTGATGACAGCCGGTGCTGCTCCACCTGCTGCAGTGATTGCAGGTATGGAGAATATGGGATTCGAAGTTACCCATGTATATGGATTGACTGAGACATATGGTCCCTGTGTTGTCTGTGCTCCGCAGGAGGGCTGGGCCGAGCTTTCGATTGATGATAGAGCCGAACTGTTGGCCAGACAGGGGGTGAGAGCGCCACTGCAAGATGAGCTTATGGTCGCCGATCCAGAGACTCTCAAACCGGTTCCTAAGGACGGTAAAACCATGGGTGAAATATTCATGCGCGGGAATCTCGTCATGAAGGGTTATCTTAAAAACCCGAAGACTACGCAAGCTTCATTTAAGGGGGGGTGGTTCCACTCCGGTGACCTTGCCGTCTGGGATGAGGAGGGCTATGCACAGATCAAAGATCGTTCCAAAGATATTATTATCTCCGGCGGGGAGAATATATCTTCGCTGGAAATTGAATCAGTGCTATTCAAACACCCAAAGATTTTGGAAGCAGCAGTCGTGGCAAGTAGCGACGAGAAGTGGGGCGAAGTGCCTTGCGCGTTTGTATCACTCAAATCAGGTCAGGAGTTACCAGTTCAAGAGCTGATTGCGTACTGCCGGGAGGAATTGGCGGGCTTTAAAATTCCTAAGAAAGTTGTGTTCGGACCAATCGCTAAGACATCTACTGGTAAGGTGCAGAAATTCTTATTACGTGAGAAAGCTGAACAAGTTGGCTATGCGCTGAAGAAATAAGTTCTAAAACTCTCCAAAAAAAACGGGTCGTATGACCCGTTTTTTTTGTGACTAGCTATTCTTACTGATGCGTTAAAAATGTTCGATAATTTCACCAGCTACTGCACCATCGGCTATATCGAGAGTGACTTCACGATACAGGTGAATATCGCCCATGACTGACGAGTCAGCATCGATAAATATTTTCGATGGTTTCTTACCGAAGCCAAAGAATTTTCCGAACCAAGAGCCTCGACCCTCTACGATAATATCTCCTTCAACTACACTGCCATCGGTGAGAAGAATGTCGCCGTTGCTGGTCTGCACATTCTCACCTACACGAGTGTCGCGTAATCGGATTTTACCGTTTACCGTACTCACTCGCCTATCGACGACTGTGCCCGGGTTAGTCTGAATGCCACCATTCACTGTAGATAGTGAGCCATGCACGGAAATGTTCCGACTGAGACGAATGCCCCCGTTGACTGTTTCTGCGCGTTCAATCTCGACGCCATCATCTAGATCAATGCCGCCATTTACTGTTTCGACCCTTTTTGCACTGGCGCCGCTGCTTAGATCGATGCCGCCATTTACCGAAGAAATGTCGCCGACACGTTCCTCCGCGGAGACCCGAATTCCGCCATTTACTTTTGAGATATCTCGCGCTTCAGCAGCGCTGGCGGATGAGGAGTAAAGATAGCTTCCTAATAGCATCGCTAACATTGTCGCTGCACTTAATTTCATTGTATGACTCACATCCTTCATGATTTGCTCCCCTAGATTCTTTTTACTTATTTCGGTTGGCTCTGGCCTTACTTAATAATAAAGCAATAACCTTGCCAATTTTTAATATTTATAAAAAACAATAAGATACGTGTTTTTCGATGTTCTGCTTGCCCTGCTAAGTGGTGATTTTCACCAAGTGTTTTGGCGTAAAAACTGTATTCGCCGTTTCTTTACAGGGTTAAGTCTATGCGCTAATGTGCGAAAGCCTACTAGCGCCAATGTCTGTATAGTGCTTAGACGAGCCAAACTATGATTAGGTTACTAATTCTTTCTCCATTTACTAATTTTCCTCTATAGTCTGCACCCGGCGGGGCCAGCGGCGAGGAAGTCCAGTAGAGATTCCTCAGGAGTACGCTAGGGCTGGAGTATGTTAACAATGAATTTCGACTCCTAGGTGAAGCGCAAAATAATTAATCAAACTTTGAATTTAGTACTATGAACTACAGAAGGTATTTACTATGACCATAAGAAAAATAACTACAGCTCTCTCAATTTTCTCATTCCTCTTACTGTTTCCTGCGCTGGTCCTCGCTCAGGGTAGAGTGGTTGAATCTGACAGCCATCGCTTCGAGGAGGTCGCCGAAGGAGTCTGGTTGGTCAACGGCACAGGCTCTGTTTTCACAATGAGCAATGTCATGGTCTTGGTCGGAGAATTCGATACCTTAGTCGTGGATTCTCATGTGACACCTGCTGCGGCTCGTGCGCTGCTCGATTCGATACCGGTTATCACGGATAAGCCAGTTCGATATCTTGTTAACAGTCATTACCACTTCGATCATGCTCATGGAGCTCAGGCTTTTCCAGAAGGAATCGAGATCATCGGTCATGAGTTTACTCGTAAGAAATTAACCGGCGAGCTAGGTAACGTATTAGAGGAGAGTACTTTTAAGAGTTTCTCCGACCCGGTTCCGTCAGCGGTAGCGGATCTTGAGCGTCAGGCGGCCGCGGAAACCGACCTTGCGCGTAAGGCAAGGTTAGAAGAGAGTCATCGGGTACAGCGCGATTACATGAACGCGATTGGCGAAGTGCAACCTACGCCACCGAATATTACCCTAGAGACAAAGATGACCTTGTTTCAAGTCGTTGCCGATGGCAGTCGCGAGATTCAACTCCATCATTTAGGCCGAGCTCATACGGGTGGCGATGTGGTTATCTATCTTCCGCAGGATAAGATCGTGTTTACGGGCGATATGATGTTGCCCGGGCTAGCCTATATGGGAGATGGGCATGTCGATGAGTGGCCAGCCACACTTGATGGTCTGCTCTCACTCGACTTCGATACATGGCTTCCAGGTCATGGTCCGGTGATGCGTAGCAAGGAGACAATAGGACACTTTCAAGTTTATCTGCGCGATTTGTGGAGTAAGACCTCGCAGATGCATAGCGATGGTGTGAGCTTCGAACATGCTGCGCAGCAGATCGATATGACTAACCACAGCCAAAACTTTGCGCAGATTCGCGCAGCAGGCGTAGACCCAAGGGCGATTCGCCGGATTTACCAACTCCTCGATCAGTAGCTCTTAAGCTTGTATTCAGACACAAAAAAGGGGTTCGTTTGAACCTCTTTTTTGTGTCTGGTGTAATCGGTTACCGATCAGTCTATCGTTCTATAGGGAGCGACGGAATAGGGCTTATTGCTGTAACTGTCGATGATGGCTTGCATCGTAGTAACCCCTACATCCTGGCGAACGGTTAGATGTCTGTAAGTCGTAATTTGAGTCATCATAATGCCGATCATGTTCTCCACCGGATCAACCCAAAAAATCGTGCCCCATGCGCCACCCCAGCTAAATGTACCCGGAGTAAGCGGGTCGCGTGCGGTGCCAGCATTATTAACGAGACCAAATCCAAGCCCAAAGGTATATCCCGGTCCGCGAATGTACACATCATTCTCACCACTATGATTGCTGATCATGAGGTTTACTGTCTTGGGGCTAAGCAGTCTAACTCCATCAAGCTCGCCGCCATTCAACAACATCTGGCTAAAGCGCCAATAGTCGGAAACCGTGGAGGAGAGTCCTGCTACGCCGCCGAAATAAGTTGTCTCACGATACTCGGCCTCCCGGAAGAGTTCGATCGTCTGATTAGGGCCACTCGGGCTATAGACTGCAGCGACACGATCGACCTTGTCCTTAGGGACTATATAGGAGGTGTCGTGCATCTTTAGCGGGTCGAGTATTTTTTCTTGTAGATAGTCGACTAGGCTCTGTCCTGATATGCGCTCTACTAATAGCGCCACATAATCTGTTGAGCTGCCATATTGCCAATCGTCTCCTGGGTGAAAGCTCAAAGGCAATGGTGCACGATTGATAAGCGTTTCTTCCAGAGTCGCCTTGCGTGGTAACAAGGCCAATTCTTCTTCAGTCAACACCTCGGGGCTAGGGTCGACCCCGGCCGTGTGCGAAAGCACATGACGAAATGTAATGGGTCGATGCGCAGACATGCGATAGTTAATGCCATCCTCTTCGATGACAACTTGCTTGCCTTTTAGCTCGGGGATCCAATCGGTGATGGGGTCAGTTAACAGGAAGTTACCTTCCTCGTAGAGCATCATCAAAGCGGTGGACACTATCGGTTTAGTCATCGACATGATGACGAAGATGGAATCATCCGTCATCGGCTCGTTGCTTTCTTTGTTTCTCCAGCCTTGCGACTCGACGTGTATTACCTTGCCGTTGCGCGATACCAAAGAGACGGTCCCTGCAAGCATATTGCTATCGATATAGCGTTGCATAGTGTTGGTCAGACGCTCTAGCCGTTCGGACGATACGCCGACGTCTTCTGGCGCAGCAGTTGGGAAATCATTTCCCTGTGCAATACCGTTGGCGATCAGCATGGGCAGTGCCAAAAGTATTGCGCAGACCTGTTTAATAGACTGTTGGTGATGCTTCATGGCTTGCTCCGAATTATTATTTTAGGTAGGTAGAGAGTGTGCTTGGATAAATCAGTCTGAGCCAGTATAAATGACGCTAGCCGGATTTGACCAGTAATCGCTTTTGCTTCATTCTCGGCCAACTTTTATCAAGTAGGGGCTCCCCTTGAAATGGCCCCACCCAAGGGACAGGTAATGACAAACGAAACAGAAGTGGATCGACCGATATTCTTGAAGCCCGGTCACAATGCAGGCGATCTAGTGGAATCAAGCAAGTGGAAGATTCTACGTGAAGAGCGAGGCTTAGTGGAGGTGGATGCTCATCTACCTGATCATCTGTTGAATCCGCGGGATCAACTATTTGGGGGATTTACTGGGACTTATGTCGATATGATTTCACTATTCACGGTGCGCACACTATTTAAGTCCCAGGAGGATTTTAAGTGGTCGGCAACCGTTAATATGCGCATAGATTATTTCGCGCCAGTTCTAGGGCCGAGATTCTTACTGAAGGGGGAATTAATCAAAGATGGCCGTACTACTTGTTTGGTAGCCACGCACTTCAGCGATATAGAAGGGAATAAACTAGTCTATGCCATTACGACGCTGCGCAAGAGTGTTTAGCGGCGAGCGGTAATAGTAATAGGAGATTGGACCAATAAAAAGGCTGGTGGGAGCATTCCCACCAGCCTTTTTCGTCTTGTGCTGCGCCATCACTGCTTAACTACAAAGAATAGCCTCTCTCATCATGATCTGTAATGTCCAGACCCATCTGTTCTTCTTCCTCAGTGACGCGAATGCCAGATGTTATGGCACCCACTACCTTCAGAATTATGAACGTGATTATGGCTGTATAGGCGGCCACCGAGAGAATTCCGATGATCTGTACCATGACCTGCGAGCCCATGGTCACGCCATCTGCGAGTCCGTTTCCGCTGAAGATTCCCAGGTTACTCGATACCAATATGCCGGCTAGGAAAGTACCGACGATACCGCCGACACCGTGAACAGGAAATACATCGAGCGAGTCGTCGATTTTTATTTTCTGTTTTAAGTAGATAGTAGCGAAATAGCAAACAATACCGCCGCTAAGCCCAATAAGGAGTGCGCCAGCTGGTCCAACGGAGCCGGAGGCAGGCGTGATCGTCGCGAGGCCCGCTACCATGCCAGTGATTGCTCCTAGGCCGCTGGGCTTGCCAAATTTTATCCATTCTATGGCCATCCAGGTTAGCGCGCCGGTCGCTGCAGATATGTGTGTGACGAACATGGCCATGCCGGCACTGCCGTCAGCGGCAAGTGCGCTACCGGCGTTAAATCCAAACCAGCCAACCCAGAGCATGCCTGCGCCAGTGAAACTCATGGTCAGGTTGTGCGGCATGATTGGGGCCGTTAGGAAACCTTCGCGCTGCCCAATGACGAGAGCAAATACCAATGCGCCAACACCCGCTGTTACATGCACCACCGTTCCGCCGGCGAAGTCAATCAGACCCATCTGGCCTAGCCAGCCGCCACCCCAGACCCAATTTGCGACAGGGAAATAAACTATCAGCGTCCACAGGGCCGAGAATAGCAACATAGCAGAGAATTTAATTCTCTCCGCGAACGCACCCACGATTAGAGCCGGGGTAATGATTGCGAAAGTCATCTGAAAGGAGGCAAAGACAGTTTCCGGAATGTCGCCAGCCAGAGAATCGACCACGACGCCATTGAACATCATTTTGCTCAGCCCGCCCCAATAGGCGGATTCAGAAGGACCGAAAGCTATGCTGTATCCAACGACTAACCACAGGATGGAAACTACAACAGCAATGGCGAAGCACTGCATTAGCACCGACAGAACGTTTCGAGTTCTGACAAGCCCTCCATAAAAGAGTGCGAGCCCGGGCAGGGTCATAAAAAGGACGAGGGCAGTCGAAGTTAATATCCATGCAGTATTAGCGCCGCTTAGTACGTCTTGTGCCGATACCATACTAGGTAAAAGGAGCAGAAGTGCTGCGGCTAAATGCTTTTTTCTAAGAATTTTAGTAATCATTTATATCGGGTTCCCTATAGCGCGTCGTTGCCAGTTTCGCCAGTTCGTATTCGAATGGTCTGTTCCAGATTGCTGACAAAGATTTTGCCATCACCGATCTGCCCGCTATTCGCCGCCTTGCAGATTGCTTCTACAGCTTGATCCGATAGTTCATCAGATACAGCTATTTCGAGTTTTACCTTGGGGAGGAAGTCGATAACATACTCAGCACCACGGTAAAGTTCCGTGTGCCCCTTCTGGCGACCGAAGCCTTTGACTTCAGTCAGGGTCATGCCGCTCACGCCTAACTCAGACAATGCTTCCCGTACATCATCGGCTTTAAACGGCTTAATAATTGCGGTAATAAGTTTCATTGATTCTCTCCGACATCATTATGAGTCGCCTCCAGAATTACAGGAGGCGAAATTGCACAATTTGGGTTCTTTTTCATTGTTGCCAAAATTTCATGACAAATTAGTTTAAAAATAAAACTGCTAGTACAGTTGTTGATGTTATCAAGCCTCGGAAAGAGTCTAGGGACTCGGTTTTTCGGATTAAACAGCACTACACAGTCATAAAACTTTACCATGTCATTTCCTAAAGCACCAATTCAGAGCGTTGTTTTCCTGTTCGATTCGGAACAAAAATTTATTCTGGTGCGTTACTGAAACACAGAGCCGCATTTTAATAAAAAGTGACCCTTAATGGTGCATTTTTAGGGAAAGGTTGCATAAAAAATGGGGGTAACTACTCACGGGGGGGATTTGTGAGCAGTTACCCCCTAGCGGGGGAGGAATTACTTATGGAGCAGCTCGCTGCGGTAGTGCTTTGACCGATTGAATCAACGGAACCATTACCAAGGAAAATATCAAAATTGACCATAGCCCCAACACATTCAAAGTTATTTCTAGGCCTCTGGCTTGCGCCAAGTAGCCAACAATTGGGCCCGTCACTATGAAAGCAAGTCGAAATAGAAAACTCGTAAACGAATTCGCCGTGGCTCTATATTCGCTCGGTATTCGCCGATTCATCGCGTTCACCAGAATGACCTGATTCAATCCGCGGCATGCAAACAGTAATAAGCCGATTAGAATTCCGCTCCATCCTTGAGCCCACGCCATGCCAAAGTGTCCAACGATCGGTAGCAGCCCCATTAGCAGCAAGGAAAACACAGCGCCATAGCGACGCTCTACAACGAAGCCAAATCTCGAGGCCGCCGCCACTACTATGCTCTGCGAGAACCACAGCAAGCCAAACACCCCTGCGCCGCCCAGTAGGGCTGCATAAGCCAGGCGACATGGAGTGTCGCCAAGTTGTATAAGGGAATTGCTATGACCACGTTTCTCAACATCGGATCACTAGTAAACAAGTGGCGCAATATCGCTGAGATCTGGATTCGGCTCGATTTTCTTGCTATATATTTGTATGGTGGTTCAATAATTAATATGGCAAGAATTAGACACATCCATGCCGCCGCCGATTGAACAATCACTATTGCCTCGAAAGACCACAGAACCAATGCGCCGCCGACGAGCGCGCCTAAGCCTTCCGAGCTACTTCTGAAGAAACCTAATTGAGAAATAGCGTTGCTGTGCTCAATGTCGTCACCATTGTGAAGTGCTTTCTGTGTGTCATACAGCTATGCCAGGTCTGCACCGGATAAAAGGCTCGCTGCTATTCCTGTCATGATTTCAAAAACATTCAGGCTCGTTAGATCATCGGCAAAGTTTAGATAGAAATACGCCAATCCAAGGATGATGCTTCCTATTGCCAGTGCTGTCTTGCGACCAAACACGTCGGAGAAATAACCAAAAGTTGCCTAAAACACTACAATTGCAGCAGAAAACACGGCTTGTAGGTAAAAGATGTCTGTAAGACTTAACCCCTTCTCCATGAAGAAAGGCACGATCACCATGAAGCTATAGAAGAAAGCGAGCCCGTAGATAATTTTGATATTTCTGTGCAGTTTTTTTTGCACAATAGTTCCACATTACCCACATATTTGTGTGTATTCAATAAATGTTGAAGCGAAGAAAAGACCTCTAAGTTTAGAAGCTTAGAGGTCTTTTCTTTAAATCGATTGTTAATCGTTTAGTTGTCAGAAATTCACTCTAAGCAGGTTTCCCAAATCGTCGCCACACGCGAATAGAGCTGATGACCTAAAATAGTCGCAGTTGTTGGCATCGTGTTGAGAATTGTTTGAGTGTTCATTTCTTCACAAAGAGTTAAATATTTGAATGCGAGGATTTTAGTCTTCTTTAAAATATGTCAAGCATAGCGGATAGTTTATTTGGAAATTATCGAGGAAACGGGGCTGCACAGAAACATTGCGACGCCATTTTTTTGGTGACTCACTTTTCAGGCAGATTCGATTCTTCATCTTTCAAGAGGTATTCAAGCGACGCTCTCTTCCTGCTCCACAATGAAGCCAGCAACGAACCGCTAATGTTGTGCCAAACACTGAACAGAGCGCCGGGTAAAGCAGCTGTTGCGGAGAAGAACTGAGTGGCGAGGGCTACACCTAGGCCGGAGTTCTGCATGCCCACCTCAATAGCGACGGTCTGGCTCTGCTTTATATCCAATCCTATTAGACGGCTAATATAATAACCGCCAGCTAGCCCCGACAGGTTGTGTAGGATTACGGCGATTACGGTGACCAGACCTACATCGAGAAGTCTGTCAGCATTCAGTGCCACGACTATGGCAATAATCAGTAGAATAATGAGCACGGACAGTGTCGGAATTAAGGGTTCCGCTCTATTAGCAAAATCATTCAGGAATAACTTACAAGCAAACCCAAGAACTACTGGAATGAAGACAATCTGCACTATGCTAAAAAGAAGTGCCAGGGTATCTACACTGACCGTTTCTGAAAGATAAAAGGCGCAAAGTAGTGGTGTGGCTATTACCCCGACGAGAGTTGAGACCATGGTCAAACTTATAGAAAGCGCGACATCACCCTTGGCTAGATAGCAGACGACGTTGGAAGCGGTGCCGCCAGCACAGCTGCCAACGAGCACCATGCCTATGGTGAGCTGGTTCGATAGCTGGAGCATCTTGGAAAATGTCAGAGCCAGAACAGGCATCAATAAGAATTGTAGGACCACTCCTACCAGGATCGGTTTCGGATCTTTCACAATGCGTTCAACGTCGGCCTTGGTTAGCGTAAGCCCCATCATGAACATGACTGTAGCTAACAGGGGGACGATAGCTGTGTTGAGCGCGGCGAAGGGGGCATTTACAAAGAATGCGATCAGGGAAATTAGCAGTGCCCAGACGGGGAAAAGGCTGTTAAATCTAGCAAGCATTTTGAATCTCTTAGGAGTGGGAGTTGTTAACTTGTCCGTTTTTAGTGTGCTGGAGGTAAATCGATCAATTCCCGAGGTTTCTTTACTTCAATATTCGAAAACCCGCGTTCAGCTTAGATTCAGAAACAATCTCTATTATGACATGGTCTAGCGCTGTAACTTTTCCTGCGCTGCCACGTCTAAGAGTGCAGGAGCCTAAATTATACAGCTCTTGCGCACTACACTAGAAGGTTAACTGGCAGTGAAGGGCGATAGTGGTGAGATAGTAGGGAGATTTGTGGTCGTTGCAGGAAATGACTCGATCTGAGTATCAAAAATAATTAATACGGGGAATGATAAATGATTAAGAAAGCTCTATTACTAGTTATGAGCATCACACTGACAGGTTGTCTAGTTACCGTCGATTCGGACTCGCGTCCTTTACAGACTGTTTGGAATGAGGCGGATGTATCTAGGTTGCAGCTCGGTGAAAGTAATCAGGATTGGGTAAGTACGTCATTTGGCAACCCGATTAGCAATCTGACCTATGCCGATGGAACAGAAATCTGGAAATACAGAAACCGTTCTGAGAAAGATACTGAGGTTGGTTTATTTCTCGTGTTCTCTGTGGACATCGAGGAAGAGCGCACTGAAACGCTATCGGTAGAATTTACTGACGGGTTAGTTACCAATTACTGGATCGAAGAAGACCGGTTCTAGAATTTTTATAGTGGTAGTCTGGCCCAGCTCTTTGCGGTCAGGCTACTTCAGTTTTCCCAGCCAAGCTTCGAGGTTCTCCCAGTCTAACTGGAAGACGTGTCTCGCATCCTCGACTATCGCCGCATCTACCTGGGCCCCTGCCGCGAGCAGTTTCTGCGACATAGGCTCGAGCATTCGATTCCAACGAAAATCATCCTTTTCTCCGATCCTGATGTAGAACGGTAGGCCATCAAGGTCAACGAGTGACGCGTCGGGCTTGATTCGTCCCGGTGTGGCTACAACGCCTCGAAAGGCAGAAGGGTCCAGGGAGGCGATTGCGATGGCTTCGCTACCGCCGCTAGACATGCCTACCAATAGGGGCTTGGAATCCTGTAAGGCGTGAGTCGCGTGGAGTTGTTTAATAATCTGCGGGAGGGTGGAGCTATCCCCGGTAGAAAAACCTTTTCCATCGGGTGAAATGGGAACAGCGATTGCCCAACCACGGTCCACAAACTCCTTACCTAGCCAGAATTGCGCCTTCGCCATGAATTCATTATTCGAGCCACCTGCAATAAATATGGCTAGTGGCGGCGGGTTGTCCCCAGCTAGCAGCTCATCTTGGGGCTCGAAAAAGAACAGCTTAACGAAGGCCCCATCGAGCAATTGCACTGTCTGCTCGGCCGCGGGAAGCATGCTGGGAAGCAGGAGAAGCAAGAGAGTGACTAAAGATAGTCGCCGCAGAGTCATGTGGGGGCCATTTAGGTGAATTTTACAGGCAATGAGTATAGCAATTATTGCCATTTCGGCGCAGGCAGATGAGATAGAATAACTGTTTAAGCCGTTGATTTTGCTTCAAAGAAGACTTCCCAGGCAGCCCTGATTGCACTACTGTAACTTTTTTTCACACATTGCGTCTTTAACAACAAATGCGAGCACTTTATCTACAGGCCATAGATCAGCACCGGCACAGGATTTTATCCTTTGCTCACTATAGCCTGCGCGTTAGAGAAAATGCCGAGGATGTGACGCAAGAAGTGTTTATTAAACTGTGGCAGCACTGGCAGAAGATAGATCATGAAAAGCTGGGTGCATGGTTGATGCGAGTAGCTCATAACAGCGTCATAGACCATGTTCGGAAGCAGCGTCCGCAGCAGGCTAACCTAGATCATTATGCTGAAGTCGAGGATCAGGTAGGCAAGGAGAGTGATGCAAATCAGTTTGATCAGCAACACTTTAAGAGTCAGTTGCAAAATGCAATTAAGTCGCTAGAAGATCCGTTTCGTAGCATCGTGATCATGCGTGATATTCAGGGCATGAGTTATGAAGAGATTCAGGGAAGCCTCGAGTTAAGCGCTAGCCAGGTAAAAGTCTATTTGCATCGTGCTAGGCGAAAATTGCGAGAGAACAGTAAGCTGCGTCAGTTGTTTGAAGAGCAAATTGCTGACAAATCAGAAGCTAAACAACCCATTGCCCTAGTGGCAAACACTGACAAAGGAAGCGGTCATGCCCAGTAACGGCGAATCTAAATGCTACTTCATGCAACTCCAGATAGACGGCTATCTCGATGGTGATTTGAGCGAAGCACAAGAGGGCGTATTCATGTCCCATGTGCAAGATTGTTTAGCATGCTCGAGTGAATTCCGCTACGCACAGACCCTACAAGATGCCGTGATGGAGTTGCCACAGATCGAATGTGAAGATTTTGTGTTAGAACCCATTCATAGCCTGACCGCAGGTGGGAGCCAAGCCAAAGAAGGGGTTCACAGAGATTCCCTGGTCACTCAGATTGCTGGATTGCTGAATTTTGTGCCGCTCTACTTTCGATACGGCTTCTCTGCTGCATTGGTCGCTGTAGTAGCAGTGGCAATTAGCTTGAACGTGGTGATACCGATTGAGGAACCAGAAACTTTGGTTGCGAGCGATTCGGTTGAGGAGTTTAGCCCACAAGACATTGCGCTGGCCCTGCAGCAATTGAATGTGGCCATCGACTATTTGAATCAAGTTAGCCAGCGTACCGAAGTGATGATTGGCGATCGCTTCCTAGTAACCCCTTTACAAGATTCCATCAATGCCTCATTTCAGAGGGCTAGTATTCGAGAGGATGTCCCATTGAACGATGGGCCGATTTAAAAGTTTGCGTGGGTAGTTAATTGGCGAAAGTTAGTTAGCGAAAAGATACTCACTTGGTTTTAGAAAATAGTTTAATGCGAGGTACATGTTATGAAAATTTTTAAGAATGTATTGGCACCGTTGTTTTGTTTAAGCCTTATTCCTGTAGTGCTGGCGGCAGATGGTGATCTGGAGAGTCATTCGGGCTATGTGGATTTTTCCACGCTTACTGCCGTAGCGGCAACTGAGCCTGCCGTTGAAATCAGTCTGAAGGCTCCGCTGCTCAATATGATTACAAATCTCATTCGCAATCAGGATGATGAGGCCGCAGACTTTATCTCTAAACTAATACGGGTCACCGTAAATGTTTTTGAGAGCGATGACATCGATGTCGATCAGGTCGCCTCTTCTATGTCTGTAATGGCCGAAGACTTGGACTCTGCAGGATGGGATCGAGTGGTTAGGGTGCGAGAAGATGAAAACCATGTAGACATCTATTTCAGGTTGTCCCCTGACGCCGATGTGATCTACGGCATCGCCATCATGGTGGCTGAACCGGGGGAGACAGTCCTTGTAAACATCGTTGGTGATATCAGTACGGATGACATCAGCGCCCTTGGACGCCGCTTTGATCTTGATGAGCTCGTCGATATCGAAGTCGCAGATAACTAAGCTAACTATGCGCAGTGCTGTATTGAGTATCACCTCAACGGTGAAAAAGAGACCGTAATCATGAAAAAAATACTACTAGTCATAGTGCTCACACAACTAGCAGCGTGCATGTCTTTCAGCGACAGGTCCTTTAGATCTGCCCGTAACTCGATTCAGGAGCAGGTGCCCGATATCTCTCTTGAGAAAGAATTCGCAATATCGTTGGGAAACAGCATGCTCGGTTTCTTGGACGTGTTAACCCTAAATGAAACGGATATCTCCGAGCTTGATCACGTGCAGATGGCCATCTACAACGTAGAGTCTGGTGGACAGGAAATAGATTTTAACGAGATAGATTTCTCGGATACGCTGCGCTCGAGAGGCGAGAATCTGTGCTGGGAAACGATCGTCAGGGTACGTAAAGAGGGAGAACAAGTCTGGGTGTTAGTAGGGATGGACCTCGAGCGTAATTCCCTAGATGCAGTATCGGTATTTGTCTTGGAGAATGGTGAGTTGGTGATGATCAATGTGGATGGCGACTTCGATCACATGATCGAATTCGCACTACGCCCTGCCTCCGATAGTCGCCGAGACAATGATGCCAGCTAGTACAAGTGGAGGCTACTTAGGTCGTAGCTTTATTGATCGAAACAGAAACTGATTTAAAAGAGGGGGTTCGGCTCCTCTTGTCGACAGATTGCGGCACGAGGATGTTCGCCTCCGGGAAGTAACACATCACATTGCCAGGTTTTATATCGTACAGCGCTAAGCTTAGGTTGCGCATTGTGCCGGTAGCATTGCTCACGTCAATCTTATCCTGCTCCTTCAATCCGAGCTGCCCTAGATCTTCTGCACTAATAAACAGCACCTGCCGATGTGACTGCCTGCGGTATACATCCTCCTCGCTATAGATAATGGTATTGAATTGCCCTTCACTACGCACCGAGGTTAGGGTGAACTGGTTGGTATTCTCTGCAGCCTGATCTGTCTTGGTGTTCCAAGAAGTTTGCGAGGGTATACAGAAGTTGGCCTTGCCAGATTTCGTAGCAAAGTGCGGCTTAGCCAAGTGGCGACCCTCGATATGGAACTCCGCTTTAGTCTCATCAATATCGGCGAGCGCTGCAAACCCTGGTATCAGTTTGGCGATGGCTTTGCGAATAGAATCATGGCGCTTGAATTCTCGAAAGTCTAAGGTGTCGCTGTCTATTACCGCTGCTGCGATGGAGCTAATTATATCGACTTCGGACTGCAGTGCCTCGATTCTATCGAAGCCACCGTCACTCATCCGTAGATAGTTAAACATGGATTCCTGAGTCGTCGCCTGTGTCTCTTCGTCGCGCACTCGAATAGGCAGGATTAGATTCTCACCCTCGACCCCATTGAGGTGAGTCTGATTCAGTGTCGAGTTAATCATTACTTTGAAGGGAATTTGGTTCAGAGCCTTCTCTGAAAAGCTTGTGTCCGGATTGGCTGCGAACAGATTGCCGCCGAGTAAGAACGCGAAATCAATTTCTCCTCTAGCCGCTGCCTGAATGCAGGCTAAGGTATCCATGCCCTGGTACGTTGGCAGTTCCACTGCAAATTCTTTCTCGATTGCAGAAAACACCTCTGCTTTCAGAGCAGGAGTAACACCCATAGAACCAACGCCCTGCACATTACTATGCCCACGCAGTGGCAACAGACCCTTGCCTTCCCCGCCGATCATGCCGCGCAGCAGGGCGAGACCAGCGATGGCTTCGATGTTGTCAGTGCCATTGTGATGATGAGTAAGTCCCATGCCCCAAGAGAAGACTGTTCTTTCACTTTTTGCATAGAGATCGGCAAGTGACTCAATCTGTGATCGTTTCAGTCCGCATTCGCTCTGGATATCGGTCCAGCTTAGTTGTGTTATAAATTGCGAATAGCTGTCGAATTGATCGCAGTAGGAGTCGATATAATTTTGATCCACTAGGTCGCTTTCGATTAGGTGTTTCGCCATGCCGCTAATCAAAGCAACATCGCCACCGATATGGGGTTGTATATAGTGCGAGGCAACTTCTCCACCGCCAGTAATCATTGATTTGAAGTTGCTAGGGGACGCGAAACGTACCAGACCAGCCTCGCGCGCTGGATTTACTACGATAACTTGGCCGCCGCGTTGTCGGCATTCGAGCAGCACTTTGACGAAGCGCGGATGGTTAGAAGCAGGGTTTGCTCCAAATACAAATATCAGGTCCGCCTTGTGCAAATCGCCATATTGTATGGTTGAAGTTCCGCTGCCGATACTTTGGCCCAGGCCGACACCCGAAGCCTGATGGCAATAATAGGAGCAGTTGTTGATGTGGTTGCAACCGTATAGGCGTGCAAATAGTTGCAGAATAAAGGCGGCTTCGTTCGATGATCTGCCCGAGGCATAGAAAAAACTGCGTAGGGGATCGATGGAGAGCAGTCGTTTGGCGATGAGTTCAAAGGCTCGTTCATAACTAATCGCTTTGTAACTATCAGACTGCGCCGATTTGTGCAGCGGAAGCGATAAGCGGCCTAGGTCTTCGAGTTGCTTGGCGCTAAGTTCACGCAGTTCACTGATGCTGTTCTGTTCGAATATCTGAGGCGGTATAGGGTCTCGAATATCGCTCGTTTGTGCTTGGATATTCTTATTGCAGATTTCAATGCGGCTACTGTATTCATTGTGCAGGCCGCCCCGTTGCCCCCCGGTGCCAAAGGCGCAGGCCTTGCAGGTATTCTTCGACTGCACGGCGCTAGCTAACTTGCGGGTACCGACTTTCTGGGCGCAGGACAGCACGTACTGCATGGCCTTGAAGCCGCCCCCGGTTATCGCCTTGTTGGGTTTATCCTTGATGCTGTTTTCCTTTTGATCGCTATAGGCCTTCGACTTCCATGCGCTCGCTGCTCGCCACAGTGACGAGGATACCATCTAGGGTTGTGAAGGAGCGTTCCGCCAATTGAAATTTATAGATTTGATACACAGTGGCTTCTCTCTGGCCGTCGCTATGGAGTCGCACCGTTAGAATAGAATGGTCGTCTTGCCATTGAAAATAATACAGCGCGGCACCTAAACCGATCACAAGAGCGAGAAACATATAGGCACCGAGCCTCATATCTGCGGATAGATTGTGAGCCTCTTGCTCGATTGCCTTCTCTTTAGATTTAACTGGGGCCAAAGCGTTTCGGGCAGGGCTGCTCTTTCCCTTCATGTCGCGCTGGCGCACGAAGAAGAAGGCGATAATCATCACCGCAAGAGTTAACAGTATTTTCCCGAGCATGCTGTAGGTTTTCCATGTGCGTTACAGAATAGATAGTAACAGCGGGCCTAACGGCTTCGCTACTGTATTAGCTATCGGCAGAGATGCCGCCTAGTTCTGTAAAGCTTCGCTATCACTGAATTTCGAATATAAGGTCAGTCTGATTGAGGCTTTCTTGTACGAATGCGATAATCGCGCTGCTTGTCAAACTGCTACATAACAATACTGGCGGACAGAAGCTGGAACAAATTTGGATCGAACCGGTCTGCTACCCATTGATTGAAGGGAATTTCTACAGATTTTGCAAAAATCCAATTCAGATCCTGCCAGCTACGTACCCGTGGGTATGCCCGCGCTCGACAACTCGGGGCGTGCTACCTCATTCTTCGAATTCTGGCCGACTTGGTTGATGTACATTCCAGTAGCTATTCAGTGGTTACTCTTAGCAGTACGCTATCGAAGTTTGAGCCTTCCTCTTATCGCGAACCCAGGGATCCCGCTGTCAGGCATGGTCGGGGTTTCCAAGTCGGCAGTATTCGATCTGGCAGGAGACTATGCTCGCCAGTGGATTCTGCCTTGGATTTTATTCGAGGTTGAGGAACGGCCCCTGGAGCAGCAGTGCCAAATGGCGAAAGAAGTATTAGCGGCTGCAGGCTTGGAATACCCGGTAGTTGGGAAGCCTAATATGGGTTGTCGCGGCGTAGGGGTTAGGCTGCTAAATGATGATGCCGAGCTCGCCGACTATTTACAGGGGTTTCCTGTAGGTGGCTGCATTCAATTTCAGAAGGTGAGTCAATGGGATGCAGAAGCAGGCGTGTTCTATGTGCGCGACCCCGAAAAGGTGCGGGGAGAGGTCACCTCGCTTACGCTGAAGTACACGCCCTTTGTCGTGGGCGATGGTGAGAGACAACTCGGAGAGTTGATCGCCCAAGATCCGCGGGCAGGCGAGTTACTGCATCTGTACCGAAGTCGGCACGTGGCCCGTTGGCACGATGTTATCCCCAAGGGAGAGCCCTACAGACTCATATTTGCAGCGAGTCACAGTCGCGGGGCAATTTTTCGAGATGCGGGGAAATTGATAGACCAGAGGCTGGCGCAATCCCTAGATAAAATATTTGAGGATATTCCGGGATTCTACTATGGTCGCCTAGATGTAAAGTTTAAAAACGTAGAAAGCCTCAGCGCGGGAATGGATTTCAATATTATCGAGATAAATGGGGCAAGTTCAGAATCCATCAATATATGGGATAGAAATGCGGGGCTAAGCACGGCGGTTAAAACCTTGTTGCAGCAATATCTCACCCTGTTTAAACTTGGTAACGTTAGCCGGAAACGGGGCAGTACGCCTCCGGGATTGATGGCTTTGTATCGCGCCTGGCGCTTTGAGAATAATTTAGTGAAGCAGTATCCACAAAATGACTAATCCCTGCCGCTTACCCTTTAAGCCACGAATCGTATCTGCAGTTATCGAGAAGGTGCTCGGACTCGATCGTCTCGCGCAGATATATGATGAGCGACCGCCGGGGTGCACAACCCATGAGTTTCTGCAGTACACCCTCGATGCTCTCGGAGTCAGCCTCGACCTAGTAAGCGCTTCGAATCTAGATGAGATACCGAGCACCGGTCCCGTCCTCATCGTCGCAAATCATCCGCTAGGCGGTCTCGAAGGAGTGGCGCTAGCTAAAGTCATATCGGATGTCAGACCCGATTTAAAGGTATTGACCAACGAGCTATTGCGAAGGATTCCTGAACTTGCCGATATCTTTATCGGCGTAGATGTCCTGTCCAGTGATGCTGCCGCAGGTAATGTGCCCAGTATAAAGCAAGTTCACAAGCATCTTAAAAATGACGGTGCTGTATTGATTTTTCCAGCAGGTATGGTGTCTGCCTATGAGCACGGTCATCGCCGAATTCAGGATCGCGCATGGAATCGACTAGCAGGGCAACTCTTGAAGCGCTATCAAGCAACTTGCCTGCCCGTTCATGTCGGTGGTACTAACAGCCGGCTGTTCTATGCCGCGGGTATGATTCACCCCAGGCTGCGAACTGCATTACTCCCTAGGCAGTTGGCAAACAAACAAGGCTTTAAGCTAGAGCTGCGATTCGGACGACCGATTCAGGCGGCGGAGCTTAGGCTCCTGCAGAGCCCTAGGGCGATTACCGACTACCTGCGAGTGAGTACCGATGCTTTGGTACGCGAACCGAAAACGCTGCCGGGCATGAACCTCCAATCGGTAGTCGATTCTAGCCCCGCAAGCGGTAGCGTAGAATTGTTCGCTGCTATTACGGACCTCGAAGAATTTCGACTAATTGAACATGAAGAGTTTGACGTTTATTGCGCGCCTTACGACAGACTCGGTCCCATCATGGAACAGATTGCGATTGCGCGGGAGATTACGTTTCGCTCTGTTGGGGAGGGCACAGGTCTGTCGAAAGACTCTGACGAGTTCGATCCGCACTATCTGCACCTGTTTCTCTGGGATAAAGCCGCTCTTAGAATCGCCGGCGCCTATCGCGTAGGTCTCGTGGATGAGATCGTTGCCGAGCATGGCGTGAAGGGGCTCTATAGTCGCTCCCTCTATAAATACGATGAGGCCTTCATCAATAGATTGGGCTCATCAATAGAAATGGGACGGAGTTTTATCCATCCCGACTATCAGAAAAAGCCAGTGTCGCTTAACTTGCTTTGGCGGGGTATTGGTCGGATATTGGTGGACAGGACCACGTATCACACTTTATTCGGTTCAGTGAGTATATCCAGAGAATACAGTGACCTTGCCCGCGCTCTTCTCGCAGATACTATGATGACGAATTTTAAGGCAAGCGAATTCGATCAGCTGGTCACGCCTATAACGCCACATAAAATCATGAACCGTGTATGGACCAGCGAGATGCTCGCCGAGTTAGCGAATGTTAAGATGTTGAGCAAGCTGATAGGACGCTGTGATCCAGGTAAGGCGGTTCCGGTACTTCTGCGTCATTACCTCTCGGTAAATGGTAAGCTTGTCTGCTTTAATGTACACCCTAATTTCAGTGACTCCCTTGAGGGGCTCATTGTTGTAGATGCCCGTAAGACAGACGCGAAGACTCTTAGTCGATTTCTAGGCGCCGCTGGCTCTGCTCATTTCATGGCGTTTCATAAACAGCAGGATAGTGCCTAAACATGAACAAACTACTCGCAGTGATCCAGCTTATTACTTCCGCACTGGTGTCCATAATGGCATTGGCCACGCTGATCAACCTGATTTTTATCTCTACTAGGCCCGAAACAATTTCCGTGGTCAATACTCTGGTAGGGCAGGGTGTGCTTATCATCATACTTCTGGTGCTCGCGACAGTCCTATTCAAGAAGGGTCTGGCGGGTTTGAAGCAGGATAAACTGGCAGAAAGTCCCGATACGGCGGCTTAGTACTCCATCCACCTCCTCAGCGAGCTACAAAGACCTGAATCTCAGGCCTGTTTCTGGCTGATTTTGCCATAAAAGAGTATAATTCCGCGCTTTTCCGAGCCGTAGCCTCAGAGACTTCCTTGCAATGATCATCTTCGAAGAAACGAATCGCTTCTCTCAATTGCAGGAAAGCTGTGTTGCCACCATCGGTAAATTTGATGGCGTGCATTTAGGACATCAATTAATACTTGATCAGCTAAAACAGAAGGCTGAACAGTTTGATTTGCCATCCCTGGTTATACTAATCGAACCCCATCCTGAGGAGTTTTTTGCACAGGATGCTGATAGCTGCCCGGCGAGATTAACGATCTTGCAGGAGAAGATAGAGCTATTGGAAAGCTTCGGGATCGATTTCGTGTTTCAACTGAAATTTGATCAACAGCTCAGCGAGTTGAGCGCAGAAGACTACATCGCTGATATATTGGTAGGGGGGTTGGGAGTAAAGAGTTTTATCGTCGGCAATGATTTTCGCTTCGGTCACCAGCGCAAGGGTAATTTCGATCTACTTAGTGAAGCTGGCAAACAGTTTGGCTTCGAAGTTGTTGAAACAGCAGCCTACGAGCGTAATGGACATCGAATTAGTAGCACCTACATAAGAGAGCAACTCGCAAAAGCTGATTTCACCCTCGTCGAACAATTGTTAGGCAGACCTTATTCTATCAAGGGCGAGGTAGTACGAGGGAAGCAACTAGGTACCGACCTAGGTTTTCCAACTTGCAATATCAAGCCGCAGCGCCTACGCATTCCCTTGCATGGCGTTTACGCTTGCGAAGTTAGATTGGTCGATCAGTATCGACCAGCGGCAGTAAATATAGGCTATCGTCCCACGGTAACAGAATCGGGTGAGGCGCTGCTGGAGGCGCACATACTGGATTTTAATGAGGACTTGTACGGAAAGACGATAGAGGTCATTTTCCGACAGAAGATACGCGAAGAGACTAAGTTTTCCGGCCTTGAAGAGTTGAAGCGACACATCAGTGCCGACGTTGAACAAGTAAGAAAGCTATTTGGAGTTACTAGCTAAGAATATCCAGCTATTAACAGATACATTACTAAAGAAACCTATACAGCGTGTAGTTCAAGCTATGACTGATTACAAAGATACATTAAATCTACCCTCTACCGAGTTCCCGATGAAGGCCAATCTGGCTCAGCGGGAGCCAGCTATCTTGCAGAGTTGGAAGAAGCTCGATCTGTATAAGCGTATTGCGGAAAAAAATAGCGGTAAGCCCAAATTCGTATTACACGATGGCCCACCCTATGCAAATGGTGAGTTGCACCTAGGTCACGCGATCAATAAGTCGCTCAAAGACTTCGTCGTGAAGGCCAAGTCCCTGAATGGTTTCGATGCTCCCTATATTCCAGGCTGGGATTGTCATGGGTTGCCCATTGAGCACAACGTAGAAAAGAAGAAAGGCAAAGCCGGTCAAAAAATATCTCATGCCGAATTTCGTAAAGCATGTAGAGACTATGCAGCCAAGCAGGTAGATATTCAGAGGAAGGGCTTTATTCGTCTAGGCGTACTAGGCGACTGGGAAAATCCCTATTTGACGATGGACTTCGAGACAGAGGCTGATATCGTGCGGTCGCTGGGTAAAATCGTAGAGAATGGCCATCTTGTTAAGGGCTACAAGCCTGTGTACTGGAGTGTTGTCGGAGCCTCTGCGCTAGCCGAAGCTGAGGTTGAATATCAGGACAAAGATTCTTTCGCGATAGATGTGCGTTTCGCGCCGCGAGATAGAGATTCATTTTTGGCTGCTTTCTCAACTGCTAGCTCGCCTATTGACGCTGAGGAGAATATCTCAGTTGTTATATGGACGACAACTCCTTGGACGCTGCCATCGAATCAAGCAGTCTGTCTGCATGCCGAATTAGACTATGCGCTGGTTCGCTGTGAGCTGGATGAAGGTGCTGAGTTACTTGTTGTAGCGAAGGATATGCTCGAAAAAATCATGGGTCGCTATAAGTGCGAGTCGTTCGAGGTAGTGGCTCAGGCGACAGGTGCAGAGCTGGAAAACCAAATCCTTAAACACCCCTTCGTAGAGAGAGAGGTGCCGCTGATTCTAGGTGAGCACGTGACCATAGAGGCCGGTACCGGGGCGGTGCACACAGCACCCGATCACGGTGTCGACGACTTTAATGTCGGTGCACTCTATGATATAGGCACATTGAATCTTGTCGACGAGAACGGTGTTTTCACCCAAGCGGCTGGCGAGTTCGCTGGCGCTCACGTCTATAAGGTGGACGAGGACATCATCGCTAAGCTGCGTGATGTGAAGGCGCTGGTTGCATTGGATAAGATCAATCACAGCTATGCACATTGCTGGCGAACGAAGACCCCTCTAATTTATCGAGCTACTCCGCAGTGGTTTATCAGCATGAGTGAGCAAGACCTGCTGGGTAAATCATTGGCTGCGGTTGAAAATGTTAAGTGGATTCCCGGTTGGGGTAAGGCGCGCATCGAGCTCATGTTGAAGGGCAGCCCAGATTGGTGTATCTCTCGCCAACGTACTTGGGGCGTGCCGATTACACTGTTCGTCAACAAAGAAACACAGGCTCTGCATCCTCAGACTGCTGCATTGATCGAGCAGGTAGCGCAGCGCATCGAGAAAGCTGGTATTGAGGCATGGTTCGAGTTGGAGCCTCAGGAATTACTCGGTGACGATGCGGTAAATTACGAGAAAGTTACTGACACACTAGACGTATGGTTCGATTCTGGGGTGAGTCACTATTCCGTCTTGGCGAAAAGAGAAGAATTAACCTATCCGGCGGACCTTTATTTAGAAGGTTCGGACCAGCACCGTGGATGGTTTCAGTCCTCCTTGAAAACGGCAGTGGCAATGAACGATACCGCTCCCTATAAAGAGGTATTAACCCACGGATTCTTCGTTGATGCAGACGGTAAGAAGATGTCGAAGTCCTTGGGCAATACTGTCGCGCCAGATTTAATCTTTAAACAGTATGGCGCCGATATTCTGCGCTTGTGGGTAGCAGCGACGGACTATCGCGGTGAGATGACTGTATCGGATGAGATTTTTAAAAGAGTTGCTGATTCCTATCGAAGAATTCGGAACACTTCGAGATTCATGCTTTCCAATCTCAACGGCTTCGATCCGGAGAAAGATCAGGTAGAGGCGCGGGAGATGATCGCCGTCGACTATTGGATAACTCGGCAGTGTCAGCAACTGCAGAAAGAGATTATCGAATATTATGATAATTATAATTTTCTGAATATCTATCAGAGGATTCATAGTTTTTGTGTGGTCGAGCTTGGAGGTTTCTATCTCGACGTAATCAAAGACAGGCAGTACACGACTCAGGCAGATAGCTTGGCTAGGCGCTCAACGCAGACAGCTCTATTTCACATTCTTGAGATGTTCAGTCGCCTGATCGCACCGATACTCAGTTTTACAGCAGATGAGATATGGCAGAATATTCCGGGCAGCCGAGAAGAGTCGGTGTTTCTATCCAACTTCGCCGATGGGATTTCCGACTACCCAGAATTGAATGCTTTTCCAGATGCATTCTGGCAGCAATTACTCGCGGTAAAGACCGTGGTGAATAAAGAGCTTGAAGCTAAGCGGGCGGCAAAGGAAGTAGGCGCCAGTCTAAGTGCGGAAGTCGATGTCTATTGCGACGATGCGCTCGCTAAATCGCTAGCGCGCCTCGAATCAGAGCTGAAGTTCGCTTTGATCGTGAGTAGGGTTGCAGTACACCCGCTGTCTGAGGCGCCAGCTGATGCTAGTTCTACCGATCTAGACACTGTAAAACTAGCAGTGTCTGCGTCAGCGCATGAAAAGTGTGAGCGCTGCTGGCATCATACCGAGGACATAGGCCAAAGTGCCGATCACCCAACTCTATGCCAACGCTGTGTGGTTAATGTAGATGGAGAAGGAGAGCCCCGCGATTTCGTATAGGGGCCCTTGGTACCCTCGGGCACCTCGGACGTTCTCTCATCGGTTCTGCAGGTTTTTATAATTCGGATTAAGCAATGACCTTAGAAACAACACAGAGCATAGCGGCTGGTTCACTTGTCAGCCTAAACTTTTCTCTCGCGCTCACTACTGGCGAGTTGATCGATAGCAATTTCGAGCAGCCGGCCGCAAGTTTTCGCTTGGGTGACGGCAGCATGTTGCCCGGCTTTGAGCAGGAATTGCTTGGCCTAAGCAAGGGCGACGAAATCGAGACCGCATTAGCCGCAAAACAGGCCTTTGGGGAAGTTAACCCCGCAAACAGGCATCGATTCCCCATTGCCAAATTCCGAAATTTACTGGAAGATGACTTGATACCTACCGAGGTAGGTGCTGTTGTTTCATTTAAGGACGCCGGCGGATTTGATCTTCCCGGTGTCATCGCAGAGCTAACAGAATTCATGGTGGTGGTTGATTTTAATCATCCACTGGCAGGCAAGGAAATAGTTTTCAAGGCACGGATCAATTCGGTAATCGACGCCGACGTGGAAGCTGTAGAAATAAAAGTATAACCATCCTCAAACTACTCATCTCGAGGCCACAGTGAATATTCAAGTTGTAAACGCCGCATCGACTGTAACATCCATACGCCTAGCTAATCCCAGGGGGTTTTGTGCGGGTGTGGACCGGGCGATAGATATTGTGAATCGAGCCTTGGATATTTTCGGGGCACCAATTTATGTCCGTCACGAAGTGGTCCACAACAAATTTGTTGTGGATACTTTACGCAAGCGCGGAGCAGTTTTTGTCGATGAGCTCGCAGACATTCCAGTTAAAGATGAGCATGGAAGATCGTCGATCGTTATCTTTAGTGCCCATGGCGTATCGATCGCGGTGAAGGACGAGGCACGTAGCAAAGGGTATAAGGTTTTCGATGCAACCTGTCCGCTAGTGACTAAGGTGCATCTTGAAGTGACGAAGTTTAGCCAAGAAGGAAGAGAGTGCGTGTTGATTGGCCATCAATTTCATCCAGAAGTAGAGGGCACGATGGGCCAATACGACAAATCGGCAGGCGGCCAGATCTACTTAGTAGAGTCTGTGGAGGATGCAAAAAACCTTGAAGTTAATAACCCAGAAAATCTGAGCTACGTAACTCAAACCACATTGTCTATGGACGACACTTCTAAAGTTATCGATGCGTTACGAGAGAGGTTCCCATCGATCAAAGGCCCGCGTAAGAAAGATATTTGCTACGCGACGCAGAATAGACAGGACGCAGTTAAGCAACTTGCTCTAGAAAGCGAATTGCTGCTCGTGGTGGGTTCGCCGAACAGTTCGAACTCAAATCGATTAAAGGAATTGGCTGAGAGATTGGGCTGCGAGTCTTATCTTATCGACAGTGTCGAGGATATCGATCCAAAGTGGTTTGATGGAAAGTCAAAGTTTGGTATTACCGCTGGAGCTTCCGCGCCGGAGGTTTTGGTGCAGCAGGTGGTGGAACGGCTTCGGGAAATCTGCCATCAAGAGCCAGAAGAGTTAGAAGGGATTGAGGAGAACATCGTCTTCAGTATGCCTCGCGACCTGCGTGGCTAAATACGTATTCTCCACATCCAATCTTACATCTTCACTAGTTCTTCAAGTTTGTCCTGCAGGGCCGTCAATGCGGTCGACATCTGCTCTGCTTTTTCTCGCTCCTTAGCGACTACCGCTTCTGGTGCGTTGTCCATAAACTTCTTGTTGTTCAGTTTCGCAGATACAGCTTTCATGCCAGCTTCTAGCTTCGCTATTTCTTTCTCTAAGCGAGCGCGTTCCGCTTCGACATCGATGAGGCCTGCCATCGGCACCAGGATTTCGACATCACCATGGAGTTGAGTTGCCGCAGCCGGCACTTCTTTCTCAGGGTTGAGCCATTGGATGCTTTCTAGCTTTGCTAGCTTCTCAAGATAGGGGCGGTATTCTTCGAGTTTTGCCTGATCACTCGCGGTCCCCTTGTTGAGAAAAACTGGAATGGCCTTGGCTGGAGAGATATCCATCTCACCACGGATATTTCGAATAGCAACAATGATGCCTTTAATCCATTCTATGCCCTGTTCGGCGTCTAGATCGACGTTCGCCTCATCAGGTTGCGGATAAGGATGCAACATAATGCTCTCGCCCTGAATGTTTAACAGCAGGGCAATACGTTGCCAAATCTCTTCCGTGATAAACGGCATGAAGGGGTGCAATAATCTAAGACTCTTCTCCATGATGTTTAATAACATCCAGCGCGTTGCTTGCGCCTCGTTAGGATTGTTTTCTTCATCCCATAGCACTGGTTTAGAAAGTTCGACATACCAGTCGCAGTACTCGTTCCAGATAAATTCCTGCAGAGACTGAGCGGCAAGATCGAATCGGTAGTTTTCCATGTATTCTTCGATGTTAGATGCGGTCTGTTCGAAGCGACTGCTGATCCATTTGTCAGCAATGGATAGATGCTCAGGCGAAATGCTGGAGCCATTCACAACTGTTTTGTCCTCGCAGTTCATGAGCACGTAGCGAGCAGCATTCCAAATTTTGTTGCAGAAATTTCGATAGCCTTCGGTTCGGCCCAGGTCGAATTTAATATCCCTACCTGTTGAAGCTAGAGAATAAAAAGTGAAACGCAGGGCATCTGTGCCATAGCCAGCGATGCCTTCGGGGAATGCATCACGCGTGAGCTTTTCAATCTTTGCTTTGAGCTGCGGCTGCATCATGTCTGCCGTGCGCTTTTCCACCAGCTCCTCGAGCTCAATGCCGTCAATGAGGTCGATTGGGTCGAGAATGTTTCCCTTGGACTTGGACATCTTCTGTCCCTGCTCATCTTTGACTAACCCCGTGATATACACTTTCTTGAATGGGATCTCGCCGGTAAATTTCAGAGTCATCATGATCATGCGTGCGACCCAGAAAAATATGATGTCAAAGCCGGTTACTAGAACGTCGGTAGGATGGAAACGGTCGAAGAATTTGCGTTCATTCGGCCAGCCCAGTGTCGAGAAGGTCCATAAGGCGGAGGAAAACCAAGTGTCTAAGACATCTTCGTCCTGACGCAGTGAAACATCATCGCCCAAATTGTGTTTCTGCCTAATCTCGGCTTCGGTTTTGCCAACGTAGACTTTCTCATCTTCGTCGTACCAGGCAGGGATGCGGTGTCCCCACCAAAGTTGTCGGCTGATGCACCAGTCTTGTATGTTCCGCATCCAAGCGAAGTAGGTGTTCTCCCAGTTCTTGGGCACAAATTCTATGTCACCATCTTCGACTGCTTTGATTGCGGGGGCCGCTAATGACTGTACGGCGACATACCATTGATGGGTCAGATAAGGCTCGATGATTACACCGCTGCGGTCGCCTCTAGGCACTTTCAATTTATGTGGTTCGATCTTGTCAACGAGTCCTAGCGCTTCCATATCCTCTACAATCTTCTTGCGCGCTTCGAATCGATCCAGACCTTGATACTCTGCCGGTGCGTTCTCATTTATGCAGGCGTCGTCAGTGAGTATGTTGATTACTTCTAAGTTATTGCGCTTGCCTACTTCGTAGTCGTTGAAATCATGTGCGGGCGTAATCTTTACGCAGCCTGTTCCAAATTCGGGGTCGGCATAGTCGTCGGCAATTATCGGTATCTGCCTGTTGCAAAGTGGCAGCTCAACGAATTTTCCAATCAAATCTTTATAACGCTCATCATCTGGATTGACGGCTATAGCGCTATCGCCTAATAAAGTTTCCGGTCTGGTTGTTGCAATAATCACATGACGACTAGCATCGTCCGCTAACGGATAGCGGAAATGCCACAGCGAACCATCTTCTTCCTCCGAGATGACTTCAAGATCGGATACGGCTGTAAGTAGTTGCGGGTCCCAGTTAACGAGGCGATTGCCACGGTAGATCAGACCCTCTTCATAGAGTTCGATGAAAACTTTTTCGACCACGGATGAGAGTTGTTCGTCCATAGTAAAGCGTTCGCGAGTCCAGTCTAGCGAGGACCCAAGGCGACGAATCTGCTCGGTGATTATCCCGCCAGACTCTTCTTTCCAATCCCATACTTTTTTAACGAATTGCTCGCGACCAATTTCCTGACGCGAGGAGCCAGCTGCGTTTAGCTTTCGCTCCACAACCATTTGAGTTGCGATACCAGCGTGATCGGTACCGACCTGCCATAGCGCCGAGCGGCCGAGCATGCGGTGATAACGGATGAGCGCATCCATAATCGCATTCTGGAAGCCATGACCCATGTGGAGTCGGCCAGTAACGTTAGGAGGTGGGATGACAATGCAATAGGGGTCGCCATCGTCTCGAGGTGCGAAATAGCCACGCTCTTCCCAGGTCTTATACCACTGATTTTCTAGCTGTTTTGGTTGGTAGGTCTTGTCCATACTGATGAGTGTTTGCCATGCTTAAAAAAGCCGCAATTATACATGATCATACAAGGCTTTGCCGTATTAAGCGGCTGACCACCCGTCGAGAATTCAGAGTTTGAAGGTTTCGATCTGGTAATCTTTTCCTTTATAGTCGCGATATCTGTTTCGGCCTTGCGCTAGGCTCTCGGGATCGGCACTAATGACTTCATTGATGCGACTGAAATGACCTGCGGCCTGACTGGCTTGCTTGCTGAGATTAATCAATACATCAGCATGTTTGGCGCCGGCCAGGCTTGTGCCTAAAGACACGGGATCGCTGCTGTCGCTGCTGCCGTCTAGTGTTCTATGGGGAATGAAGCTGCTGAACGCATACTGCCAGAGCAGATCGTCTAGCAATTTCGATTGCTGGTCAGATTCTGTCTGAATATGGATGCGATGACCTAGTGAGTAGGCTTTTTCCGTTAGTCTACACACAAACAGTAGTCGAGATTGCATTTCGCTGCTTGGGAGTGTGTAGAAATTAACTTGAGTCACGGCTTCTGGGTTCTGTTTAGCTTGATTAGGCTTTTTGCTGGCTTAGATATTCAACCAATAATGCGACGGGGCGTCCGGTGGCGCCTTTCTGTGCGCCGGAGTGCCAAGCGCTACCGGCAATGTCGAGATGTGCCCATTTAAATTTCTCTGCGAATCTAGAGAGAAAGCACGCGGCAGTAATGGTTCCCGCTCGGGGGCCACCGATGTTGGCGATATCTGCAAAATTGCTGTTTAGCAGGGGCTGGTATTCCTCCCACAGCGGCAGTGGCCAGACGCGGTCGAGGCTGCTCTTACCGCACTCGATCAACTCTTCAGTCAATTTATCATCGTTACTGAGTAGGGCGCTTACATAGGATCCAAATGTCGCAACCGCGGCTCCAGTTAGCGTCGCAATATCGATAACACTACGCGGTTTGTAGCGTTCTGCGTAGGTGAGTACATCGCACAATACGAGGCGACCTTCGGCATCAGTATTGAGCACTTCGATAGTCTTACCGGCCATGCTCGTTACGATGTCCCCGGGTTTGGTTGCAGTGCTGCTAGGCATGTTCTCAACAGCTCCAACGAGGCCGACTACATTGATAGGTAGCTTCAACTGAGCAACGGTTGCCATGGCGCCTATAACACTTGCCGCCCCACACATATCGAATTTCATCTCATCCATATCGGCACCAGCTTTCAGGCTAATGCCGCCAGTGTCAAAGGTGACTCCCTTGCCAATCAGTACATGGGGTCTGCTACCTGCTGTTGTTCCTCTGTATTCCATCACGATCAGCTTCGCTTCTTCGGCCGAGCCGGCGGAGACGGAAAGCAGTGAGCCCATCTTTAGTCGCTCCATCTGCTTCTCGCCGAGGATCTTTACCTTCATAGAGCTGAACTTATTACCTAAAGCAACTGCCTCGTCGGCTAGATAGCTTGGCGTGCAGACATTGCCGGGTAGATTGCCCAGATGGCGTGCGCGGTTGATTCCGGCACCAATCGCGTTGCCAGTTTTGAGCGCTTCCTCCAGTGACTTCCTGCGCGCACCCTTGCTGGGCGAGACGCTGATTAGGTTCGCGCTGACTTCCTTGGTCTTCTTACTCTTGGTCGCGTTGTATCTATAGCTAGCTGTTTCGGCTTCCTGAGCGAGTCGCTGGCAGACCCATGCAGGGGTCTCGTCTTTTACATTTAGGCTGGCTACAGCAAAGTGGACACTGGCAGCGCTCGATGCAAATACAGCCTCGAGCCCCGCTGCGAGCATTCTAGCGGCGTTCTTAGCATCTAATTTCTTGCTCTCTCCGCCACCAATTAGCAACAGGCGCTTACTCTTTAGGCCAATAGGGTTATACACGATATGTGTCTGACCCAGCGTGCCGGTGAAGTCTTCTGAGTGGACGATTTTACTAATGCCTTTATTGCTCACTTTATCGGCAAGCTGCGCTTCCTCGCTTAAGCCTCCTTTGTTCCAGACGACGACAGCGATGCAATCGGAATTAATCTTATCTATCGCGCCGGCCTTGATTGAATACTTCATGTTTTGATGAGCCCCTGCTTAAGGCCGAGAACGGCCTGAATTCTATTGAAGGATAATCCTAATGATATTCAGACACTTAAGCAACAACGATGGCTCTGGAGGGAAAAGTAAGGAAATTTAAAAGTAAAAAGCTTCATTTTTTTAGGATAAATTGACTAAAATTTTGAACCAAATCGTTCATTGTCTGTCTTACTAGTGCTGATGTATTAACGTTTAAAGGAATAGCTATGCCAAGAGTAAAGGTAACCCCGCCTGATCAATTTTTGTTCAGCATGGAACGTCGTATTGGCATCAGTGATGTGAATTACGCAAAACACCTCGATAGCATAGCGATGGTGAAAATCCTGCACGAGGCCAGATTACAGTTTCTGGCGAGTCTTGGCTTTACTGAAGGTAATATCTTTGGTTTAGGCATGGTGGTCACCGATCTCGCGGTTGAATATCGCTCCGAATCGTTCGCCAATGACATGCTTGTCATTGATGTGGGCGTTAGCGGCTTTAATCGTTACGGATTCGACATTGGCCTACAGGTAACCAACAGTGCACTTGACACGATAGTCTGTAACGGCAAGGTGGGTGTTGTCTTCTTCGACTTCGATAAGCATCAAATCACAGACGTGCCGCATGCATTTAAGGCATTACTTGGACGTCAGGAATCTCAGGTCGCTTGATTCGTGCCTCTGAGTTTTTCAGCCTAACGTTACACTCGGATTTCGCGTAAACTGTGGGCTCTTCCAAGTAACGGACGTGCCCCAGTTTGATCATATTCCGCTACCTCAGTAAGCAAATCCTGCAAGTAATGGCGGCAGTCACACTAATCCTTCTAGTCGTGGCGCTAACCAGCCGCTTCATCCAATACCTTTCTCAGGCGGTAGCTGGAGAGCTGGCATCGGACGTTCTATTCTTGCTCATGTTCTATAGATTGCCTGATTTCCTGTTGGTGATTCTTCCTCTAGCGCTCTTTCTCGGAATCCTATTAGCCTATGGCCGGATGTACGCGGACAATGAGATGGTGATTTTGATCGGCAGCGGGTTTGGCCAGAGAAAGCTTCTATTGGCTACGCTTGGGACCTCGTCGATTGTGATGATAATTGTGGCAGTGCTCAGTCTTCAGTTGGCACCCTGGGGCGTGCGCAATACTGAGCAATTGAAGCAGAATCAGGATCAGCTTACCGAGTTGGATCTTATAGTGGCAGGGCAATTTCAAAGCTTCGGAGATGGCAATCGCGTGACCTATGCGCAGCGCATCGATTCCTCATCGATGGGCGAACGTCAGCTGCAGAATGTCTTCGTCGCAGTTAGTGGTGCCGAAGATGAGGCAGGGCAGAGCAGCCCTCGAATTATTGTCGCCGAGTCGGCGCGACCTGAGATAGACCTCGATACTGGCGCTCGTTTCATGCGCCTCGAGAACGTATTACAGTATGATGGGGCACCCGGCGCCTTGGATTTCAGCATAGGTCAGTTCGATGTGCAGTCTATTCTTTTGCCAGATTCGACTAGCATCGAACCACTATTGGAGGAAGAGTCTCTAACCACAATGCAACTCATTGGCTCGGATCTACCCGAGCACCAGGCCGAGTTACAGTGGCGGATTTCAACACTGCTGCTCATTCCGATTATTACTCTTATTGCCGTTCCTCTGAGCAAAGTCGATCCGCGACAGGGTCGCTACAGCAAGTTGGTGCCTGCAGCTCTATTGTATGCAGTCTATTTCGTGCTGCTGCAGTTTTCTAGGGATATGATCGCCGCTGAGAACCTACCAGCTTTGGTTGGCATGTGGTGGGTACATGCGCTCTTCATCGGTATAGCATTGCTGTGCTATCGATTCCCTAGCCTGGGAAGATCGTTTGCCCTAGGTGGTTCTAATTGATCGCGCTAGCGCATGAGTCGCTCTTTTCTATGTCATTTTCTCGCAAGTTAAAGTAAGGCTAGTCTCGTATCATGGTGAAGATCGATAACCATATTCGCAACACAGTGCTGCTCGCTATGCTAGTTGTCGTTTCGCTTATCATCTCGGTTGATCTGTTATTCGCTTTAGCGGAGGAGATCGCTGATACCGATGAGAATTACTCGCTGATAAATGCTCTCAGTTTTATAGGCTTGACGCTTCCTACCAGCATCTATGAATTGTTGCCTTTTATCGCGCTTGGCGGAGCTCTAATCGGGCTTGGAATATTGGCATCCAACAATGAGTTGATAGTGTTACAGGCCGCAGGTGTTAGCGTATGGCGAATTGTCTGGTCTGTGCTGAAGCCTACAATGTTAATTATGCTGCTGAGTCTATTGCTGGGAGAGTTCATCGCGCCTCCGCTGGAGCAGCTTGCACAGAGCAACAAGGCAGTGCAGTTGAGCGGCAATGACTCTATCGCATCCGAGCAAGGTACGTGGCGTAAAGTTGGTAATGAATATATTCACATCAATGCTATCGCGCCTGGTGGCGAGTTGCTTTATGGTGTGACGCGTTATGAGGTTGGTAGTAATCGGAGTATTGTGTCTAGCAGTTTCGCAGAATTTGCTACCTACATAGCTATAGAAGACTCGAGTTACTGGCAGCTTAGCAATGTGAGGCAGAGCCGCTTTGGGCCTAGTGCGATCACAGCTTCAGAGTACCTGCAGGAAGACTGGCATATTGACCTGTCGCCCGAACTGCTTTCGGTGCTGCTAGTAGAGCCAGACCGACAGTCGATCTCAGGCCTTTATCGATTTGCGCAATTCTTCGATGCTCAAGGCCTAGATTCGGCTACCTACTTTCTCGCATTCTGGAAAAAACTGCTACAACCTCTTGCGACTCTCGCATTGGTAATTCTGGCGATATCATTTGTCTTCGGGCCGCTGCGGGAATCAACAATGGGTTTTAGAGTGTTTGTGGCGCTCGGTATTGGCTTAGTGTTTACGATCATACAGCGGTTGATGGAGCCGGCGAGTTTGCTGTATGGGTTTAGTCCGTTACTTGCTGTACTGATGCCTATTTCTATCTGCGGATTGCTGGGGCTTTTTTTGATGAGGCGTGTGCGCTGATCGTCCCGTTTTAAAATGAACGGGCTATGTTACTTTTTGTTAGAAATAAATTGGATAGAGAATAATTAATGAATGCTTACTTAGTTTTAGACCTCACGATTCACGACATGGAAAGTTTTACTGAATACGTGGAGAAGATTCCCGCCGTAATTAGCAAGCATGATGGAAGTTACGCGGTACAGGGACAAATACCTACGGTGTTGGAAGGTGATTGGAAGCCCGACCGACTGGTCGTTATCGAATTCCCCTCACGAGACAATGCGAAAGCGTTTCTGGCAGACCCAGAAGCCCAGGCTCTGTTTGCTATTCGGCATAAAGCGACGACAAGCAAGCTGTTGTTGGTAGATGGCACAGAATGACAGTGTAGATGTGGTTATGACGGAATCTAGAGTTGGCACGGGGTCATGTCTTTGTGGGGCGATTAGTTTCACGGCAAAAACGATGACAACTAGCGTCGCCGCCTGTCACTGCAATAGCTGCAGGAAATGGCGTGGAAGTGCGTTCATGGAAGTAAACTGCGGCACTGAGGTTGAATTCAATAAAAGCGATAAGCTTTCAGTTGTCGATTCCTCAGACTGAGCCCAGAGAGGGTTTGTTCTGCCTGTGGTAGTCATCTTTTCTATCGCTTAAAAGAAACGCAGGAGCATATGATAACGGTTGGTCTATTCGATGTTGATAGTGGTCTGGTTTTTCAGTGGCAGGTATTTATCGATGAGAGACCGCACTACTATCAGTATTCAAACAAGACCGAGGATTTAACTGGAGAAGAACTCTTCGCTCAGTTTGCACCGCAGCAAGACTAAAGTTCTAATCGAAAGGGCGGTGGGACTTGGGTAGTACTACTACCCTGCTGCGAGACACTTTATCGTGCGCTGCATCGCCTTTACTATCGAGATAGATTGATAGGTAGCCGAGGCCGAGAAGGAAAAATGAGGGCCAGGCAGCAAAATAACGAATTACTCCCTGCTTGAAATCGATCAGTCCGCCATCCACAGACTCAACCTTGATCCGCCACGCGATCATGCCGAGAGTCTGACCACTCTTTGTCCAGAACCAAATATAGAAACCGCTGCCGCTTGCTACCATGATGGTGAATAGCAATGCGTCGAGTAGGGGGTCGGTCTGCACTACGCCATCGACTAACTGATTCGACGCGGTGCCGACAATGAGCTGGAGTATAAACCCAAGCACCATCCAAACGGCCGCTACGAGAAAACCATCGTAGAGCAGGGCTGCCAGACGCCGCATCAAGCCCGCTCTAGGAAGAGGCTGTGATGCTTCGCTTACTTGTTCTACTTCAGTCAATGGCTAGTAACTCTGGAGATGCTTAAAGCTCTTTAACCGCCTGAATCAACTCGCTAGCTGCCTTCTGCCCATCTCCGAACAACATCTTTGCGTTGTCCGCAAAGAACAATGGGTTTTCTACGCCTGAGAAACCGGTTCCACGTCCGCGCTTGATAACGATTACGTTGTCTGCATCGATTGCATCGAGAATAGGCATGCCGAATAACGGGCTGCTGCTGTCGGTCTTCGCCGAAGGATTCACAACATCGTTCGCACCGATAACTAGCGCCACAGTTGTGTTCTTAAAGTCGGCATTGATGTCTTCCATGTCATAGATCATGTCATAGGGTACGCCGGCTTCGGCGAGCAATACATTCATATGGCCTGGCATGCGACCGGCCACAGGGTGAATAGCGAACTTCACTTTGACGCCTTTCTCGGTCAGAATTTGCGTGAGCTCCCAGATCTTGTGCTGCGCTTGGGCTACCGCCATGCCGTATCCTGGAATGATGACAACCTGGCTAGCGAAAGACATTAGAATGCCGGCATCCTGAGCCTGAATCTCTTTCATGACGCCTTCGTTGCCATCTGAGCTTACTACCGCAGCATCTGTACCGACGCCAGCAAAGAATACATTCGCAACTGAGCGATTCATTGCCTTCGCCATTAACTGAGTCAGCAGGGAGCCGGCTGAGCCGACAACGATGCCAGCGATGATCATCGCCGCGTTGCCGAGTACGTAGCCTTCGAAACCCACCGCGAGACCAGTTAACGCATTAAATAATGAGATGATCACGGGCATATCCGCGCCACCAACGGGAACGGTTATAAAGACGCCCAGAACTAAGGCGAGCAGATAGAAAATGATGATCGTGTCGAGGCTATTGGTGAAGTAAATAGCGACACCAAAGCCTAGGGTAACAATTGCGAGCAGGGCGTTGATGACATGCTGCATCGGCAGCAACTTGCTACGATTCAAGCGACCATCTAGCTTAGCCCAAGCAATGATGCTTCCGCTAAATGAGATTGTACCGATAATGGCGCCAAGGATGCCGAGGATTGCCACATCGGCACCGAGCATGTCGGCTACCGTTGAGCTCCCAGTTACATCGTGCGCGGCTTCGTTGCTCGCCTTGATCAATTCGACAGCGGCGATTGCAGCGGCTGCTCCGCCACCCATGCCGTTATACATCGCAATCATCTGTGGCATGTCAGTCATGGCGACTTTCTTGCCGCTATACCAGGCATAGCCACCGCCTAGTGCTATAGCGATGATTATCAGCATGATGTTGATGCTGACTTGATCGCTGTCGAGTATTTGTGGCGACATGAACGTGGCTAGAGTTGCGAGCACCATGCCTGCGCCTGCCCAGATTATTCCGCGTCTTGCGGTAACCGGGGAACTCATCTGCTTGAGGCCTAGAATGAATAGAGCGGCTGCTATCAGATAAGCTGCTTGGATTAGTGTTTCCATCTAAGAATCCTCGCCTTTTGCTTTCTTGTTGCTAGGTCTAAACATCTCTAGCATGCGCTCAGTGACAACATAGCCACCTACGGCATTGCCCGCGCCTAACAGAACGGCGATAAAACCGATGACTTGTTGCCCGGTTGTTTCAGCGATACCTAGCGCGACCATCGCGCCAACCAATACAATGCCATGCACGAAATTTGATCCTGACATGAGAGGCGTGTGCAGAATAACTGGCACCTTGCTGATAATTTCATAGCCCGTGAAGCCGGCTAGCATGAATATGTAGATTGCCGCGAGACCTTCTATCATGAGGATGCTCCTTCTAGCTGTTCTTTGATGCCGGCATGGTGAATTTCACCGCCATGGGTGATCAAGCTTGCGCTCAGGATCTCGTCTTCGAGATCGATATTGATGACGCCATCTTGTATCAATAGTTCCAAAAAGTTGAGGAGGTTCTTTGCGTACAATTCGCTGGCATGATTGCCAAGCATACTAGGCACGTTGGCTGGGCCATAGATCTTTACACCGTTGTGCAGAACAGTCTCGTCAATTTTTGTCAGTTCGCAGTTGCCACCACCCTCAGCTGCGAGGTCTACGATAACGGAGCCGCCACGCATCCCTTCGACCATCTGTGTATTGATGATTAGGGGAGAAGGGCGTCCTGGTATCGCTGCTGTGCTTACTACCACATCTGCGGCTGCCACGTGTTTGGCAAGAATAGCTTGCTGTTGCTGTCGTTCTTCGTCGGTAAGCTCTCTTGCATAACCGCCGTCGCCTTCCGCTTTGATCTCAATGTCGACAAACTTTGCGCCTAACGATTCGACCTGCTCTTTTACTGCGGCTCGAACATCATAGCCTTCAACTATCGCGCCTAAACGTCGAGCCGTGGCGATGGCCTGTAGTCCGGCGACACCAGCACCGATCACTAAGACTTTCGATGGTCTGATCGTGCCTGCCGCAGTCGTCAGCATGGGGAAGAACTTGCCGAGTAGATTGCTCGCTAGAAGCACGGCCTTATAACCTGCAATGGAGGCCTGTGATGAAAGGGCATCCATGGCTTGCGCTCTGGATATTCGAGGAATTAATTCCATCGAGAACGCGCTGATTTTTTTCGCTTTGAGTTTGTTGAAGCGTTCCAGGTCTGAGTGAGGGTTAAGGTATCCGATCAGGATCGACCCTTCCTTGAGCTGCTCAATTTGTTCGTTGGTAGCAGGGTTCACTGTCAGGCAGATATCGGACTTCCCAAGAATTTCAGCGGAAGTGGCCGCAATCTCAGCATTCTCATAGTAGTCGTCGGTATAGCCTGCAAGCGCCCCGGCCCCGGTTTCCAGAGATACCTGTATATCCTGCTTCGCTAGTCGATTTACGATATCTGGCACTAATGCGACCCGCTGTTCGCCTTCGCGAACTTCTTTAGGGACACCGATTTTGATCGTCATACTGTACCTCAGATGCTACATTTTTCATGAATGGCGCAGTATATAACGATCCCCCTTAAGTGCAAGTTAGCGTAATTAATGAATTTTCGGCTTATCTCCGCCTGTAGATTTTGCTAGAATCCGATCCCCATCAGGTTATATAGCCTACTCGCTAGGTATCTCAGGACGCCTAATTTTTAATTTGCATCAGGACTTCAGTATGAATGCCCAAGCACATAGCCGTCATATCAGTTTGTTAGATACAACACTGCGTGACGGAGAACAAACGCAGGGTGTTTCCTTTTCAGTTAATGAGAAGGTGAATATTGCCCGTGCGCTTCTGCAATCCCTTAAGGTGGATCGCATCGAAGTTGCCTCAGCCTGTGTGTCAGATGGTGAAAAACTTGCGGTGTCAAAGATTACTGAGTGGGCCGACTCGGTCGGCAAACTCGATCGTGTTGAGGTGCTGGGATTCGTAGATCATAAGCGCAGCGTGGACTGGATTGCGAGTGCGGGCGGCAAGGTTATCAACCTTCTCGCGAAGGGTAGCGAGAAGCACTGCCGCGAACAATTAGGTAAAACACTTGATGAGCACGTAGCGGACATTGAGAAAACAACAAGCTATGCTGCCGAGCAGGGCCTGAGCGTTAATATGTATTTGGAAGACTGGTCCAATGGCTATGCGAATAGCAAAGACTATGTGATGGGGCTAGTTGAAGGCACCAAACAATGCGGGATAGTGCATTATCTTTTGCCGGATACTCTAGGCCTGATGTCGCCAGACGAGGTCACCACCTCATTGAAGGACATGCTGGAAAGTTTCCCGGATTTAACATTCGACTTTCATCCTCACAATGACTACGGACTGGCTACCGCCAATGTAATGGCGGCAGTAAATGCGGGGATTAATACCATTCACTGCACAATAAATTGCTTAGGCGAACGCGCCGGAAACGCATCGCTTGCCGAGGTGGCCGTCGTGTTGAAAGATAAGATGGGCATGCAGTTATCAATCGATGAGACTCGTATCGGATTGCTTAGCCGCATGGTCGAAAACTTTTCAGGCAAGTGGATAGCCGCAAATACACCGGTTGTTGGAGCTGATGTGTTTACTCAGACGGCAGGTATTCATGCCGACGGTGATCTGAAAGGTGATCTCTACGTAACCGAACTCAGTCCCGAACGCTTTGCACGAAAACGCGTCTATGCACTGGGCAAGATGAGTGGCAAAGCTTCCTTGATCAACAATCTAGACGAGTTGGGCATAAGCCTCTCTAAGGAAGATCAGGCGAAGGTTCTGAAAAGGATCGTCAAGTTAGGCGATTCGAAACACATCATTACCTCCGAAGATCTGCCTTTCATAATCGCTGATGTCATGCAGAGTCGTGACTTCCATAACATTACGCTTCTCAATTGCTATATAAATAGTGGCTTGAATGTCGAGAGCACGGCGAGTATCCGTGTCGAGCTAGAGGGCAAAGAATTACAGGGCTCGGGTTCGGGTAACGGTGGCTTCGCCGCCTTCTTCGATGCGATTGAAAAGTTGTTGGAGGTGGGAGGCTTTAAGATGCCTGCGCTACTGGATTATGAGGTGCACATACCCCGAGGTGGAAATATCGATGCACTAACGGAATGTATCATTACCTGGGAATGGCAGGAGCAGGAATTCAAGACTCGCGGTGTCGACTCAAATCAGGTGCTTGCCGGCGTTAAGGCTGCAATGCGCATGATTAATTTGCGCATGCAGGCAGAAAAGCACTAGCGAGTCCTGTTCCTGATTTATCTATGCAGGAATAGGGGTCTTGTCTAACTCACTAACGACCAAGTCTCCAAACGCCTGAGTGCTTATCATCTTTACGCCCTCTCCTGGCTTGGAAAGGTCGGGAGTAGAATTTCCCTGAGCGAATACACTCTGCATTGCGTGCCAAACATTTCTTGCTTCGGCTTCTAGGCCAAAACTCATTTCAAGCATCATCGCAACAGAGCCGATCATGGAATAAGGGTTGGCTATGTTCTGGCCAGCAATATCTGGGGCAGATCCGTGAGATGGCTCGTAGTAGGCCTTGTCTGGTCCTAGGCATGCCGAAGGCATTAGGCCAAGCGATCCCAGAATGCCACCAGCCTGATCACTCAATATATCGCCGAACATGTTCTCCATGACCATCACGTCGAACTGACCGGGGTTAAGGCAGAGATAGGTTGCCGCTGCGTCTACCAATATATGTTTCACTTCCACTTCTGGATAATCTTGGCCGACTTCTTCGAGAACTTCGTTCCATAGAACGCTAGATTTAAGAACATTCGATTTGTGAATGTTGTGGAGTACCTTCTTGCGCTTCATCGAAGTTTCGAAGGCAACCTTTGCGATATCTGCTATCTGGTCTTCATCGTACTCAAGCATTTCATTGACGTAGCGTTTTCCCTGCGCATTGATGCCGGCCTCTTTCTTGCCGAAATACAATCCGCCGACAAGCTCGCGAATAATGATGAAATCGATTCCGTCGCCGATTATTTCGGGTTTGAGCGGAGAGAAGTGCGAGAGATCCTTTGGGAGATAGACGGGTCTAATATTGGCGAAGGTGTTGTAGCGGCGCCTAAGTGGTAGTAACGCACCGCGCTCAGGCTGCATGTCCACAGGAATCTTCTTCGATTCCTCATGATTGAGCCCTATCGGTCCTTTCAAGATCGCATCGGCAGAATCGCATAGCGCCTTAGTGGCTTCAGGAAACGAATGCCCATGGTCGAAGTAGGCATTTGCGCCGAACGCACCGTGTTGTAAATCCAGTTCGAGATTATTGCGCGAAGCGACGAGGTTTAGAATCTTGACCGCCTCGGCAGTGATTTCAGGGCCGATTCCATCTCCATCTAGCAGTGCGATCTTATATGCGGTCATGTTCTGTCCTTGCCTAAAATATTTGAGCCAAAGCCCGAAAAAGTTGAGTGTTAGTTGCTAGCCTCAGCTAAATGTTGACTGCAGGCTTCTTCAAAGAGGCGCGTAATTTACCATGTCGCCTATTTAGGGAACAAGTACAAGACTGGTCGAGGGGCGTTAGAGTTCGTTGAATGGATATCAATGCTGCGGGAGAGGGGGCTTTATAAACAAGGAATTGTCGCCGCTAGTTGAGTGCGGCGAGTACTACTGAAACCTGGCGAATAAAAATCAGAGTGAGGATGATAACAACCGCGTAGACCGCGCCGTCACCTATTTCCAAGCCGAAAAAGGTCTTGGGCTTGTCTTTGCCTGCGTCAGCTTCGGTCTTATCGTGTTCTTCATCGAAACTCATGGTGTTCCCCCTGTTGAAAAGAGCCAAAATTGCCCTTTCCTTTGATTCACTTTTCACATTCTCGCTAATTAGCGACAGAGTATTTTGCTTGAGACGCGAAGCAGGCATCCTTTACTCAAGACTTATATCGGCAAGCTGAGCATGTACTTCACCTCAGCAGCCCAAGTTGACGCTATACGATTGGTACCAGTGGGCGGACTTGAACTTATAATAAAATCAATGACTTATACTTTTAAACTCTTTATACCCACCTAAGTACCCACCTAAAATACAGTTCCTATAGACCTTTAGTCTTCCCAAAAGCTACGAAGGCGATCTATAGCTAGCCCTCGATCAGTCCTGTTCACGTGAATAACATAGCAACCCAGCTCATCGGGCTTAAACCTGATA
>JAQCKF010000039.1 GCA_027592275.1 Pseudomonadota bacterium
GTTAAAACGCGTCACCGAAGAGCGCGATATCCTAAAAAAAGCCGCGGCGTACTTTGCCAGCCAGTCCGACTCAGGAACGTACTCGCACGACCCTAGGGTTTCTATTTTCGCTCGAGGCCGTAGCGCATGAAAAGAGTTGGCTGCGAGAGCGAATGACTGCAAATGGCCTTTCTTCCTCCCAGTTAATTCTGCAAGAGGATGGCCTTGAAGATGCGCAGCGATCGCGACGCGTTGAATTTGTTGTAGTTACGGATGCTGAGAAGCGCCTCTCAACTATCCTACAAGAAATTCGCTAGGATTGGGCCCGTGAAACTCCCCGATTTCAGAGATTTCGAATCCTTTAACGAGCTACGCAAGAAGATTGGTACCCAAGAATTCGGCTATTTCGAGTTGTTCGATCCAGCTATTCATTTAACAGGCGCCGAGCGTTCGACGCTGGAAAATCCAGGAGTGTTGCTGCAGGCTGATGGGCTGCGAGTGCTGCCAGACAAGACCTTGGAGCTCAAGAATAGCAGGGTGCTAGCCTATATCCCGGATGAGACTTGGTATAGAAGCCATAGAGAATATCCTACCTACCATCTGGCATGGTGTTCACAATTGGAGGCCCAGTTAGCGGAGCAACCAGTGCTGGAATATCTTGTTACTACAAAACTTTCAGACGACTATAAATTGCTTAAGATCCGCAGTAGCGGTGAAGTGTCGTTGTCAGAACACGGGCTCGTAGTCTGCAAGCATTATTTACATACGCTACGTTATAGGGACTACGATGAATTCCGAAATAGGCGCAGAGGCTATAGTCAAAAAGTGTTGAATGAATTCAGTTTGAAGGGCTTCTATCGTTTCTATCAGCAATACCCTCTTAGTTTTGGTAAGTTAGCATTGTCCGAAAAGACGGAGAGGGCGGAGAAAAAGGCTGCGTTCGATCCTCCCCAAGATGCGGAATCATCGTTAGATTGAGCGCATAGGAAGAGCGAATTCACACGCCTTCATTTCAGGTGAGCTGATGAACTCAGCGATTCTGTTGTTGAAGAAGGCCAGTGTCTACACCTTGGATTCCTACCATGGCCAAGGCGATGAGAAACGAAGTCTGCGGCCCTTCATGGGAGTTCGTCGGCGTAAACCACTCATCGGGAGAGTGGGCCCCACCACCATTGCCACCTCCGGCGATGGTTATCGCTGGTATTCCCAGCGACATGGGGACATTCGAATCGGTGCTGGAGATGCCCAGCTGTTGCAATTCAATACCAACTTTTTCGAAGGCGAGTGCAGCAGCTTGCACTAATGAGTCCTCGGTAGCGGTTCGTCCTGCCGGACGGTCTCCGATCAATACAAAGTCCACAGTAATTTCTCCGCTATCCCAGCGTGCATTCTCTTCGGCCACGGCCTCGATAGCTGCCGCCTTGGCGCGTTCTTCTAAAAGTGCCAGCTGTTCACGATCGTTGGATCGCATATCGAGAGCGAATACGGCGTCGGCTGCGATTGAATTAACTGACGTGCCGCCGGCTACCGTGCCAATGGTGAATGTAGTCTTTGGAAAGCTAGGAGTTTCAAAGTCAGCTATCTTGCTGATAGTCCTGCCCATCGCATGTATCGCGCTGGCTAGGCCAAAGGCTCCGAAAGAGTGTCCTCCGGGTCCGCTAAACTGGAATTCGAAGCGTCGGCTGCCCGTGCCGCCCGTGGTGATACGCCTAAGTCGAACGCCATCTATAGAGACGAAGCCATCGATCTGGGGATGGTCTCGAAAAATTGCCTTTATACCGCGTAAATCACCCCGGCCTTCCTCTCCGACGTTCGCTGCAAACATGATATCGCCATGAGTCTGTATCCCCGAGTCGTTCAGTGTCTCGATAATGGAAAGCATGGCAGCTAGGCCACGGGTGTCGTCACCTATGCCGGGCGCATAGTAGCGTCCTCCGCGCAGTTCGATGCTGGTATCCACGCCTTCTGGGAATACTGTGTCCAGGTGAGCAGCAATGAGTAAAGTAGGACCGTCACCGTTTCCGCGACGTATTCCGATAGCATTTCCCTCACTATCGATATAGGCATCTTCGAGGCCGCGATCCTGCATCAATGTTAGGTAGTAGGCGGCGCGCACCTCTTCTTTAAACGGAGGAGCGGGAATCTCGGTTAGCCGGAACTGTTCCCGAATCATCTCTGCTTCCCTGGCCTCTATTCTCATCAATCCTGCGCTGACGCGTGGGTCGGAGGAAATTGCATCGAACGAGCTTCGAACCGCGTTGTCGATGGGGACTACAGACTGCTGCGCCAACACGGATGGGTGGAGCGAGCTAAGCAGTGCTGCGAAACTAAGAGCAAAGAAGACTGTATTGATTCTCAAGGGTAACTCCAAACAATTAAAATATTCGCATACGAAGGCCGCGGCCTCCAGTACTCAAGGCGCGGCGCTCACGCATGCGCGCGTGAAGTACTGCGCGCTTGTCAGAGATCCAGTCTTCACGTCCGACATGGGGGTCTATGCCCTTATTTCTCTGGCGGTTTTCCTCAGAGATTCGAAATTGGCAGAATTCCTGATACATCTTTATCTCGGTTTTAAGTTCTTGAACAATGATCTCCGCATACATTGCATCATCCAGGAAGCCGATTCCCGGGATGTGGTCTGGGATCAGGTCGTCTGGATCGACGAAGTAATAGAGCGCCCCGCGAATACTCTGTCTCTCTGCTTGTGTAAGTTGCCACCAGTAGCGAGCTCGATTAGCTCGGAGGCCTTTTGTTCGATAGCCTCGGCACTAACCTGATCGTTAACGGCGAGCTTGCCCTTGTCGATGCTTTCCTGGAATTTCTGCAGGTCTATGTCACTGAGGGTGATAGTAATGTCGAATGGCATTGTGGTCGGCCTCTGGCTACATATCTGTTTTTATAGTGTTCATCTTTAGTGCATTGCTAGCTGAAACCAGCAAAGAAGGCTTAGTGTGCCTTGCCATGAAGAATTGTTCAATACAGTATGGCTAGTGCTACTGGCTGAGCCTCACTTCCAGCATCGCATCGAACAGAGCTTCTTTTTCTGCGTCGACGAGCAATCGACTGTGTAGTGTGCTCATGAAACGTTCACGCTTCTCTTCTGTTATTGCCGATCTACGCTGCAACACAGTGGCGAAGAGCTTCACAATATCACTGCCCAATCTATCCAGCTCCGGGCGAATGTGCGATTGAAGATCTATTGGACGGGTGGGTATCTCGCGAGTTAGTAGCTCAGCCTTATAGCGATACTGAATTGCCTTCGCTGCGCTTATCTGGGCAATGAAAAAACGCTCCATAGAATCAGGGTCCAAGCCATGTGCCGCCGCGAGTTCTTTAGCATTGGACAGGACTATCTTCTCGCGCTCTACATCCTCGACTGGGATTTGATTCTGCGCTTTATACGCCCCAACATCTTCCATGTAGCTTAATCTTTCAGCTATTGCTTGGAATAGGGAGGGTTCTGAATCTGCGCCATGAATTGTGCTCGAGATGAAGAGCCCAATTAGAAGCACTGTTAGGCAGATAGATTGTTTAGACGGCATTATGCCCATGATGGCCAATCTAAACTTCCTTTTGCAGCATTGGTGCGATGGCGCGATCAACAATAGAAGCAAGGGTAGAAACTGTTAGAGCATAGTTGGAGTAAACAATTATCAGATTGAAATTATCTTGGACTTGTTCGAAAGCAGGGAGCCTAGAAGCGGCGACTAGTACGATTGGTATAAAGTAAAAAATGCCGTTCCAGCGTCCCAGAAAGCTCATTCGAAGTTGCTTCTGTTTGAACAGGAAGTAGGAGTCCAACACATATTGCGAGAACGCTACGACTATCAACAGAGGTAGTAGGACGCTAGACAGGCCAACGGTAGAGAGCGCGAACAAAGCAGTCGAAACGAAAACGAAATCCGTGCCATGGTCGAACAACATGCCTCGGGCAGAAGCCGTCTTAAAGGCGCGTGCTACTTTGCCATCGAAATAGTCGCTAGCGATGGCGATGGCAATTAGTGCCAGTAAAACCCAGCTGGCGAATAGTGATGCATTTGCTATCGCCATAGCTACTGGAATAACCAGTAGCAGGCGAATAGCGGTGAGAAGATTGGCCATTACTTACCGAACAAGTCCCGTTGGGCTTTGCGCCAGAATACGAGCCCTATAGCAGCATTGAACAGTATGAAGAAGTTGTGCTGAACGAAACCGAATGCCGCCATCTGCCCTTCGTTTTCGGGGAACAAGATTACCCAGAAAGTTATCGCAGCGGCGCGCATAGGTGTGGGAACAGCGGCTGCGAAGAAAATGACTGGCAAGAAAGGTAGCAATGTCATTAGAGACGCTTCGACGCCGAACAAGTTGAGCGCTATCGTGTAGACAACAATGGCTGCCAACAGGGCAGGTGAGCGAAGTAAGAAGAAGGCTCCATAGTGCCAAGGCTTGGCTTGACGAAAGGCGTGGAATACTACTTTCTCTCGGAAATTATTGTTCGGGAGAATCGCCCCTCGAAAATAGGCTATCCAAAGGACTAATAATACGCTGGCAACAGCTGCGATATAGGGGACCAAGCCGAATACGTCGGGAAGAGAATCGCCGCTGACGACGAAGCCGATAGTAGCCCATACCAGTAGGTAGTAAATTTCGCAGAACATCACGAATAACATTACCGAGCCAACTTCCCATCCCGGAATCTTATCGCGCTTGTTGAGGTAGTAGGCCATTGCACCCTTGCCGATCTGCTCATTGAATATTGAGATGATGTAGGCGCTGGCGCGAATCGGCATGATGTCTTTGTACTTGATATCGGCCACAAACCAATTTAATGCTTTCGTGACCACCAGGGTGTCTATTGCGAAGTAGAAGAGTGAGTAGCAGACCATTAATGCAAGCCATGGAATCCAATCTACTGTCGCGAATACCTGCGTCATATATTCGACGAGACTTAACCCTTCGCGGCCAGCTGCGCCATCGAGTCTGGAGTAAAGATAGGCGAAACACAGAGCAGTAAGAACGAGGAAAAGAACGCGGCCGATGGGGCTGGGTTTCTTCTTTGGGGGTGCTGCTTCCGCCGTGGGTTCTGTTGTTGCTTCTGAGTTGTTTTCGATTTCTTCGTTCATTTTTTTTTCTTATGCTCCAAGATTTTTTCCAAAGTGTTCTGCAAAGGCGTGAGAGTGATGTTCAGCTCACCATCTGCGTTCTTATCTACTACTTCGTCCATCGTAATCACATCGATCACTGTTGGTGTGATGCCACCGCCCTTGATGCGAGAGCTTATTGCGGCAACTAATTTGGCGATGGCAACTGGGACGGAGCCGATCTCAACACTGTTATTCATCATCGCAGCGGTCTTCAGAATGAGGTCGCGATAGCTGATGGATTCTGGTCCCACCAATTCATATAACTTCGCTTCCAGGGAGTCGCCCTTGCAACAATTTAAGATGGCCTGGTTGAGGTCATCGATATCCAGTGGGCGCATAGAGTATTTTCCGCCACCTAGAATCTTTGTCTTAGTCTGCGTGGCTGCGCCAATCATAGAGCTGGCGCCTGCAGTATTGGGCCCAAGCAAGATGGGTGTTCGAATGACGCTCGCTGCTAGGCCTGAATTCATAACGAATTCCTCAGCTAATCCCTTCGAGCGGAAGTAGGCATTGCTAGCACCTTGGTTGGCACCAACTACGCTGATAAAAACCATGTGCTTGACGCCTAGTTTTTGAGCTGCTTTTACCACCGCTTCAGTAGCGTCAACATTCGCGCTGGCGTAGCTGGTATTTTTATCCTCTATGAGAATCCCGGCGAGGTGCACTATGCAGTCGGCACCCTCTAAGGCTGCTGCCAATTGTGTAAGATCCTGGTAATTGATGATGCGTGGATCTATTTGGGGAGAGCTCGGCAACGATTTCATTGCGCGGTCAGAACGAACACCGGCGATAACATCAATATCTGTCGCGGAGACGATATGGTTCAATAGGTTCAGGCCAACACTGCTGTTGGCTCCAGTAATTGCAATTTTCATTCTAAGTTTACGTTTTCCTGATTAGGGTGCGGTCCAGCAGAGTCGATCCACTGGTGGATTTGGATTGATGCTAATGATTGTTTACGGTGTATTAATAATCGAGAACTCGCTAGATAGCCTGTGCCAGATTTTCTAGCTTTTTGGTTCGCTGCTTCTTGGCAGCGGAATTAAGCTCGATTTCATGTAACTCTTGTGCGCTGCTGGCGCTGAGGTAGCGCTCTTTTGGGACGCTAGCATACAGTGTATTGCGCATGCGAGGCAGCCGGTCCATGTTACGTATTGTGTCTTCGATTGCCTGCGGAGTCCACTCTTGACCGTAGCTGGCTCCAGCCGCTCTAGTGATGCTTTCATTCATCAGCGTGCCGCCCAAATCGTTGACTCCCGCGTTTAGGCAGGCAGCCACGCCGTCCAAGCCCATCTTGACCCAAGAAGCCTGAATGTTCTCGATCTGCCCGTGGAAAACCAACCGGGCGACAGCATGCATTAGTACCGCCTCGCGGAAGCTGGGGCCGCGGCGGGAAAGGCCTTTAAGGTACATGGGTGCTTCCATGTGCACATAGGGTAGGGGAACGAATTCGGTAAAGCCTCCGGTTCGCTTTTGTAGGGCGCGAATTCGAAGCAAATGATTTGCCCAGTGCTTAGGTCGATCAATATGACCATACATGATGGTTGCAGTTGTTTTGAATCCAACTTTGTGAGCGGTCTCCATTACTTCTAGCCATTGTTCGGAATTTAGTTTGTCTGCACACAGAACTTTCCGGACTTCGTCGTCCAGCACTTCTGCAGCAGTACCGGGTAGGGTGTTCAGACCTGCCGCCATAAGTTTCTTGAGAAATTCTTCGAGCGAAATGCCAAGAGTGCTTGCCCCTTGCCAAACTTCGAGTGGCGAGAAGGCATGGATGTGCATATCCTTTGCCGCATGCCTAACAGTTTCAACGATATCGATATAGGTCTGGCCAGTGTAGTCGGGATGAATGCCTCCCTGCATGCAGACTTCGGTCGCGCCTCTATCCCAAGCTTCGCGAACGCGCCTTGAGATTTCCTCTGCGCTGATGTCATAGGGGCGGCCACGCAGGTCCTCGCTCATCTTACCTTTCGAGAAGGCGCAGAACTGACACTTGAAATAGCAGACATTGGTGTAGTTAATGTTTCGATTCACAACGAAGCTTACCGTGTCGCCATTACACTCTTGTCGCAGTCGATTAGCTTGTTGTGTTACATAGCTGAAGTCTGCACCGCGGCTCTCGAACAGTCGGCTTACGTCTTCAATTAAAATCTGGTCCTGCGCTTCGCAGGCAGCTACAATTCTCTGAACATCATTCGATACTTGCTCAAGGGTAACGGTGCGTTCCAGTAACTGCTTATCAAGAAGCGGGATTGGTTCGGTGGCCCCAGGTGTCCAGTTGTCTCTCTTAGCAAATCCGCTGCTATCACTTTGCTTGAGTATTGGGAATTTCAGTTGATCATCCAGCCACTTGTTTGGATTACACGCAAATTCGGGGTAGATCGTTAGCCGCTGGTCTAGAAATTTTCCGGCGGCTGCAGTCTCTCTCGCTAGATTCTCGAGGTGAGGCCATGGTGCCTCCGGGTTTACATGATCGGGTGTAAGAGGAGAGACCCCACCCCAATCGTTAATGCCGGCGTTAACTAATTGTGGAAGCACGCCTGGGCTGAGATTAGGGGGCGCCTGAATGTTCATCTGCGCGCCGAAGATAAGTCTTGCTACCGCCAGAGTCCAAACGAGTTCATTGAGGTCGGGTTCTGGTGCCTGTGCCATCTTGGTGTTTTCTTTCGCGCGAAAGTTTTGCACGATAACTTCCTGCAGATGCCCGTGTTTCTCGTGTGCACTACGCAGTGCAAGTAAGGACTCTATTCTTTCTAGCCGAGTTTCACCTATGCCGATCAGGATGCCAGACGTAAAAGGTACGCTAGCCTGACCTGCGAGCTCGATTGTCTGCAACCGCGTGATAGGGTCTTTGTCGGGAGAGCCGTAGTGCGGCATACCCTTTTCGCAGAGTCTAGATGATGCTGACTCCAACATGATTCCCATGGAAGCGCTGACTTGACGCAGTTTGTCTATCTCCGCTCTTGTCATATTGCCAGCGTTAATGTGGGGTATCAGACCTGTTTCTCTTAAGACGGCACCGGCTACTTCAGTCACGTAGTCGATGGTGGATTCGAAGCCTAATTCGGCAAGTACTTCGCGAGCCGCCTTGTAACGCAGCTCAGGTTTTTCACCCAGAGTGAATAATGCTTCCTGACAACCCTCTTCGGCGCCTCGATGGCAGAGCTCGAGGACTTGCTCGACGCTCATATACGCTTGATCGATCCTCTTGGGTGTGCGCGCGAAGGTGCAGTAGTGGCATACGTCGCGACAGAGGTGCGTAAGGGGTATGAATACTTTCTTGGAATAAGTGATGACGTTACCATGGGCACTATCGCACAGAGCCCTTGCCTCAATGGCGAGAGCTGCTGTGTCTGTTCTCGAAGCCAGCGCTAATGAGTCGGCGTCGCTGAGCAGTGTTTGCGATGCCTTGTGTGCCTGTGTGTTTTGTACCAAAAGAGCAACCTATTCCCAAATTAGTAAAAGATGCTAGATTACCAGTCTCAGAGCTAAAAAGAGAGCAAGAAAATGCCTATAGAGCCGTCATTTGGAAGGTCCCGAGAGCGAAATTGCACAGTCAGGCTATTCTGGCCTGCGATAGCGGTTCTTATGCAGATGCTAGGGCTGATTCTGGTCCTTGGCCAACCGGCTTACGGGCAGCTAGTCGAGGCAGAGAGTTACTTGCTGGACAATGTAAGGGTGATTATCGGTGACGGAAGTGTATTGGAGTCAGGGGCATTGTTGGTCGATGGCGGCCGTATCCGCGCTGTTGGATTGCGATCAGAAATAGAGCTTGACTCAAGCGTTGAGGTGATCGATCTAAGCGGCAAGACAATTATGCCAGCCTTGATAGATAGTCACGCGCACTTGGGTTACGAAGGTCATACTAGTTGGGGCGCCGAGAATTACAGTCGTGAAAACCTCATAGATCATCTTCAGCGTTATGCTTACTACGGATTCTCGGCGGTATTTTCTGCAGGTAGCGATCCCGATGTGCTAGCTAATCAGGTGCAGCAGGCTCAGCTAGCCGGTGAGTTTCCTAGCGCTCGTTTTCTCTTCGCCGCAGGTATGGCGCCTCCGGGGCAGGGGCCGAATGATCAGTTCCTGACACATGCAGTTGCACTCGAGCAACAGACTGGTCAACGCATCCTTTACGGGGTGGATAGCATAGAGCAGGTTATTGATTCGGTTCGCGAAATTGCGGCGAAGAATATTTCCGTTATTAAGATTTGGGTAGATGATCGCGGCGGGAGTCAGCAAAAATTAACGCCCCAGTTGTATCGTGCAATCAATGATGAAGCTGCTGAGAATGGCATCGAAATTTATGCTCACCAGCAATACGCTGAAGATATGCCCGACTTGTTGGAGGCCGGCGTCAGTGGATTCCTGCACGGCAGAATCGGTGCAGGCCTTGGTCGAGAGATTGCACAGCAGATAAGTGCTGCAAATGCCTTTGTTGTTCCGAATATGGGCTTGGGAGAGTTGCGGCGTGAGGCAATTGGAACCGATGAGTTTCTTCGCGCTTCGTTACCAGCATCTGTAGTTGCTCGATTGGGTGAAAGCGGTCAGAGATTGCTCAATGCAAATAGAGAAGAAGCGCACGAAGCGGAACTGCGTGCAAGCTTTGGACACTTGCTAGATGCCAATGTTGATATTGTACTAGGAACGGATGCCGGTGCAGTGCCTGATCATTTCTTTGGCTACACGGGTCATCGTGAATTGGAAATATTTGTACGCCTGGGTATGACACCTATGCAGGCAATTGTAGCGGCTACCAGCAAACCGGCACAGAGATTGGGTTTAGACGACCTGGGTCTCTTACAGCCTGGATATAGCGCTGATTTGGTAGTGTTGGATGAAAACCCCTTAAATGATATTCGCAATACCCGCTCAATCTCTTTGGTATTTTTGAATGGGAAAATGTTGGATCGAGCGGGTTTGGCAGCTGACTTCAGGCAATAGGACTTTCAGGTAGTAATCGATACGCCTTTAAAACTCCCGACCGGGTTTCGGCAGGGGTAGACTGGGCGAATGCCTAGAGGTCGCTCCGCAGTTTTTGCCTAGAGTGATCGTGTAGTCGCCGCTTATTCCCTGCCGCGTAGGCTCTTCGCCTAGGTAATGGCTGATGGGGTCGGTAAGCTTGAGATTGAAAGACAGCTCAGGTCTGCCTGGAAGATGAGTTCTTTGTAACACCGATTCGAGGTTGCTTATGCGAATCTGCCAAAACGCTTCGGCATAGTTTCCTTCCTCATGCTCGCTTCCTTCTGTGGTTGTCTGACGACGAAATGGAGAGCTGATTAAGTCTTGCATATGCAGATGGGGGGGCTTCAAAAGGGGCACAGAATATACTTGATCTCCTGGGCCTTTTAACATCGCTAAGAGTTCTAATAATAGTTCGACGTTTTGATAAGCTAGGGCATTGACTGTCAGAGTGACCTATCCCCCATTTTTAGAACCATGACCACGATGAGATTTCCAGTTAATCTAACAGGATGGAGATCTCGATATGAAGA
>JAQCKF010000040.1 GCA_027592275.1 Pseudomonadota bacterium
TGAATATCCTCGCTATGGGTATCTGATTCTTCATAGCCTTCTTAAGGGCGAAGGGCTAGTCGTCAATAAAAAGGCGATGCCGACTGCGATATGCGTTACCAGTAGAATTTTTAGAAATCGCATAAGCAGTTTGCTCTTCGGAATACCTTTCAACTAAACATTGAGTGCGGGGTGGCTGGCTTTGTTGTGGAGTGATGGAATCTCTTTCCGCTTTAGAACAGTATGACGGGTATGACTAGGCCTAATTCCTCATACTCTCACTAGGCTATCAAAGGGAGGCCTTACTGTCGCTCTCGGCTAGCAGCAACTCCTAGCTGCATTTAACAGCCGGTAAGTTTAGTTAATCAATTGTCTCGCCAACACACTCGCGACGCAGGTGAATGGCGAGCCAATCAATTCATTTTTCTTGTGCCTGTTCTATAACGGAATGAATGCCAATGCATAATTCCCATTAAGTGGGATTACTAGCTGATTTTGAACCGAGTCATAACACATTGACGCAGCGCTCGGAATGCCGGATGCGATTACCTCCGCGTCTTGCCCTGGGCGAATGCGTGAAACACTACCGAAACGCACACTGCTGACATATTTGGTGCCGTCTTCGGTTACAACAATACCATCGTTGCCGCCTTCTACCGCGTGCTCAGTGAGGATCACCTCGCCGTCCGTGTTGTAAGTAATCACCGCAGAGTCACCTACGTTCACTACAACAACATTCCCGTCTCTATCTATAGCCACGCCGTTCGGAGCAGCTAGTGGAGCACCATCGGCAAATGTCGAGACCTCGCCATTTGGTGTGACCTTGTAAATGCTTTCCGGAGATCGTGTGTTAGATGCATAGATTGTTCCGTCATCGGTTACCGCTATGCCATTCAAAATTGTAGATCCTGGAATTGCGACGGCATTTAAAGGTTGTCCGCTAGCGAGGTCGAATGAGCGAACATAGCCAACATCAACCGTATAGAGGACTCCATTACTTACGGCGCTGCCCAGGGGGTGGTGCAGCTCAAGTCCATCACGCGTTGCCCCTATCCATTTTGGTGTGTGCACACTGCCATCTGGATTGATCAGCGATACGAAGCCATCGTTCTCGGTGCCATCGCCACGAGTCGCATTGTTCATGGCCAATACAAGATTCTTGTTAGCATCGAAGGTGCAGCTCTCTGAAAAGTGAAAGCTGCCGTAGACTTTCACATTGCTAGACATAGGGACGCGAACACCGGCCTCGTTGACAGAGCCAATAGGCTCGCCCGCGACAAACTCTTGTGCCAGTAGCTGCGAGCTAAACCCAGCTATTACTAGAGTGGAAAGTAGACTTCTTGAAAGGAATTTCATATTGCAGTTTTCTCCATAGATAAAATTTGTATTGAATAATTTTGAATTCGCGTAGGTTTGCTATTGTAAACCAAAGTAAGGGCGTAATTTAGTGCCTACAGAGCTGCCCATGAACGCGGCGACAAACCAGAGCCAGCCATGCAAGCTGGTTGAACCGATGCCGCCAAAATAGGCTCCTATATTACAGCCGTAGGCAATACGAGCGCCGTAGCCAAGCAGTATTCCGCCAACGACAGCCGCGACTATCGATTTTAGAGGGAGTCGAAAGTTGGGAGCAAATTTCCCCGCGAGACCTGCGGCGAGGAGCGCGCCCAACATAATACCAATATTCATAACAGATGTAATATCAGTGAAAATGCTTTGTTCTAAGGCGTTGCTAAACCCCGGTCGCTGCCAATACGCCCAGCCGTGAATGTCTATGCCTAGGAATAGCGCAATCTTGCCGCCCCATAGAGCGAAAGCTGAGGTGACTCCCCAGGGGCGACCTGCTAATAGTAGAGTGGATACGTTGACAGCTGCTAGTGCGAGTGCCCCGGCAAGCAATGGCCATGGGCCTGTTAGCCATGAATAGGGACGGTCAACATCGCGATCGCTTTTTAAGCTCTCATGGCGCTTGCGCTCATAGACAGTAGTCGCAAACCAGACGGCAGCGAACAAGCCTGTGCTAATTAGGATAGCCCATACCGAGCCGAAGTTCTGGGAGAGAGAAAAGGGTGCTAGGCTTGGAACACCCTGCCACATTGACCACTGCCATGTGCCTAAAACAGAACCGAAGATGAAGGCCACAAGTGTAATAAGCATTCGCATGTTGCCGCCACCGGCAGTGAATAGGGTGCCAGATGCGCAGCCTCCGCCTAGCTGCATACCAACACCGAACATGAACGCACCACAGATAACTGCAATGTTTAATGGCGCAACACTGCCTCTGAGACTCATTCCCCAAATCTCGCCCTGAGCGATCAGCGGTGTAAATATCAGCACTGTAATGCCGAGCATGATCATCTGTGCACGCAATCCGGCGCCTCGGCCGGATTTGACTACTTCGCGCCAAGCGGCTGTGAAACCAAATGCTGCATGGTAGAGAATAATGCCGGCGGCAAGACCGACTATGAATAGAGCGCCTTGGCGCCAGCCATAGCTGCTGCTTAGATAGGAATAGATAACGAGGGCCATTAGCGCGCTCGCTATGATGCTGCCGCGATTACTAGGCAGTGAGGAAGTCGGAATTGCTGGGCCAGTTGCTGTTGTGTTCAAGGGAGATCCTTATGGCTGTTAGGGCTGCACAATAGCGCTGTTATTTTTGATATTGCTATTGCCTAAGTCCTGAATGCACGGCTTGCGAGAAATAGTCTACAGCTTTTTACCTGACTTTCTACATAAATAGGCAACAAATCCTAAGTGAACAGGAGTATCTGTCAAACGCCCAGTCGGTCAAATTATAGAAGAAGCCTAGTCTTACATGTGTTACAAATTGTAGGTGTTTCGCGGCTTGTGTCTTCTACTCTTAATGACTGGAGTAGGCCGAGCTACTAGTCCTACAAATTTGGAGAAATCAGGATGAAGACAAGAATTATCGCTCTACTGTTTGTGCTCACTAGCTCGTTTGTATCTGCACAGACCCTACCTCCAGCTACACCTCAGGTTGCAACGGATATAACTGGCGTTGAGATTCAGGCATTCATCGATGGTTTGCCTAGGGACCGTGTTAGCGATTTGCCGATTCGTGTCGTGGAAACAACAGGTGATATGCGCTTAGGCATTTTTGGTGTCTACCGGCCGGACGGAATCACCGGTGACGTCAATATGCATTTAGTAGACACCACCGAGATCTACTACATGTTGAAAGGGGTAGCCACGTTGGTAACCGGCGGTACGTTGGTAGAGCCGTACCAAGGGAATGAAAGTTGGTTGAGGGCGAAGTCTATTGAAGGTGGTGTAAGCCGGCGCGTGGTATCCGGCGATGTCATTGTAATTCCAGGTCATACTGCACATTGGTGGAGTGAGTTGGAAGGGGAAATAGAGTATTTGATTTTTAGGCCAGATCCAGATAACCGGCTGGAGCTACAATAAAGGCATCTTAAAATCTAAAGCACGCGGAAAAACGTCGAGATTGTTTAGCTCGTGGCAACCATCTTGTCTACGTATTGCTTGATGGCCAGTAGACCTTCGGTGCCGATGGTGGTGAATTCCATGCTGCTGCGAAATTTCTTATCAGAGATCTCAGTATTAATGATGCGGGCATACACATCGGTGGTTCGGTCGCTGAAGAGTTCGATTGATAGGGCCATCTTGATCTCGGAGGACTTACCTAGCTTAATGGGAGTTTCAATTAACAAGCCGTGATAGCTAATATCAATTACTTCGCCGTAAAAATATTCGCCCAAGACAATTTCCCCGGCTAGATTCTGAAAAGCAACCGGCATGTTAACTTTGATACGTGGGCTCTTTCTTCCTTCGCGGCGCGGCACTTCCATAGGTTGAGGTCGTGCAGTTGCATGTAATTCGTAGAGGTCGACCGCTTCACGAGCGCCCTTAACCTCTACTCGATTTGGCGGGCCGACTTCAATAAATTCTTTGCAAAGCGCGAAAGTATTTTCGCTTATTAGTATCTGTCCTCTAAGGCACTGAGCCTCTATGCGCGAGGTTAGATTCACCTCGTCTCCAATGATTGTGTACTCATGATAGTGCTTGGAACCTAAATCTCCGACGACTACCGAGCCGGTATTAACAGCGATGCCGGTGAATAGATCAGGCATGTCCAGAGATCGATTAACATCGTTCAGTTTGCTCATAGCCATTTGCATCTCAACGGCACAAGCTATGGCGTTTTCTGCATCAGTCTCCCGTTCTTCGGGAAAACCAAATACGACCAGTATCGAGTCGCCCATGAGCTTGTCGATGGTTCCGTCGTATTTGGTGATGATGTTGCCCATGGCATCGAAGTAACGATTTAGCATCCGCACCACATCGGCAGCAGGGTAGGACTCAGCGATGTCGGAGAAGCCGCGAATATCAGAAAGTAGGATGGTGATATTTTTTTCTAGTACGTCGCGCTCAGGAAATCCAGCATAGACAAGAATAGCAGAAAGGCTTTCTAATACGGCAGTGTCGTTCTCGTCCGATAGGCTCAACAAATCCGCAGCTCTTAGAGTCTGCAAAATTTGCTGTGCTACTTCGGTGGCATTGTTTTGATGCTTGGACATGGATTGCGTTCGGTGCTCTCGATCACGTCTCAATCAATTGCTTGCGCAATGAGTGATTATTATACCGATTGTGTATTTATATGCTATCGACCTCTCTTTCGCTAAGGCGTGTATTACCTACAGGCTGTCAACGAAAGAGGGGAGATGTACGATGCTTCTACTTAAGGCTTAAGGCACGTAGGCTTTATCCAATATAAGATCTGGGTCGGCGTCGGAGCGTGGAGTTAATTTCTGCGGACGTCCAGCTTGATTGTCAGTGCCATACAAATTGCCATCGGAATCAACCGATAGAGAGTGCATCTCTATCCAGCGGTGTGGTCCTTCTACTGGCAGATTCCATGTGTATTTACGCGTGCCATCGAGATTGAATTGGACAATCTTTGGAGGATTGAGATCAGTAACCCACGCGCTATTTTCGCTCACCAATATATCGAGTGGCATGCCGAGGTTGGCCCAAGTAGCTTCATGCTCGTAAGTAGGATAGTTGCTTGAGCCGGGTGCTGCAGTCTGCTTAAAATTCTGGATTCTAAGTAAATCTCGGTCCAGGACAAACAGGTTGCCCTCCGGGCCCATTGCTAAAGCGTGGACGCTGGCAAATTGCCCCGGCCCTTCGCCAGTCTCGCCAAATTCAGACAAGTACTTGCCTGTAGCGTCACGGACCACAATTCGGTTGTTTCCACCGAGGCCATCTGCGATCAAAATCTTTCCATCGGGAAGGAATGCTACGTCCTGTGGCTGGTTGAAATGATATTCATCTTTGCCAGCAACATTCTTCTCGCCCAATGTCATCAGCAGCTGCGAGCCGTCATTGGAGAAGACATATATGATGTGGCCGGTTTCGTCGACGAGCCAAAGTCGCTTCTCGGGGTCGTAAGGATTCATGCGAAGCCGGTGTGGCCCTGGGCCGTCTGTGCCGGCGAACAGATGATCCCACTGATTCCAGACTTCAAGTAGATTTCCTTCACTATCAATGATATAGATGCAGTTTTGCCATACCCGCCCACGACCGCGAAGCACGTTCCATCCCATCGATCCGGCAAAGCTAGTGTATTCTGCTGGAAGCGGGTCAGGCAGCTCTGTCTCGCCGCGTTGAAGGACGAAAATCCTATCTTTCGACTCCACAACTACGCCCGAAGTGCCGCCCCAAGAGTGACCGTCTCCTGCGAAAGGTTGCATCCAGGTCTCAGTATTGAAGTCATAAGGGCTGGGACCAATGGGTCCTGAGTCCTGCGCGAATGCTGGCATTGCTAAAAGATTGGCCAAAGTGAGGCTAAGTAAAATTTTCCGGTAATGCATGGTCATAGGGGTTCCTCTGATGGGTAGTTATTGGTGTTTTTGAAACTGTAGCGAAATCTATCACCTGCAATCACGCAATTGAAGGGCTTATTTTACTGAAAAGTGGTTTGCCGCTTACCTTCCATTGGGGAGGTGAGTCCCGGTACTTCCAAGACATTCGGAGGCGCTAGAAGTCGACATGTAAGGAAGCAGGGGTTAGCATCGTAGTTACCGTATGGTGGTAGGTGTAGCCGATTTCAGGTGTCTCGTAGAGGTGTTTTATAGGATGGGAATCCTGATTAGGAACTTATATGGATAATGTGAAGAAAATTTTGAATACAGTCAGTGATGCAATGGCAGTCACTCTGTCAGAATTCGTCTCTGAAGCCCTATCTGATGCAAATATGACGATAGCGAATGAACCGGCGGACAAGAGATCCCAGGATCTAAACTTGGTGAACGAACGCGGTGCCGTTATAGAGCGCTTCGCTGCAAATATGCGAGCGTATTTTGACGCGCTAACGGGCATCGTCGCTAAAGAAATCAACGTACTAGACTATGGCAGTCTTAGTCTAGTAGACGAGGGCGAACTTGAAGCGATCATCGCTATGGAAGGCATGATTTCCCACGCAAGGAATAGTGATATCAGCGAGTATCTTAGTTTCACAACTCGATTAGATATATTGTTCTATGCAACGCGTATCGATGAATCGAACAACCCCATGGATCCCGAGCAGATTGGTGAATCCTTTAAGGAGGCGATTCGTCCTTTAGGGATGACGGCAACTGAATTGCTCATTACCTATAGAAAATTTAATCGCTACGTATTTCATAATCTAGAGAAGGTGCTAACCCAGGCCAACGGTATCTTAATCGACAATAATATCTTGCCTGACCTAGATATGGCTGCGAGGAGTAGGGCTCAGCAGCAGAACAAACGTAACGGCAGACCACAGAAAATCGATCCTACAGATCGTGCCTTCGCAACTGATACTGCCGGTGTTGCAGACTCAGGCCAACAGTTGTTGGCTGTTATGCAGAATCTCATGCATAGGATCCCGGATGCAGGGAACGCTGACTAGGTCCAGGCATCCGCGAACGCAGCGAATCCCAGGGCTGCCCAAGCGGGTGTGATTATTGGGAATCAGAAGCTTGAGGTCGTGGCGAATGATCAGCTTCTTGCCTTATTAAGTACATTACAGCAGTCTGTGTCGTCTGCGCCTACAGGTGGCGAAGAGGCCTCAAGCTCGGGACCGCAGAATCTCAGCAAATCTATTGGGAGCCTCCTGGAACAGGAGAGCAGAGCCGATACCCTGCGAGCAATTGATAGCCATTCCACTGACATCATTAATCTGGTGACATTTCTCTATGAGGAAATATGGAATGATAAGACTGTTTCTATTTCGATCAAGGAATTGGTGGGTAAAACCCAGATAACAATATTAAAAATCGCACTAAAAGACTCGGGCTTCTTCGATTCGGTCGATCATCCCGCTCGGATTTTTCTCAATGAGATAGCGATAGCGGGGATAGGCTGGACAGGATCCGAGGCGCTGAATCAGGATCCAATGTATGAAAAGATACAGGAGCTAGTGTCTAGACTCGTGAGTGACTTTGTCGGCGATATTGTTCTCGTAGAAAAATTGCTACAGAATTTTCTTTCTTTCAAAGATGAGAGCGCGCGTTCCCACAAAGAGAAATAGGAAAAACTGTTAGATGAGGGCGAGCGTACTAATCGACTGGAAGAAGTCGGGCAGTATGCAATGCATAAAATTGAAGAGCGCATTCTAGACAAGGGAATAAATTCATTCGCAAAGAATTTTTTGCAAACTTATTTTCATAAGTTTGTTGTGCAGGTAGTGCTGCGTGAAGGTCCCGGCGGTATAAGCTGGCGACCGGTAATGAACACAATCGATGTTCTTCTCTGGACGGTTAGTACTAAAAAGCAGGAGGGTGATCGACAGCGGTTCGTAAAGGTCAATCCGCGGCTTCTGTTGAACCTTGGCAAGGCATTGGAGGTTGCGGGTGTAGATAAGAGTGAAGCAGAGGTGGCGCTTGGCAAACTGCAGCTAGTGCAGGAAGCCTGTTTCACGAAGCCTTCTAGAGCGGCTAGCGATGATTCTCAGGAATTCAGTCCGAGTCTAGAAAATAAAGGCGCGCAGCCTAACGACGTGACGCCACAAGCGGACCTGCCCAGCGATGATGAACATCTTCAGGCAGTATCGAAGTATCCAATAGGGATATGGCTAGAGTTTCAAGCACACCCGGAGCAAAACATTCGCTGCACCCTCGCAGCTAAGATTGACACGATCGATAAGTATGTCTTCGTCAACGGTCAAGGCGTAAAAGTGATTGAGAAATCGAAAATGGGACTGGCGAGAGAATTGAAAGCCGGCAGCGTCAAAGCAATTTTCGAGGCCCCATTAATTGATCGAGCTATGGAATCAGTAATCGCAAAACTAAGAGATGCGAAACCAGGGGAAGCGGTATAACTTTCGGATAGTTAGAAATACGGAATTATAAAAACAGCTAAAAGACAGAGCCTCTATCGTTTCATTTCTGTTGCATTACTGCTGTGACTTCTGCAACAACTCAAGCTCAGACGCAAGTAGGTCTGCAGCTCACGGCATTGGATCGCTACGTGCAAGAGCCAGATCCGCGCTACCGTTATAGCGTATTGGAAGTAGTCGCGGGGAAGGGTGCAGCACCTAGGCTATCTTTGGGTGCCGAGGATCGGCATAGATAGCTACGGCGCCATGGAGCTAACCTTCCGCCTCGAATTTAACGAACAATACTTGCTGGTGCTGGACGAGGCCGTGGAGACTTCAGTCACGATATCGAATTACGCTGTCTTCGATCCCATTCAGCAAACCATTGATGTTGATGAGATAGAGGTGCCCAGTGGCAAGCTCTACTCCGCCCAGCTGCGCTTGGTGTCCAGCGAGAATGAATTCGTTTTTGCGACCGCTGACGCCAGAGCATATTCATCTTGCGCTTAGGCGCATGGCTGGAGTTTCTGTCCAGCTGAGTGCGCAATTTGGATTAAGCGGCTCCGAACTAAACCTATTCTCTTAAGCAATGACTGCATTTAGTCCGAGTAAACCTCATGCCCTTGCATGATCCGCATAATCTCGGCGGGGCTCATATAAGCTCCGCTCCCACCTTCGGCAGTAAATGCAGATACGAGATCTTGCGAGATTCTACTCCTAACAAATGTCGCATGGTCGAAGCGTTGCCAGCCTAAGCCGTAGTCAATTAGGCGCCTATCGGTGGCGCGCTCGAATGTGATTCGACAATCAGTTAATTGACACAAAGCATTGCCGGCTATTCCAAAAAATGAGCGATTCAGATAGTAGACCGTGTGGGCGAGTTCATGGCCGATGATTCCAATCTGAGCATTGAACGGCTGATTCTTTAGCAGTAAAGCCTCTCTCGGTCCCTCTAACTCACTGTCTATGATTATTAGGTAGGTTCTATTCTCCGCCGAACGAAGCATGCTGCTCCAAAGGGGGCGCGAGGACAGTGGTATAGACACGTCGTCTACGATGAAGTCAATTTTCGTGTCACGTAATTCAGGGTAATGGCTCAGGGCAACCAGGGTCTGTAGCTCAAAACCATTAGGTAGCTGTTTGTTGCTGCCAAATTCGCTGAGCAGGGCATCGTAGTTCGTTCGTTGTTCCGGTTCGAGATATTCCCTAACAGGGTTTCGAGGAGCGAGATTTTCTTGGGCGGTGAGACTGCTGACAGGCCCTAATAGCAGCAGCAAGGAAATGCATGTAAGAATTCTCCCTGCCTTAGTATTGGAATGATTAGCTGCTATTTCGTAACGGGTCATGTGGCCTCTCTAGGGTTGGATTATGGATGAAAGCTGTAAAAGACTCTACTAGTCTGCATTTGTTGCGGCCATGACTCGGAAGATGTGCGGCAGGTCTAAATTTGACTAACAAAAGCTACGATTATCGAGTGTTTGGGGTAATGTTGTAATCCTGTTTAAATCATTCGAAGACCAATGCTATGAACAATGAACAATGAACAATGAAAAACGAAACTACCCTCGTGTAGACCTGTGCGGTGAGGCGAATATTCGTCTAGCAGGCATAGTGCGAAATGGGACTCTGATGAACCTATGTCCTGCCGGTATAGAAATCGAGTGCCGCCATCAGTTGGTCGAGCAGCTAAGAAAATTCAGGTCAGAGGCAGGGCTTTTTCCAGACTTCGAACTAGAGTTTAGCCTGCCAGCACAGGGCAGCTGTACTGGCAAAATCAAATCTACTTGTACTGTTTCTTATTGTAGGCGTCAACGTCAGGACAGCTATCACCTCGGGCTAAATTTTGGAGCACTGGCGGCTCAGGATGAGAAACAACTCAGTGAATATCTGAGTCACCAGATAGCGGCCTGATCCGCAGCGGAGAGGTCGGGTTAGCTGTCGCTAGAGATTAGGTCTGCGAGTCACTCGCTTCGCCTAATGCAGATTTCCATTCGCTGCAATATCTATTATCATAGCAATATGAAAACAGCAGCTGCATTCCTCCTGTTCCTCCTTGTAAGCCCCTCAGCTTTGTCTCAAGAACAATCGTTTAGCGATTGGGTGACAGATTTGCGTAGC
>JAQCKF010000006.1 GCA_027592275.1 Pseudomonadota bacterium
GAGGCAGTGCAGTAAACTTTGTTCCTAAGTGTTTATTTAGAGGGCTGAAGCCGGGATTGCTAAGGAGCGCCTACGCAGCTATTGGAAAAGCTAGTGGCGAGTGATGACCCAGAACAGGAAATCGTTCGTCCAAAATAGTATGTATATGGATGCCACCCTTTATCTGTAAAAACGGGGGGTACCCGGGGGGTGGGGTCTGGGGAATTCGGTTTTGGAGTTTGAGGGGCGGGGTAATATTTCAAGCGTATAACTTCATAAGACGGGGGTTCAGCTCCTCATTTTCTGGGTTCAGTTCCTCGCAGCACAAGAACAATTGTTGGTACTATTGTTGGTATCTTTTACGTACCGTATTTTATTATCTATATTATTCATCAAGTTACTAACACTATTCAGGAGACCCCGCCCCGACCAATTCCTCTATCGAGATTACCAAATAGTTTCCATTTACCCAGCAAGCTCACTCCAACAAATCATACCCATCCACCGATTCCTCCTCACTAATCCTGTCAACTGCCAGAAACCGCTCCTCAACTTCATCGATGTAATCCAGAATTGCTTCTCTCGCGCAAAATTGCACAGTTCTTCCTTTGTGCATGGCCAGCACGAGTAAACGTTTCTCTATATCACTAGGCAGATCTAATGTGAACAATGTCGCCTCTCCAAATCCGTTTTAGGCATTAATTAAGTGTTAGCTACGAGGCACGTCCTTGTACCTCTAGGCAGCATTCCTTGCTGTCTATAAATATAGCTGGGTAGGGCGAAAATTCCAGTTAACAAAGGATTTACCTTTAGTTAACTGAAGTTGCCCGTTTCTGAGTGTGGATTTTGTTAGCAGGGTTGGTAGCAGCTCTCAGAGGGATCATTAAGCCTCACTAACTTTAATTGAGAACGCGGTAGCCTCTGCCTAGCAAACAGCGTTTGACCATGCGTTCTCTTTCACGTAATCCGTCACCAACGCCTCTAGCGCCTCCGCCGACTGCGCCTATGCCCGCTCCTTTCTTCGCGGTATCGCTATTGCCAACTACGGCACCGAAAACGCCACCGACCACGGCACCGGTAACAGCTCCGCTTCCGGCTTTCTGCGCGATGGTTACTTCGTCGGCATAGCTTTGGCATTGCAGTAAATCTGTTTCGTAGCGTGCCAAGTTCACCCCCTGAGTATCAATAATGGGGTTGTTGCCAGCTAGGTCTTCGACACTGGAGCAGGATGCGAGGAGTAGAGTGGTAAGCAAAACGAGTAATATTCTTGGCATGTAAAGGCCCTCCGATAAGCGTGAGATACCTTTACTAAAACGCAGTGCTGCTTATTTGGTTTACATGAAGAAGTAGAAAATAGTGTCGCAGCGCAAAGAGAGGATTTACTACGCGTCGTGCAGCGGGAAACGTTCTTGCGGGAGATTGCTTAAGGAGTCGGTTTTTTAGCGATTCGATCTGAAAAACAAAAATAGAGGCTGAATAGAACCATGAACAATTGGAACATCGTATATTCTTCAAACCCTGCGCGCATTCCCAGCAGGCCTATGCCGCCTGCCATCCCCAAGATTAACATCACTGTTTGCCCCACCGAAAAACCTCGGCTGAGTAACATGTGATGTAAATGATCATTGCCCGGTGTGAAAGCTGATCTTCCTTGAAGTGGCCTTTTGATCAAAAGATTTACCGTGTCAAATAGGGGGATGGCTAAAAACCAAAAGGCGTATACAGGAGAAAATGTTGGAGTCATGCCTTGAGTGCCAGTGATTAACAGCCATGCCAGCATGAAACCCAGCATCGTGCTGCCCGCGTCGCCTAAATAAATGAGTGCCTTTTTATGCCAAGGGCGCCGAAAGTTTAAGTTGAGAAAAGCTAAGATTGAGCAAATCATTATTGTGCAAAAACTGGCTGTCACGAGCTGCCCATTGCCATAGGAAAGCAGGGCGATGAAACTGAGACTGACTATAACCAGACCGCCAGATAGACCGTCTACACCGTCAGGCATGTTTATAGCGTTGAGTACGCCGACGGTTGCGAACACAGTTACTGGGATAGAGAAAATTCCAAGATCAATCGGGCTGCTAAACAATAAGGAGCCTAATGAATTTAGTTCCACGCCGGCAACAATAACCATAGCTAGTGCGAGCAGGCTATGACCTGTCATGCGTATGAAGGGAGTGAGTTCTCTTGCGTCATCAACAGTGCCCATGAATAGAATCAATGCAGAAAGCCGCAAAGAATAAAGACATTCTTAAATTAACCGTTAAGAGCCCAAGCTAAGTAGATTGCTATGAGAGCCAATTCTACTAAACTAGAGTATCTAACAGTGAGATTTTTTATTTTTTGGGCGGGTTTTCTGGTGTCATTGGTGGGTCAAATCGGCTAGACTTTACCGCTGTATTTAGTATAAAAATAAAACATGGGTTTAGTACAAAAGCACAGCCTTTCTACAACGCCAGTGTCAGCCTCTAGTCCGATTTGTTTCAACCATACCCTTTCAGAAATGGGTAATATTCAGAGTCATACATGCGCCTGAAGTGTATCAAATTAGCCGGCTTTAAATCCTTCGTTGACCCCACTACAATCGACTTCCCTTCCAACCTCTGTTCAGTCGTTGGCCCGAATGGCTGTGGCAAGTCTAATGTGATCGATGCCGTGCGTTGGGTGATGGGTGAGAGTTCCGCCAAAAATCTGCGCGGCGAGAACATGACAGACGTCATTTTCAATGGCTCTGGAGGCCGCAAGCCAGTTGGGCAGGCGAGTGTTGAGCTGGTTTTCGACAATCACGATCATAAGCTCACCGGTGAGTATGCGAACTTCGACGAGGTTTCGATTAAGCGCAAGGTCGACCGCGACGCACAGTCTAGCTATAGCCTGAATGGCACCAAGGTTCGCCGCAAAGACATCACCAATATTTTCCTCGGCACCGGTCTCGGTGCGCGCAGTTATTCCATTATCGAGCAGGGCATGGTGTCCCGCCTCATCGAATCTAAGCCAGAAGAGCTTCGCGTGTTTATCGAAGAGGCCGCAGGGATTTCCAAGTACAAAGAGCGCCGCCGAGAAACCGAAAATCGCATCAAGCGAACCAAGGATAATCTCGAGCGCCTGGAGGATATTCGCGAGGAGCTAGGTCGTCAGCTTGCACACTTGCAGCGTCAATCAGTTGCCGCCGAGAAATACGCTGAATTCAAACAGCAGGAACGTGACACCACGGCAAATCTGAATGGCATTCGCTGGAGTGGTCTCGACGCGGAATTGAAAGAGAATCAGGAAGCGATCAAGGGGCTCGAAATTAAGATCGAGTCGACTACGGCTGATCAGCGTGAGATAGATGCAAAGATCGAGGAGCATCTGTCACACAATGCAGAGCTCGCCGATGCCTTCGGTGAGGTGCAGGCACGCTTCTATAGCCTGGGTAATAACATCGCCAGAATAGAGCAGTCGATAGAGCACAATATAGAGCGTGTCGATCAGCAAAATCTTGATCTGCGGGAGACCGAAGAAGTCTGGTCGCAAACCAAAGAAGAGCTGGATGTTGATCTCAAGAGAATCACGCAGCTCGATGCGCAGATGCTTACTATTACTCCAGAACTTGAAGAGGCGCGTATTGCAGAGCAGTCTTCCTCGGAGTTGCTCGCCCAGGCAGAACAAGATCTAACCCAATGGCAGCATGATTGGGATGAGTTCAATTCCAGCGCCGAACAGCCACGCAAGGTTGCTGAGGTCGAGCAATCCAGAATTCAGCAACTAGAAAGCATTGTTGAGCGCGGGCTCGAACGAAGACGCAAACTCGAAGACGAGAATAGATCGCTTGCCGAAGGACCGGTAGACGACTCCGTTAGCGAAGCCTCTATCGAAGTGTTGCTGCTCGAAGAGACGCTTACTTCACTGCAAACAAAGAATCGAGCGCTGAACCTGTCGATCGAAGAGCATCGTGCATCTATTAGTAAGGGGTCTGACGATTTAAACGATATTCGCAGTGAATTACAGACCTGTAAGGGAAAGCAGGCTTCGCTAGATGCTCTGCAACAGGCTGCTTTAGGGCAGGACAACGAATCTCTAAACCAGTGGCTTAGCAAGCAGGGCCTGGACAACCAAATCAGGCTCGCAGAGGGCATCAAGATAGACGATGGCTGGGAGCGGGCTGTAGAGATGGTGCTTGGCGACTCGCTGCAGAGCATCTGTGTCGAGGGTCTAGACAATATCGAGGCGATGTTATCCGAGCTGCCACTGGGCAAAGTGGCTCTTATAGACGTGCGTGCCGCTAAAGAATCGGCGCAGAACTCGCAAATGTCACTCTCTCCTTTGACGGACAAGGTCAGCAGCGAATGGGGCTTGAACGATATGCTGCGCGGCATCTACGTTGCCGGTAACGTTTCCGAAGCACTTTCTCATCGTGCTCAGCTAGGCCCCCAAGACTCGATCATCACCGCCGACGGCGTGTGGCTTGGCAGTGCGTGGCTGCAGGTGAGCAATTTCAATAAGCAGGAATCCATCGTAGAAAGACGTGGGATAATTGCTGACTTATTTAAGAAAATCAAAAAATTAGAAGAAGGATCTAACTTTTTACATGAAAAGCAAATTCAAACTAAAGAGGCCTTGAGCCAAGACGAAGCTGAGCGCGAGAGCCTGCAGGGTGAGTTAGCAGCGAAGACGCAGCAACATAGCGAGCTGAAGTCTCGAGTCAGTGCTCAGATGGCGAAGATCGAAGAAGCGCAGCTACGTAAAGAGCGCATTCACCATGAGGTGGAAGAGCTGAATCGCCAATTGGCGGTTGAGCAGGAGAACACAGCAGGTTCCCGTTCCAGGCTGCAAGAGGCTCTGGACAGCATGGAGCAGGATGTAGGAGGACGCGAGCTCCTAGAGGCGCAGCGCGAAGAGCGTCAGCTGGCCTTAGAATCATGCCGTAATAAATCGAGAAAAGACAAAGACTTAGCGCACGAGCTAGCACTTAAACAGCAGTCCGTTCAGTCGCAATTGCAATCTACGCGCGAGACCATGGATAGAATGGCAACGCAGGTGCAGCGCAGCCGTGAACGCATGGATTCTCTGCAAGAGCAGATAGCGTCAGCCGACGAGCCCCTAGCGAAGATGCGTAGCGATCTTGAAGCCTTATTGCAGCAACGCTTAGAAGTTGAAAAAGAATTAGCTGAGGCGAAGGCCAAGGTAGATGCGAATGAGCATGCTACGCGAGCTTTGGAACAACTACGTAAACAGGTTCTGGAGCAGATCAATCAGGTCAAAGAAAGCCTCATGCATAAGCGCCTCAAGAGTGAGGGCGCGTCGGTTAAGCGCGATGGCATACTTGAGCAGCTCGAGCAGGCGAAGTTTGTACTGGCGGAAGTTTTGGAGAATTTGCCCGAAGAGTTGAGTGAAGAGCAGTGCGATCAGGAGTTGGAGAAGTTAGCTAATCGAATTCAGCGTCTGGGTCCAATCAACTTGGCTGCCATCGACGAATACTCGCAGCAATCTGAGCGCAAGATCTATCTAGACAAGCAGAATGCAGACCTAGAGAGGGCGCTGGATACCCTTGAGAATGCTATTCGTAAGATCGACAAGGAAACTCGGTCACGCTTCAAGGATACTTTCGACAAGATTAATGCAGGCCTGCAGGATCTATTTCCAAAAGTCTTTGGTGGTGGCCACGCTTATCTGGATATGACTGGCGAAGATCTGCTCGATACTGGCGTTGCCATCATGGCCAGACCGCCGGGTAAGCGCAATAGTACGATCCACCTACTTTCCGGTGGTGAAAAAGCGATGACCGCGATCGCGTTGGTGTTCTCAATTTTTCGCTTGAACCCGTCGCCATTCTGTATGCTGGATGAGGTTGACGCTCCTCTGGATGACGCGAATGTTGGCCGTTACGCGAGTCTAGTGAAGGAAATGTCGGAGAATGTGCAGTTTATCTTCATCACTCACAACAAAATCACTATGGAGATGGCGAACCAACTCCTAGGCGTGACTATGCACGAGCCAGGTGTGTCTAGAATCGTCGCCGTTGATATCGAAGAGGCGGCCGAATTGGCTGCCATGTAACACCTAGATATTTCCCCCTACATCCGGTGACACGCATTCTTGCGCGCCGCAACTCAAATAGCCCGTTTCTATGCTAAAGAAAATGCGGTAACTGTAGGATAACATTAAAAATTTTCACGTTTTTAACGCATTCTTATCGAGCACTGTAGATTTCCTATGAATGGACGCGAATTAGTCATCTTATTGTTAGGCTTAGCCATCGTTGCCGTGGTGCTTAGAGGCCTGTACGTTGCGATCAATGCCCGCCGTGGTCAGATCAAGTTAGCCATCGACAAGAATATCCCTCAAAACGTCGACCTCGAATCTATCGAGCTAGCAGAACTACCTGGCGGCGGCGCCCGGGTGGTCACTCGTTCGCTGGAAGAAGTGAACAGACGGAACAATGCTCTGGACATGGCGGAAACCAAGGCGCACTCCCTTAACCTGGCTGATACGGAGATTGATGGTCACATCCCCGTGCTTATGGATGCTGTAGAGCTGTCAGAGCCTGCCACGGCGCGGGGAATCCCTAGGAGGGAGTATCAGCAGGAAGTCGAGGCTGCAGAAGATTTAGATTCCGAGGCGGCATTCACTGAAGAGCCGGTTGAACAAGAGGCAGATGACTACGCTAGAGAAGAACAATACCGCAGCAGCGAAGCAATCGAGCAAGACGATTTCAAGCCCCAAGTTCGTCAGGAGCACAGTATCGGCGAAGACTGGGACGAAGATGATACTCAGGCAGGAATAGAAGCCGATGTTTCCGAGCCGCCGGTCCACCAGGAACACGTTGCAGAGATTGAGGATGAAGCAGATTCGATGCTGTTCGATGCTGATGAAGAAGGGTTAGAAGGGTTAGAAGAGTTAGAAGAGGATGAGATTAGAAGCAACGTGGACACAATGAGTTCAGTTGCACCAGACTACGTTGCCGAGTCCGAGGAAACAGAAGAGGTCGAGGCATTCATTGATGAGAGTGCACAGTTTGCAGATGATGACAGTTATGAAGATCATATAGAAAGTAATTTCGATGATGCTCAACATGAACAAGCTGAAATGCGTGAGCAGGAACAGGAACAGGAACAGCCGGCACTATTCGATGCGGATAGCAGCGCGGATGGATTTTCAATGTCAGCCGGTGAACGCATAGGGGCCAATCCTTCTTTGTTTTATGAGGCTAATCAGTCTGGACTTTTCGATGACGTAGACGAACATGCAGCAGAGGTGGTGGATAAGCCTAAGAGAAGGGGCTCCCTATTTTCCTTCTTCGGCCGCAAGTCGAGGCAGGGCAAGGAGTCATTAAACGATGAGCAGCAAGCTACTCCTATAGCTGCCAATATTGAGATGGAAGCACTTGCAGAAGACGAACCCGATGACGTGCTGTTTGAGGAGGTTCCTGCACAAGGTGATATTGAAGAATTTGGGCAAGAAGAGTCAGTACAGACAGCCCCAATTGTTGATGAAGATGTTCTCGATATAGTAGATCAGAAGCGCTCTGCTGGTTTAGAAGTTGCTCCTAAAGAGCAGAAAGCGCATTCTGACGAATTCGAGCACTCGGAAGTATTGGTGCTAAATGTGACTGCGAAAGACGGCAGAGTATTCGCCGGCAATGACTTGTTGCAGATCTTGATTACCTCAGGACTAAAATTCGGTGACATGAATATATTCCATAAACGGCTTAGCAAGGAACACCAGAGCACGGTTATTTTCAGCGTCGCCAATATGTTGAATCCTGGGACCTTCGATCTTAACAATATGGAAGAGTTCACTACACTGGGAATCAGCTTCTTTCTCGCGCTGCCAACGCCTATCAACAATCTAGATGCCTTCGAGAAAATGTTAAGTGTGGCCCAAGAGATTCGTGATACGCTCGGCGGAGATATTAAAGATGATCACAGAAACGGCATGACCGGGCAGACCATCGAGCACTATCGTCAACGTATTCGAGATTTCGAGCTACGTCGCCTCAAGGCTTTAGCCGCTCGCGGTTAAAAGTTATAGTCTTATTTTTAAACTAAGCCGCAGACACAATCTTAGAACGCTATCTTTGAACCTATCTCGGAACTAATCCCTATGGCAGTTCCTGAAAAAATCCTACTAGAAGTAGACACCCTCCGACAGCAGATCGAGCATCATAATCGCTTGTATCATTCTCAAGACGCGCCGGAAATTCCCGATGCTGATTTCGACGCCTTGCTGCGCCGCCTCGAAGAACTGGAAACCAGGTACGAACTTCTCGACGAGGCCTCTCCATCACAGCGCGTCGGTGGAGAGGCGATCGCAGGTTTCAGCCAGGTCAGGCATGAAATTCCTATGCTCTCATTGAACAAGGTGTTCGATGAGGCCGACCTACAATCATTCGAGACACGTCTCAAAAAACGTCTAGAGGCAGAGTCGAGCATTCAATATAGTTGTGAGCCCAAGGTGGATGGCATAGCGGTTAGTCTATTGTACACAGATGGGGTGTTAGTGCGGGCAGCCACTCGCGGAGATGGTGTTACTGGTGAGAATATCACTCATAACGTGCGTACTATAGGTAGCATTCCGCTGCAGTTAAAAACGGTAAAGAAGAATACTGTCGTTGAAATTAGAGGCGAAATATTTCTCGATAAAGATGGATTCAAGAAGCTGAATGAAACCTCTGAGAAAGAGGGCGGTAAAATCTTCGTCAATCCTCGTAACACAGCAGCAGGCGCGATTCGGCAGCTAGATCCTAAAAAAGCGGCGAAGATACCGTTGAAGATGTATTGCTACAGCGTCGGCCTAGTCGAAGGCATCAAGTTGCCGAAGACGCTGAGTGAAATCTTTACATTGATAGAGAAGTGGGGGCTTCCTGTGAACCCCGATCGCAGTGTAGAGAGTGGCGTTGATGCCTGCCTTGAATATTGTTTAGATCTGTTAGCAAAGAGAAACGATCTGTCGTATGAGATCGATGGGGCCGTCTTAAAGGTCGACGATCTGGACCTCCAGCTGCAACTTGGCACTAATGCGCGTAGCCCGCGTTGGGCCATGGCATATAAATTTCCCGCCGAAGAAAAATCTACAACGGTACTCGATGTTGAATTCCAAGTAGGCAGAACCGGTACAATTACTCCGGTAGCCAGGCTTGAGCCCGTCTTCGTGGGCGGTGTTACCGTGAGCAATACTACTTTGCATAATATGGACGAGATCGAACGCCTCGGGCTGCGAATTGGCGATCGTGTGATCGTGCGTCGCGCGGGAGATGTAATCCCTAAGGTCGTCAAGGTCATTCCCCATGAAGACGCGAAGAAAATAAAAAGAAGATCCATCTCGATTCCCCAGGTGTGTCCGGCTTGTGCATCCGCTGTCGTGAAAGATGGAGACGTCCTCTATCGGTGCAGCGGTGGAATAATCTGTCCGGCACAGCGTAAGGAATCTATAAAGCATTTTGCCTCCCGCAGCGCGATGGATATAGAGGGTCTCGGGAACAAGCTTATAGAGTTACTCGTAGACAAAGAGATTATTACGAGTGTGGCGGACATCTATAGGCTTTCGCCTGAACAGCTTGCAAGTCTTGAGCGGATGGGTGAAAAGTCGGCGGCGAACATAGTTGCTGCGATACACAAGAGTAAGCAGACGAGTCTGCCACGTTTTCTATTTGCATTGGGCATAAGGGAGGTGGGAGAGGCGATGGCATTGCAGCTAGCTACCCACTTCTGCATTTTAGAGAGCATCATTGCAGCTGATCTGGACAGCCTAGTGCAAGTATCTGATGTCGGCCCAATAATGGCAGAGCATATTCGGGTGTTTTTTAGTAATAGCGACAATATCAGTCTAATCAAAGAATTGCAGGACAGTGGTGTGACATGGCCAATCATAGAGCCTAGTCATGACGACTCAGCAAAGCCGTTGCTGGGAGAAACCTACGTACTGACGGGCACCCTCGAACAAATGTCCAGGAGCGAGGCGAAGGCCAAGTTAGTAGCTTTGGGAGCGAAGGTAGCTGGGAGCGTGTCGAAGAATACCTCTTGTGTCGTGGCTGGGCCTGGCGCTGGATCAAAACTCGCGAAAGCGGAAGAATTAGGCATTAAAATTCTCGATGAAGGGGAATTTATTGTGCATCTTGATGCTCTAACTGCTTAGTATTCAAGTTAGTTGAATGCGTTGATGTAATTGAATCGAAATATGATGAAATATCACAAGACAAAGATCGCCTGTGTACCTCTGCTAGCATCGTTGCTAGCCGCCTGTGCCAGTTCGCCTCCAGAAAGCGTGGCGGACATCTGCTCTATATTTGAGGATCGTCGAGGGTGGTATAACGCGGCTAAGAGCGCAGAGCAGCGCTGGGGCATTCCCGTGTCGGTAAACATGGCGTTTATCTATCAAGAGTCTTCTTTCCAGCCTCGTGCTAAGCCGGCTAGAAACAAATTCTTATGGATTTTCCCGGGCCGTCGGCCAAGCTCTGCCTACGGCTACGCACAGGCACTCGATGAAACCTGGCTCGAATATGAACAGAATTCGGGCAACAGCCGTGCCTCGCGTAGGAATTTTTCAGACGCCATCGATTTCGTGGCTTGGTATAACGCGAACTCCACACGGATAAGTAACATCTCGAATAATAATGCGATGCATCTTTATTATGCCTACCACGAGGGCAACAGCGGCTACCAACGCGCTACCTACAGGAATAAACAGTGGTTGGTAGACACCGCCGCTCGTGTGCAGGCGAACTCAAGTCGGTTTGCGGTACAGTTAGATGGATGTAGACGAGAATTAGACAAGAGCTGGTTTCAGCGCCTCATTTCCTAGTAGACTCCGTTTCCAATGATGGGCATCTCGATTGAACATTGTCGATAGGGGCCTATGCTAGGTTCTGGATTACCAGGTTTTACGGCAAACTAATTTATCAGCAGTAACGAGTACTAATATGAGTTGGTGGGGAAAGGTAGTAGGCGGGACATTCGGTTTCATGATGGGCGGGCCCTTGGGTGCGGTGTTAGGCGCAGCACTGGGCAATTACTTCGACGGGGGGCTGGATGGTCTCTCACTAGATGATTCGCTTGGACTAGGCGCTACTGAGCGCGTGCAGTCGGTATTCTTTACTACGACGTTCGCGCTGATGGGCTATGTAGCTAAGTCCGACGGTAAGGTCACAATCGATGAAATCGCCATGGCTGAAAGAGTCATGGACCAAATGCGTCTGAATCCTCAGCAACGTACAGTTGCCATCAACCTCTTTAACGAAGGAAAGAAGCCGGACTTCCCTATACACGAGGTGCTCGCGCAGTTTAAGCGGGAGAGCTTCCGTCGAAGAAATTTAATACAGATATTTCTAGAGATTATAGTGGCTACCGCCTTCGCGGATGGCCGACTGGATGCGCGTGAGAAAACCTTAATTGAGGGAATCGCTCGTGACCTAGGCTATTCGAAACCTGAGTTCGACGCGCTGATTAGTCGCTTGTCTGGTCAGGCTCACTTCGCTGATAGCGAGTCGTCTAAGGATAAGATTAAGGCGTCGTACGAATTGTTAGGAGTATCTCCTAAGTGTAGTGAAGCTGAGCTGAAGAAGGCATATAGACGACAGATGAATCAGCATCACCCCGACAAGTTAGTAGCTAAGGGCTTGCCAGAAGAGATGATCGATATTGCCACTGAAAAGACTCAGGCGATAAAGGCTGCCTACGATCTAATTAAAGAACAGCGGTAACAGCGTTACCGGAACGTATTGTTGATATCGTTCAGCGCTTCACTACCCGGGCACAATTCTTGATTGCCGAGGCTGTTCAGAGGCTTATCCACAGTCTCCTGCAATTCATGTAAGTCAGACGTAGACTGATTGATATAGAGTAGGCCAGTCGCAATCTTACCTTGTTTCTTGTAGGCATTGATGTGATGCAGGGCGTTCTCTTTATCGGATGGGTCGTAGTCGTTGCTAGTCTTATGCAGGTGGATAGCAGACCCGTCGTGTAGCGTTATTTCTTTTTCCTTGCCTGCGGCGTAGCTCGTCGTAATTTCCTCTCGCATTGGTACGAAGTCAACTTCACTCAGGGCGATATGATTCTCCCAGGTGTTCTTGTAACCGTGGGTCGAAAAATCTGTGTTATTAAATGTCACGCAGGGGGAGATTACGTCGATGAACGCGAAGCCCTTATGCGAGAGGCCAGCCTGGAGTAGAGGGATTAATTGTTTCTTGTCTCCAGAAAAGCTACGAGCAACGAAGCTTGCGCCGAGTTCGATTGCGAGCGTAGCCATATCGATATTGTCGAACTGACTTTCTTCGCCTGATTTGGTTCTCGAACCAAGATCGGCCGTAGCTGAAAGCTGCCCCTTGGTCAGGCCGTAGGTGCCATTGTTGGCTACTATATAGAGCATGTTTATGCGGCGTCTAACGATATGGCAGAATTGTCCAAGCCCAATAGACGCGCTGTCACCATCGCCTGAAACCCCAATGTAGTAGAGTTCCTTGTTAGCGATATTAGCGCCGGTTGCAACCGAAGGCATGCGACCGTGCACGGAATTAAACCCGTGTGCTTTGCTAAGAAAGTAAGAAGGTATTTTCGAGGAGCAACCGATCCCTGAAATTTTGGCAACTCTATGTGGTTCTAGAGACATCTCGGCAGCGGCTTGGATGATAGCCGCACTGATAGAATCGTGACCGCAACCACCACACAGGGTAGTCAGAGTTCCTTCATAGTCTCTGCGCGTCAGACCAATATCATTGGTTTGCATCTGTGGGTGTTTGAACTTTGGTTTATTAATATAACTCATAGTCGCTGCCGTTTTACGCGGGTACTTCTCCGCTCGCATCCATGTCGCTCATGGAATCAATAATGGATTTTTCAATGTGCTGCGCCGTAATTAATACGCCATCGTAGCTGAGAATCGAGTGCATCTTCTCTTCGTGGATATTGCATTCAATCTTCAGGAGGCTCTTCAGTTGCGCGTCACGATTTTGCTCTATTACATAGACGAGTTCGTGCGCGTCAAAGAATTCCGTCACTCTGTCGTGGAACGGGAATGCACGAATACGCATCGTATCCGGCGTTATGCCTTTCTTCGCTAAACTATCGAGAACTTCGTTGATGGCGCTAGTTGTAGTACCAATAAATGCCAAGCCCAATTTATTGGACGTGGTCTCGGAAAATTCTGGCTCAGGAAGATAGTTTACTGCCGTCTTCATCTTGAGCGTCAGCCTATCCATTACCTCAGCATAGACGGTGCCATCTTCGGTGTAGGCAGCATAGGAGTCATGTGAGCTGCCACGAGTAAAGTAACTGCCTTTATGAGGATGGGTGCCAGGATAGGTTCGATAGGGTATGCCGTCGCCGTCAGAATCGAGATAGCGGCCATATCGTTCAATTTCTTCCAACTGTTCTGCGTTGAGTACCTTGCCTCTATCATAGCGGCTCTTGTCATCCCAATTGAGTGGGTCACAAATTTGCTCATTCATGCCGAGTTCTAGGTCGCTCATGACTATCACCGGAGACTGTATTCGATCTGAAATATCGAAGGCTCTCGCCGCATAATCGAAACATTCGCTAGGATTCGCGGGAAACAGGAGTACATGTTTGGTGTCGCCATGGGAGGCGTAGGCACAACAGAGTAAGTCACCCTGTTGTGATCGTGTCGGCATGCCTGTAGATGGGCCAACCCGTTGAATATTGAAGAGGACGATTGGTACTTCGGAGAAGTACGCGAGTCCTAGAAATTCTTGCATTAATGAAATGCCTGGGCCGCTGGTTGCGGTAAATGCGCGTGCCCCATTCCATCCTGCGCCAATCGCTATGCCTATTGCCGCGAGCTCATCCTCGGCCTGCACGATAGAGTATTTTTTCTTGCCGGTGCCGGCATCGATGCGTAGACGCTTACAGTACTTTGCGAAGCTATCTACTACCGAAGTTGAAGGAGTCAGTGGGTACCAAGCGGCTACTGTCGCGCCACCATAGACACAGCCTAGACCGGTAGCGGTATTGCCGTCCATCAGAATCTTGCCTTTGTTCTTCTCGCTTTTTTCCAGTCGAAGATTGAGCGGGCAATCAAAATTATCGCTAGCGTATTGGTGGCCGAGTTCCAATGCATGAATATTTGGGAGGATAAGCTTTTCCTTTCCACGGAACTGATCGCTGACAAGTTCGGTTAGCACTTTGAAGTCGATACTTAGAAACGCAGAGAGAGCGCCGACGTAGACGATGTTCTTGAACAGTTGCCGCTGGGTTGGTTTCTCAAATTCTTCGAGACAGATATCTTTGAGAGGAATCGGCAGGTAAGTGACATCGTCGCGTAACAATTCATTCGCTAGGGTTTTCGAGGAGTCATACAGAACATAACCGCCAGGCAGGACCGAAGCAATGTCCTTGCCGATGGTCTGCTCGTTCATCGCGACGATGAGGTCGACACCTTCGCGCCGTCCCAAATAGCCGTTCTCGTTGATCCTCACCTCAAACCAAGTAGGTAGTCCCTGGATGTTGGAGGGGAATATATTGTGCGGGCTAATGGGTATTCCCATGCGAAACACGGCTTTCGCGAACATGCCATTTGCACTCGCGGACCCGGAGCCGTTTACGTTGGCAAATTTGACTACGAAGTCATTGATCTTGGTCAGGCCAGTGACCCTGGAGCTCTGAATTAACTCTGACATGCATCTTCCGCTTTGGCCGTGTTGAATAAATATTTGTGCATGTCCCAGGCGTTCGTGGGGCAGCGCTCGGCGCATAAACCACAGTGCAGACACAGGTCTTCATTTTTTGCCATGATGCGACCGGTGCCTGCTAGCAGACCGGAAACGTATATATCTTGTTCAGCATTCTCGGCGGGCGCTAGGAGATTTTTTCTGAGCTCGGGCTCATCTTGATTCTGAGTAAACGTGATGCAGTCGGTCGGGCAGATGTCCACGCAGGCATCACACTCGATACAAAGTTTGTCGGTGAACACAGTTTGCACATCGCAGTTCAGGCAGCGCTTTGTCTCGTTGAATGCGAGTTGCTCATCGAAGCCAAGCTCTACCTCAATGTTTATGTCGTTCAGTGTGGCTTGCTTGTCAGCATGAGGTACCGCAAAACGTAGATCATCGCTAATGTCATTTTTGTAAGACCACTGGTGGATACCCATCTTCTGACTGCTAAGATTAGTGAGCGGATCAGGGCGTTTAGTGATGTCTAGTTTCTCGCACTGCATATGGATTGATACAGCTGCATCGTGCCCATGTGCAACGGCGGTAATGATATTGTCGGGCCCGAGAGCTGCATCGCCGCCAAAGAAAACTTTTTCATGGGTAGATTGGAAGGTTGACTTGTTGAGGACTGGCACTTCCCATTGATCAAACTCGATGCCTAAATCTCTTTCTACCCACGGGAAACTATTCTCTTGCCCAATGGCGCAGAGCACGTCATCGCAGGGTAATATCGCCGGCTCTTCTCCGGTTGGTACGAGTTTTCGTCTGCCATTTTCATCAATTTCTTTGCGAACTTTTTCAAATTCCATGGCGACGAGTTTGCCGTTCTCGATGACGTAGCGCTTCGGTACATGAAAGTTCAATATAGGTATGTCTTCGTTCATCGCATCTTCGATTTCCCAAGGCGAAGCCTTCATCTCATCGAAGCCGCTGCGCACTACAACGCTTACTGATTCACCGCCGATGCGCTTGGAAGTTCTGCAACAGTCCATCGCGGTGTTGCCGCCGCCGAGTACGATTACGTTCTTTCCCACGCTCGTAATATGTTCGAAGGCAACGCTGGCGAGCCATTCGATCCCGGTATGAATATTGTCCTTCGCATCGATATGTCCCGGTAGGTCCAACCATTTGCCCAGAGGCGCGCCGGTGCCAACAAATATTGCGTCGTAGCCTTCGGCCAAAATGTCACGCATGCTGGTGATCTCTTCACCGAAACGACAATTGACACCCATTTCTAGAATGTAATTTAGCTCTTCGTCTAGCACTTCTGCTGGAAGCCTAAATCTAGGAATTTGCGTGCGCATCGCTCCGCCGCTAAGGGCGTCTTTTTCAAACAGGGTAATCTCATAACCCAGAGGCATGAGATCTCGCGCAACAGTCAAAGAGGCAGGGCCGGCCCCGATGAGGGCTATATGTCTGCCGTTCTTTTTCTTCGGTATCACAGGGAGACGATTCGTGATGTCAGATTTATAGTCGGCGGCAACTCGTTTCAATCGACATATGGCGACAGGTTCTTCTTCGACTCGTCCGCGTCTGCATGCAGGTTCGCAGGGGCGGTCGCAGGTGCGTCCGAGGATTCCGGGAAACACATTCGATTGCCAGTTGATCATATAGGCATCGGTATAGCGCTTCTCGGCGATCAAACGTATGTATTCGGGGACAGGGGTGTGGGCGGGACAGGCCCACTGGCAGTCGACTACTTTATGAAAGTACTCGGGATCGGCGATATCAGTCGGTTTCATTGCTAACTGGATTTCCTTTTTAGTCTTATTTTTGTTAGCGGAGCATCCCAATATGACAGTAGATGTAATACGTTAGTATAGGGAATTGAGCCCCAATTGAAAGTAAATATGTCACTCTAACCTGCAGCGGTAAAACGCTTTCAAGATGAAGCGCTCTCGTGATTAGATTCATGCAATTTGTTGAAGATGCGCAACCTTGTGATATGTGGTTCTGTCTCGATGGCAGCTTCCAAGTCCCTAGCCGTTGCCATCGATAAGACGTCGACGTCGAGCACAAGATCCACTTCAATCGCGCCTCCTAAATAGTGAAGGTCTATTGATGCGATAGAGTGCTGATCTATCAAGTTTTCCCAGCACGCCTTTAAAGATGCTATTACCTGAGTTCGTTCAGGCAATTGCGACTCATCTTCTATGGTCTCGTGTTGAATGGGATCAATGTGAATGAGTACCTCACAGACGTCAGCGAACTGACTGATAAGTGATTTGTTAGCTAGCTCGCCAAGTTGATGACCTTCCGATACTGAAATATATGAATTAACCAGCAGCCGAACTTCCAAGATTATTTTTCCACCTGAGGATCTGCTGCGTAGGTCCGTGATCCCACGGATGCCATCTATGTTTAATACGCAGGATTCGAATTGTTCTCTGCGCTGTTTTGAGACTGCCGTATCGACGAGCTCAGTCAGACTGTCGGTGCAAAGCTCCCAGCCTATCTTCGCTATGATTAGGGCAACGAACATGCCTGCAACTGTATCCATCCACAGATAACCCTGGCGCGCTCCCAAGATACCGATGAATACAGCTACTGAAGAGATCGCGTCAGTCCTGCTATGCCAGGCGTTCGCTTTAAGTAGGCTGGAATTAAGCTTCTTCGCTACACGCATCGTGTAGTGATAGATCCATTCCTTTGTCGCTACGGATAACAGCGCGATAACTATGCCGGCGGCAGCGGGGGTAGGTAGCGGTTCGCTGAATCGCAGTCGATTAAAGCTGTCGTACATCAAGATAGCAGCAGTGATGAAGAATACGATGCCCATCGCGATGGTGCCCAAAGTCTCGAAGCGGCCATGGCCGTATTGATGCTCTGCATCGGGCTCGGCGTGAGCAACTCGCGCGACAACTAATACGAAGATGTCAGTACCGGCATCGGTAAGAGAGTGAATTCCATCTGTGACCAGCGCGAATGAATTCGTTAGGACGCCGCCAACTATCTTGCCAGCGCCAAGCAGTAGGTCGAAAAACATGCCAACTAAAGTAACATTTGTGGCTTCTCTTTTGGCTTGTTGTGCATCCATGAAATTACTAATTTCTACTGCCTATTAACATTGAGCGATTGGGGTGTATTCAGGTACACCGTAGAGGCTAGGTATGTGAAGAGCCCGGTGTTGAAGGAGGCGGTTTTGGGATTTAGGAGCAACAAAAAGAAAGCCCAACGACCGGAGGCAGTTGGGCTAAATATACTATCAAGGGAGAGATAAATGAAACAAAACCCACAATTTTGTATTACATCTACCTACACTAACTCTGACTAGTCATGCAGAGAAAAGTTCCCAATATTATCTTAGATATTTCATTATTTTCCCAATTCTAATATTTAACATTAAATAGTGTTCGTAATAGGCTGTAATATCTACAGATTAATTATTTCAATACTATCGATATTTAAGCTTTCGGCGGATTCTTTGTTACAGATAATACCGATACTAGCCTTGTCGGGAACTAAATACTGCTGCGCAACACGCTTTAGGTCGCTGATTGTAGTGCCCAGGACTTGTTTTCTGAACTGGCCCCGATGCTCCAGAGTACGACCGAAGACTTGATTGAAATAGGCTTGTTTAGCCTCTCCAGCAGGTGATGCTGGTTTATCGAGACTCGCTATGACACCTAATATTGCCTCTTCCAGTTGGTGAGGCTTGTGTTCGGTCGAGATCACCCAGTCTATGGCTGCGTCAAAGTCTGCTAGCGTTTCCTGTAGTCGCGGGTCTCGATAGGAGAAGAAGCGGAAGGACGCCGAGCTCGCATCTTGACTAGCTCCGCCGCCATAGGCGCCGCCTTGCTCTCGAATTGCCCTGTGTAGATAGCCATTGCGCATGAAACCGGCCAATACCTGCAAGGCGGCATTGTCTATATGCCCTGAGGCAACGGTAGGATAAGCCTTGGCACAGAAGTTCACGGCAGTAGTAGTGCACCATGCCTGTCTGACGCTTTCTCTGAGTGGCGGCAATGCCAGAGGGCTATCATCAGCGCCCCCAACTGACGCTCCCCAGACACTGTCGATGTCTGAGATTAGCTGGCTGCGATGCTCAGGCTCGGCTATCACAAGAAACTTCTTGTTTGCGGCTAGGATTTTCCCATGCAAGGACCTGAACTTGTCCAGCAACGCGATGCGTGAAGCCTTCTGCTCCATCTGCGCCCTCAGCGCTTTTAGTAGCTTGATGCCTTCTAGGCCGCCAGAGCGATGACCGAGGAGGGCGGTAGGGCTCATGCGACTGCTGGCAAGGCTCATCGCTAGACTGTGTCCCTGTCCTGTGATGCTATTTTCCTTGCGTGCACAAATTTGCTCGATGAGTTCTTGCAGTCGTTTATCTTCATCGAAACGAACATCATGAATAGTGCTATGTAGCAATTCAGTTATTTGCAGGTGCTTGTCGGCTAAGCATTTCGATGAGAAAGAGATGATAGCCCTGCTTGATTGCACGTCGTTCAAGTCGCTGCGAATACTGCTGAAACAGCTGATACCGCCGCTTACTTGGGCTTGCCAGGCCTGTGTCTCAGCGTAGTCTCGCTCGCCGACGCCAAACTCCGTCAGGCAGGTAGTATATAGAGGCAATACATCCAAAAGCTCTTGATCGATTTGCGGTATGGACATTATAACTTGCTGATAGCAAAGCCCATTAGTGCCTTGGCCGTAATAAGTAATAGGGGCATTGCTGCTGCTAAGAACTGTATCGAAGCGGATGGGTTCGCTGATGGACTGGGGTACATCCTCGAGGCCAACTTTTGGAAGCAGTCCTGGGTCATCTTCTTCCATCTGTCGCGCTGCGAGCAGTTTGGTTTGTGTAATGATCGCCAGTTTTTCTTCATCGCCCAGTGCGCTCTTGATAGCGGCGAGCTGATCTAGTTCGGCTTGCACCTTGCGTTTCGCCAGCTCTGGATCGGGTTTTAGTGTCAATCTGACTCGATGTGGGTTGTCTAGCAGTAGCTTCTGCACGAGATTAGGAATGAATCGATCGTCCTTGATAAGTTCTCGCAGCTCAGCAAGAGCAGGGTCGATATTCAATAGCTCAATAGGGTCGCCGCGATGCATAGCAGTGGAGAGACCGGCAAGAATTAGCTGCAGTCCGTAAGGGTAACTGTCACCGGAAATCTCTCGCTGATGCAGCTCCAATTGATGCAGAGAGGCCTCAACCTGCGAGTAGGGGATTCCGTTCTTTACCACGTCTTCCAGAGTCTTGATTATCAGGCTCTCTACGGCTTCGCTGGACTGTGTCTTGCAGCCTTCGAGGCCCGCCATCATGCTCATCTCACGATTGGAGTCTTCCAAACCGCACATCGGTGATGGAGAGCTGCCTAGCTCACTAGTCTCGAGTGCTCGAAGAAGGGGGCTCGCGCTATTGTCTAGCAAGACGCTAGAAACAAGCTCCGCTCGGAACAACTCGCCAAGGTCGGTGCTGCGGCCCAACAGCCAGGCGAGGACTACATGGCTTTGAGGTTTATCGGATTCTTCGCTTGCATAGGATTCTTCGACGGATATTGGCGCCAGGTATCTCTTTTCATCTTTTACTTCGATATTAATGTCCAGCATATCGAAATGTGAAAGCGCTTGCTCTTGGAATTTCTCTTGATGGTCGAATGCGGATATGTCGCCGAAGGTCATGAAGACGGCATTGCTGGGATGGTAATGGCTCTTGTAAAAATCCAGAAGTTCCTGGTAGCTGAGATCGGGAATGTGATCAGGCTCTCCGCCGCTATTGAAATGATAGGTCGTAGTCGGGAACACGTATTTGCTGATAGTTTGCCATAAGACGCTATTTGTGGAACTCATGGCGCCTTTCATCTCATTGAAGACCACGCCCTTATACTGCAGTTCGCTATCGGGATTTTCAGGCTCTGCAAATTCTAGGCGATGTCCTTCCTGCGCAAAATCGAGTTCATGCAGGCGCGAGAAGAATGCGGCATCGAGGTATACGGTTAAGAGGTTGTCGAAATCTTTCTTGTTCTTGCTGGCGAATGGGTACGCGGTCCAATCGCTGCTGGTAAACGCGTTCATGAATGTATTCAACGAGCGTCGAATCATCATGAAGAATGGATCTCTGACAGGGAACTTCTTGCTTCCGCACAGAGCAGTATGCTCCAGAATGTGCGCGACGCCTGAGGAATCCATGGGAACTGTTCTAAACGCGACGAGAAATACATTCTCGGTATTTTTACTGCTCAGGTGGAAATGCTTCGCGCCCGTCACTGAATGGGTATATTCCTCCATGGTGATGTTTAGAGAGCTAATTTCTTCGCTGCGCTGCCATTCGAAAGCAGGATGTAATTTCGGGGGTTGGATAGAATTGCTATGCTCGGTATCAGGATTGCTTACTACGGCCATGCTTAGGGTTGCCTTCTATAATATGTATTGCTTGTTGGATTCCTCGCTAAACGTGCGCGCACTGGCAATTTTACGAGGGAGGTGTCTCCAGGCTGAATCTGCCTAGTTTACCTGAGCGAAATTCGTTTAGTAATATTTCTGCCGTTTTGTTCAGGTCAGCTCGCCCACCGCGACCTATGGATCCGCGCTGCTTAGCGAGGGCATCGAAGAAGGTTTCGGGCTCAGTGATGGAGCCAGGTAAAGCGTATCTTTCGACTAGGCGTTGGGGGTAGTCCCTCAGCAACAGCTCGGCGAGGAACCAGGCAATATCCGCGACTTCTACTGCTGTACTTCGAATCGTGCCTGTAATAGCCAGTCTGTAGGCGCTCTCTTGATCTTCCAGCTTTGGCCAGAGCATGCCGGGGGTATCAATCAGATACCAACCTTGTTGCAGTTTGACGCGCTGCTGACCTTTGGTCACCGCGGGCTCATTGCCGGTGTTTGCGACCTTACGCTCAGCCAGCAAATTCAGGAGACTAGATTTACCTACATTGGGAATGCCGTCGATAACAATCTGGCCCTGAATTAGCACCGTCTCGTCGGTATGCTTGATGAGTCTCTTTGCGGTTTTTACGATGTCTGCTCGGCTGATCTGCGCGCCCTTACCGTTGATGAGGCAGGCGCTATTATCGAGTTTAGAGAAGTGCGCGGCCCAGGCTCGTGTGACTTCGTCATCAGCGAGGTCTGATTTGTTCAAGATGCGTATGCAGGGTCGCCCTTCACGAATACTCGCGAGCAGGGGATTGCAGCTTGATTCGGGGATGCGTGCATCTAGGACTTCGATCACCGCATCTGTCTGGTGCATGATCTTAACCAGCTCTTTGCTGGCCTTGTGCATATGTCCGGGGTACCAAGAAATGGCCATTTTTGGGGCTCCATGAGGGCGACAGTGTAACGAGGCTAGGCGGGCATGACCACTGAATTGTATCGACTGTAATTGGGTTATACTAAATGTGAATAGAATTGGCCTTAACGGCTATTTAGGGAGTTGGTGATAGCAATGTCGGTACAGGATACGATTCAAGCAAAGTTGTCGGAGGCATTGCGGCCATCGATGTTAGAGGTGGCGAACGAGAGTCACATGCATGGTGGGCCAGCGACGGAGTCTCACTTTAATATCACTGCTGTTTCTGCCACATTCACAGACTTGAATTTGGTGCGCAGACATCAAGCAGTCTATAAATTACTACAGAACGAGCTGGCCGAAGGTGTACACGCCTTAGCTATGCATCTGTATACAGAACAGGAGTGGGAGAAACGGCAGGGTTCTTCGCCAGCGTCTCCAGACTGCGCAGGAGGAACAAAATAGGACAAACAAAGTTAAAGCCAAAATGCTAACCCTGACGTTAAGGGTTATAGGGTTGCGCTAATTTACTGGGGGTTTTGTTTGCAAATAGCTGATATCTATAGGGAATTCATTGATCCGTATTCGATAGCTAAGACTCGCTAGAGACTGATCCAGAAACAATTGTTGGAATTTGTTGTTCTAAACTAGAAATTCGGTGAAAATCTTTTATGGCTAATGTCACTTCAGGTATTTTGTATTGAGATATTGATTAACGCTCCAAATAGATGTCCACGTAGTAACAATGACTAGGGGGTTTCGATGCTGTCAGATAGTGAGATTTCGCAGCAGAAGCGTAAGCGAGAACTAGCGTTTGCCGGGTTAGTCTCAGTAGCTCTATTTGTACTGACGTTTGCGGTAACCAAATTCGCCCCTACCTACGAATCGACTGCTGAGGTTTCAGTGGTGCCCGAACCGATAGTCGTCTTTCCAGATTTCGCATCTATTTCGGATACTGAGGCAAAGAAACAGCAGTTTTTTGATTTCCTGCAAGATTATGTCCGCTATGAAAACGGACTCGTCAGCGGCCTGCGCCTGCAACTGTTAAGTTATGCTGAAATTGTAGATGCAGGCACTCCCTTATCCGTGTACGAAAGAGACTGGGTAGTAGATTTAGCGGTAGCCTACAACTTGGATGTTGATGCGACGAGCGTCCAGTCTCTAATGAGCGAATTGCTATTGATGGTAGATGTGATTCCTGCATCCTTGGTTTTAGCGCAGGCTGCAAATGAATCGGCATGGGGTACCTCCAGATTCGCTCTAGAGGGTAATAACATTTTCGGTCAATGGTGCTACGTAGAAGGCTGCGGCATTATTCCGAATAGGCGCGTAGAGGGTGCGACTCACGAGGTGAAGAGCTTCGACACTATCGAGGACGCCATCGAAGGCTATTTTTTAAATATTAATACTCATCGCCTGTATGTTGGTTTTCGCCAGGAGCGAGCTCGACTAAGGCAGCTAGGCCAGCGCCTAGATCCGATATTGCTAGTTCAAGGGCTGGCGAGGTACTCGCAACGTGGCGAGAACTACATTGACGAGGTGCAGACCATGATTCAGCAGAATGATTTACGTCAAAGAGATCGTCGCTGGATAGGAAACTAATCCGCGAAAGCGCGCGGCTTCAGTCCAAATTTATCCACTGCACAGAATGCCAGTAGTAGCGGTTCGAGTCAGGATCAGCAGCGGTGCAGATATACCTCCAGCGTCTCCCTGAGAAGCTCTCTTTGGGAATCAATTCCAGCAGACCTTGTTCTTTATCTATCCAAGTCATCGGTATTGGTTTGCTGTTCGCGAAGCAGCCAATCTGACTTAGGTCATAGTTCCCATTCTCGAATTTAAGTACGGCCGACGGACTCCTATTTGATGTTACAGGAGAATCGGGTCGAACTTGAGTTACCGAAAACGGCAGCGTAGAGAACTTCGTGCTCGCTGTATCCAAATTTGCGTAGATGCTAGCGAGAGGAAATCGAGGTAGGGCGAGAAAGTCTGATTTAGGCCCCACGGCACCAGAATTTTGCGCTAGTCCGACAAAATTGAGCTCTGCCAAGAGTGACTTTAAAGCAGGGTCGTACTCACCATAAGGATAGGCAAGATAGCGATGAGATTGCCCAGTCTCGGCTTCTATTCTCTGCTCGGCCTCCAATAAATCTCCTCGTAACCTCGCGAGTCTCTGAATATCAGATTCGTTGTTTCTAGCTTCAAGCATATAGGGATGATCGACCATGTGATTGGCGATAATCACATCGGCGGCGCTCATCTGCCTCACCTGATCCCAGGTCATGTAGTTGTTCAAGCCGTCGTCGATAGGCCCGGTGCTTAGAAATAGCGTAAATGGATAGCCGTAGGTTTGCAGCAGGGGAAATGCTTCATCGAAGATGGACTTGTATCCGTCGTCGAAGGTTATTACTACCGATTTCTCCGGCAGCGATTGACCGGAGCGAAGGCTGTCTATCATTCGATCGAGTGCTATTACGTTGAAATCGTTGTCTCGCAAATAGCGCAGGTGTGCATCGAAGTTAGCGGGGGAAATAGACGTCGAGGGAGGGGTATCCTCGGCGACGTGGTGGTAGAGCAAGATCACAGCGCTGTGTGCCGCTATCGAGGGGCTGTTAGCTAATAACATAACGCTGACACTCAGCAAGTGAGCGGCTACGCTCAGAATTTTCTTTGCTGTTTGGGATAGCTCTAACTGTTTGATCATAGTGCGATAATAACTCAATTTCACCTTATCTGAGTGTAAAGTCGCTGACTTCTTATATGGGCCCAGCAGGGCTATAATACTCGGTTCTGAGCCACCGCGCGGTTCACTCTAACTTGGAGCTTAATATGATCTACTCAGGCAAGGCGCTAAGCGTCGATGTATTGCCTTCTGGCATTGCCAACCTGGTGTTCGACCTGGAAGGTTCATCTGTAAACAAATTCGATCAAGAAACTCTGCGTGAGTTGCAGCAAGCCATAGCCGCTCTGCAAAAAGCCGACGTGCCGGGTCTTGTGCTATCAAGTGCTAAGAAGACGTTTATAGTTGGCGCCGATATTACTGAATTCACCTCAAAGTTTGCCGAGGGCGAGCAGCAGGTGCATTCGTGGCTAGTAGAAGTGAATAAGATATTCTCTGATCTAGAAGATCTGCCATTTCCCACCGTTGCAGCCATTAATGGCATCGCGCTAGGTGGAGGGTTTGAATTGGCATTATCAGCGGACTACCGTGTCGCCACAGAATCTGCGCTTGTAGGCTTCCCTGAGGTTAAGCTAGGCATATTGCCTGGTTTTGGCGGGACCGTAAGATTGCCGCGACTGATCGGAGCGGACAATGCCAATCAATGGATTAGTAGCGGGTCGCACATTAAAGCAAAACAGGCCTTCTCTGAAGGCGCGCTCGATGCAATTGTGGATGAGGCCATACTCATTGAGGCGGCCGAGAAAATTATTCAGCAGTGTAATGATGGAAAACTAGACCACCAAAAAATTCGCTTACAAAAGACTTCCCCGCTGACACTCACACCCATTGAAATGAATGTCGCTTTTGAGACAGCCAAGGGCATGGTTGCCGCTGCGGCGGGTCCGAACTATCCGGCTCCCATTACTGCAGTAAGGGTGATGCAGGAAGCCGCGGTGATGGATCGTGCTGGCGCTTTGGAAGTGGAGCACCAGGGCTTTATTAAGCTGGCGGCAACGGAAGTTGCGGCTAACCTTGTACAGATGTTCCTTAACGACCAATTTCTCGGTGGTCTCGCGAAGAGACAACAAGCTAGCGCGAAATCAATTTCGAAGGCGGCAGTATTGGGTGCAGGCATTATGGGCGGTGGAATTGCCTACCAGTCTGCATTGAAGGGCATGCCTATTATCATGAAGGACATAGCCCAAGAGGGCATTGATCTCGGCATGGCGGAAGCGCGAAAGCAGCTGGATAAACAGGTAGCGAAGGGGCGCATAGACGGCAACGAAATGTTCAGTATTCTCTCAAGCATCGAGCCAACGTTGAGCTATGACAGCATCGGCCAGGCCGATATCATCGTTGAGGCCGTAGTCGAGAATCCTAAGATTAAACAATCCGTGCTAGCGGAACTCGAATCGTTGGTTCGAGAGGACGCGATTATCGTGACCAACACGTCGACCATTTCGGTAGATGACTTGGCAACCGTATTAAAGCGTCCGGAAAATTTCTGTGGCATGCACTTCTTCAATCCAGTACCAGTAATGCCTCTGGTGGAAGTGATTCGCGGAGCGAAGAGCAGTGATGAGACGATAGCGACGACAGTAGCCTATGCCAAAAAGATGGGGAAAGTGCCTATAGTGGTTAACAACTGTCCGGGCTTTTTAGTGAATCGCATTTTATTCCCGTACTTCGGTGCTTTTTCGAGACTGATAAACGAGGGTGCTAACTACAAGCAGATTGACAAGGCTATGGAGCGATTCGGTTGGCCGATGGGGCCTGCTTATTTGTTGGATGTTGTTGGTCTGGATACGGCAGTTCATGCGCAGGCTGTTATGGCGGCAGGATTCGATCGCATGAAGTTGGATATTGACACGGTGATAGACAAGCTATTTGAACAGAAAGATCTTGGGCAGAAATCGGGCAGTGGTTTCTACCTCTATGAGAACGACAAGAGAGGCAAGCCGAAGAAGCTTCCGAACTCGGCAACTGAGAAGCTTGCGGCTTCGATGGCGTCTGCAAGTAGAGAATTTAAAGACGAGGAAATCGTGCAGCGAATGATGGTTGCCCTGTGTATGGAGACTATCCGTTGCTTAGAAGATGGAATCGTTAGTACGGCGATCGAAGCTGACATGGGACTGGTGCTAGGCATTGGATTTCCACCATTTCGCGGAGGAGCACTGCGCTATGTGGATAGCTTGGGCCTGACTGAATTTTGCGCTATAGCAGATAAGTTTGCAGATCTGGGTGAACTCTATCATCCGACCGAGAAGCTGCGCGCTATGGCCTCAGTAAACGAGACTTTTTACAAGTAACAAAGCAGAATTTTGGCATCAGCTAGGTAATATCTAAGCATGCCTTATACAAGTTGTTAGGAGATAACATGAAGTTAAATGCCAGAGACGCTGTAATCGTAGACGGGATACGAACACCAATGGCTAGATCCAAGGGTGGTGCGTATCGTAATGTGCGAGCGGAAGAATTGTCAGCACGACTAATCAATGCGCTTTTCGAAAGAAATGCGGGAGTGTCGCCAGAAGAAGTTGAAGATGTGATCTGGGGCTGTGTTAATCAAACTTTAGAGCAAGGCTGGAATATAGCGAGAAATGCGGCACTAATGTCCGTCTTGCCACATTCTACCTGTGCGCAGACAGTAAATAGACTCTGCGGTTCCTCTATGTCGGCGTTGCATACAGCTGCGATGGCAATTCAGAGTAATAACGGCGACCAGTTCATCGTTGGTGGTGTGGAGCACATGGGTCACGTTGGGATGGTGCATGGCATAGATCTGAATCCCAAGGCCTCGAAACATATCGCGAAAGCGGCCTGGATGATGGGAGTAACAGCGGAGGTACTATCTAAAATGCACGGTATCAGCCGCGCGCAACAAGATGAATTTGCTGTTCGATCTCATGCGCTAGCCCACAAGGCGCGCGTAGGAGGTGGTTTTGCAAATGAGATCGTAGCGATCGAAGGACATGATGCGCGAGGAATGAAGATTCTACTAGAGCACGATGAAACCATTAGGCCGGACACTACAGTAGAAGGTTTGGCGCAGTTACGACCAATCTTCGATCCTGCTAATGGCACGGTTACCGCAGGTACTTCCTCGCAGATATCAGATGGCGCGTCTGCCATGTTGCTGATGAGCGCCGAGAGGGCTCAGTCGCTAAACCTGAAGATCAGAGCGAAGGTGCGATCAATGGCCTATGCGGGCGTAGACCCCTCAATTATGGGCTATGGTCCAGTTCCAGCCTCGCAAAAGGCGCTTAAGAAGGCCGGGCTCTCTATAGAGGACATCGACTGTGTTGAGCTCAATGAGGCGTTTGCCGCGCAATCGTTGCCAGTTATCAAAGACTTGAAGCTGACAGATGTAGTTGAGTCAAAGGTAAACTTGAAGGGTGGGGCTATCGCCCTAGGTCATCCACTGGGATGCTCGGGGACACGTATCACCACTACTTTGTTAAACAATATGGAAGATACTGATTCAACACTGGGGCTGGCGACCATGTGTATTGGCTTGGGTCAGGGTATTTCTACGGTGCTCGAGAGAGTTTAGATCCTATGGCTACTGAATCATCCTTAAGCAGTAAAGACCCTCTTGCCATCAGCGAGCCCGTGGCAAAAGACTTCGGCAGTGGAAAGAACTCCTTACTGAACCGCTCGCGCAAGAATCTGCGCCGTGATGTTGGGCGCGCTATCGCTGATTACAATATGATCGAAGAGGGCGACTTGGTAATGGTCTGCCTTTCTGGCGGCAAAGATTCTTATGCGATGTTGGATATCTTACTAAGTCTGCAGAAGCATGCGCCTATTGAGTTCAAGCTACACGCCGTAAATCTAGACCAGAAGCAGCCAGACTTTCCGGAGCACGTTCTTCCAGCCTATCTTGATGATCTTGGTGTGGACTACACAATAATCGAGAAAGACACTTACTCCATCGTTACCGACAAGGTTGAACAAGGTAAGACCTATTGTGGTCTTTGCTCACGACTGCGTAGAGGGATTCTCTACAACCACGCGCAATCTATTGGCGCTACAAAGATAGCGCTAGGCCACCACCGAGACGATATTGTTGAAACGCTATTTCTAAATATGTTCTATGGCGGCAAGCTAAAGGCGATGCCGCCGAAGCTGCTGAGCGATGATAAGAGGAACATCGTTATTCGTCCTCTGGCCTACTGTAAAGAGAAAGAAATCTCTCGCTACGCTGAGCTCAGTAATTTCCCGATCATCCCCTGCAATCTCTGTGGTACACAGGACAATATGCAACGGCAGGCAATCAAAGCAATGCTGCAGCAGTGGGATAAGAGTCATCCGGGGCGCATCGAGACCATATTCACCAGCATCGCTAACGTTTCGTTGTCACAGTTAGCCGACACGGAGAATTTTCCTTTCGCTGATCTGCAAACACTTTCCCCAAACTCAAATGAGCTAAATGTTGTTCAGCTTGTTTAGTAACAAACTATGAATATTCCTTTTCAAGAACTAGCAGTTGAAACATTAACGTCGATTATAGAAGAATTCATAAGTCGTGAAGGCACTGACTACGGTGTTCATGAAACTAGTCTCGAGAAGAAGGTGCAACAGGTAATGAATCAATTACAGCGTGGCGAGATAGTGGTCACGTTTGATCCGGAAAGTCAGAGTTGTGATTTACAAGTAGTTGCAGAGCGTTAATAAATAAGACAGCGAAGAGAAGTTATGTCCAATTCAGAAGAACAATCCGATACCGAAGAACTAGGGCTGAACGCCGCCTTGGAATTGGACGCCTCTGGCTTGTTCTGTCCAGAACCGGTGATGCTTCTGCACAATAAAATCCGTGATATTGACGCAGGGCAGCTACTAAAGCTAGTTGCCACCGACCCTTCGACTAGTCGCGATGTGCCTAAGTTTTGCCATTTTCTTGGGCATGAACTGCTGGAATCGACACAAGAGGACGGTAGCTTCGTGTATCTAATTCGTAAGGTCAAATCTTAGTGATGGTAGTACCCCTAATGGCCGTCATTACAATGTGCCTGCCATGACCGATCACAATGGTACTTACTATCTAGTAGATGGTTCAATCTACATATTCCAATCGCATTTTTCTCCCCATGTGGAGTGCTTCGATGTTGATGGCAACGATCTTAGTGCCGTGTACGGTTTTACCCAATTCTTATTGCAGTTTCTTAGGCGCGTAAAACCCGATCGAATTGCTGTGGCCCTAGATGAGAGTCTTTTTAGTGGTTTTCGACATGACCTCTGTCCGAACTATAAATCCAACAGGGAGCTGCCTGACGAAAATCTCGCACTGCAATTAAGAGGTTGTCGCGAGATTTGTTCAATTCTTGGTATGGCATCGTATGCAAGTAAGAAGTACGAGGCCGATGATATCATCGGTACGCTCTCAGTCAGAATGTCGAAGTTGCTGCCTGGAGATCCGGCATTGTGTATTGTGACTCGAGACAAAGACCTTTCTCAGTTGCTGAAAACAGACAAAGACTATATGTGGGATTACAGCGGCAATCGAAGGCGTTACAGGGCTGACATTAAAGAAGAATTTGGAGTTAGTCCTGAACAATTCGCCGACTATCTAGGCCTCGTAGGCGATGCGGTTGATTGCATCACAGGCGTTCCTGGGGTGGGGCCAGTCAAGGCCAAGGAATTGCTACGAAATTTTGCAAGCATGGACGGTATTTATGAAAACCTTGATGCAGTAGCAAATCTCTCTTTACGCGGAGCAGCCGGTTTGGCGTCGAAGTTGGAGGCACATCAGGCTGAGGCACGGTTAAGCCGCGAGCTTGCTACCATAATCTGCAATGCCAGTGATTTACATGAGGGATTCGCACACGCTGTACCTAGTTCACTAGAAGTGGTGGGTATCGATTTTTCTTCATTCGAAAAATTTCTTTCGAATTATAAATTTACAGAAAACGACAGCGCCTACCTTCTTTCCGTTGCCGAACGGTTCTCAAATCAATAGCCTGATTCGGGTGATATTAATATGAAGATTTTTGCAGATAAGAATATTCTGGCTGTTCAGGATAATTTTAGTCGCCATGGCGAACTTCATTTCTTTGATGGCCGTAGTGTGAGTCATGAAGATCTTATCGATGCGGATGCGCTTCTTGTTCGCTCTATTACACCTATTGACGAGTCTCTTATAGGCGGGACAAAGATTCGTTTTGTGGGCACTGCCACAAGCGGTATCGATCATGTCGATACCGCTTATCTACGCAATGTTGGTATTCATTTCGTAGATGCTAAGGGTAGCAATGCGAACGCGGTAGTTGACTACTGCTTTGCAGCCTTAGCCTTCGCTACATTGCATAGAGGTTTCTCACTTACTGCTAGTAGAGTTGGTATTGTTGGCGCTGGTGCGGTCGGTGGCTTGTTCGCAACTAAGCTTGAAGAATTGGGTGTTGAAGTTCGTTGCTATGATCCCTTTCTGGCGGCAACAGCTCAGGGTAATCGTAAGTACACTTCTTTGGAGGAGGCACTCGAATGTGATGTCGTTTCTCTGCACGTACCGCTCACGAACGCTGCTGTGCACCCTACACTAAACCTGATAGGCGATGCAGAGCTAAGCGCACTAAGGAAAAACGCAATCTTAATCAACGCGTGTCGCGGAGGCGTAGTAGATGAATTAGCTCTTAAGTCACTACTCTTGATGCGTGAAGATATTATGACTGTATTTGATGTCTGGGAGAATGAGCCGGCTATCGAATCGTCTCTTGCTCAATGTGTTGATATAGCGACACCGCATATTGCGGGTTATAGTGCGGAGGCCAAATCGAACGCGACGAAGATTTTGGCTCTGGAATTCGAAAGGCATTTCGGGCTTGGTGCTACAATCGAGGAAGAGGCTGGTCAGGCAAATCCTGGTGTTCTCGTTGTAGAGGATGCTCCGGGGGAATTGGCACAGTGGAGCACCTTACTAACGGCGCTTCCCTTGGACGAACTGAGTGAACAGTTTAAGCAGGCGTTGAGCGACGGAGCGGGAACTGAAGCGTTTGATACGTTTCGGCAGAAGCTTTTGACCAGGCGTGAGTTTATAAGCAGGCTGCTTAGAAGGGATACCTATTCCTTGATTCAGCAGCAGCAACTTGCAGTTCTAGGCTTTCGCTTCGAATAACTACTGGCGGTATTTCTCAAGCACTCTTGCAATACCGGCTACGGCGGGCTCCAGTTCATCAACTCGGGGAAGAAAAACCAGGCGCAGATGCTGCGTGTCTTCGATGTTGAAGGCGCTGCCTTGCACCAAAAGAATTTGCTCCTGCTCGAGTATGTCCATTATCAATGCGACGTCATCGTCAATCTTATAAATTGAGGGATCGAGTTTGGGGAACATGTAAATCGCACCGCGCGGTTTGACACAGCTTACGCCCGGAATCTGAGTCAGTAATTCCCATGCGATATCGCGCTGCTGTTTCAAGCGACCCCCGGGCAAAACGAGGTCATTAATACTCTGATAGCCACCTAGAGCCGTTTGCACAGCGAACTGTGCTGGAACATTAGCGCACAGACGCATATTAGTCAGAATTTCCAGACCTTCTATGTAGCTGCTCGCATGCCCTTTCGGGCCACTAAGGATCATCCAGCCTGAACGAAAGCCAGCGAGGCGGTAGGATTTGGAGAGACCGTTGAAGCTAACTATGAAAACATCATCACACAGCGAAGCGACTGGAATGTGTACGGCATCGTCATAGATTATCTTACTGTAAATTTCGTCTGCAAAAAGTATGAGCTCATGCTTGCGGCATAGCTCGATCAGTTGCAGTAAAATGTCTTTGCTATACACGGCGCCAGTGGGGTTGTTGGGGTTAATAATGACCAGTGCGCGAGTGTTGCTATTTATTTTAGATTCAATGTCGGCGACATCCGGGAACCAGTCAGCTTGCTCGTCGCACACATAGTGAATAGCAGTACCGCCGCTTAGGCTTACGGCGGCTGTCCATAACGGATAATCGGGCGCTGGAACGAGTACTTCGTCACCGTTGTTTAAAAGCGCCTGCATCGCCATGGTAATAAGCTCGCTCACGCCGTTGCCCAAATAAATATCGTCGATTTCAATGTTACGTATATCCAAGCGTTGGCATTCCTGCATGATTGCTTTACGTGCAGAGAACAGCCCCTTTGAGTCGCAATAGCCCTGGGCGGCAGATAGATTGTGGATTACATCATGCAGAATTTCGTCAGGGGCATTGAAACCAAAGGCAGCAGGGTTACCAATATTGAGTTTCAATATCTGGTGGCCTTCTTCTTCAAGTTTTTTGGCTACTTCTAATACGGGGCCGCGGATTTCGTAGCAGACATTGCCGAGTTTGTCGGACTGATAAACCTTAGTCATTCTATTTGCTCTCTACTGCTTCCAATTTTCATTAATCTGTAGTCATTCATCGGCTGATATCGAGTTTGAATAACCAATTATTACCAATAAAGCCCGCAATCTTTGCCTTCGATGCTGTTGTAATAATTACGACGGAAATGCTAAAGGTGTAGGGTGATGAGTGATCCAGAATATTAACGAAGACACTAGAGCATTATAGCCAGGGCTGGGACTGCGAGATACTCCGCTTTACCAGATAGCCCGCATTGACGGATAAATACTGCGGTTTAAAGAGAAGACGACTCATACGGGAAAGAAGCCTAGACGGGTGAGTAACTGTTTTACTGCTCTAGCATGATTGATTTGTTGGCAATACAAAAGAGAGGCTGAGAGCCTCCCTTTTGTATTCTACGTTTAGCTATCTTAACGCTCTATTGTATAAACCCCGTCAACCTGATTGAACTGATTCAACTCGTCAATTAGATCGAAGCCGCCCACAAATGCTTCCGCACCTATTCCTGTAAATACACCGCCAAGATTTGCCTCGATGGAGCTACTGATAAGGCCGCCTGGATCGGAAAGTGTGCCACCGAGAGAGTTGAGGTCTACCATGCCATTGTTGATGGAACCGGCAAAGTCGATCTCCCAAGCCTGAGAGCCAGCAACGGCTACTTGTAGGCTACCATTGCTAATGACACCGGTGTTGAAGTCGACGTCGAGGCCAGCGACTACCTGGGTCACACCGCCTGCGCTGCCGCTTCCAATGAAGGAGGAGGCTGCACTACTGCCATAGCTTCCCGAGCCGGTAAGATTAGCAACAGGAGTAGGATCAATCATAGCGAAATGATTGCTAGTCTGGAGCTCTGCACCATCAGCAGTGGTATTGACTACAACCCAGTTGTCTTCAATTGGGTTGTTCCATGTACCCCAATCAATGTTGAGGTCTTCGGTTGCTGGTGTAGGTATTGAAAGTGTTGAGGGGGCCGGTGTGCCGTCTCCGTCTAGTAGAACCTTGCCGAATAGCTCTCTGTGTGTTGCCGCCGAATCGTCTGAGAGTAAAAACCCTAACGCTATTGTCTTATCTATAGGTCCGGTTCCCGCGAAGAAACCACCAATTTCACCAACAATGCTTGAGCTTATTAGTACAGTTCCGTCCTCAACGTCTTCAATTTTATTGTTCGGGTTACTCAATACGCTCAAAGAGAGGATCGAATCGGTGATGCCTCCACTGAAGTCAGCTGGCCCAGATATATCGTCGGTGGTAATCAATGAGAATGAACCATTTACAGCACTAGCCGCTGGTGCACTAAAGTCAACGGTCAGATTAAAACGATTATCAAAATTGCCTAGATTAAGAATCGAGGAAGACTGAACTCCACTTCCGCTTGCAGAGGTTAGGTACGTGCCTCCGAACTCTAGGATATTAGAGCCTGCCTAGCGTGATTGCCGCCGTAATCTAAGCTGCCCGAGCCTGGGAGGTGCACTACGTCGATGGGATCGGCAATGAACCAATAAGCATCGTGGCCGTCAGCTAGCACTCCGGCACCACCTCCGCTTAGATATCCGATCTTTTCGAATTCCTAAGGCGTACCGCCTTCTTCACCACCCCATTGGACTTCCCAGGGTTTGCTAGACACCAAATAGCGTTAAAATGTAACTCTATGAGAGGTGTTTATGAAAGGCAAACGGTATACAGAGGAATTCAAGAAAGAAGCGGTTAAGCAGGTCACTGAAAGAGGATATTCAGTTAGTGATGTAGCTAAGCGACTTGGCACTACCACGCACAGCTTGTACGGCTGGCTGAAGGAATACGGCGAACCAAACCCTAGGTAAGCTGATAAAGCCGATCTCTCAGCGGAGAATGCGCGTCTCAAGGCCGACTTGAAACGCATGACAGAGGAACGCGACATACTAAAAAAGGCCGCAAAGTACTTTGCCAACGACCCAAGGTAAAGTACGCCTTCATTCGTGATCATCGGCACGAGTTTTTCATTGAGGCCATGTGTCGTGTTTTCAAACTCCATCGAAGTGGGTTTTATGCGTGGCTGGGAAAACCTCTCTCAGATCACGCCATCGAAGATCAGCGATTATTAAAACGCATAAAGGAATTTTATGTAGCCAGTGGCGGCACTTACGGCAGCCCTTGGATTCACAGAGATCTTCGTTATGCGGGTGAAGCCTGTAGCGTTCATCGTGTAGCGAAGATTATGCGAGAAAACAGGCTTAGAGCTCAAATAGGCTATAAACGTCGCTACATGAAGAGTGGGAAGATAGGCAGCATTGCTGACAATGTTTTGGATCGAAACTTTAATCCTGATATGCCGAACCAAGCTTGGGTAAGTGATATTACTTATGTACGAACGTACGAAGGGTTCTTGTATGTTGCTACGGTGCTGGACTTATTTTCACGACGCATAGTTGGTTGGTCAATGGATAAAAACATCGATCGACATTTGCTGATTCGAGCCCTGATGATAGCGGTGTGGAAGAGACAGCCCAAAGCTAGGGTGTTAGTCCGTAGTGATTAAGGAAGCCAATACAGCAGCGCAGACTACGTGGCATTCTTACAGGCGAACAATCTTAGGCCATCGATGAGTCGCCGAGGAAACTGTCATGATAACGCTGTCGCTGAAAGCTTCTTTGCCACATGTAAGAAGCGTGTGACTTAAAGGAAGATATACCCAACAAGAGATGAAGCAAGAACGGAGATATTCAATTTTATTGAGATGTTCTACAATCCGATCAAACGACACAGTCATACTGGAGGGGTTTCTCCAGCACAGTTTAAGGAAGACTATTTTTCCAGGCTAGAAAGTGTCTAGTAAAAGCTGGGAAGTCCACACCATGGCTACCGATGAAATTACTTAGGATTATCCAATTCTTCCCTGACTCATTGCTTCGCGTTGTACTACTAAGTTTCCTCGTCCTCAGCGAGCCAGTATTTTCGCAAACTAATAGCAATATAAAACAAACAGTTAGTCTCGCGTCTTACTTCAGTAGTGGAGACTATGGCGGAGACAGGGATACCGATATTTACTACTTTCCGGTCAGCTATTCCGCTAATAAGGGCAAGTGGGGGGCGCAGCTAACTGTGCCTCATCTTCGGGTCGAAGGTGTTGGTAATGTTCTCGTTAATATTGGCGGGGGGAATCGTGCTGTGTCCGGCGACCAGCTTGAGCGCAATAGTGGCATTGGTGATTCAACACTTGCAGTCACTTATCAGATGGATTCATTCACCGAAACTGGCCTATTCATTGATTTCCGATTGGATATAAAAATACCTACTGCAGAAAGAAATAGGGGCTTAGGTACAGGTGAGGCGGACTACAGTACGCAGGTAGATATATCGCAAAGTTATGGGAATTCGGTTATTTTTGGCACATTTGGCTACACGTTTCGCGGAAAAACAGACTTTTATGCCGGCTTGACAGATTCCGCATATGTGCAGCTGGGGATCGCGCGGCCGTTCGCCTCGCGCTGGAACGTGGGTATTTTCTACGATTTCAGAGAGCCTGCATCGACTTTCTCACCAGAAATTCACGAGCTTGTACCTTATTTTAACTACCGGCTATCGGACAGTTGGTCGTTTACAGGTCTCACGGCCTTCGGATTCACCCAGGCAAGTGCTTCTGTGGCTGTATTGGGCCAAGTCAGCTATAGCTGGTAGCGTGCTTGAAACCACTGCTAGGGCCTAAGCGCTTGAATTCTTGGAGGAAGTACGAAAGAACGCTGAATTTCTTGGGCTCTGTAGGGGCGGGGAATTTGTGGTCTCTGAATGTTGTCAGGTCGATTAGTTAGGCGGCCAGTTTCTGCCCCTTTCACTGTGATCCCTCGTATAAGCCCCGTTTCGCCTGAAGTATTGCTCGCCAGTTCTCCATTGTTGACTAACTCTGAAATACCAGTTACGTCGAATAAGTAGGCCGCATCAAGTAATGGAAGGGGCAGCACGAGTTCTTCAATGAAACCGGCAATTTGCTGGCCCGCATCGCTTGTGTGGACATCCCAGTCGGCTGCTGAGAATGCTCTGCGATGAGCTTCGCCCTCATATTGTTGATAAGGGGCGAGATTATCGTGCCATGACGGAGGCGTTGTGACGAAGCCGCCGATTTCTGCTTTTGACTGATGCAGAATTGCCGCCGAGAATGGGGTTTCATTAAAGGCTTCTGCTTCTAAATAGGTTGCTGCCTTATTAATAATTGATTCTGTCGGTGCAATCGAGTTTCCGGAAGGCGATGCGACGCTAACGATGGGTTGCTCTGAATAGCTGAAACCAGAATAGTTGCTGAGTAGCAGCCAGCCCAGCACGGCAAATGTTGCTCCATAACTGACAGTTTCTGCAGTCTTGGCAGGGCATGCTTCTAGGGCTAATGTGTCTTTGTGTATTTTCATAGTTGGTAACTATATCGACTGCAAAAAACTTACTGTAATTTCATATTGCTTGATGCTGCAAATTCATATTGATCAGTGTCTACCAAAGCAGTCGAGCCAACAGTGATAGTAATCACATAAAATGTCTAACAACTGCCCTGTATTGTAGATAAATCGCTAGCTGACTAATCGTGCTCGTGCAAGTCGTGAGCGCAGGGATGGTTGCTCGTGCCAGTAACTGAATTAGCAGATGAGTACACCTTACTCTCGATGCACTTATATACCTTTGCATCGATAAATATCTGCACAAGATCACTGTCCAAATAGCCTTGTTTGGACTCCATTCGCAAAATGTCTAAGGCCTTATCCAAGGCCATCGCGGGTTTATAGGGCCTGTCGGAGGCGGTGAGTGCGTCGAAGATGTCACAGACGGTCATTATTTTCGAGGGGGAGAGGGATCTGATCTGCGGTCATGCCATAGGGATAGCCGCTACCGTCGAGTTTCTCGTGATGTGCTCCCGCTATTGTAGGAACATTCTGAAATTCCTTTGTCCAGGGAATATGATTGAGAAAGTTCTGCGTGTGCACAACATGTGACTCAATTTCTTTTCGCTCGCTTGGAGAGAGGCTGTCTTGCTTAATCGATAGTAGATTGAATTCATCCTCGGTAATAATCTGCAGATCATCATCCAGCGCTTCGAAATTGTAGCCACTAATCTTGTCCAACATTTCTTTGTTATCTTCTTTTAGAATGCTCGGTTCATTTGCTTCGATGATAGTGGCAAAGAACTCGTTTAACAGCTTGATGTCAGCTTCTGCCTCTGCATTAATAATCTGCATTTTAGACTCGACCGCATTACCAGAGCGATACATTTCGAGTTGTTTACGAAGCGCTATCGTGCGTAGCTTCTCCTGAGCAAGCCAAATTCTGTATTGGATATTTTCAAGGCTTCCCGCCGTAATTTTCTTCTCTTTAACGAGGACTGATTCACGAACACCAACTTTGCCGAAATCATGCAGCAAGGCGGCATACTTTAGTTCTCGTACTTCAGCATCCGTAAAGTGCACGTTGCGCATTCGAGTTAGATTTGAAGATGATACTGAGGCGGCAAGGTCCACGCATAAATCTGCAACACGGAATGAGTGACCGCTGGTAGTCGGGTCTCGTTGTTCAATCGCTGATACTGAGGCATTCACGAAGCCCTCAAAAAGAGCCTTAATATCGTTCTGAAGTACCGTATTCTCGATCGCAATGCCGGCCTGGCTAGCAAGTGCTTGCAGCAATACATTGATGTCGCTATCGAAGGGTAGCGTGTAGGCGAAAGCGGATTTCTCATCAGACACTTTTAGCGAGCGAGCTTTTTTGCGGTTGATAAACTGCAGCACGCCGATAACTTCTTTCTGTTTGTTCGCCAGTGGTATGGCGAATATAGACTTGGTTCGATAGCCAGTTTTTTGGTCGAATGATCGATTGAAACTATAAGGCACATCTTTTGAGAGTTGATAGGCGTCGGGGATATTGAGTTCCGTGTCGGTGTGCGCAACGTAACCGGCAATAGAAGATTCATCTAAGGGAAATCGCAATTCTTCAAACGGGAATTCCATTGAATCATTTTGCGTGAGCTTGAATACAAGGTCGCGCTCATGGTCATTTATTTCATCGATTAGAAATAGCGATGCCGCATCGCAGCAAGCAATATTTTGCCCTTCATTCAAAATTTTTCGTAGCAATGTCATCAGGTCATTTTCAGAGGATAGGGAGATGCTGATGTCGGCTAATTTGTTGAGGTAACGGAAACTCGTGTCGCGCATGTTTGCGCGCTCTGTTTTCTCGCTCTTCAGTACCCATTGGTAACAAGCCATCTCTAACAGCTTGCAAGTTTGTCGATAGGGTAGATTATTCGTGAGGATTAGATCGGCGTCCAAATCCATAGAATCGGTGCATAGGAAGATCGAGTCTGGAAATTCTTTTACCCATTTCGGATGATCCATTTCGCGGACCAAGTGATGATCCAACAGGATTAGGGCGGGGTTATATCGCTGGGCTGCCGTTATAGAAACAATTTCTGTGGGAATGATAAGTTTCGACTTTAAATCATTCCAGACTTCGCTCTTGGCATAGCCGGGACCATAACCGATAGTTATGGTTCGTTGCGTATTAGTGGATGAATTCATTGGAGTTATTGCCATGCAAACATGCTATCTGCAGTGTAACGCACAGCGACTTGATATGCGACAGTTACAAGCTAGGTTTGGGACGAGGGACATGCGTGTTTGGGTCGGAGTTACTTCAATTGCTCTTGGAGTTGTTCCATGAAGTTTTCGAGATTGCTTTGCGCTTCACTACGATATCGAAACGGACCTACCTCATCACCCTCCCGGATTCTGTAATACCAAAGATCTTGCTCGCTAAATATCCTTTCGCTGCGGTCAGGAGCGGGCTTATGGGAATTGTCTTTGTGCCGGTTGTCAGACATTGTGCGAGAGTTTTCTCTTCTAATTATTATGTAACTATTTTAAATGAGTATACCCATCTCAATGGACAGATGAAAAGAGTAATTTGACTTGGTCTCCGCTAGCTCGGGGTTGCAGCCGATTCGAAAATCGGTCCCGATCTGGATGCCGGCAGGCAACCCCAAGCTAGCGAGTAATCACACGATAATAACTGTTACTACTATTTACTAGGGCGCAAATAATATGCCATTTGCAACTATGCCGTTCCCAGCTTCTTTATCTGGAACAATTCAATAAAGTCTTTTAAAACAATGAGGTATGAGACTTTTTGAGAAATCAACCTTTCTGTTTTATCACTAATAAACAACGAGATACGGCGTTCTTCTAAACTGTGAAATAATTTTAATTGAACAAAACTTGTACAGAAAAGTGGGCTATTCGCGACTGATGAGCAGCGCTGCCGCATTCAAATCTTCTGGACTATTGATATTGCAGAAAGCGCCAGGAGAGTTGTCGTCACAATTCACCGCTACAGCATTGAGAGAGCCAAAAAGTAATTTAGGCCCAAATAGACCGTCAACGACGGCTTCTTCTATTTTTTCGATTAGATCAAGACGCCAAAGAGAGAAGAGGGGCTGGATTTGATCTCTATGATAGATGTAGGTAATTGCGGCGGATTTTTTGTCTAATTCCAGCGCCAATCGGTCTACCACATCTTCGGGAAATTCAGGAGCATCGCCTGGGAAGCAGGCGAGGTAGCGAATCCCTTTGTCAGTATGAGTGCCCGCAAACCAATGCATCGCGCTCAAGATACCGAGCAGTGGACCGCCATAGTTTGTTGTGCGATCGCTTACAATCGGTAGCTCAAATGCTTGATAGCGCTCGATATTATGGTTAGCGCTCAATATTAGATGCTCGACTTGAGGAGCTGCCTTATCTATAACATATTCAAGTAATGGCCTTGAGTGTAAGTGTTCTAGAGCCTTGTCGCGGAAGCCCATTCGCGAGGCCTTGCCGCCTGCCAAAATCACGCCACCTATTTCTGACTTGCTTATCATGGTTTGAGCCAATCGAGAGTTGAAGAGCGAGAATATCGCACGACTTCCTCTGATTATGAAATTGCACGTTGATTTTACTAGCATCGGGCCCATATTCTCTGATTGAATCTGAGTTTTCGATGTGGGAAAATCCCGCACTTTGCGGTCTGGTGATAGCCCGTTGGCTTCTTGAAAAGTCTTAAAATCAATAGCTTGCCCAATCAGGCCATCCAGCTATCGCTAACCAATATCCAGATTAATTCAGTAAAATATCTCGATAGTGTTTGATATTAAAAATTCCGAGTTTTTCGCTTGAAAATGATGAGGTTTATACATGCAGGTTTCCGTTGAAACTACACAAGGTTTAGAAAGAAAGATGACCGTTGCTGTTCCTAGCGAGAAAGTCGAAAGTGCTGTCAACAAGCGCCTACAGGAGGCCGCTAGAAACGTAAAGCTAAATGGCTTTCGAAAAGGCAAGGTTCCCTACAAGGTAATCAAAAGCAAGTTTGGAGCTGGCGTGCGGCAGGAAGTGGTAGGCGAGATGATGAGCCAATCCTATTACGAGGCCATCGATCAGGAAAGCCTGAAGCCTGCCGGTCAGCCCAACATTGACCCGAAAAACCTAGACGAGGGTAAAGATTTAGAATTTGTGGCGACATTTCAAGTTTACCCAGAGATTACTTTGCCGGATTTTTCGACGATTAAGGCGGAGCGCCTGGGAGCAGAAATCTCAGAAACTGATATTGATGAGATGATAGAGACCCTGCGCAAGCAGAAACAAAGCTGGGAAGTATGCGACAGAGCCGCAGCGACGGAAGATATGGTCAACATTGACTATGTAGGTCGTCGTGATGGTGAAGACTTTGAGGGTGGCAGCGCGCAGGGAACGAATTTGGTTCTCGGTTCTGAGCGTATGATTCCGGGATTTGAATCTGGAATAGAAGGAAAGTCTGCTGGCGACGTATTTATTCTGGATTTAAGCTTCCCCCAAGAATATCACAATAAGGAATTGGCGGGGGCAGAGGTAGCTTTCGAGATCACACTGAATTCTGTGAGTGAGCAGGTCATGCCTGCTATAGATGAAGAGTTCTATAAGAGCTTCGGCGTCAAAGAAGGTGGAAATGAGGCCTTTCGCGAAGAAGTGACAAATAATATGCGTCGCGAGTTGAAGACGGCGAGCCGTAATAAGCTTAAGAACAAGATCATGGACAGCCTCGTAGAAGCGGTCGACGCAGAGATTCCTGATGCACTGGTCAGCGGTGAGATCGAGCAGCTAAGACAGCAGGCGATGCAACAGTTTGGTGGAGGGCAAAACATCGATCCCAATATGCTGCCAGACGATTTGTTTAAAGAGCAGGCGGCTAGACGTGTGCTGCTAGGCCTAATACTAGGCGAAGTGATACAGCAGCAGCAACTGACAGCTGGCCCAACGAAGGTGCGAGAGTCGATTGAGGAGCTCGCGTCAACCTATGAATCGCCAGACGAAGTTATCAATTGGTATTACGGCAATCAAGAGCAATTGGCCGCGATTGAGTCTAGCGTCCTTGAGGATCAGGTATTCGACTATGTTATCAATCAATCAGCTGTGAGCGATAAACTGGTGGGGTATCAGGAAGTAATTCAGCCGGAACCTAAGGCGACCGAAAAAGACGCAGAACCGGATGCCTAACAGGCTGTTTTCAAAAACGTAATTCACCACTATTTAGCTAGCTGACACTGTTAGCCGGACCTATTTAGTGAGTACTTAAAAGGACAGGGATACATGTCAAATATTATTCAACCTACAGCGGCTCTCGTGCCTATGGTTGTCGAGCAAACGGCCCGTGGTGAGCGCTCCTACGACATTTATTCCAGATTGTTAAAGGACAGGGTGATATTCATGACCGGCCAGGTGGAAGACCACATGGCCAATCTGGTTGTCGCGCAGATGTTGTTCTTAGAATCTGAAAATCCAGATAAAGACATACACTTATATATCAATTCTCCAGGGGGGTCGGTTACGGCTGGGCTATCGATTTACGATACGATGCAGTTTATCAAGCCGGATGTGAGCACAATGTGCATTGGGCAGGCTGCTAGCATGGGTGCGATGTTGTTGGCCGGCGGTGCGAAGGGCAAGCGCTTAGCGCTGCCCCATTCACGCATGATGATTCATCAGCCCAGTGGCGGAGCCCAAGGCCAGGCATCAGACATTGAAATACAAGCTAATGAAATCATAAAGTTACGATTAATTCTTAATATTTTACTTGCAGAGCATACAGGAAAGACAGTAGATGCTATTGCGAAGGACACGGAACGAGACAACTTCATGAGCGCTGATGAAGCACAGGAATATGGATTGGTGGATAAAGTAATTCAGCGAAGAGTAGATAGTAAGGGTATAGAAAGCGTTTAAAACGGCACTGTGGGCTTGCATTTCCATGCGGATGTCGCCATTTTAGAAGATAATGGAACAAGCCAAGTTTTCACTTGTCACAGGTTCGCATTCAGGTTCCGGGGTTGGATTGGATAGAATTCCCGGTCAATGGCTAGAGGCTCGTTAGTTAGGGCTCTAGCCAAAGTTTTGGATTTCAGGTTGTAGTTTAGATGTCAGACGATAAATTTGGTAAAGGCGACGATAACGGCAAACTGCTGTATTGCTCGTTCTGCGGTAAGAGTCAGCATGAGGTTCGCAAACTAATTGCGGGCCCATCGGTGTTCGTGTGTGATGAATGCGTTGATTTATGTAATGACATCATCCGCGAAGAGATTCAGGAAAAGGACACCGAAAGCACCGATCGCAAGCTCCCAATTCCCGAAGAAATCAAAAACACGCTTGATGAGTATGTCATTGGACAGGAAAGCGCCAAGAAGGTGCTCGCCGTAGCGGTTTATAACCACTACAAACGTCTGAACTACGCCAAATCCAATGGTGAGGTCGAGCTAAGCAAGAGCAATATTTTGATGGTAGGCCCTACCGGAACGGGCAAGACTCTGCTCGCAGAAACCTTGGCGCGCTTGCTGGATGTTCCCTTTACTATCGCCGATGCGACAACGCTCACTGAGGCTGGCTACGTAGGTGAGGATGTAGAAAACATCATTCAGAAGCTGTTACAAAAATGCGACTACGATGTAGAAAAGGCCCAAATAGGGATTGTCTATATCGATGAAATAGATAAGATTTCCCGAAAGTCAGACAATCCATCTATCACTAGAGATGTTTCAGGCGAGGGTGTGCAGCAGGCTTTGCTTAAGCTAATAGAGGGCACGGTTGCCTCAGTTCCGCCTCAGGGCGGTCGTAAGCATCCACAACAAGAGTTTCTGCAAGTCGATACGACAAATATCCTGTTCATCTGTGGCGGTGCCTTTGCTGGATTGGATCGGATCATTCGAGATCGTTCCGATAATAGTGGTATCGGTTTCTCTGCAGAAGTGAGATCTAAGGAAGAAGAGAGCAAAGTTGGCGAGACGCTGCGTGGCGTGGAGCCCGAAGACCTAGTTAAGTACGGCCTTATCCCTGAATTTGTCGGTCGTTTACCCATGATTGCGACACTCGATGAACTGGACTTGGACGCGATGGTACGAATCCTCCGTGAGCCGAAGAACTCATTAACTAAGCAGTATGCTCAGTTGTTCGAAATGGAAGGGGTTGAAATCCAATTTCGCGATGATGCACTTCGTGCTATCGCGAGAAAGGCAAAGGATCGTAAAACAGGCGCTCGTGGGCTGCGTTCCATCATGGAAACCGTACTATTAGATTCCATGTACAAGATCCCTTCACTGGATAAAGTCAGTAAGGTCATTATCGATGCCGCCGTGATAGAGGGCGAATCAGAACCCTTGTTGATGTACGAGAATGTCGAGCAGCCGAGCAAATCCGCTGCAGATGATCAGAGCTGATTAAGTTCTGCCAAAGCCTTGATATTTCAAGCTCTGGCACCATCTTGGAATGTAGGCTCTAAGGCCACCTAGTCACTTTTAGTGCGCCTTAATTAGGCGTGTCCACAAATTCATAGAGTAGTATATGAGCATACCCTCGGACGATCCCAGCAACACACAATTCCCACTACTGCCTCTGCGCGATGTAGTAGTTTATCCGCAAATCGTTCAGCCGTTATTCGTCGGCAGGCCAAAATCTATCAAAGCCCTGGAAATAGCCATGGCGAGCAATAAGCAGGTCTTGTTGGTGGCGCAGAAGAACGCCTCCGACGATGAGCCTGCTGCCGAAGATCTGTATCAGATCGGTACAATCGCAACTATTCTGCAGCTAATTCGCTTGCCCGACGGCACGGTTAAGGTGTTAGTAGAGGGTTTAGATAGAGCTCAATTGCGGAATGTAAGCTTCGATGCGGAACATTTTAGTGCCGAAATTCTGGTTCTTGACACCGACGCAGTTCCTGAAAAAGAGTCCGAATTACTTATTCGTTCTCTGCTTTCACAGTTTGAGCAGTATGTGCAGCTCAGCAAGAAAATACCGCCAGAGGTAATGACCTCTATCTCCAGCATTGATGAGCTAGGGCGTCTTGTCGATACCATCGCGAATCACATGACTTTGCAGCTCGCGGAAAAACAGAACCTGCTCGAGTTAGTCGGCCTGCAAGGAAGAATTGAACACTTAATGGCGTTGATCGAGTCAGAAATCGATCTGTTTCAAGTAGAAAAGCGCATCCGTGGACGCGTTAAGAAGCAGATGGAGAAAAGCCAGCGGGAGTATTATCTGAATGAGCAGATGAAGGCTATTCAGAAAGAAATGGGCGAAATGGATGATGTGCCGAACGAGGCCGAGGAACTTAAATCTCGCATCGATGATGCAGGTATGCCCAAAGAAGCAAAAAAGAAGGCTGTTTCAGAATTAAATAAGTTGAAGCAGATGTCACCTATGTCATCTGAAGCTTCTGTTGTACGCACCTATCTCGATTGGATGGTTAGCATTCCGTGGAAGAAGCGGTCCAAGGTTCGTATGGATTTGGTTAAAGCGGAAGAAATTCTCGAGACTGATCACTATGGACTGAAGGAAGTTAAAGAGCGAATTCTCGAATATCTCGCCGTGCAGAAGCGGGTAAAGAAATTGAAAGGCCCGATACTCTGTTTGGTAGGACCACCTGGTGTAGGTAAGACTTCCCTAGGAGAATCGATTGCAAGGGCGACCAATAGGAAGTTTGTGCGCATGGCGCTTGGTGGCGTTCGTGACGAGGCAGAAATCAGAGGCCATAGGAAAACCTATATAGGCTCCTTGCCTGGCAAATTGGTACAGAAATTAGCCAAAGTTGGTGTTAAGAACCCTCTGTTCTTGTTAGATGAAATCGACAAGATGGGCATGGATAATCGCGGCGACCCCGCGTCTGCCTTGCTGGAAGTGCTAGATCCAGAGCAAAACCATAGTTTCAATGATCACTATCTTGAGGTCGACTACGATCTTTCGGAAGTTATGTTCGTGTGTACCTCCAATAGCATGAACATTCCTGAGGCGCTTCTGGATCGAATGGAAGTGATTCGACTTCCCGGGTATACGGAGGAAGAAAAGATAAGCATCGCAGAGCGCTATCTGATCCCGAAGCAAAAGAAGAACAACGGTGTTAAAGATCAGGAATTGACCTTCACCACTGAGCCTATTAGTGACCTAGTTCGTTACTACACACGCGAGGCTGGAGTTCGTGGTCTGGAGAGAGAAATAGCCAAGATTTGCCGCAAGGTAGTTAAAGAGAATTCTCTGGAGAGCAGTGCTGAGGCGGTCAATCTTACCTCTGATGTATTGGAGCAATATTCTGGTGTTCGCAAATATGACTACGGCAAGGCCGAGAAAGAAAATTTGATAGGTCAGGTTAATGGGCTGGCCTGGACTTCCGTGGGCGGCGAGTTGCTGACAATTGAAGCAGTCGCAGTTAATGGTAAAGGCAAAACCACTAAGACAGGCTCTCTAGGTGACGTGATGCAAGAGTCGATTCAGGCTGCTTTTACCGTAGTTAGGAGTAAAGCGGAGTCGCTTGGCCTTGCCACTAACTTCCATGAAAAATACGACCTTCACATACACGTGCCAGAAGGCGCGACTCCTAAAGATGGGCCTAGTGCAGGTGTAGGGATGTGTACGGCTCTGGTATCAGCTCTGACCTCTATTCCTGTTCGCGCAGATGTTGCTATGACGGGAGAAATTACATTGCGAGGGCAGGTGCTAAAAATCGGTGGATTGAAGGAAAAATTACTGGCCGCACACCGAGGGAACATTAAGACTGTGCTAATTCCTGCCGATAACGCGAGAGACCTTAAAGAAATTCCAGATAACATCAAAGCGGATTTGGACATCATTCCCGTTCGTTGGATCGATCAAGTTTTGGAACACGCGCTCGAGTACCAACCCACTCCTTTAAGTGGGGACAAAAAAGCGTCCTCAGATAAAGATACAAAGCAGGAAGATAAAGATAAAAGTAGTGATGAAAAGCATATAAATACCCATTGATACCGCGTGTTTCCTGTTGACATGGCTTTCAAGCAATTGGTATAAAGGACAGGTATTACGGCGAGTTTACTTCATATTTTTGGGAAAAGAATTAGATTACGTCAGAGCTTAGAATTTGTGTATTTTTGTCATTAGTATTGTCTCAAATACACCAACACTTTTTAGGCGTTTATATATTAAGAAAATCACTTAAATTTAGAAAAAGGGGATAACGTGAATAAATCAGAATTAATAGATGCTGTTGCCGCTAGTGCGGACCTTCCTAAAGCTGCTGCTGGTCGTGCTATCGATGCAATGATCGATGCAATAACGGACTCTTTAAAGAAAGAAGAACCTGTTGTGTTGGTAGGTTTTGGAACTTTTGCCACTAAACACAGAGCGGCTAGAACTGGTCGTAATCCCCAAACTGGCGAGCCGATTCAAATTAAGGCTGCGCGTGTGCCTAGCTTTAAAGCAGGCAAGGCACTTAAGGGGTCTGTTAACTCTTAATTGAGTTGATTGAACTGCAAGTTCAATTGCTAAGCTGAGATTGCTTCAGCTGTTGCAGATTCAATGCTTTAGAGTCTAAAGCTACGAATCTAATTGGATGGGATCGAGGGATTGATTTCCCGGCGGTTTCCATAAGAAATGTAGGGCGCATCTATGATGCGCCTTTTTTGCTTTACGAATTACATTACTTTCTCCTCTTTCGAGGAGTGGTTGATAAGCGATTTAGCTGAATTTAGGAACAACTATGCTTCAAGATATACGTGATAATTCACAGGGTGTGATAGCCAAGGTCATCATCGGCTTCATCGTGGCGATTTTTGCTCTTTTCGGAGTGGATTCGATCATGAATGGCTTCATAACATCGCCGCCAGTCGCTGAAATCAATGGCGAGGAAATATCCGAAGCCCAATTGCAGGTGAATACACAGAATCTTTTGAATTCTATTGGCGGAAACGCGGATTCCTTAGACGAGGGTCTCCTCGAGCAAATCGCACTGTCACAGATACTTGAAGAGGTCTTGTTAAGACAATCTGCCCAAGGATCAAATATGGCGGTGTCTAGCAACCGTGTTGACAGATCGATTATAGAAAACCCAAATTTTCAGATAAACGGCGTGTTCGATTCCGATTTAGCGGTACGGACCATGGCTAGCCAGGGTTTTAGTATCCCTATTTACAGAGAAACTTTGCAGCAACAGATGCTGTTGTCACAACTTGCTAACGCTTACAGCAGTTCGGCGTTTGTCACAGGCTCCGAATTAGAACGAATTGCCGGTCTGTCTGCTCAGACACGAGACTTTCGCTATCTCTCAATTCCTTTAGGCACTCGAACTCTCGGTACTGCGATTTCAGATGCCCAGATTCAAAGCTATTACACTGAGAACCCGCAAGATTTCACGCAGCCTGAGACGGTATCGGTGAGTTATGTGATGTTGGATAAAGGCGTAATCTCGAGTGCGATCGAACTCGATGAAGGTGTGATTGAAGCGCAGTATGAAATCCAGAGGTCTGCCTTTGAAGGATCCGCGGAAAAGCGCGCATCCCACATACTTTTCGAAGTTGGAGGAGATCTCAGCGATGAGCAGGCTCTGGAAATGGCAGCTACAGCCAAGCAGCGAATTGATGCTGGTGAAGAGTTTGGAGCGGTAGCGTTGGATATGTCTACAGACACTGTATCTGCAGAAGAGGGTGGGGATATCGGCTATACCGATGGTACTGCCTTCCCGGTAGCCCTCGAAGAAGCACTTGAAACTTTGTCAGTAAATGAGGTTTCGGGCCCGGTCGTCTCTGATTTCGGTGTTCACATCGTAATGCTTACTGAGGACTCAGTAAATGTATTCCAGAGTTTTGAAGAAGTTGCCGATCGTATCGAGCGAGAATTAAAGAGTTCGGAAGTGGAGCTAATCTACGCTGAGCGATTAGGCGATCTTTCTAATCTAGCGTTTGAGACGGGAAACTTAGAAACGATTTCTGAAGAACTAGAAATGGACGTGCTCATTAGCGGCACGTTTGGCCGTACCGGAACTAGCGGTATTTTCTCCAACCAAGCGCTTATTGATGCAGCATTTTCCGTGGAAGTTTTGCTTGAGGGCAATAACAGTGAAGTGATTGAGTTAAGCCCCTCGCAGGCTGTTGTGCTGAGTGTTCTGCTCCACAATGAGGCTACCGTTCTTTCACTTGAGGAAGTTGAACCTGAGATCGCTGTAATAATTCGTACTGAGATGGAGCGTGAAGCGGTGCAGAATCTTAGTGATCAGCTTCTGACTAACATAGAAAATGGTGAGTCTGTCGAGCAGCTCTTGGTCGACAACGAGATAGAGTGGCTGACAGAGGAAGGCGCAAATAGGGGCGCCGTAACTGTTAATAGAGAGATTTTGACTCAGGTGTTTTCTATGTCTCTAGCCGATTCGAATACGCCTGCTTATGACAATCTTACCTTGACCAATGACACCGCAGTCATTGTTCAACTGAATAGTATCAATGCCGGCTCGATTGCATCGATTCCCCAGATAGACCAAGAAAACATGCTCAGTTCAATGATATCAGATCTGGGCAATAGCGACTTCCAAGCCTATATGAGTAACTTGCAAGAGAATGCGGACATCGAGTCGAGCATTCTAGATGAACGACCGCTCTAACTTACTAGTTAAAAACGTTCTTGACGCTGCAAAGTCGCTTTCTAACGAAGCAGCGGCAACGTAAATAGCGTTTCAATTCCTAGGTAGCTAGTTCTCTTCATTCTCAAGATCGTTTAGAGAACCCATGGCGGTAGTATTGAAGCCGCCATCAACATAGAGAATCTCGCCACTGATTCCAGAGGCTAGATCAGAGCAAAGAAAGCTCGCTGCATTACCCACCTCACTGATAGTAACGTTCCTCCTTAGGGGAGTTTGCTGCGCATTGTGTTTTAGCATTTTTCTAAAGCTCTTAATGCCAGAAGCTGCGAGGGTTCTAATTGGCCCTGCCGAAATGGCATTCACTCTAATTCCCTCCGGCCCTAGGCTTGCGGCCATATAGCGTACGTTGGCTTCTAAGCTCGCTTTTGCTAAGCCCATGACATTGTAGTTAGGAAGGCTGCGAACTGCTCCGAGATAACTCAGAGTGAGCAGAGATCCATTTCGACCCGCCATCATTGATTTTCCGGCCTTGGCCAGAGCGACGAAGCTATAGGAGCTAATTTCGTGCGCCATCAAAAATCCTTGTCGCGTTGTTACGTCTACATAATTTCCATCGAGTTCATCCCCGGGAGCGAATGCCAGGCAGTGGACGATTCCATCTAGGCCATCCCAGCTCTTGCCGAGTTCCGCAAACAGATCTGTAATCTCCTCGTCTTTAGCTACGTCGCAGGGGAACACTAAATCTGAACCCCAAGTTTCTGCAAATTTAAGAACTCGTTCCTTTAGCTTTTCATTCTGGTATGTAAACGCCAGTTCGGCGCCTTCTCGATGCATCGCCTCGGCAATGCCTGAGGCGATGGAGAGCTTGCTCGCAACACCAAGAATTAAATACTTTTTACCTGTGAGATAACCCATGCATTTATCCTGTTTTAGCTGGTTTTTATGCTGCTCATTTTACTGTATTTTGTGGGGATTACCCATGCCTGAGCACTAACTAGTACCTGGGTGAATCACTTAATGCCATGCATAAAGTGCTTCAATACGGGCGAAATAAATAAGGCCAGTATCCCGATACCGATACTGTAGATGCCTGCTGTGTAATAGACATCCATATAGTTGGCAAGCGCCGCCGCAGGGTCTACAACTTCTCCTCCGATAGTGTCGGAGCCGGTCATGGCCGCAATAGTGCCAGATATATAGTTTCCACCGGCCATAGCTAGAAACCAGCAGCCCATCATCATGCCGACGACACTTGGGACAGAGAGTTTGGTGGTCATAGAAAGACCAACCGGCGATATGCACAGCTCAGCCGTGGTATGCAGCAAATACAGCAGAATCAGCCAGATTAGTGCGATCTGGGTGGGGTCAGTTGCTAGCGACGCGCCATACACCAAGAACAAGAAGCCAAGCCCGAGCTGCATAAGCGCTAATGCAAATTTGGTAGGTGTGCTGGGCTCCCAGCCGCGCCGATTTAGATATAACCAGGCAATGCTGAAGACCGGCGCTAGGGTAATGATAAAGAAGGCATTCACCGATTGAAACATCGCTGCCGGTAGTTCGAGGCCGAACACGATGCGATCTACATTTCGATCAGCCATCAGGTTTAGTGAACTGCCGGTTTGTTCCCAGAGTGACCAAAAGATAATCTGGTAGCTCATTAAGAAGAGGCAGACGAGCATTCTATTCCTATCCATCGGCTCGCACTTGGTGAATGCGTAGACAACAACCGTAAGGGTCATGCCAACAAGCGTGGCGCCTACAAGGCCACCTACAAGAGGCGGCGCCTGCATAAGCTGCCAGCAGACCAATACGCCAGCGAAGGCTAGTATGTAGGTAAGTAATTCGCGGCTGAGCCCTGGGAACACTTTCTGCTGCAGCGCCACCGGGTCTTTAGGACGTCCAGCCGCCCCAAATAGATGATGGCCTTTTATGAATACTGCTAGTCCAAACAACATGCCGATACCGGCTGCGCCGAATCCCCAGCTGAAGCCTTTATACTGCAATAACAGGGCGCAGATTATTGCGCCTAAGAATGAGCCGAGATTTATTCCCATATAGAACAGCGTGAAGGCGCCATCGCGTCGTGGGTCCTCACGCTCATACATGGAGCCTACGAGCGTAGAGATGTTCGCTTTCAAGAAGCCTACGCCCATGATGATTAGCCCAAGCGAGAAATAAAACACCTGAAGGTAGAATGGGTCGCGTTGAATGATCGTCTCACCACCTACGATGGTCTCTATAGCCTGGGAGCCCTCGATGGCCATGCCTAAGTGACCGGCAACGAGTAGTATGGATCCTAGAATGACAGCCTTAACAGGGCCGATGTAGCGGTCCGCGACAACTCCTCCAATAACGGGTGTTATATAGACGAGTGATATGTAGGCGGCATAGATGCTTGAGGCAGATTGATCAGAGAAGAGGAAGTGCTGTGTTAAATAGAAGATGAGTAGGGCACGCATCCCATAATAACTGAAGCGCTCCCACATTTCGGTTAGGAAGCAAATAACTAAGCCGCGCGGATGGCCGAGAAACTCTTTTGGTGCAACGGCGGTACTTAAGTTATCTGTCATATCAACTAGTTTCCTAAACTCTGGGCAACAACTTGAAGTTCTTGTCCGGGGAAAATTAATTCGTCAATTCTCAGCTCATTCCACAGCAACAGCATTTGCAAGTCAACGCTAAAACGATTCGCTATTGCGTCAATGCTATCGCCGCGGCGTACAACATAGATGGCAGCGTTATCGCTTTTTTGCACTTCGGGGGCATCATTCTTATCTTCAACTGCGTAGGATAAGTTTAATACCTGGCCTGGCTGTAGTAACTCGTCCAATGGTATCTGGTTCCAAGCGGCGATCTCGAACGAGCGTAGCTGAAATCGTCTTGCAATCACCCAGAGGTTATCTCCGTTTCTTACCTTGTATTGACTTGGTACCTGAGGAAATTCACTTACCGTCTGCCTTGTTATACGCGGCGCTGAAGCAAGAAGCTCGGGATCATTGGTGCGCGGAATCAACAGGGACTCGCCCGCTTTTATGCGGCTCCCAACTAAGGAATTAAACGTCTGAAGTATATCTACCCGAGTGCTTAACTTAGCAGCAATCGCGCCGAGCGTATCACCAGGCTTTATCTCATACCGATCCCAAGTCAGGAGGTCATGTGTATCTATGTCTACTAGGGCGCTTTCCAGTAATGCTGCATTCTCGAGCGGGAGAAGCATTTCCTGCGGTTGGTCTGGATGAGTTGCCCATTGGAGATAACCCGGATTCAACGCTCGTAGTTCTTCATATTCGATTTCGGCAAGCCTTGCGGCTTGCGAGATATCTATCTGCGTCCCGACTTGGACAGAACGGAGTACCTGCTCGTTGGCAAGTGGCGCGAGTTCGATGTTCCAAGCTTCGTTGTCAGCGATGATGGCAGATAGAGCGAGTAGTTTAGACACGTGGGCTTGTGTCTCCCCTGGCAGATTAAGAGTCCAGAAATTTATTTCTTCGTCGCCACTTTTACGAATAGCTCGACGCAGGTTTCCATCTCCGGTGTTGTAGGCAGCAATGGCGAGTAACCAATTCTCATCGAATTGTTTGTAAAGCTGTTCCATGTACTCCAAAGCGGCATGAGTAGAGGCCAATGGATCTCTGCGACCATCGAACCACCAATCTTGCTGCAGCCCAAAGCTCGATCCTGTCGCGCCAACGAATTGCCATAGGCCCACCGCGTGCTGCTTCGAATAGGCATTGGGGTTATAAGTGCTTTCGACCATTGGCAATAACGCTAACTCGATTGGCAGGCCGCGGCGTTCAATTTCTTCAACTATCTCAAATAAGAACGGTGAAGCTCGATTCTGCAGTAGGTCAAAATAGTGTTGCTGCGTTGAATAGTTCTGAATATATCCTGCGACGTCAGGATGTGAGTAGTGCTCATGAAGCTGAAACCCGTCTCGGATCCTATTCCATAGATCATCGTAGTTTATGTCGGAATCTGCGGTCAGCGCGGATACCTTATTCGTTATCTCTGAATTCGCTAGCGAAGATTCTGGGTTATGTGTGGGTCTCTCAATTAAGGTAACTGCTCTGGATTCAGCGGGCGGCGACCCCAATTGCTGCGAGTTTTGACAAGCTGCTAGTATCAGTGGAAGTAGCGTTATTACGATGTTTCTAGTTAATGGTCGCAAATCTAATGCCCGAGATGTAAGTAAGTGAATTCGGTAAAACGCGTGTGCTACGGATGAAGTAGCAGAACAAGTCTTTTCAGACACTAAGTGTGGTGAATGCCCCAACTTTATTGCTGGGAATTCGGCCCGAATATGCCTGATTGCTTTTTTGTAGTTTAGGCCCCTGCAGCGAAGGAATAGGACGGGAAGTTCTGATCATAGGGATGGTATTACGCCAAAAACGACATGATAAGCTATTACAAGCCGTAATACCTAGTGCAGGAGTGTATGGAGCAGGATATCGCTTAATTTCTCGGCCGATAGTGTTTAAACTATGTTGCCGCATAATTGTTCAGCGCAGGATCACCCAAAACGAGAAAATGAACCTACTTTCTAAACATGAGACCCGCCGTCGTCTACTTCGCGGCATGCCCGATTCAGACATGCTCTCGAGCCAGGTGGCGCATTGGTTTCAATCCCCGCAGGGAGAGGCTGTTCTTCGAGCCGAGAGGGAAGCGATTCACAAAGCCCTTGAGAAGCTCTTTGGCTACCACATACTGCAGCTCGGATTCAGTGAAGAGCATTCTGTTATTGAGGAAAGCCCTGTAGGTCACAAGATAATTTTCTCTCCTAGCTTTAGGCCGGGCTCTACTAGAGCTGTCGCGAGCAACGAGGAGCTACCCCTAAGCAGCGATAGTATCGACGTTGTGGTTATACATCATGCTCTCGATTTTGCTGTGAACAGCCATTGTGTTCTGCGAGAGGCTACTCGAGTATTACGTTCCGGTGGTCACATGTTTATCGTAGGGTTCAATCCGTATAGTTATTGGGGATTCTGGAAGCTATTCAAACGGAAGAAGAATATACCCTGGCGGGGGAAATTTATTTCAAAGGGGCGCGTCTGCGACTGGCTGAAACTATTAGACCTACACATAGGCTCAATTTCTTACGGCTTGCATTTTATGCCTGTGAAAATATCGAGATTATTGAGTCATGCCCAGAGCCTAGAAAGTTTTGGGAATAAGCTAAATAGCCCCATTGGCGGGGCCTATTTTATTCATTGCATCAAACAGTCCATGCCTCTTACACCCATACTGCCAAAGTGGCGGCCATTACGTGCGCGCGCCTCGGTGATGCCCGCAGCGGAAAACGTTCGTGCTAAGATTAAGATCCACTGAGTGCGCTGCAGTACTAAACAATTAAGGCGTCAGATATTTCTATGTCACAAGTAGTTGAGATGTATACCGATGGAGCCTGCCGAGGAAATCCCGGGCCAGGTGGATGGGGAGTGTTGCTGCGCTATGATGGAGTGGAGAAGACTCTGCATGGGGGCGAGATCATGAGTACCAACAACAAAATGGAACTCACTGCAGTGATCAGAGGCCTTCAGGCATTAACCAAGTCCTGTGACGTGGTAATCACGACCGATTCTAAATATGTACTCACTGGGATAACCGAGTGGATCGAAAACTGGAAAAAGCGGAATTGGCGTACAGCAAGCAAGAAGCCAGTGCTAAATGTAGAGCTTTGGAAGGAACTCGATGGGCTTGTGGGCGGACATACGATCGAATGGGTTTGGGTCAAGGGTCATAGCGGGCATGCTGAAAATGAGATCGCAGATCAGCTGGCGAATCGCGGAATAGATGAATTGGATTAGTGGGTAGCAAACGACTTAATTCAAGCCAGGTAGCTGAAGTAAATAGTTAACATAAATAGCTCAATAAAGTAGTTCGATTCAAGAAGAGAATATTATGCGTCAGGTAGTGCTTGATACCGAAACTACGGGTTTGGATCCTTCTCAGGGCCATCGCGTTATCGAAATAGGCTGTGTGGAAATTGATAATCGCAAGCTTACCGGTAAGCATTTTCACTGCTATCTCAACCCTGATCGTGAGATCGATGCAGGCGCAATGGAAGTGCACGGTCTTACGTCACACTTTCTTGCAGATAAACCGCGCTTCCATCAGGTCGAATCTGAGTTTCTCGAATTCATCAATGGGGCGGAATTAGTCATACACAATGCGCCATTTGACATCGGGTTTTTAGATAACGAACTACGTGAGACCAAAACTGATGCGCTTAAAATAGCGAGTTTCTGCGGTATCCTCGATAGTCTGCTACTTGCCCGCGAGAAGCATCCTGGGCAGCGTAATAGCCTCGACGCACTCTGTAAGCTTTACCAGGTAGACAACACTCAGAGGCAACTTCACGGCGCCTTACTGGACGCGGAAATTCTGGCCGATGTCTATTTGGTGATGACAAGTGGTCAATCCAGTTTGCTTCTAGCTGAAGATGAATCAGAAGGATCTACGCGAAGAGCTAAGGCTAAGAAGAGCCATACCCAGCGGCCGAGGATTGCGGTGATAAAGGCTGGGAGTGATGAGCTGAAAGCTCATCGGCAGCGCCTGAATGATCTTGCGCAGAGTAGCGAGCAAGGGTGTCTGTGGCTAGATTTAGAAGGCGAAACTCAGGCCTAGCAGCGATCGGCGCGAATCATCTTGAACAGCACACGCAGAAACTATAGTATCTTGCGCCATCTCGCAGGAGATATCTGCGAAAACCCTATAAATACAAACTGTTGCGATTTTTTGCGCGGCGTAGCTCAAATATTAGTCCCAGCCATCTGTCTATAGAGTATCCATGTCTCACAAAGAGCATTTCCTCAACCTCCAACAGGTAAGCGAATCCGATAGCTTCATACTATTTTACTCATCGCAGGTTTTGGTACGCGATGAGGACATTCTGTGGAGTCTCGATCAGATAAGAGATCACTTAGACGATTCTGCTGATTTAATCTTGCTGCAACGAGATGCTGACACATCGGTAATTGCTGTCAGTTTGCAGCAGGACATATCTGACATTCTCCAAGCCGAGGCCAAATCCCTGCGCAGTCTCTTGTCCTATACGGACCAGGAAAAGTTCCTGCTCGCGGGTAGAGCGTGTCAGCTGGTCGATTGGTATAAAAGCCATAAATTTTGCGGCACCTGCGGCACGCAGACGATCCATCATGGGAATGAGCGAACCCTTGTCTGCAAGAATTGTTCCCTGCATTTCTTTCCGCGAATTAGCCCTTGTGTAATTATGCTCGTGACTAAAGGCGATAAGATGCTTCTTGCTCAAAGTTCACGTTATAAGTCTACTTTCTATAGTTGCTTAGCCGGCTTTATCGAGATTGGGGAGACGCCAGAACAGACAGTGTACAGAGAGGTCAAGGAAGAAGTAGATCTGCAGGTTAAAAATGTCCGCTATATATCCAGTCAGTCATGGCCTTTTCCGTCGCAATTAATGCTGGGCTTCTTGGCAGAATATGATGGCGGTGAGATTGTCCCAGACCCGTCCGAAATCGCCGATGCACGGTGGTTTGATATTGATTCCTTGCCTAATGTGCCATCTGAGAAGATAAGTGTTGCGGGAAAGCTAATCCGGACCTTTATAGACGAGGTTAGGAATAAGTAGGTTTGTAGGGGTCTCCTAAGTTTTGAGTTCTTTAAGCAATAGATGCAAAATGTACTAACAGCGAGCGCTACAGGAGAAATACGTTTGGAATATTTGATTCAGTACGGCATGTTTTTAGCAAAGGCGGTAACCATCGTAGTGGCCATTGTCATTGTGGTGGGTGCGATAGCTGCTAGCGGAAATCGTCAGCGCAAGGCGGGTAGAAAAGGTCAGATCAAGGTTACTCATCTCAATGAGCATTTCGATGATATGAAGGACACATTGAGACATTCAGTACTGGCGAAAGACCAGTTGAAACAAGTTCACAAAGACGAGAAGAAGCAAGCAAAGCTCGAGTCGAAGGAACAGGCTAAAGCAGACAAAGAGGCAGCGAAGAAGCCCTATGATGTCGCTGCCGACGCGAGCAACCCAGAACAAAGAAAGAAGCGTGTTTATGTAATAAATTTCACCGGAAACATTTCTGCAGATGAAGTGGCATCTCTGCGCGAAGAAATCACCGCGATATTGACATTGGCGGAACCTCTCGATGAGGTTTTATTACGCCTAGAAAGTCCGGGAGGCATGGTGCATGCGTATGGACTTGCATCCTCGCAATTGCTGCGTATCAAGAACAAAAAAATACCTCTTACTATCTGTGTAGACAAAGTTGCTGCAAGCGGCGGCTATATGATGGCCTGCCTAGCCGACCGTTTGGTATCAGCACCCTTCGCTATAATAGGTTCAATAGGCGTACTGGTTCAGTTGCCAAACTTTCATCGTGTGTTAAAGAAAAATGAAGTCGACTACGAAATAATTAGCGCCGGTGAATTTAAGAGAACACTAACCCAGTTTGGTGAGATCACCCAGAAAGGTCGCGACAAGGTTCAGGAAGAAGTAGAGACAATGCACGACATTTTCAAGGATTGGATCAAGGAACACCGACCGAGTGTTGAGATCGACAAGATCGCCACTGGCGAAACGTGGGTTGGCACTCAGGCTAAAGAGCGTTATATGGTCGATGAGATCAAGACCAGTGACGACTGCATCGTAGGCGCCTGCGAGGAAGCCGATGTATACGAAGTAGAATATGAGCTACCAAAATCTCTGCAAGATAAGATTGGTGGTGTCTTCCAAGGAACAGTTGAAAAACTATTCTCCAATTGGATCGGGAAATCGACGACTAATACATTTCAGTAACAATGACTCGAGATACGCTGACAGGGCTTCACGCCTTGTCAAATGAATCACCAACTTAGGGCGGATAGACAATTGCAAGAATTCAAAGCATTGCAGGTTTCGGAAGGTAGCGAAGGAGAATACAACGCGGTAGTAGTAGAGCGCAGTGTGGATGACTTGCCTCAAGGCGACACCCTGATTCAGGTTAATTACTCTTCGCTAAACTTTAAAGACGCCATGTCTTTTAGTGGTAATAAGGCGGTTACACGGCAATACCCACATACGCCTGGCATAGACGCGGCGGGAACCGTCGTTAGCAGTGCTGATGCAGGCCTGAGCGCGGGCGACGAAGTGCTGGTCATTGGCTACGATCTTGGTATGAATACTAGTGGTGGCTTTGGGCAAATGATCCGCGTGCCATCGGAATGGGTCGTCAAACTACCATCTGGGTTAAGCCAAAAAGAAAGTATGATTTTAGGCACTGCGGGGTTTACCGCGGCGCTGTGTGTTGAGAAACTCCTATTGAATGGTGTTCAGCCAAGTCAGGGTAGGGTGCTAGTAACTGGCGCGAGTGGTGGTGTTGGCATGATAGCCGTTGCTCTATTGAGCAAGCTTGGCTTTGATGTTGTTGCGAGCACTGGCAAGCAGGAGGCTCATGCAAGGCTGACCGAATTAGGAGCGTCTGAAGTTGTAGATCGAAACGTGCTTGGAGAAGAAAACACACGCCCCATGCTAAAAGAAGATTGGGCCGCCGCTGTCGATGTGGTTGGCGGGGATACACTGAGCAACGTAATCAAATCGCTGCGTTATGGTGGAAGTGTAGCCGCCTGTGGCTTGGTGCAGTCTCCAAGTTTTACTACTACAGTTCTACCTTTTATCTTGCGCGGCGTGAATCTTTTAGGTGTGGATTCGGTACAGCTTCCAATCGAAACTAAGCGGCGGCTGTGGAATAAGCTAGGTGCCCAATGGAAGCTAGATCAGCTAGAAAACATTTGCACAGATATCGGGTTCGCTGAACTCGATGCGAGTCTAGCTCAGGTGTTAAAAGGTGGCGCGAACGGACGCTTCGTGCTCGATCTCAATAGCTAGAGATTACAGTCTGTGTACCTAGTCTCTGCGCAATTTCGGGTTGATCGCGATAGGAGTTGGGCAGAACAGCACTACTATGTAAGAAGAAACTAGGAAAGTCAGGATCGCCGCACCTTGTATTGTGAGGGAGGCGATCTCTCCTATTACTCCAGACTGCGTCGCTACGAACGCGATGAGTAGGGAAAACTCACTAATCTGCCCCAATCTCAGGCCAGCATCCCACGCTAGACTGTCTCTCTCGCTGAATCTCTTCAGCAAGTATCTAAATACGATAGGCTTTATTGTCAGTACAGCTATTGCCAATACCATGCAGGTGACAAAGATATCGGGTAGTAACAAAAGATTAAACTGCGCACCCAGTGTAAAGAAGAACAGTATCAAGAAGAAATCTCGAAGAGGTTTTAGTCTGTCCGCGATATAGAGGGAGATTGGGCTGGTGGCCAACGCCACGCCTGCTACAAACGCACCGATCTCCGCTGAGAGTCCTAACGCAACTCCAAGCTCTGATAAGCCCAGGCACCAGCCAATGGCGAGCAGGAAAATATATTCTTTAAAATGATCGAACCGAGCGATCAGCCGTATCAGAACATACTGCGTAGTGAAATAGGCGAAGACCAGCAACAACGGAAAGGCGATTAAGACTCGCAGTGCTGTGGACTGTTGAAGATTTCCAGCGTCTAGGAAGGTAATTAGGAAAATGGCAATGAAATCTTGTAGCAGTAAGATACCAACCATTAATTCTCCCATGTGTTTCTGATGCAGAACGGTTGTGGGCAATAGTTTGATGCCAATAATCGTGCTCGAAAAAATCAGGCTAAACCCGATCACGAGGCTCTCGGTCTGGCTAAACCCAAATAGAAGCCCTGTAGAATAACCAAGAAGGACGAAGACGATAGAGCTTGCGAGCGTGACCAAAAAGGTCTTGCGTAAGGTAGATAAAAGCTTCTTCGGCTGCATATCTAAGCCGAGTAAAAACAGTAAGAAGATAATGCCGAATTCCGCGATGTCGGTCAGCAGGCTAGCATCGGTAATATAGGCGAGACCATAAGGACCGAGCAGGGCGCCAACGCAGATATACGCCACCAGCAGAGGTTGGCGAAAAAATAGGGCAATTGTTGAGAGTACCGCCGCACCGGTGAAAATGAGGAAGAAGGAGAAGAGTAGGGAATCAGATTCCATGGTGCAGCTGTCTTGCTAATAGTTCTCGACTATAGCGAGTTAGCGTCGCCTGAACAAGGGAACGGGTTCCGCAACAGTGGACTGATAACCAGTCTCAAAATCATTAAAAGCTTGTAGACAAAGCTCTGCCTCTTGATCGTGACGAATTTCGAAAGTATCAAAGCCGCATTGGGCCATATAGTAAAGCTGATCGCGCAGTACGTCACCAATAGCTCGAATCTCGCCCTTGAATGCATACTTTTGCCTTAGTTCTCGTGCGTTCGTGTAGGAACGTCCGTCTGAGAAAACAGGAAAATTAAGTGCAATCAGGGGCAGAGAATGAAGCTCGTCACTGATTTGTTCAGGGTTTTCATCAGAATCTAACCACACGGCAATGTTGCCGTCGTATTCATTCAGCTCTTCTTGGTAAAGCTTCCAGAATTGTAGCGGAACGATGAAATTCTTGCCGGGAACCACCTGTAAAATCTCCGGCCCAGTAGATGCCTTCATTACCGTCCACGGATTGGTTATGACGGTATTTTTATTAATCAGCTTTGGCATAGACTTTCTCCTTGAATGGATCTATTCCGATTCGGTTGTAGGTATCGATGAATTTTTCTTCGCCAATACGCTTCTCTTTGTAGACACCCACGATTGTTTCGACGACGTCGGGAATTTCCTCTTGTGCGAAGGAGGGCCCTATGATCTTGCCGAGACTAGCGTTGTTCTTCGATGAACCCCCTAGCGAGACTTGATAATACTCTTCCCCCTTCTTGTCGACACCGAGAATACCGATATTTCCAACGTGATGGTGCCCGCATGCATTCATGCATCCAGAAATATTAAGGTTCATCTCGCCGATATTAGTGAGTTCTTCGTGGTCATCAAACTTTCGCTGAATTGCTTCAGCTATAGGAATGGATTTCGCATTGGCTAGCGCACAGAAATCTCCGCCTGGGCAGCAGATAAGGTCGGTTAGTAGGCCAAGGTTATTGCTCGCCATTGCTCCAGATTCCAACGCTTTCCAAAGTTCAAAGAGCTGGTCCTGACGGACATCCGCCATGACGATATTCTGCTTGTGGCTAATTCGTATTTCGCCGAAGCTATATTCGTCAGATAAGTCGGCTATTTGCTCAAGTTGGCGGTCTGTGACATCACCAGGAGCGACACCTGTCTCTTTAAAACAAACAGTCACAATTGAGTAGCCTGTGACCTTGTGCGGTTTTACATTTTGAGAGTGCCAGGCCGCGAACAGTATATTGCTCTGTAATTTATCAGTCAGTTGTGTCGGTGTGTTGCTTAGTTCTTGATAGTTTGGAGCATCGAAAAACTTCTGACAGCGATCAATTTCTTCGTCTGTAAGCGTAAGCGAAGAATCTTTAATGAGCGCCCATTCCTTTGTTACTTTGTTCTTGAACTCCTCTACACCAGTTTCCTTTACCAGTATTTTGATTCTGGCTTTGTACTTATTGTCACGACGCCCCTCGCGGTTATAGACACGAAGTATCGCTTCTAGTGCTGTTAGAAGGTGTTTTTTCTCAACGAAATCGAATATTTCTTTGCCTATAACTGGCGTGCGACCGAGGCCGCCACCCACGAGGATACGAAAGCCAATCTCGTCATTATCTCCTTTAACGATATAGATGCCGATATCATGAACTTGTGTAGCAGCCTGATCATCGACAGTACCGCAGACGGCAATCTTAAATTTTCGTGGTAGGTAGGCAAATTCAGGATGGAAGCTCGACCACTGACGGATGATCTCGCAATACGCTCTACTATCTTCTAGTTCATCAGGCGCCGCTCCTGCAAATTGATCTGTTGTGGTGTTGCGAATGCAGTTGCCACTGGTTTGTATGGCATGCATTTCTACTTCTGCGAGATCGGCGAGCAAATCCGGCACATCGACTAAAGCAGGCCAGTTATATTGAATATTCTGGCGAGTGGTGAAATGCGCATAGCCCTTATCGTAGTGATTGGCGATGTAGGCAAGCTTGCGCAATTGTGTTGAAGACAGCATGCCGTAGGGCACAGCAATACGAAGCATCGGTGCCAGGCGCTGCACATAGAGCCCGTTTTGGAGACGCAGGGGCAGGAACTCAATTTCACTTAGCTTGCCATCAATGTATCGATTCGTCTGGTCGCGAAACTGGGCGACGCGATCCGCTAACATCTGATGGTCATATCCGTCGTATCTGTACATGTTGCTCAATGCTCTCTGTTAACTGCTATTCACTTAGTTGATACTGAAAATGTCATCTAAGACATTTTCAGTACATCGTGCGTCAAAAGCTGGCGTGTTATGTCATCTCACTTTTTTTTGGCGCACTCGCATTGCCCTAATGGGCAATGGTTGCACATCCCTGTGCAACGCTTATTGACCAGAATTATTACTAGCTAAACGTCCTGTACGGACCTCATTCCAAATTCGGAGTGAGCAATTTTGTCATTTCTGCCGCCGGTTTGCCATTTCTATTAGACAGGTCATCTACCTGCTCTTGGGTGATTTTTCCTACAGAGAAATACTTCGATTCTGGATGCCCAAAGTAGAACCCGCTAACGCTGGCAGCTGGGCTCATGGCAAAACTTTCGGTCAGCTCGATCTGTGTCTCTTCGGCTGCATTCAGAAGAGAAAAGAGGGTCTGTTTTTCGGAGTGGTCGGGACAAGCTGGGTAGCCCGGTGCCGGACGAATTCCTCGGTATTTCTCGCCGATCAACTCTGTCGCCGAGAATTCTTCAGTGGGATCAAAGCCCCAGAACTCTTTGCGTACGCGTTCATGCATGTGTTCGGCAAAGGCCTCTGCTAGCCGATCGGCGAGTGCTTTCACCATGATCGCTGTGTAGTCATCGTTCTCCGCCGAGTACTTGGCGGCGAGTTCATCGGCACCAATGCCCGTAGTAACGGCGAAACCGCCAATGTAATCCGTACCATTCTCAGCTGATTGAGGAGCAATGAAGTCAGCCAAGCAGAGATTGGGCAACTCGGCTTCTTTGGGTATCTGCTGCCTGAGGAAATGCAGCGTATCAAGCGGGGCGCCAGACTCATCTGTGGCGTAGAGTTGAACGTCGTTGTCCGCTATCTTATTGGCCGGCCAGAAACCAATCACAGCCTTGGCTGTCAGTAGTTTCTCATCGACGATCTTCTTCAAGAGCGCCTGAGCGTCGCCAAATAGGTGGGTAGCAGCCTCGCCTACTTTTTCGTCGTTCAGGATAGCTGGATATTTCCCTGCGAGACTCCAAGTAATAAAGAATGGCGTCCAGTCTATATAGTCAATGAGATCATCAAGGGAATAATCTGTAAAAACCTTCGTGCCTAAGAATGCAGGTTTTACAGCTGTAAAGTTGCTCCAGTCAGCAGTGAACGGATTCGCATTTGCCTTCTTATAGGGAAGCAATTTGAGTTTGCTTGATCGTTTTGCCACTCGCTCTCGAATAACTTCATATTCGCTGCGAATCTTGCTCGCATACTCAGGCTTGTTTTTGTCATTGAGTAGCGTGCTAACAACGGACACGCTCCGGGAGGCGTCAGGCACATAGATGGTGCTGTCGTTAAGATAATGTTGTTCGATCTTGACTGCGGTGTGCGCCTTGGAGGTTGTGGCGCCACCTATCAGTAGAGGGATATTGAAACCGAGTCTCTGCATCTCGCCGGCGACATGAACCATCTCATCGAGTGATGGAGTGATCAGGCCGCTGAGGCCAATCACATCGACGTTCTCATCTCTCGCCACCTGGAGGATCTTCTCGCAGGGGACCATGACTCCGAGGTCGATTACATCGTAGTTGTTACAGCCGAGCACTACCCCAACAATATTTTTGCCGATGTCATGTACGTCTCCTTTCACAGTAGCCATCAAGATCTTGCCCTTGCTCTGTATAACCCCGCCTTTTTCCGCCTCGATGTAGGGAAGTAGATAGGCAACGGCCTGCTTCATTACTCGTGCGCTCTTAACGACCTGCGGTAGAAACATCTTACCGCTACCGAAAAGATCGCCGACCTCATCCATGCCTTTCATCAGAGGTCCTTCAATAACCTCTATTGGCCTGTCAGCTTTCTGCCGGGCTTCTTCGGTGTCCTCGATGATGAACTTTGTAATGCCTTTTACCAGAGCATAGGCCAGTCGTTTCTCGACATCGGCGTCGCGCCACGCAATATCTGCTGCGGTTTTCTTTTGAGATTCGCCGGAGTAGTTTGCTGCCACCTCCATTAGGTTTTCTGTGCCGTTGTCATGCTTGTTGAGGATGACGTCTTCGACTGCTTTCTTTAGGTCGGCTGGAATATCGTCATAGACAGTTAGTTGCCCGGCATTGACGATGCCCATTGTTAGGCCTGCCTGTATCGCATGATAAAGAAAGACAGAGTGAATAGCTTCGCGAACGGTGTTATTGCCTCTGAATGAGAACGAGACATTGCTCACACCGCCAGATATCAATGCGCCAGGTAAGTTTTTCTTGATATAACGGCAAGCTTCGATGAAGTCCACAGCATAATTGTTATGCTCTTCGATGCCGGTCGCCACAGCGAAGATATTGGGATCAAATATGATGTCTTCTGCGGGAAAGCCGATTGTCTGCGTTAGCAAGTCGTAGCTGCGCTTGCAGATTGCGTTCTTCTTCTCCAGCGAATCTGCCTGACCTTTCTCGTCGAACGCCATAACAATAATGGCTGCTCCGTATTTCAGGCACAGCTTAGCCTTCGCGAGAAAATCTTCCTCGCCTTCTTTTAGGCTAATCGAATTTACGATGCACTTACCCTGCACGCACTTAAGCCCAGTCTCAATGATCTCCCACTTGGATGAATCTATCATGATCGGCACGCGGCAGATGTCTGGCTCAGAGGCGATGAGTTTCAGAAATTTATTCATCGCCATCTCGGAATCGAGCATGCCTTCGTCCATGTTGATATCGATTATCTGAGCACCAGACTCGACCTGCTGCAAGGCGACCTCTAGTGCTTCGTCATAGTTCTCATCGATAATCAGTCGCGAGAATTTTGCCGAGCCGGTTATGTTGGTGCGCTCGCCTACATTAACGAACAAGGACGCCGCATCAATATTAAAGGCTTCTAAACCGGCTAGGCGGCATGCAGACTTAAGCTGTGGAATCCTGCGGGGCGTGACTCCTTCAACTGCCTTACAGATAGCAGTGATGTGATCCGGAGTAGTGCCGCAGCAGCCGCCGACTACATTGACGAAGCCTCTTTCGGCAAAGTCAGCAATGATGGCCGCCATTTCACTAGGAGACTGATCGTATTCGCCAAACTCATTTGGCAGACCCGCATTCGGGTGAGTGGCAACGTAGCAATTCACTATTGCCGCTGTCTCCTCGATGTGGGGGCGCAACTGCTCAGCGCCCAATGCGCAATTGAAGCCAATAGATAGAGGCTGTGCATGGGCAACTGAGTTACAGAAGGCAGCGACGGTTTGGCCTGAAAGAGTGCGGCCGCTGGCGTCGGTAATCGTGCCTGATATCATTATAGGTAGAGTCAGGCCCTTGGCCTCAAAGCATTCGCTGATAGCAAAGATTGCGGCCTTCGCATTTAGTGTGTCGAACGCCGTCTCGATCATGATTATATCGGCGCCACCGTCAATGAGTGCATTGGTGGAGTTGCTATAGTCGGCGACTAATTCATCGAAGCTGATGTTTCTGAAATCGGGATCACTGACCTTGGGCGAGAGCGATGCTGTCTTGCTCGTTGGTCCTAACACGCCGGCAACGAATCTAGGTTTATCCGGTGTCGTCGCCGCTATCTCATCAACTGCCGCTCTGGCGAGCTTGGCTGCTTCAAAATTGAGTTCATAGGCCAAATCTTCCAGGTGATAGTCCGATTGGGAGCTGCGTGTTGAATTGAAGGTATTGGTTTCGACGATATCCGCGCCCGCAAGTAGATATGCAAGATGGATCTGCTTGATCACCTCGGGCTGAGTTAGCGAAAGTAGATCGTTGTTGCCTGCCAGTTCATGGGGAAAGTCTGCAAAGCGGTCGCTACGAAATTCTGCATCTGACAGTTTGTGTGACTGAATCATGGTCCCCATAGCGCCATCGAGCACCAAAATGCGCTGTTGGAGTAGGCCGCGTAGAAGTGTTTCTGATTCGCTGGTTTTCATGTTGTTGTGCTCAATTTGCTGTTTGCTGGGTGCTACGAGATAGCTGCTCGAAAAAGCCGCCAAGTCTAGCAAAAATGCAGGCCCAGGGCATCGTGAAAAATAACCTAGTAATTCACTCGGGTATTCTAATTTCTGATCGATTGGAGTATAATTCCCACAGTCCTAAACACTAGCGCGAGAAAGACACATGGTAACGATCACCGAATCTGCACAAGAATACCTCACTGAGTTGCTCAAGAAGCAAGATTGCGAGGGTATATCAGTGCGAATTTTCATTCTGGATGCAGGCACCCCGAAAGCTGAAACCTGCATTTCATTTTGTCGGCCTGGAGAAGAAAAAGAAGACGACGAATTGAAGCAATATGAAAATTTTAAGACCTTCATCGAACTGGCTAGTATACCTTTCCTAGAAGAGGCTGTAGTGGACTTCGCTAAGGACTCGATGGGTGGGCAGCTCACGATTAAGGCGCCAAATTCTCGCTTGCCTAAGATCTCCGACGATAGCTCAATCGAAGATCGGGTTAATTATATCCTATATAACGAAGTCAATCCTGGGTTGGCAGCGCATGGTGGAAATGTGTCTCTCGAAGAGATATTTGAAGAGAATATCGCTGTTCTTCGCTTTGGTGGTGGCTGTCAGGGTTGCGGAATGGTAGATGTCACGCTTAAAAACGGCGTAGAGAAGACTCTACTAGAACAGGTTCCCCAGTTGAAGGAAGTGCGTGACGTTACGGATCACACAGTCAAAGAGAACGCTTACTACTAGCAGGCTCTGGGTTAAATTCTAGAGTGAATCGGGAGCTAGTTCGGATAGTGATTGCGCAGAGCCGAGTAGAGCTTGTCTTCGTACTCGGCATCACTTGGATCTAAGTCTGCCATCACCTCAACTAAATATTCATTGTCCTCGCGGCCGTTCCACATTTTCTGATAGCTGCCATCCTTATAGCCATGATCCTGACGGAAGAAATTGAGTACATTCTTGCCGACGTACTGGCAGTACAACTCAGTCCAATCCATCTCGCAATTGCTCATTATCGAGGCGAATACTGACAACTCGATCCTTCGTGCCGCAGAGATTCCAATAAGTAATTCAATCTGCTCAAGCAGATCCATCGAGTTTACATTGTACGACTTGCCGTCGAAATCCACCGGGTTTGAATCTTCTATGGTCTTTAGCTGTTCGTTTAGCTTGAGCAGGGCTGCCGTCTCGCTCCCTCCCTCATTAAGCAATATCTGAGAGAGCATGAAATGCCAGATATCGATCAACTCCATCTGCAGCTGCGGAAGGTCCTTTTCCTGCTTCTTCCACCATTTCCAGCCATGATGTTCTATGGCTTCCGCGGCCTCGATAACCACGGCGCGCATATAAGGATAGCGAGCGGCCACCCAATTAGGGTCTACCTTCGCATTCATAGCTGACTGAAGTGACAGCATGGTTCTAGCCTGTTGATCTGACAGCATGGGAGCGGATTCTTAGGTTAATGGGGCAGGTGTTGGGTTGTTCGAAAGTCTTGACGGCCTGTGTTCTCTATGCGTTCAAACACCTTAGATATCTGTATGTTTTAGCTAGCTCATGCCGACTGACTGGAGTTTTGCCTGTTTTGCGAGAGTACTAAGCATTTCCTTGCGACTGCTTAACATATCGTTATAGGACTTTCTGGCGGCTAGAACCTCAGAATTATCTTTATCTGAAGAATCGAGTTCAGTGAGCCAAGCTTCTAATACTTGAATCTCACTATTGAGTTGAGCGGTGCCTTCTTCGATCAATTTTTGATCAATGCTTACACCAGCATCATCAATTTGCTTCTGACGCTTATCGTTCATGGTTGGTTTCCTAGTATCCCCAACGGCCTCTGTTAGAGAGGCTTATTCTTATCGGCCCCCTGATTGCATCGGCCGATTCAATCAGGTCTGTACGTCTGCGCTGTTTTTACAGTCTTTTGGAGAGGACAGAACCTTATGTCAGGATGGCATAGTCCAATTTTGGGGTCAAGATACCTAGGATTGATGCTAGAAGATGTTTGTCATGTGCTTAGTAGCAGGGCGATTAGAAGGCTCAGTATTTTGCCGAATAGAGCTGTTGGCTGCGTGTAAACAGAGAAAGCTGCACATTTCGTACGAACTATGCATAAATAATCCGAATATAGTGGCTTTGCTCTTGACTGAACAGGCCAAGCTTCTTAGAATCCCCCGCTGCTTGAGAGAGCAGTTAAGTAAAGTCACAGTCCCCTTCGTCTAGTGGCCTAGGACACCGGGTTTTCATCCCGGCAACAGGGGTTCGAAACCCCTAGGGGACGCCATATATAAGAGCCCGGCTAACGCCGGGCTTTTCTATTTCTGGAGTATCTGTTTCTGCGCCGACTATTCCTGCTTGTGCCACGGTCACTCGGTTGCCAATCGTATTAACAATCGACATACTCCTGCTGGCATCGGCGCTTGCTGCCAACACAACACATGAAGACTACTTTAGATGACTATAGCAATCTCCATTCAAAACCTGGCTAAAACCTATGCAAACGGTTTCGAGGCACTCAAGGGTATTACTCTCGAAGTAGAGCAGGGGGACTTTTTCGCGCTGTTAGGACCCAACGGCGCGGGCAAATCAACCACCATTGGGGTGATCTCAACGCTGGTCAACAAGACATCGGGCTCGGTAGAGGTATTTGGCAAGAACGTTGACGCCCACGTCTATGAGACGAAACTAGACTTCGGTGTCGTTCCGCAGGAGGTGAATTTCAGCCTATTCGAAAAAGTGGGCGACATAGTCATGACACAGGCCGGTTACTACGGCCTGCCGCGAAAGCTCGCCGCCGAGCGCTGCGAGAAATACTTACGCAAATTAGGCTTATGGGAGAAGCGCAATGATCGCTCTAGAACTCTCTCCGGTGGCATGAAGAGACGTTTGATGATCGCTAGAGCTCTCGTCCATGAGCCAAGACTATTGATACTTGATGAGCCCACAGCAGGTGTCGATATTGAATTGCGCCGCTCGATGTGGGAATTTCTGACAGAGATAAACAATAACGGCACGACGATTATACTGACGACGCATTATTTGGAAGAGGCTGAGCAACTGTGCCGCAATATCGCCATTATTGATGAAGGCAAAATAGTTGAGAATACCAGCATGCGTAAGTTACTAAGTGAGCTAGATTCTCAAGTCTATATCTTGGAAACAACTTCGCAGATACCGTCAGGCTTTGATTTAAATCTGGATAATGCCAGTCTCGAAATTGTTGATGAGCATTGTATCGAGGTAACAGTCTCAGGTGGTCTTAGTATCAACGATGTGTTCGCCGTGTTTAGTGAGGCGCAGATAAAAATTGATAGCATGAGAAACAAGACAAACAGACTGGAGCAGTTATTTTTGTCCAAGCTTGAAAGTAACGACTAGGAAAATACACAGTGTTCTCGAATCATAAATATATAGCATTTGAAACAATAGTCATCAGAGAGATTCGCCGATTCGGTCGAATCTGGCTGCAGACTCTAGTGCCGCCCGCGATTACGATTGGGCTCTACTTTGTGATCTTTGGTAATTTGGTGGGTAGGCGCATCGGTGAAATGGGCGGTTTCCAGTACATGGAATTTATTGTGCCTGGATTGATTATGATGGCGGTGATACAGAATTCGTATTCAAACGTCGTCTCTTCCTTCTTCAGTCACAAATTTCAACATAGCGTAGAAGAATTGTTAGTATCTCCGGTGCCGAACTACGTAATTCTCTGTGGTTTTATAGTTGGAGGGATGGCGCGAGGGTTAGCTGTCGGTATTATAGTAACTTTTATCTCTCTGCTGTTTGCTGATCTAGAAATTCAAAACCTGTTTATCACCATTAGCGTCGTGCTCTTAACGTCCATTGTGTTTGCGCTTGCAGGTTTTATAAACGCGTTATTTGCTAATAGCTTCGATGATATTTCCATCATCCCTACATTTGTCCTTACACCACTTATCTATCTGGGTGGTGTGTTCTATTCGGTAGAGCTGCTGCCTCCGTTTTGGAAGTTTGTCTCCGCTCTTAATCCAATATTCTATATGGTCAACACATTTAGATACGGTATTCTGGGTTCCTCGGATGTCGATATCACGTGGGCCTTCTTTATCCTTTTCGTCTTCATAGTGATATTGTTTACGTCCTGCATTTTGCTACTACGCAGGGGAACTGGTCTAAGAACCTAGTAGCCGCGAATATTATGACGGACAATCCTCTCGGTAGTCAGACTGAACATCCAAAACAGTACCAACCTGAGGTGCTGTATCCAATACCGCGCTGGGCTAGTCGTTCGTTGTTGGATATCGACAAAAAAATTCGCATGTTTGGTCTCGATCATTGGCAAGCTTATGAGCTTTCCTGGCTGAGCAGTTCAGGCAAGCCACAGGTCGCGATAGGCGAATTCTATTTCAATTCCGAATCGGAAAACATCGTCGAATCGAAATCGCTAAAACTCTATCTGAATTCTTTGAATCAAGAACGCTATGAAAGCACGGAGACCGTAAGATCCCTAATCGAGCAAGACCTTTCGTCGATTAGTCGCTCGGAAGTCAAGGTAGTTATACATTCGCTAGACGAAATAGAAGACGAAGCATTTGGGGCAAGGGCAGGTAAGTGTATAGACCACGTCGATGTCGAACTTATCGCACAACAGCCAGATTCGCAGTTGCTCAATATTGCAGATGTAGATGCCGACGACGAAGTTCTCTATTCAGACTTGTTTAGGTCAAACTGTCCAGTGACTGGCCAGCCAGATTGGGCGAGCATCGAAATACGCTACACTGGCAAGAAGATTAGGGAATCAAGTTTGTTGCAGTATTTAATTTCCTTCCGTGAACATCAGGGCTATCACGAAGAGTGTGCAGAGCGTATATTCCGCGACATCATGCTGAAATGTGCGCCCAGCGAGCTTAGAGTGGGAATGAACTTCTTGCGCAGGGGTGGCCTAGATATCAACGTATACCGAAGCACCGCGCCGGTAACATCTGACTCAGTGAGCAGCCGTCTGATTAGACAATAAAAGACGAACTTGAATTCAAACAAGCGGTAAGCTAAGATCACGCCGCTCTCGCAATAGCCAGCATGCGAACAGAACAATGGTGAGATGTCCGAGAGGCCGATGGAGCACGCTTGGAAAGTGTGTAAACAGAAATGTTTCCAGGGTTCGAATCCCTGTCTCACCGCCATAAACAAAAAACCCGACTATAAGTCGGGTTTTTTGTTTATCGTGCTGATGTCGGGTGAGAACCCTGCGGTTCGAAAGGAGCGCAGCTCCGCACACGGCCAAATGCCGCCCCGCAGGGGTTATGAATTTGGCTTGGCCAAATTTAGGATCACAAGCGCGCAGGACAGCCAAAGGCTGCCCGCGGGGCGAGAGAATTAGCTAAGCTAATGGTCGAGTCAATCCCTCTTCGTCCCCACTGAACTATAAAGTAACCCCCTTGCTCTCAACCCCCCACACAGTACCCATTTAACATCCCCTAAGGTAGTATCTCCAAAGCACATAATTCCAGCCACCCCGGGGGCAGCATGCCAATAACAACACCTCAGAAGTTCCTAATCGCCTCAATATTCGCCCTAGCCACGATGGCGACCCAAGCAGCCGACTGGCCCAGTTACGGAGGTGACAATGGCTCCCAGAAATATTCCTCTCTTGACCAGATTGCTGCAGACAATGTCAGCTCCCTAACAACCGCGTGGAGCTGGAATAGCGTAGATAACGCAACCGTCGCGAATAACGTAGCCAATGACAATGCTCGAGCAACGCCGGCAGGATACAAGGCAACTCCTATAGTCGTGGGCGATACGATGTATGTGCCTACCTCGTTCGGCCGAATCGTTGCTTTGGATGCCGTCAGCGGTGCTGAAAAATGGGTTTTTGACACCAAAGCATGGGAGGCAGGGCCGCCAACAAATTTAGGCTATAACACTCGCGGTGTTGCTTACTGGGAGGAAGATGGCGAAGAGCGAATATTTTTCGCGACCAATGACTCGACACTGTGGTCGATCGATGTTGAATCAGGCGAGCCGGATAGTAAATTTGGCGTAGATGGCCGAATCGATTTGTCTCTGGGTCTGGGTAGAGAGATTGATAAGTCGCAGTATGGTGTGGTTTCGCCGCCCTTGGTGACTAATAACAGAGTCGTGGTTAATTCGATTGTTCTAGATGGTGGGCGTACCAAGGAGATGCCTCCAGGGCATGTTAGAGCCTTTAATCCTGTTACTGGTGACTTGGAGTGGATGTTCAAGACCATTCCTCAGGCTGGAGAATTTGGCAATGACACGTGGGAGGATGGCTCCGCGGAATATTCGGGTAACACCAATTCCTGGACCATCATGAGCTCCGATGATGAGCTCGGCATCGTTTACATACCCATCGGTACTCCTACCAACGACTGGTATGGCGGACTGCGTAAGGGCGACAATCTATTCGCTGAAAGTTTAGTTGCAGTTAGTGCCGAGACTGGCGAGCGACTGTGGCATTTTCAGATGGTGCATCACGGTGTTTGGGACTATGACTTACCGGCTGCGCCAACACTTGTCGATATCACTGTTGATGGCCGCCCGATTAAGGCGGTAGCGGCAATATCAAAGCAAGGTTTTACCTATGTGTTCGATCGACTTACCGGCGAGCCTGTATGGCCTATCGAAGAAAGAGCCGTGCCTCAAAGCACTGTGCCAGGAGAAGTACTCTCGGCAACCCAGCCATTTCCTACTAAGCCAGCTGCATTCGAACCTCAGGGGATATCTGATGAAACCTTGATCGATTTCAGCGCGGAATTACGCAGGGAAGCGCTGCAAAATATCGAAAAGTATGACTACGGACCATTGTTTACTCCACCTTCACTACGTGGAGCGATTCAGTTTCCAGGTTGGGGCGGTGGTGGCGAATGGCATGGAGCGGCATTTGATCCGGATACAGGCTTGTACTACATACCTTCTGCATCCGTACCGATCGTGGTGCAACTAAGAGAATCTCCTCCAGAGCGATCAGATTTGGATTTTGTTCGAGGAGGACCAAGGTCAGTAGCCGGCCCTCAGGAATTGCCGCTTACGAAACCTCCCTACGGACGGATTACGGCCATTAATTTGAACACGGGCGAGCATGAATGGATGGTTCCTCATGGAGAAGGGATTCGCCAGAAGATAATTGATATGGGTATATTAGATCCCGGCCCAGTCGGCAGCGCGAGCAGGGTAGGCCCCTTGCTGACCAAGACATTACTGTTTATGGCTCAATCGGATGGGGGTCGCAATCTGATTAGGGCTTATAACAAGGCCACCGGCGAGATTATTCACGAAGAAGAGTTACCGCTACCTCCACAGGGCACGCCGATGACATATTCGGTAGCAGGAAAGCAGTATATTTCGATCGCCGTTGGTGGTGGTGGTGATTCCAGACTGGTGACTTTGTCTTTGCCATAATCAGATTTGTACAGTGAAACGTGTCTAAGCGGGCACCATTGCCAAGATAGTATTTTAGCTAGGGTTCTCGGCCGCGGAGCGACCTTGATTTAAGCTGTTGAATTTCTGCTATTGCGGGCTGCATACGCCGTCGTCTATGGTATTATGCGCTCTGGTAACTCTTGTCGGTCCCCACGCAATGATAAGTTATAAACCCCGCCAGGCCCGGAAGGGAGCAACGGTAGTAGCTGACTCATGTGCCGCGGTGTGGCTGGCAAGGGCTGCCTCTAATCACATTCTCACGAGAATCGATATCTCTGTACTTAGTAGTCACACCAGCCAGCATATTGACGAAGAAACCTGATGAGCTATCAAGTCCTAGCCCGCAAATGGCGACCTAGTAACTTCTCCCAAGTCGCTGGACAGGCTCATGTTCTCAAATCCCTTATTAATGCACTGGATAATGAGCGGCTGCACCACGCCTATCTCTTTACCGGCACTAGAGGTGTGGGTAAGACCACGCTCGCTCGCATTCTTGCAAAGTGTTTAAACTGCGAGGAGGGTGTTCGCTCTGTCCCCTGCGAGAAATGCGGTTCTTGCAAAGAGATTAACGAAGGACGATTCATAGATCTCATCGAGATCGACGCGGCGTCACGCACGAAAGTTGAGGAAATGCGTGAGCTGCTAGAAAATGTGCAGTACCTGCCTAGCAGAGGTCGATTCAAGGTGTATCTCATTGATGAGGTGCATATGCTCTCTAACCATAGCTTTAACGCCTTGCTCAAGACTCTCGAAGAACCGCCGCCCCATGTGAAATTCCTATTCGCGACCACGGATCCACAGAAGCTGCCGGTTACGGTCCTCTCGCGATGTCTGCAGTTTAATCTGAAGAACCTAAGCCCGCAGTTGATTACCGAATATCTTGGCTCTGTGCTGGAGAAAGAGGAGATAGAGTTCGAGGAGGAAGCGCTGTGGCAGATTTCCTCGGCCGCGTCCGGCAGCATGCGCGATGCACTTACGCTTGTTGATCAGGCCATTTCTTACTGCGAGGGCAAAGTCGCCGCCAATGGCGTTATCGAGATGCTAGGTGTGCCGCCGCAGAAACAAGTCTATGCACTCTTAAAAGGTATGGCGTCGCGGTCGGTCTCAACGATCCTCGAGCTCATTCGCGATATCGCAGAACAGACCCCAGATTATAGTCATACCTTAGACAGTCTATTATCCACGTTACATCGTGTAGCTATTGTGCAGATCGAGCCTAAGGCTGCGGACAACAGTTATGGCGACATGCCTCAGATACTGGAACTGGCCTCATTGATCAGCGCGGAAGATGTGCAGCTATATTATCAAATGGGAATCAAGGGCAGGGAAGACCTGCGGCTCTCGGCCGAGGTACGGACTGCTTTCGAGATGTTGTTGATTCGCATGCTGGTATTTTCTCCAAGTTATGTAGAGCCTACTGATTTGGAATCTACAAAATTAGAAGCGACGGCAAGTGCCGATCCCTCGACGATTAATGAATCGAGCAGCGCTACTGAAAGCGAAAAAAAAAAGAATGAACTAACAGTAGAGATAGTATCGCCCCAGCAGTTAGAAGAGCCTGAATCTTTGAGTATGAGCGAAGAGCTCATCGAGGTATCTACTGAGGCGCCTACAGAGATTGAGGCGGAACAATCAAGTGATACCGAACATGACAGTTCTGAGATGCCTAGCGAGAGGGTAGTCGATGTTCACCAAGAAAAACTGGCAGTTTCTGAAGAGGGCAGCGAAAGCGACAAGTCAGCTAGTGCAGCTTCGATAGGAGCGATAACGCTAGCTTCGCTGAGCCCCCAGAACTGGTTACGGCTCTATCCTCAACTTGAAATAACCGGCATAGCAGCGAACGTTCTTGCTAATTCGGACTTTCAACGAGCGGATTCCAACACTATACACTTCGTATTGGACCATTCTCAGAGCGCCGTTTTTAGCAAAGAACTGTTGCCGAAAATCTCTCAAGCATTGAGCAGCTATTTTGCTTTAGATGTTTCAGTACAAATTGAGATAGCAGAAGCGAAAAATGAAACCCCGGCGATGTTGAGTCAGAGACTAAAACAAGAGAAGCATGTTGCGATGGTCAACGATTTCGAGAGTGATGAGAATGTGCAGGAATTACTGAAGCACTTCTCGGGCACTCTAGCGAAAGAAACTATAGCCCCTAATAAGGATCAGTAACGAGCATGACCGATTTGAATGAAATCATGAAGCAAGCGAAACTGATGCAAGAACGGTTTCAGAAGGCTCAAGAAGAGCAGCTCAAAACGAAAACAGAAGGTGAGTCCGGTGCCGGCTTGGTCAGGGTCACAATGAACGGGAAGCACGACGTCATCAGCGTTAGTCTCGACGATGCGTTGCTGAGTGAGGACAAAGCCGTGATCGAAGACCTGCTTGCTGCAGCCGTAAATGATGCTGTTAGGAAGATCGAAGAGAAGAATAAAGAATCGTTAAGCGGCATGACTGGCGGAATGAAGATGCCAGATGGCTTCAAGTTTCCTTTCTAGGAGTAGTTGTGAATTCCAGTCCCCTAATTGATCAGCTCATTGAAGCGTTCCGCTGCCTGCCAGGTGTCGGGCCAAAATCGGCGCAGCGGATGACCCTGCACTTGTTGGAAAGAAACCGATCGGGCGGGCAGAAGCTTAGCGAATCACTAGCCGTCGCTATAAACGAAGTGGGAAACTGCATCCATTGTCGTACTCTCACAGAAGAGGATACCTGCCGCATCTGCGCAAGCAGGTCGCGCAATCATGCAATATGCTGTGTAGTAGAATCGCCGGCAGACATCTTCGCAATAGAACAATCCGGTTCGTTTAGGGGCATTTATTTCGTACTTATGGGCCATCTGTCGCCTATTGACGGAATAGGCCCTGAGCAGCTCGGCATAAGTCAGTTGCTAGACAAAGTGGAAAACAGTGATATTGAGGAAGTTATAATCGCCTGTAATCCGAACGTTGAAGGAGATGCTACTGCCTACTATATAGCGGAGCAGTTGAAAAACTCCAACGTGCAGGTTTCTAGGATTGCGCACGGTGTTCCTGTTGGAGGCGAATTGGAATTCGTTGATAGCGGTACTCTTACTCATGCCTTTGCAGGGCGCAGATCCATGGAGCTATCATGAGCGCATCTGTATCTTGTGACGGTATGCCGATTGAATATGTTAGCGATGCGGCAACCCTAAACGCTCTCTGCGTGGAATGGGCTTCTGAGGAATTCCTCGCTGTAGACACAGAGTTCGAGCGAACCAGTACTTTCTACGCTCGGATCGGCTTGTTGCAAGTAGCTGATAGTAAGGGCTGCTATCTGGTAGATCCGCTTTCTATTGATGACTGGTCTGGATTCAAGAAGTTACTTAGTACACCGTCGTGCACGCTAGTAATGCATTCCTGTAGCGAAGACTTGAGCTTGTTACAAACGTTCTTGGGCTGCTTGCCAGTTTCCCTCTTTGATACGCAGCTAGCTGCTGCCTTCCTTGGTATTGGCTTTAGTATTAGCTATCAAGCTTTGATAGAGCAGTTGCTTGGAGTCGTGGTAGCAAAAGACGAGACTCGCTCGGATTGGATCAAGCGTCCGTTGTCAGAAAAGCAAATTCATTACGCCGCTGCTGATGTCCGCTATTTATTGCAGGTTCGTGAAATTCTTAGCAATCAGATCGAACAAAAAGGAATGCTGAATTGGTTGCGGGCAGAAAGTAGGCAGCAACTCGTCATTGCGCATAGGCTCGAGCAAGAATCGCAATGGGAGTCATATTATACGGGTGTTAGCAATGCCTGGCGCCTCAATACGCAGGGGCTACAGGCCCTGCAGCAACTTTGTGTTTGGCGCGAGCAGAAAGCGCGGCAAAGAAACAAACCGCGTAGCTGGATAGTTAAGGATAACGATCTTCTGAGTTTGTGTGAGGTAGTTTCTGGCCCCATTAAGGCTGGCGAATTCACTCTAGGGGATGTTAGCAATGCCGAAGGCGTTGATAGCCGTTTCCTATCGCGCAACGCATCCGAGTTGTATCAATTACTTAGTGATTCATCGAATAGGAGCGAAGTTGATCCTAGTCTGTTAAACAAACCTCTAAGCGCGCCTCTTAGGAAGAAATTGAAGTTGATTAAACAGGTAGCTACTACGAAGGCCGAGGAATTGGGTATGTCTCCGGAGTTACTCGGGCGCAAAAAGTTTCTCGTGGAATTGCTCAATAGTTACGAAAGAGATGGAGAGTTACAATGGTCGGGCGACTTCGCTGGATGGCGGAGTGAACTGCTGGAAGTTGAGCTCACCGCTATAATCACCAAGGGCGAATGATGACTGCTACCAACACAGGATTGCGGCCTAAATTCTGGGAGCTGCCACTGAATGAGTTAAATCCTGAGGAATGGGAGGGGCTCTGTGATGGATGTGGGCGTTGTTGTCTTAAGAAGTTTGCCGACGAGGAGACTGATGAAGTCAGTTATACACGAATTGTATGCCGCTACTTCGATGAGAAAACTAGCCTATGTGGCTGCTATGAGTCCCGGACAGAGTTAGTTCCCGATTGTCTCGATGTGCGGGAAATGAATCTTAAGACGAGTACTTGGATGCCCGATAGCTGCGCCTATAGACTTAGAAGCAATGGTAAGCCGCTCTTTGATTGGCACCCGCTGTTGGCTGGCTCAACTAAAAAAATGGCAGATGCAGGAATATTGCTCGAAGGTCGAGTGATCTCGGAGGAATATGTACACCCAGATGGTTTTGAAGAGCATCTAATTCGATGGGTTAAGGCGTAATGGACTCGATCGGTAATTATTGGTTCTTCTGGACCTTGTATTTAGGCTCTGCGGTAATATTCACCGGTATCTTCTGGCGGGTAACTCGATTCGAGCGGGCGATTTGGGCTTCCTATAGCCTGCGAGCAGTTGCGATAGCGGTTGTTTTTACACCCTGGTACAGTAATTCGCAGGAGAGCGTAATGGCCCCCGCACTTATGGTGGCGGCTCTCGATGCTATTACCGGAGGCTTTGAGGCCGCTTTCAGGAGTTTCGTCCCTCTTGTTTTGGCGGTGCTTTTCGGTCTATTGCTGGCGGGTGTAATGTCTTTTTTCAAGAAAAAAATGCTTAAAAAATCTCAAAATAACAATAATATAGATAGAAATTCTAAAGTAGAATAGTAATTACTTGGAACGAATAACTTCCCCCCGCGTAAATTTTCTGTTTGAATTTGCCTCCCTTGTAGCAAAAGTTAGAAATTTACTAATTTAAAACAACAGCTTACAAGCAGAGGTTTGTCATGACTGGTCATTTTCTTTCCCTGGTTTTTATTATGCTCGTCGTCGGTGCCGCTGGTGGCGTTATCAACTACTTTACCCTCGGTCCAAAACAGTCGCTCGAAAACGGATTGCTCTGGCGTTGCATTATGCTGGGAGTGTTGATGACGTTCCTTGTGCCCTTCATTCTCTCAATATTTGGCAGCACCTTGATTGTAGACAGTGAGGGTAATCCAGCAAACCTGCTGAACTATGTCGCTATATGTCTCGCCGTAGCCATTGCGCCTAGATTCTTCCTCGTCAACGTGTCCAGCAGTGTGCTTAGCGAGACCCGTGCCACCAGTGACAAGGTCGATATGCTGCAGTATCAGTTGAAACAGCTACAAGAGGAATTACTTCCACTGATCGACACGGAGACGGAAGACGATAGCCTGACTGAAGGCGTAATGGCGAATGAGCCAGACCCTCATGAATTGGATACAACATCATCAAAGGTAGTAAAGACCTTGGGTTGCGGCAGGTTTATCTATCGATCTCTACCAGGATTATGCCGCGAAGCAGACACTGACGAATCTACTATGGTTAAGACATTAGGCTTTCTTACGTTGAAATCTCTTGCCGGCCGAATAGGGGGGCGGAAAGGTGTGCGTTGGTACATCACCGAGCGCGGTAGGAAGCTTGTCGAGGTAGGGGCTTAGAAAAAAGAGGTCTAGGACTTTGCTCTGAAGAGCGGGTTCAGGAAATCCATGCATAAAGTAGGGTGTAGCGTTATCAGCTATCAGGCTGGATAGACCCCGCGATTGAGGCGTAAGGTCTGGTTTTTCCTGTATTAATAGGGGGCTGATGTTTACAATACGCGCTGTTAAATTGAGCTGTGGAAAAGATTGATGAATTTTACCGGTACCGAAGAATACGTAGCGACAAATGAATTGCAGTTGGCCGTCAATGCGGCAATTGCCCTACAGAAACCATTATTGATTAAAGGCGAGCCCGGTACGGGTAAGACCATGTTGGCAGAGCAGATCGCCAAATCCTTGAACCTGCCTCTGATCCAATGGCATATCAAATCGACGACGAAGGCGCAGCAAGGCCTCTATGAATACGATGCGGTCTCACGATTGCGCGATTCGCAGTTAGGCGACGACAAGGTTCACGATATTGGCAACTATATCGTGCCCGGCAAACTCTGGGAGTCTTTTGAATCCGGCGATCAGTCAATATTGCTGATCGATGAAATAGATAAAGCCGATATCGAGTTTCCAAACGACTTACTGTTGGAGCTCGATAAAATGGAATTTTTCGTCTACGAGACGAAGGAATTGATTAAGGCGAAAACACGGCCCATCGTTATCATTACAAGCAATAACGAGAAAGAGCTCCCCGATGCCTTTCTTCGGCGCTGCTTCTTTCACTACATCGAGTTTCCAGATCCTCAGACGATGGAAAAAATAGTCGATGTGCATTACCCGAATCTCAAGAAAGATCTACTCTCACAAGCGATGGATGTGTTTTTCGATGTGCGGAAAATACCCGGCTTGAAGAAAAAGCCATCAACGTCCGAGTTGATCGACTGGCTGAAGCTACTAATGGCTGATGACATTCCAGAAGATGTGCTGAAGAATCACAGCGCAAAGAATGCTATCCCACCTCTGTATGGCGCGCTGTTAAAGAACGAGCAAGATGTGCACCTATTAGAGAAATTGGCCTTCATGCATAGAGCTAAGAGCTAGTCTAGTACAGCCCGATTTTTGACTTGGCAGAGACTCAGTTATGCTGATTAATTTTTTTATGACCCTCAAACAGGAGCGGCTTCCGGTCTCCTTCACCGAACTATTCTCCCTGCTTGAATGTCTGAAGCAAAATGTGATCTTCGCGAATGTCGAAGATTTCTACTACCTGTCACGTATGTGCTTCGTCAAAGACGAAAAGAACTTCGATAAGTTCGATATAGCCTTTGGCAAATATTTCGAGAACGTCGATGCTATCAACGAACTTGCGATGTACCAGATTCCTGATGATTGGCTGCGTAAGCAAATGGAGTCGATGCTAAGCGATGAAGAGAAAGCCAAGATCGAGGCGTTGGGCGGATTAGAGGAGCTCATGGAAGAATTCCGAAAGCGAATGGAAGAGCAGAAAAAGAGACACGAAGGCGGTAATAAGTGGGTCGGTACTGGAGGCACATCACCGTTTGGGGCTTATGGCTACAATCCCGAAGGAATTCGCATCGGTCAGGAAGGAGGGCGCAATGGGAGTGCCGTCAAAGTTTGGGACAAGCGTAACTATCGCGATCTCGATGATTCTGTAGAGATCGGAACAAGAAATATCAAGATGGCCCTGCGCCGGCTGCGTAAATTCGCAAGAACCGGAGCAGCGGAAGAGTTGGATATTAGCGATACCATTTCATCGACAGCGAAAAATGCGGGACTCCTCGACATCAAGATGGTGCCAGAGCGTCACAATTCCGTGAAAGTCTTGCTGTTTTTCGATGTAGGTGGATCGATGGATCCGCACGTCAAATTATGCGAAGAATTGTTCTCCGCCGCGCGAACAGAGTTTAAGCATCTTAAGTATTTCTATTTTCACAACTTCATCTACGAATCTGTGTGGTCAAAGAGTATCCGACGCCATGCGGAGACAACGTCGACGTTTGACATACTTCATAAGTATTCCAAAGACTACAAAGTTATATTCGTGGGAGACGCTACTATGGCTCCCTATGAGGTAACTCATGTCGGAGGTAGTATCGAGCATTACAACGATGAGGCGGGCGCAGTTTGGATAAAGCGACTCACAGATGTTTTTGATAATGTAGTCTGGATCAATCCAACACCTAAAGATTTTTGGGAGCACAGCTACTCTATCGAAGTGGTAAGAGAGCTCGTAGAAGACCGAATGTTCCCTCTTTCTGTGAAGGGTCTGGAAGAAGCCATGACCCTGTTGACGAAGTAATGACTATGATTGAGAAACTTAAGCCCGATCTGCGTCCTGAAAGATTTTCAAAGCTATCACAGGTAGTCAGCGATTTCTGTAGCGAACACTCAGAATTGCCTGCGTTCACATGCTTCGGAAGAACTTTAGATTACAGTGAGGTCGACGAGTTAAGCGACCGCTTGGCACACTACCTAATTACTCAAACCAGTCTCAAGCCTGGCGATAGAATAGCAATCCAACTGCCGAATATTCTTCAATTTCCTATCGCTTTCTATGGAGCGACTCGAGCAGGATTGGTAGTAGTCAATACGAATCCTCTGTACACAGTTCAAGAGATGGCACATCAGTTTAAAGACTCGAGTGTTAAAGGCATCGTGATACTGTCTAACTTCTGCGCCAAGCTAGCAGAAATCTTACCCGAAACCGAAATCGACACAATCATAGTGACTCAGCTGGGTGATGTTCAGAAGCCTTTCAAGCGTCTTCTACTGAATTTCACCATCAAAACGATTCGGAAATTAGTGCCAGCGTACTCCTTGAGTAACACGATAGACTTCCAAACAGTAATCAGCACGGAAGTACCTAAATTCAATTACCCCGAATCAGGGCAGGGCGATGACATTGCTTTGATTTTGTATACCGGAGGTACCACTGGTGTCGCTAAGGGTGCCATGCTGAGCCACAATAATTTGATTACTAATATGATGCAGCTACGTTCTCGCTGTCTCGGCGTGATCGAGGATAAGATTGAAAACATCCTAGCTCCGTTGCCGCTGTATCACAGCTATGCATTTCTACTGAACTGCCTCACCATGCCCTTTGCTGGCAATCACAATATCTTGGTACCAAACCCAAGAGACACAGCTGGGCTAATTAAGCTGTTCAAGCAGTGGCCTGTTAGTGGGTTTGTGGGGATCAATACCTTGTATCTTGCTCTGCTGCGGCACGAGAATTTTTCTAGCATCGATTTTAGCACCATGAAATTTTGCGGCGCGGGTGGCATGGCCATGACGACGTCTATTAGTGAAGAATGGGTTAAGGCGACGAATAGCCCAGTCTATGAGGGGTATGGCTTAACGGAGTGCTCGCCGGTTGTAGCCGTTAATTTCCCAGGCAGGGAGCGTGCAGGTACCGTGGGTCCTGTGGTGCCCGAGACCGAAACAATGGTCGTCAATGATGATGGCGTTGAGGTTGCCGCAGGCGAGCGGGGAGAGCTTTGGGTTCGCGGACCGCAAGTTATGCGCGGTTACTGGCAGCACGATCAAGAGACGGCTGAAGCGCTGACTGACGATGGCTGGTTTAAGACAGGCGATTATGCAGAAATCAGTGATGATGGCTATATCTCTATCGTCGATCGAAAGAAGAACATGATCCTTGTCTCAGGCTTTAATGTCTTTCCTAACGAAATCGAAGATTGGGTCAATCGGCACCCTGATGTTGTAGAGAGCGCCGCAATCGGTGTTCCATCAGAAAAAACCGGTGAGTCCATCAAACTTTTCATTGTGCCGAGCAAGAAAGATATTGATCTCGATTCTGTTCGGGCACATTGCAAGCAAGGTCTGACTGCTTACAAGTTGCCTCGAGAATTTGTCCTAATCGAGGACATTCCAAAATCAATAATTGGGAAAATCCTACATAGGGAATTGCGCGACAAAGCCTAGCCCAGGCCCTGTTACAATAGTGTAGTAACCCCTAGTCTAAATCCGAAAACGGAAAAATCGTGTTAGATTCGTTGAAGCAGAAGCTCGATACTTGTCAGCTCGCAGATGTTTTTCGTTTGCAGAATACGCTAAGCAAGATTCAGCGTGGTAATTTGTCCCAGAAGGATCTCGCATCATCGATAGCCGCGACTGCGGCTGCAATCGAAAAGTCTCAGCGCGCCTGTGAATTAAGACGCGCAGCGATTCCAGCAAAGATTGTTTATCCAGAAAACCTTCCCGTTAGTGCTCGTGCGAGTGAAATCACAGAATTACTCGGTAAGCACCAAGTGCTCATCGTCGCTGGAGACACCGGCTCTGGAAAGACCACTCAACTACCAAAGATCTGTCTCGATGCTGGTTTTGGTGTGCGCGGGCTTATTGGTCATACCCAACCCAGGCGATTGGCAGCACTATCAGTAGCGAATCGAATCGCCGATGAACTTGGTGTAGAGATTGGAGGCGGAGTCGGTTCACAAATACGATTCAAGGATAATACCAGTGAGCAGAGCTTTCTGAAATTAATGACGGACGGCATCTTGCTCGCCGAGATTCAACAAGACAAGTTTCTCAATAAATATGAAGTGCTGATTATCGATGAGGCGCACGAACGTTCGCTGAACATCGATTTCCTTCTTGGCTATCTTAAGCAGCTCTTGCAGAAGCGTAAGAATCTCAAGCTAATAGTGACTTCGGCAACTATCGATGTTGAGAAATTCTCCAAGCATTTTGACAATGCGCCAATTGTCGCGGTATCTGGAAGAACCTATCCAGTAGAGACTCGATATGCACCTCTCGTGGAATCCTCAACAGAGCAGATTGACGAAGACCTACAGATTGATGGAATAATCAAAGCCGTCGAAGATATTGCAAAGAGTGACAAAAAGAAGGGCTCGTCCAGCGGCGATATTCTGGTTTTTCTCAGCAGTGAACGAGAGATACGTGCCACAGCGACGAAGCTGCGTAAGCAAAAGTATCAGGACGTCGACATCCTGCCATTGTATGGAAGGCTGCGTTATTCAGAGCAAGTTAAAATATTCAAACCGGGGCGGGGCAGAAAGATTGTCTTGGCCACGAATGTTGCCGAAACATCGATTACAGTTCCTGGTATCAACTATGTTATCGATACGGGCCTTGCGCGAATAAGCCGTTACAGCTTGCAGAGTAAGGTTCAGCGTCTGCCTATCGAGGCTATCTCTCAAGCGAGCGCGAATCAGCGCAAAGGGCGTTGCGGTCGCATGGCCGACGGTGTCTGTATCCGTTTGTATGCACAAAGTGATTTCGAATCGAGACCGGAATTTACCGATCCGGAAATCATGCGAACGAACCTCGCCTCTGTCATATTACGCATGAAGTACCTGCGCCTCGGAGAAATTGAACAATTTCCTTTCCTGGATGCCCCGGAACCTAGAGCTATTAACGAAGGAATAAAGCTGCTCATAGAGCTAGATGCTCTAACTCATTCACGACAATTGACGCCCAGCGGCCGCAAGATGGCTGTCCTACCAGTTGATCCCAGATACGCGCGAATGTTAATTACGGCGAGTACGCAAAATTGCCTGCGCGAACTGCAGATCATAGTGAGTGCGCTGGGTATTCAAGACCCAAGAGAAATATCTAGCGATAACAGGCAGCAAGCTAAGCAGCAACTAGCCGAATTCGATCATGAAGATTCCGATTTTTTAAGCCTAGTAAAATTATGGGAAGACTACGAGAAGAAAAGGCAGGATCTGAATCAGGGTCAGCTACGAAAGCACTGCAAGAAATACTTTCTCTCTTATATGCGCATGCGGGAATGGCGTGAGGTTCATCATCAGTTACTTCTCTCCTGCCAGAAACTCGATCTTCGACTGAATCGGGAGGTGGGTGATTATGAGGCGATTCATAAAAGCTTGATCAGTGGCTCCTTAAACCAGATAGCGAAGCGATTAGATGGACGGAGTTTTCGAGGGAATAGGAATAAGACCTTCTCCTTGTTCTCGACTTCAGTCCTGGCCAACAAAGGCGCGAAGTGGATAGTGAGCGGCGAGCAGATTGAGACGTCGCAGACTTTTGCAACAACCGCTGCCAAGATTCAACCCGAGTGGATTGAAGAAATGGCCTTACATCTCGTGAAACGAGAATATTTTGAGCCGCACTGGAGCAAGAAACGTCAGCAGGTAATGGCCTATGAGAAGGTGCAACTCTATGGTTTAGTGATCATTGAGAAGGCTCTGCTAAGTTATAGCAAGATTGACCCCAAAATCTCCAGAATGCTATTTATTCAAGAGGGATTGATTACGGGCGAAGTTTCTACCGACTTAAAGGTTTATCACCGGAATCGCAAATTTCTGGCCTTACTTGCGAAACAAGAAGAAAAAATGCGCAGACCAGACCTGCTAGTAGCCGAGCGCGATGTCGCGGCATTCTATGAGCAGCGCCTGCCAGAGACTGTGTGCTCCACTCGTGACTTAGCTGCATGGGTTCGCAAGCAAGGCGAGTCTGCCGAAAAATCCCTATTGATGACTGTTGATAACCTGATCGACTCGGATACTGCTATGGACGCGCTACATTCTTTCCCGGATGCGGCTGCGGTACACAAGAATAATCTGCGCCTTGAGTACGTTTTTGAGCCAGGCAGCGAAGTTGACGGAGCCACCTTGGAAGTACCCGTAGAGATGGTTAGTCAGCTACAGCAGGCCGACCTCGACTGGGCTGTGCCGGGCAACCTAGTTGAAAAATGTACAGCTCTTATTAAGGGTTTGCCGAAATCTCGTCGTAAAAACTTTATACCGGTGAATGCGTTTGTCGCACAGGCTTGTGAACAGATGTCGAGTAAGGACGGGGATCTAATTACCTCCCTGCTAGCTCAAATTCGCAATCTAAAGGGCCTAGAGCTGGATAGAGCGGAGTTCGAACAGATACAGCTGCCTGCGCATCTGAACACCAAGATTCGAGTATCAAGGGGCTCAGAGAAGGAGATTGCGTTTGCGGGTAGTATTCGTGAGGTTCGGGAGCAGTTACAACGGCTGGGTTTGGTGGAAAGCGGTGATAATAGCCCTTCCTCGGGTGATGTAAGTCACAAGGCCAGGGAAGATTCTGGTTATAATCATCCCCTAGAAGCAACGGGTGCTAAAGATTGGGCATTTGAGGATCTGCCAGAGCAAGTAGAAATCGGTGAATCCTTAAAGCTAATACGCTTTCCGGCTCTTGTCGACGAGGGTGAAACTGTTGGAGTGTGTCTGTTTTCCGACAAATTCATCGCACAACAAAAGCACAAGCAAGGGCTAGTGAAGCTATACCAGTTGAGGAGCATTCAGCAGCATAATCAGCTGAAGAAGAAGTTCGTCAGACTAGCCGATACGTTAGTGCTGAAAGCACCTTTCCCACTGGGTCAGTTAGCACTAGATGCGACATGGATAAGTTATATAGCGGCATTCGATCTCGATGGCTCGATGCCGCGTAGCAGACTAGAATTCGAGCAGCGCTTAAACGGGGGCAAGTCCAAAGTTCTTAGCCTCGCGGAAAAAATCGAATCGATCTTTATTCAAGTAATGAACGAGCACTATGAAATAGGCCGCGTAGTATTGGGTCTTAAGAAGGGTGCTCTGGCCTACGTCGCTGAAGATGTAGAAAACCAGCTTAGTGATCTCCTTCATGAAGGCTTTCTCTCTGAAACCGGTCTGGTGTGGTTTACTCAGTATCCTCGGTACTTAAAAGCGCTGTCGATACGTTTGAATAAAGCCCCTCACATGGGGGATAAAGACTGGCCTAACACGGAACTGCTTTCTCAGTATCAAGTCAGATATAGCGGCATGAAAGCAAAAGCAGCGGGTAATTATACAGAGGAATTGCTTACTCTTCGCTGGATGCTGGAAGAGTTTAGAGTGTCATTATTCGCACAAACATTAGGGACACACATCCCCGTTTCCGAAAAGCGGTTAGATAAGCAGTTTAAAAAAGTACTTTAATTAAATCAGCTGATTAGTTACTAATATATATCGTGAAAACTTCTAGAAAAAGACAGACTTCAAAGACTATAAAGCATTCGTTTGCGCTATTGCTGCTGCTTTGTGTTTTTGTAGTAAGCCCGGCAACTGCGCAGACTGATGATCCTTGGAGAGAAACGAACCAGCGGCTATTTAAGCTAAATGATTATTTCGACCAACTAATCGTTGGGCCTGTTGCCTCCAGTTATACCTTATTCATACCCAGAGTCGCACGACAAGGAGTTCGTAATTTCTTTAGCAATATCGATGATATCAATGTCTTAGTAAACGACTTACTGCAGCTTAAACTAGACGCCGCCATGAATGACTCGGGCAGACTTTTGGTCAACTCAACACTGGGCTTGGCCGGCATTCTTGATGTCGCCAGCGGTTTTGGCCTTTATAAGAATGAGGAAGACTTCGGACAGACTTTAGGTCATTGGGGAGTTGGTTCCGGGCCTTACGTCATGCTCCCTGTGTTCGGGGCGAGCAATGTTAGAGATTCTTTCGGCCTAGTTCTGGATACCTTGTTCAACCCAATTCAATATCTTGATGAGGAATCATTACGTCTCACCTTGTTTTTGGTGAAGGAAACCGATTCACGCTCAGGCCTGCTCGCGTTGGATGAGTTGATAACGGGTGACCGCTATCTGTTTGTGCGCGAAGCCTATGTGCAGCGAAGAGAGTACTTGGTGACTGACGGTCAGGTTGAAGATGAGTTTGGCGATTTTGGCGATTTCTAAACAGCAGGATTACACTGGCGAATGTGTTAGATTCTGCCTAGGCGATCCTGACTTTGAGTTTTGTTTTAATGAAGTCGCTATGAGAAACGTAGATCAGCTCCGATACCTTCCGTATTAGATGATCCTCGTATTTATCTAGTCGCTTGTCGGAGAAGGCGATGCGCCACATGTTCTCAATCAGTCCTACCTTCTGCTCATAATCGTAGCTATCGTTTATCAATTTAGTGAATTCGTAGAGAGAGGTGGCCTCAAAAGCCTCATCCTTCGCTAGCTGGGTGAGTTCTTCAAGGTCTGACTCCGCAATATTGTAACTTTGCTGTAGCACCGCCATGAACTCTTGGTGCTCACGTTCGTCAAGCTCGTGGTCAGAATTCATTACCTCGACTAGCAGTGCGGCGCAGGTGAGATCGACCCTACTCATTGCCGAGCTAGGCGCTTCTTCTTCCTCTTTTTTGGTCAGTTTGTTTTCAAAAAAACTTTTAATCGATTCGACCACGTAATTCTTCCTCAACAAAGATTGAATGAGCTGGTGCTGTCCTAGTCTACGTAGGTAATAGCATCGAGTAAAACGCCAATGTCAGCGGTGTTTTTATAGCTATTTTCACTTAGATGGCGGCGAAATTGTTTGCCCCCTTTTTGCCCCTTGTACAGGCCTAGAATATGTCGCGTCATGTAATGCAGTGGAGTGCCGCGCTCTAACTCTTTCTCGATATAGGGTATGAATTTCTGTAGTGTTTCGGTGCGTGTCTGCGCATTCGTAGCAGCGCCAAAGAAAACAGCGTCCACCTCGTTTAGTATGAATGGATTCTGATAAGCTTCTCTTCCCAGCATAACGCCATCTGTCTTTTTGAGAAGTGACTGCGCATCCTGAAGTGTTTTAATTCCACCGTTTATGATGATCGAAAGCTCTGGGAAGGCTTGCTTCACAGCAAAAACGCTAGCGTATTTCAGTGGTGGTATCTCGCGATTCTCTTTCGGGCTAAGGCCTGACAGGATCGCCTTGCGCGCATGCACTATAAACGTGTTACATCCAGCATCAGCTACCGTGCCGATAAAGTCCTCTAGTTCTTCCTGCGAGTCGCGATCGTCAATGCCTATACGGCACTTTACGGTAACCGGTAAGCTAACACTCGCCATCATACTGCTTACACACTTCGCGACGAGTTGGGGTTCTGCCATTAAACACGCACCGAAGGCGCCAGACTGAACTCTATCGCTCGGGCAGCCGACATTAAGGTTTATCTCATCATATCCTGCCCGTTCTGCGAGGACAGCTGCCTCAGCCAGCTCGACAGGATTGCTGCCGCCCAATTGCAAGGCGACGGGATGTTCGTCCTGGCTATGCTGCAACAGATATTGCGCATCACCATGCTTGAGTGCAGCGCTCGTCACCATCTCGGTATAGAGTAGGGTGTGCTCGGAAAGCTGGCGAAGGAATACGCGATCGTGACGGTCTGTCCAATCCATCATCGGCGCAACGCAAAAGCGATGACTAAGACCAGTGGCTGTGTCTGCAACTTCGCTATCTGGGGACTGTTTGTTCGCGCTGTTCAAAGAATGCACCTAATCGTATAACGAAGTAACTATGTTGGCCGCTGCGAAAGTAGGATGCAGGTTGTATCGAATGGATCAGTGCATGTCAAGAAGTAGGCGACTAAACTGTCTATGATGGGAATTAAAGGCGAATCGAGTATAATCTCGCCTTTCGCGAGAGGGGTGTACTGTTCCTCGACTATTAAGCTTCGTTAGCCCTGTCCCGAGTAGAGGAATATGAACAAAGTTCGCACGCGTATTGCGCCGTCACCGACTGGTGACCCGCACGTTGGTACAGCCTACATAGCCTTGTTCAATCGCTGTTTTGCTCATCAGCACGGCGGTGAATTTGTGCTGCGCATCGAAGACACTGACCAGCAGCGTAGCACCGACAAGTCAGAGCAGGACATATTAAGCTCACTTAAATGGCTTGGATTAACTTGGGATGAAGGTCCAGGCTGTGAAGGAGATTTCGGCCCCTATAGGCAGAGTGAGCGCTCTGATATCTATTCCGATCACATTCAGCAGCTTCTCGAGAATGGCTCAGCCTTCCGCTGTTTCTGTACGCCCGAAAGACTCGATGAATTGCGTGCACAGCAGATGCAGGATAAAAGCCAGCCTGGCTACGACGGCCACTGCTTAAGTCTGAGTCAGAGCGAATGCGAGAACAAATGTGCGGCTGATGAGCCCCATGTTATTCGTATGAAGATACCCGGCTCAGGTGAATGCGAGTTTGAAGACATGCTGCGCGGTGGCGTTAGCATCGCGTGGTCGCAGATCGACATGCAAGTATTGATCAAGTCCGATGGCATGCCGACCTACCATTTTGCCAATGTAGTCGATGATCACTTGATGGAAATATCTCATGTTATTCGGGGCGAAGAATGGATCAATTCGACGCCCAAACATATTTTGCTGTATCAGCACTTCGGCTGGGAGGCGCCAGCGTTCTGCCATATGCCATTGTTACGTAATCCGGATAAGAGCAAGCTGAGTAAGCGGAAGAATCCTACTAGCATCCGCTACTACGAGGCTATGGGTTATCTGCCGGAAGCATTACTAAATTATTTAGGCATGATGGGTTGGACGATGCCCTCCGGAGAAGAAAAATTTTCCCTTAGTGAGATGGAAGCAAGTTTCGATATAAGTAGGGTCTCTCTCGGTGGCCCAATCTTCGATATTGAAAAACTCGATTGGCTCAATGGCAAATATATCCGTGAGGAGCTAACCGACGAAGAGTTTACGAAACGCTTCGCTGCCTGGGCGTTTGCGCCTGAGAAAGTCGCACAGATAGTGCCGCTGTTAAAACAACGTGTGGAACGATTCAGTGATGTTGCCTCATTGGGCGGCTTCTTTATCGATGGCTCGCTTGAGATATCTGAGGCGAGTTTCGCGCATAAAACCATCGATTCGGCCCAATCTGCGAAGATTCTACAGTTCACACTGTGGAAGTTGGAAGCATTGGAACAGCTGGACAGAGATGCTGTAGAGGTAGAGCTTCATGCGCTTGCTGCCAAGTTCGAGCTGAAGATAAGGGACTTCTTGTTTCCCTTGTTCGTTGCCCTCAGTGGTAAGGCGGTATCTACCTCTGTGATTGAGTCCATACTGATACTGGGCATTGATATCGCGCGCGCGCGGATTCGGCAGGCCATTTTAGTACTGGGTGGAATCTCGAAGAAACAGGCGAAAGCACTGGAAAAAGAATTCTGCAATTTCTAATGTTTTTAATCTGAGTCTAGACCTGCGTTGACAGGCTCAACGACTGTGCTTAGAATGCGCCTTCCCTCGAAAACGGTCATGGGGCCTTAGCTCAGCTGGGAGAGCGCAACACTGGCAGTGTTGAGGTCAGCGGTTCGATCCCGCTAGGCTCCACCAATTTTCTTTACGAATCATTTTGAGACAATGTTTAACCGCCTTTTGCGGTGCTTTGTCGCGCCCAAAAAAGGAGGTTAAGCAGATTCTTGTATAAGAAAGAGAGGCGAGGAGAACAGGATTGCGGCTATCACCGTTGGAGGCGATAGCCGCATGGTTTAGAGCGAAGAGTCTAGACTTTAATATCGCGCTTTGTATGACCTTTATACAGCTGTCTAGGTCTGCCAATACGGAAAGAGCTGCTAAGCATCTCATCCCAATGTGCAATCCAGCCTGGCGTTCTGCCGGTAGAGAAGATTACCGTGAACATGCTAGTAGGAATGCCAATGGCCTTAAGAATGATGCCGGAGTAGAAGTCGACGTTTGGATATAACTTACGTTTGATAAAGTAATCATCTTCTAAGGCTATTTTCTCTAGTTTGCGAGCGATCCTGAATAGCGGATCGTCTTCGACTCCTAATTCATCGAGCACTTCGTTGCATATCTCACGCATCACCGTGGCGCGCGGATCAAAATTCTTGTACACCCTGTGACCGAAGCCCATCAGCCTGAACGGGTCGTCCTTGTCCTTGGCTCGCAGGATATACTCTTCGATATTCTTCTCATCGCCGATTTCTGCCAACTGCGTGAGCACAGCCTCGTTAGCGCCGCCGTGAGCAGGGCCCCATAGTGCCGCTATACCCGAAGCTATACAGGCATAAGGATTAGCGCCTGATGAGCCGGCTAGTCGCACGGTAGACGTTGAGGCGTTCTGCTCGTGATCGGCGTGGAGTAGGAAGATGGTGTCCATAGCTTTCGCGAGAATCGGATTTACATTCGGAGCCTCGCAAGGAGTGCCGAACATCATGTGTAAGAAGTTTTCAGCAAAGCCCATGTCGTTCTGCGGGTACATGAAGGGCTGGCCTACGCCGTGCTTGTAGCACATAGCTGCAAGCGTTGGCATCTTGGCAATAATTCGGTGGGCAACTATCTTCCGGTGCTCCGGGTTATCGTTGTCCAGATTGTCGTGATAGAAGGCAGAAAGGGCGCCAACCACACTCAATAGCATTGCCATTGGGTGAGAAGTACGCGGAAAACCCTTAAAGAAGTCATGGATCTGCTCATCGACCATCGTGTGATAGCGAATCGTGTTCTCAAAATCTGCTTTCTCCGCCGCATCGGGTAATTCGCCATTCAACAGCAGGAAGCAGGTATCTAGAAAGCTGACATTCGCCGCTAGTTGCTCGATCGGGTAGCCTCTATGAAGGAGGACGCCCTTGCCGCCGTCGATAAATGTTATGTCCGACTCGCAGGATGCTGTGGACATGAAGCCAGGATCGTAGGTAAAAAAGCCTTGGCCGACCAGACTGCTAACGTCAATTACGTCTGGACCAGTACTGCCTTCATAAACGGGAAGCTCGATAGGTTTATCAACACCGTCAATGGTTAACTGGGCCTTTTTTTCGCTCATGCATGACTCCTGAAACTACAGTTAAATTTGGTATTTTTGATGGTAAACAAATGCTTACAGCTGTATTCGCGCTCTCAGTGCAGCCTATCCAGTGCCTGAACAGGGACGGCAATACTAGGGAGTGAGCGTGCTATTTGTCAAATTTTTATGCGCTGAGGCGCAGTATTCATAGTCATTTCAGCTGTGTTAAGCCTCAACTACGTGAGCGTAAGCACTGGTTCTTTCTGCTGCAATAACTAATAGAAACTCTCTATTAAGTCGTAGTAGCTAGTGCGGCAAAGAAAGGTTTGACAGAACATTGTCATTAAACAGTGAAACGCTGCTACATTCGTTGTATTACGTGGCCTTACGGCATATACTTTCGGCCGTTTTGCACGCTTAAATGCTGCAATAGCTTCAATTATCTGGCGTAGATTCGAAGTGAATCGCTATCAACTGAAGTACAACTCTCATTGGCCAACGCGACGGGCAGAAAGTGAAAGACAATAGACCAACTAATCTAGACATAACCACCTTCAAGTATCCCTTGCCAGCGATCACATCTTTGTTACATCGACTGTCCGGTATCTTCATTTTTGTAGGCGTCGCTCTGATGCTGTACTTGCTGGAGCTTTCACTGCAGTCGAAATCTGGCTTCGCGCTAGTTCTGGAGTTACTTGACAATGTGATAGTTAAATTTGCGGCCTGGGCGGTCCTATCCGGGCTGTTGTATCACCTGATAGCTGGTATTAAGCACTTGATTATGGATTTGGGTTACGGAGAAACGCTGAAGGGCGGCTTCATCGGAGCCTGCATCACTCTCGCTTTGTCTGCCGTGGCGATTGTCACGGCTGGAGTATGGATATGGTAACGAATGTTACGAGCTTAGGCCGTTCCGGTCTTTACGATTGGATTGTTCAGCGCTTCAGCGCAATTATCTTAGCAGCCTATTCGTTTTGCATACTGGCTAACTTTGTGATGAATCCAGATATGGATTTTCAGACGTGGAGCTCGATCTTCGAGGGCAATGCGATGCGCTTCTTTAGCCTGATCACCTTGTTTGCTCTGTGCGCCCATGCCTGGATCGGTATGTGGACAGTATCTACGGACTATATGACGTCTTTGCAGCTAGGTGAGAGCGCAACTTTTTTTAGAATTATGTTTCAAGCAGGCTGCGTGCTTCTTATCGCTGTGTACCTGCTCTGGGGCATTAAGATTTTTTGGGGTAATTAGATGACTGGCATGCGTACACTATCTTTCGATGCGGTAATAGTTGGCGGAGGCGGCGCTGGCTTGAGAGCTGCGCTGCAACTCGCACAGTCAGGTTACAACACGGCCGTTATTACTAAGGTTTTTCCGACTCGTTCGCATACCGTGTCGGCGCAGGGTGGCATCACTTGTGCAATAGCGAGTTCTGATCCGAATGATGATTGGCGTTGGCACATGCATGACACCGTGAAGGGTAGTGATTACATCGGTGATCAGGATGCGATTGAGTACATGTGCAGCGAAGGCCCGCAGACTGTCTATGAATTAGAACATATGGGGCTACCGTTCTCGCGAACAGAGAACGGACGAATCTATCAGCGCCCCTTCGGTGGTCAATCCAAAGACTTTGGCAAGGGTGGGCAAGCCGCGCGAACCTGTGCAGCAGCCGACCGAACAGGTCATGCCTTATTGCACACGCTGTATCAGGGAAACCTGAAAAACAATACCTCGTTTTTAAACGAATGGTATGCAACCGACATGGTTAAGAATCAAGACGGCGCGATTGTGGGTGTCATCGCAATCTGCATCGAGACAGGTGAAACGGTTTTCATTAAGTCGAAGGCTACGGTATTCGCCACCGGTGGTGCCGGTCGCATCTATGCGTCGACCACCAATGCATTGATCAATACTGGCGATGGCGTGGGCATGGCCCTTCGAGCCGGCTTTCCAGTGCAAGACATTGAGATGTGGCAATTTCATCCAACTGGAATATATGGTGCCGGCACGCTAGTGACTGAAGGCTGTCGCGGTGAGGGCGGTTATCTAATCAACAAAGACGGCGAGCGTTTCATGGAACGCTATGCGCCTAATGCGAAAGATCTAGCAGGACGCGATGTAGTAGCTCGCTCGATGGTCTTAGAAATCCTCGAGGGACGCGGCTGTGGCGAAAATGGCGACCATGTCATGTTGAAGCTCGATCACTTGGGAGAAGATGTACTTAACTCTAAACTGCCTGGCATCCTCGAGCTGTCCCGAACATTTGCACATGTTGATCCGGTGAAAGATCCGATCCCCGTAGTGCCAACGTGTCACTATATGATGGGCGGCATACCGACGAATGTGAATGGCCAGGCGCTAACCCAAGATGAAAAGGGCGTGGATAAAATAATACCTGGCTTGTTTGCTGTAGGCGAGGTGGCCTGCGTCTCGGTTCACGGTGCAAACCGTCTCGGTGGGAATAGCTTATTAGATTTGGTGGTATTCGGTCGCGCAGCAGGTAAGCACATCGAAGAGATGCTAGGCCAAGGCATGGAACAAAGAGAAGCATCTGAGACGGATATTGAACAGGCTCAGAACAGGCTGTCTCGACTCAACGAATCGAATTCAGGTGAGAGCGTGGCTATGCTACGCGCCGAGCTCCAAGACGTTATGCAGAATCATTTCGGCGTGTTTCGCCGCGGCGATTTCATGCGCGATGGCATTCACAAGTTAGCCGTCTTGAGAGAGCGTATCGCAAATGTCCATCTCGAAGATAAGAGTCAGACATTCAATACGGCGCGCATCGAAGCATTGGAATTGGAAAACCTCTTTGAAGTTGCAGAGGCTACGGCCATTGCAGCAGAAGCTCGCAACGAAAGTCGCGGAGCCCATGCGCGCGATGACTTCCGTGAGCGTGACGATGAAAATTGGCTATGTCACTCGATGTATTTCCCGGGTGATAAGCGCGTTGGTAAGCGTGACGTGAATTTTTCACCAAAGACTGTCGACACAATGGAACCACAGATTCGTTCCTATTAGATTCACGAAATAAATAGAGTCACGATACAAAATTGAACATGAATCCTGCGTATTTAAGGCGCAGGCATAAGCAGCTAAAAGCTACGAAAATTAAAAGGTGAGCCGTGTTAGTAAGCATATATCGCTACAACCCCGATACAGACGAAAAGCCGTTCATGCAGGATGTCGAGGTGCAGTTGCCCGAAGACAAAGACCTGATGGTGTTAGACGTATTGGAGCTGGCAAAGCAGCAAGATCCTAGCGTTGTCTATCGTCGCTCTTGCAGAGAAGGTGTCTGTGGTTCCGATGGCATGAACATCAACGGGAATAATGGTTTGGCTTGTATTACACCGATATCCTCGGCGGTAAAGCCAGGTGGTAAGTTGGTACTACGTCCTCTGCCCGGTCTGCCAGTTATTCGTGACCTTGTTGTCGACATGTCAATTTTTTACAAGCAATACGAAAAGATTAAGCCTTACTTGATCAACGATACAGCTCCACCTGCTATCGAGCGACTGCAATCGCCCGAAGACAGAGAAAAGCTGGACGGTCTGTACGAGTGCATACTTTGCGCATGCTGTAACACAAACTGTCCTTCGTTCTGGTGGAATCCAGATAAGTTCATCGGTCCTGCCGGCTTGTTGCAGGCTTATCGCTTTCTTGCAGACAGCCGAGACACAGCAAATGTAGAGAGATTAGCTGGTTTGGATGACCCGTTTAGTGTATTTCGCTGCCGCGGGATCATGAATTGTGTTGCAGTTTGCCCTAAGGGTTTGAACCCAACTCGAGCAATCGGCCATATACGCTCTATGTTAATTCAGCAGGGAACTTAATTAATCCTCACTATGAGCCGCAATCACTAGCAGCCTTGGGCCTAACATCGCTCATTTTGAGCGGCGTTAAAAGGAAGTAGTATGCAAGACAGCTTACTTGAAATAATGCGCAGCACCGGCCACCTGTCTGGATCGAATGCGGCGTATGTAGAAGATTTGTATGAAAGCTTCTTAGCCGACGCTGAATCTGTTCCCGAGCAGTGGAAGGAATTTTTTCTGTCATTGGTGGCCGCCAATGATGAGTCAGGTCCTGATGTTTCTCATGCCGCTATCGAAAACGAATTCAAGGCGCTAGGTAAAACTAGTCGTTTCGCGCCGGTGCTTAGCAACGACGCAGTCGTGAATTCCGAACACGAAAGCAAGCAAGTTCAAGTTTTGCAGTTGATAAGCTCCTATCGTGTCCGCGGTCACCAGAAGGCAGATCTCGATCCGCTATCTATGATGTACCGCGAAAGTGTCCAAGACTTAGAACTCGAATTCCACGATCTTTCTCAGATAGACTACTCCACCGTTTTTCAAACCGGCTCCCTCTACATCAGCAAAGACCGAGCTTCGCTCAGGGAAATTGTAGATTCGCTAGAGCGTATTTACTGTGCCTCGATTGGCTACGAATTCATGCACATTGTAAATCTCGAAGAGAAGCAATGGATAGAGCAGCGCATCGAAAGCAATGATGGCTATCCAGTATTCGAGAACGACGTTAAGCGCCATTTGTTGGAAAGGTTGTCCGCAGCGGAAGGTTTGGAAAAACACCTGGATTCTAAATACCCAGGAACTAAACGTTTCGGATTGGAAGGTGGCGAAAGCCTGATTCCTGCACTAGACGAGCTAGTCCAGCGCGCTGGCAAATTCGGTGTGAAAGAGATCGTGCTTGGCATGGCTCACCGAGGTCGTCTCAATGTGCTCGTTAATCTATTAGGTAAGAACCCCGCCGATCTGTTCGATGAGTTTGAAGGGAAAGCAGTTTACAAAAGTTCCGGCGACGTGAAATACCATCAGGGATTCTCCTCGAGCATCATGACCGCTGGAGGAGAAGTTCACATAGCCATGGCTTTCAACCCATCGCATCTGGAGATTGTCGCGCCAGTTGTTGAGGGCTCGGTGCGCGCTAGACAGTTCCGACGCAAGGATGTAGAAGGCCATTTGGTACTGCCGATTATCATTCACGGCGACGCTGCATTTGCTGGCCAAGGTGTGGTTATGGAGACATTCCAGATGTCTCAGACACGCGCCTACAAAACCGGTGGAACAGTACACATAATCATCAACAACCAGGTGGGCTTTACAACTAGCCGCCAAGATGACGCGCGCTCTACTGAATACTGCACTGATGTGGCGCGGATGATTCAGGCGCCAATTTTCCATGTCAACGCCGACGATCCTGAGGCTGTGTTGTTCGTGACACAGCTAGCGCTAGATTTTCGGTACAAGTTTCACAAAGACGTTGTGATCGATCTAATCTGCTACCGCCGCCGAGGTCATAATGAAACCGATGAGCCCTCGTCTACTCAGCCACTTATGTACGCTGCTATCAAGCAACATAAGTCCACCCGGGTATTATACGCAGAGCGTCTTGCCGCTGAAGATTTAGTCTCTATGGAAGAGGCTGATGCAATAAACTTGAGCTACCGTAGCGCTTTGGATACAGGCGAGCATGTAGCTAAGAGTTTAGTTAAAGAGCCGTCTATAGAATTATTCGTCGATTGGGGTCCGTACATAGGTCACGAATGGAGCCCGTTTTATAATACTTCAATGCCGCTAAAGAATTTGCTGGCTATCGCTAAGAAGCTCGCTGAGATACCAAAAGGTTTTACACTACAGCGACAGGTTAAACGCGTAATGGATGATCGCGCGAAGATGGCAGCCGGCGACATTCCAGTGGACTGGGGTTTTGCAGAAACCCTTGCGTATGCAAGCATTCTAACGAGCGGCAACAAGATCCGTATCACAGGGCAGGACGTAGGTCGTGGCACTTTTTCACATCGACACGCTGTTCTGTTCGATCAGAAGACAGGTGACACACATATACCGCTACAAAGTCTTGTTGAAGAAGAAAATGGATTCCTAATCTACGATTCATTTCTTTCAGAAGTGGCCGTGCTTGCCTTTGAGTATGGCTATGCCACCACTATGCCCAACGCGTTAGTGGTTTGGGAAGCGCAGTTCGGTGACTTCGCGAACTCAGCACAAGTGGTAATTGATCAATTTATTACGAGTGGCGAGCATAAGTGGCAGCGACTCTGCGGATTGACACTATTGCTCCCGCATGGTTATGAAGGTCAGGGCCCCGAACATTCTTCTGCGCGACTAGAGCGCTTCCTGCAGCTGTGTGCAGAACACAATATCCAAGTTTGTTTGCCAACGACATCAGCACAAGTTTTTCACATGTTGAGAAAGCAAGTGCTATGCCCCTTGCGCAAACCACTGATTGTTATGTCTCCAAAGAGCTTGCTGCGGCATATAGATACTGTCTCTTCATTGCAAGAGATGGCGGAGGGAAGCTTTCAAGTTGTACTCGATGAAACAGATGATCTGGATGCAGAGAAGGTTCGCAAACTCGTCGTCTGTAGCGGTAAGGTCTACTACGACTTGCGTGCTGCAAGGCGAGAGAGAGAAATAGATGATATAGCTATCGTTAGACTTGAACAGCTATACCCGTTTCCTCAGGAAGATTTTTCTAAGTGCCTACTTCAATACAAAAACCTAACATCTGTCGCTTGGTGCCAAGAAGAGCCTATGAATCAAGGCGCCTGGTATTCGAGTCAGCACCATTTGAGGCGCCCGATTCAAGAACATTTCCCTTCCATCTACCTCGAGTATGTAGGCAGGGAAGCATCAGCCGCAGCCGCAGCGGGTTATCCTGCGCTGCATTTAAGTCAGCTAAATGAATTTATCGATCAAGCATTAAGCTAGCGTATTCACGCACAATTGAAGGTGTTAGCAAGGAATAACTATGACTATTGAAATCAAGGCCCCCACATTACCCGAATCGGTGCCCGACGGAACGATCGCTAATTGGTATAAGAATGTAGGCGATACGGTTGCGCGCGATGAGCTACTCGTGGATATCGAAACAGACAAGGTTGTCATCGAAGTTGTTTCGCCAACTGATGGCACCCTAAAAGAAATCTTAATGGAAGCTGGCGCAACCATTGTTAGCAATCAAGCAATCGGAAGCGTATTGGCAAGTGATGATAAGCAGGCGCCTGTTGTATCGAAAGCAGAGCCTATAGTCGAGGCTGAGGCTGCTTCGAATGAAACTGAGGCTATGATTAGTCCTGCAGCGAAGAAGCTTATAGAAGAGAACAACCTAGTTGTTGCTTCGATCGCAGGCAGTGGTAAGGGCGGCAGGATTACTAAAGAAGACATTCTTAAGAAATTGGAGTCTGGCTCAGCACCAAAGCCCGCAGCGAGCACAGCGACTGCACCAGCGAACATAGGCATGTCTAAAGAAGGGCGGCTTGAAGAGCGCGTACCGATGAGTCGGCTTCGCTCGAAGGTAGCGGAGCGACTGCTCCATGCGAGCCAGTCCACAGCGATGCTAACAACGTTTAACGAAGTGAATATGAAACCTGTTATGGATATTCGCAATCGTTACAAGGAAGAATTTGAAAAGGCACATGATGGCACTCGCCTCGGGTTCATGTCGTTTTTCGTTCGCGCCTGTACTGAGGCATTGAAGCGATATCCGGCTGTAAACGCATCACTGGATGGAAATGATGTTGTTTACCACGGCTATCAAGATATTGGTGTCGCTGTCTCATCGCCACGCGGCCTAGTCGTGCCAGTTTTGCGTAACGTTGATTCTATGGGCTTAGCTCAGGTAGAAAAGGAAATTAGGCAGTTCGGCTTAAAAGCTAGAGATGGGAAGCTTGCCATAGAAGATATGCTTGGAGGCACTTTTACTATCTCAAACGGTGGCGTATTCGGTTCGCTGTTATCGACTCCAATATTGAATCCTCCCCAGACTGCTATTTTAGGCATGCACAAGATTCAAGAGCGCCCAATGGCCGTCTCTGGCGAAGTGGTTGTTCTACCAATGATGTATTTAGCGCTCTCTTACGATCACAGAATGATCGACGGTAAAGAAGCTGTTCAGTTTCTTGTTACGGTTAAAGAGTTGCTAGAGGATCCGACGCGACTTCTGCTGGAGATTTAACAAAGGTGCGCTGAAGTAGCAATAGGTTATAGCTGTATTGAATGCTTCGCTTATCAACACCCAATTGAGAAAGACTTATGTCAAATGAATATGATGTTGTAGTTATTGGTTCAGGCCCTGCAGGCTATGTTGCCGCTATTCGATGTGCGCAACTGGGTTTCAAAACGGCTTGTATAGAAAAATGGTTAAACAAAGCCGATAAGACTGTTTTTGGCGGGACCTGTCTTAACGTTGGCTGTATCCCCTCGAAGGCCTTATTGGATAGTTCACATAAGTATATGGACGCGCAAAACCATTTCGAGGTCCACGGTATTAGCGTCGGCAAAGTGGAAATAGATGTTCCTGCGATGATTGCGCGCAAAGACAAGGTCGTTGATCTGCTTACCTCCGGAATCAAGGGTCTATTCACGGCGAATAAAGTCGATGGTATCGCCGGAACAGGCAAGGTTACAGGCTCTAACAAGGTTGTGGTCACGGACAAAGACGGCAAACAACAAGGACTTGTAGCAAAGCACATTATTATTGCAGCCGGTTCAGTGCCTATCGATATTCCTCCAACTCCCGTCGATCATGAAACTATTGTTGACTCAACAGGTGCACTGGAGTTTCAAGAAGTACCCAAGCGCCTAGGTGTGATTGGTGCTGGCGTGATCGGGCTAGAGCTCGGAAGTGTCTGGGCGCGATTAGGTGCAAAAGTTACTGTGCTCGAAGCAATGGACGATTTCCTGCCGATGGTCGATCGCCAGATTGCGAAAGAATCGATGAAGATTCTGACCAAGCAAGGGCTGGAAATAAAGATGGGCAGCCGGGTATCTGGAAGCAAACTAGCTGGCAAGGGTGCGAAGAAAACTGTCACCGTTGAATACACAGACAAAGACGGAGAACAAACGGAGACGTTCGACAAACTTATAGTGGCTGTTGGACGTAGACCTTTTACAGACTCTCTATTAGAAGAATCTGTGGGCGTAGAAAAGGACGAGCGCGGTTTTGTTAAAGTAAATGATCAGTGCGCCACAAACATTCCTTCTATCTATGCAGTAGGTGACGTAGTACGCGGCCCGATGCTTGCTCATAAGGGTATGGAAGAGGGCGTGATGGTTGCCGAAAGACTTGCGGACAAAAAGACGCAGGTAAACTACGACCTGGTGCCATCGGTCATCTACACCCACCCGGAAATAGCCTGGGTCGGTAAGAACGAAGAAGAATTAAAGGCAGAGGGAGTTGAAACAAATATTGGTGTCTTTCCTTTTGTGGCAAGCGGTCGAGCCTTAGCAGCAGGCGATGCCGACGGCATGGTTAAGCTAATCGCTGATGCCAAGACAGATCGAATATTGGGCTGCCATATAGTCGGTGCTAGCGCTGCTGACTTGTTGCAGCAGGTCGTTATCGCCATGGAATTCAGTGCCAGTGCAGAAGATATCGGTCTAACTATGTTCTCACACCCGGCTCTTTCCGAAGCCGTACACGAGGCAGCCTTAGCGGCGAATGGCCATGCAATACACATTGGAAATCGCAAGCGTCGTAAGTAGTTTTAATACTCGCCACTTGAGATTCAGTTAGATAAATGGATGGAATATAAATGAATTTACATGAATATCAGGCGAAGCAGCTCTTTGGCGAATACGGACTTCCCGTATCAGAAGGTATTGCTGTGGACACAGCAAGCGACGCCGCGGCAGCCACTAAGACAATTGGTGGAAGCAAATGGGTTGTTAAAGCGCAGGTACATGCAGGCGGTCGGGGCAAGGCGGGGGGCGTCAAGCTGGTCGACAGCGCAGAAGAAGCTGAAGCCTTTGCTGAGCAATGGCTAGGCAAGAAGATGGTCACCTATCAAACCGATGCCGGTGGTCAGCCTGTTAGCAAGATTCTTGTGGAAACTTGCACCAATATTGCTCAGGAGCTTTATCTAGGAGCGGTCGTCGATCGATCTTCGCGGCGCGTAGTGTTAATGGCCTCTGTTGAGGGTGGCGTCGAGATAGAGAAGGTGGCCGCAGAGACTCCCGAGAAGATATTAAGGGCCACGATCGATCCATTGACTGGCGCGCAGCCCTATCAGGGGAGAGATCTGGCATTTCGTTTGGGCTTAAAAGGTGAGCAAATCAAACAATTTACGAAGCTGTTTCTAGGTTTGTCTAAGCTGTTTCATGATATGGATCTAGCGCTACTCGAGATTAACCCCTTGGTCATTACTGACGAAGGCAATCTGCATTGTCTCGATGGCAAGATAAACATCGATGGCAACGCCATGTATCGTCAGCCTAAGCTTCGTGAGATGCACGACCCTAGCCAAGACGATGAACGCGAGGCACAGGCAGCCGAATGGGAACTCAACTATGTTGCCCTCGATGGCAATATCGGCTGTATGGTAAATGGAGCGGGCCTGGCGATGGGTACGATGGATATAGTCCAGCTGCATGGAGGAAGCCCAGCTAACTTTCTAGATGTCGGCGGTGGCGCAACGAAAGAGCGAGTTACTGAGGCGTTCAAAATTATTCTCTCCGACGAGAATGTGGCTGCGGTACTAGTCAATATTTTTGGTGGTATCGTGCGCTGCGATCTAATCGCTGAAGGCGTAATAGGCGCAGTTAACGAAGTCGGAGTGGAAGTGCCTGTGGTAGTTCGTCTAGAAGGAAATAATGCCGAGTTAGGTAGAGAAGTATTAAAGGCAAGTGGGCTGAATATTATCGCCGCGACTAGTCTTTCCGACGCAGCTGAAAAAGTTGTCGCTGCCGCCGGAGGTGCACAATGAGCATTTTAATAGACAAGAACACTAAAGTTATTTGCCAGGGCTTTACCGGATCTCAAGGTACATTCCATTCCGAGCAAGCCATCGAGTATGGCACTAAGATGGTTGGTGGAGTAACACCAGGAAAGGGCGGTCAGGTTCATCTAGACTTGCCAGTATTTAATACGGTGCGCGAAGCGTTTGACGAAACTGGAGCCGACGCCTCTGTAATCTATGTTCCCGCCGCATTCTGCAAGGACTCAATTCTTGAAGCAGCAAATTCCGGAATTAAATTAATTGTCTGTATCACCGAAGGCATTCCAACTTTAGATATGTTGGTAGCTAAGGAAAGTTGTGATCAGCTAGGCGTGCGACTAATTGGCCCGAACTGTCCGGGTGTCATTACTCCGGGCGAATGTAAAATAGGCATCATGCCTGGGCATATTCATCTCCCCGGCAAAGTCGGTATTGTTTCCCGTTCCGGTACGCTTACATATGAGGCAGTCAAACAGACTACCGACCACGGCTTCGGTCAATCTTCCTGCGTTGGCATCGGCGGCGATCCAATTCCTGGCTCTAACTTTATTGATATACTTTCGCTGTTTGAGTCAGACCCCCAGACTGAAGCTATTGTAATGATTGGGGAAATCGGCGGCACTGCGGAAGAAGAAGCTGCAGCGTATATTAAAGATAATGTAAGTAAACCTGTTGTTGCCTACATCGCTGGCGTAACCGCACCGGCCGGCAAAAGAATGGGCCATGCTGGGGCAATTATTTCTGGCGGCAAGGGAACAGCAGACGAGAAATTTGCCGCTCTCCAAGATGCTGGCGTAAAGACTGTTCGCTCCCTCGCTGAAATAGGCAACGGTCTCTCCGAAATAACTGGCTGGTAGATTTTCTACCAGTTTTTTCTTGGTATTTTTCTCTTCGCGATCACTCCTTACTTCCCCTTAACCATCACTCTCATCGCGCTGAACTTTTCTAATCTAAAAGGTTCTAAAAGCGCGATGTAGGTGATAGTCTTACTCGGAATTCATGCATAAACGCTGAATCAAAGAGACTATTTAGCTGCTATATTTTTTGCTGATAGTAAAGTCAATTGATTGGTTACGAAGCGTCTCAAACTTTTTGAGTTTGGGTAGATTGGTAACTGTTGGTAGGCTTTATTTAGTGAAAAAATGTCAGTCACGAGAGATTTAGAAAAGGCATGAAATTCTCAGATAGTTAAGTTAGGTGTTAGTTAGTTAGCTAGCACTAGGAAAAAATAGTTTGTCGTGTCTGAACTAGTTATTGCTGAAATTTTGACCAGAAGCGAAAGCGTGATAGTTCAGAAGTGATTATTTAACAAGAAAATAGGATGGCACATGAAAAACCGTCGAATTACAAATATGAGTATGACTGCTCTAGCATTGCTCATGTCTTGCATCATGGCTTCGGCTCAAGCTGCGGAAATTATCGTAGATAGCAGTATTCTTGATCAGGCTATGGACGTCATTAGGGTTAAAAACTCTGAAGCAGCGAAGATACAGCAAGAAATTAATCGCTTAGCGAATTCAACAAGCTCCACGTTTGAAGACTTTAAACGACAGAATGACGCATTAGAGGCACTACTTGTGCTGAATGCTGGTTTCCGCAAGTCAGTCTCTATCCAGGAACAGAATATCGCTACTCTGGATGAGTCTATCGCCAGCGTTGAATCAATCACTCGCGAGATTCCACTATTGATGGAGAAGATGCTTTCTAGTATCGAGCAATTCGTCGAACTGGACTATCCCTTCCAGGTTGATCAGCGTGCCAACCGATTACGATTTGCCAGAGACGCCATCGACAATCCCGATGTATCCATCGCGGAAAAATTTCGTCAAGTCTTGGTGATTTACCAAAGTGAGTCGCAGTACGGTCGCACCAATGCCACCTATCCTGATGTAATCGTGATTGACGGCGCAGAGCGTGACGTGAATATTGTACGAATCGGGCGAGTAGCCTTGATGTACCAATCTACTGACCGTCAGGTTACTGGCGCATGGGACAACAACGCCCGACAGTGGGTTGAACTCCCCGCAGGCGAATACAGGACAGCAGTACAAACTGCGATCCGTGTTGCATCAAACTTGGATGCACCAAAAATCATTGAACTGCCTGTATTGGCTCCGGAGGTGGCACAATGAAAAACCTACTTAGAATTACTGGCCTAACGGCTACAGCCTGTCTGCTTGGACTAACTTCTAACCTTGTGTTGGCACAGAACGCTACCACTCTTGCAGGTCTACTAGACTTGGTTGAGAACAATCGCATTGCTGAGTCGGCCGAGTATGTTCAACGTCAGCAGGAATTCGAACAGAACGCGAATCGTCAGCAACAGATTCTCGATACCACTAACGAGCGCATTGTTGAGCAAGAACAAACGCAGTCGAATCTTAGTGATCAATTCGAAGCTAACGAAATTATCATCCGCGACAAGCGCGTCATCCTACGCGACCGTCGAGGTGACTTGAACGAGCTTTTCGGTACGCTTCAGGGAGTAGCTGGTGACTTCTTGAGCAACTTCGAAAATTCACTGATCAGCGCACAATATCCTGGTCGCTCTGAATTTATTGAAGGCTTTATCGCGAAAGCGGGCAGTACAATTGAGCAGTTGAACCCGGAAGAAATAGAGCGCTTCTGGTTTTATATGCAACAAGAAGTTGTCGAGTCTGCGCGTATTGCGAAATTCAACGCTGATGTATCGCTTCCTACCGGTGAGACTGTGAACCGAAGCGTCGTTCGCATCGGTAACTTTAACGCTGTATCTGAAGGCGAGTACCTTAGCTACGATGGCGATATCGGTCATTTTCAGGTTCTACCGAAGCAACCCGACGGTGGAATGTTAGCTGCTGCAAGAGCACTAGAAAATTCAAGCAGCGGCTTTACTAAAGTCGGTATAGATCCCACGGGTGGTGTAGGTGGTCAGGTAATGGCTAACCTAGTTAATTTTCCATCAGTTGAAGAGCAGGTAAGAAATAACTCCGGACCGATTGGATTTATCATTATTGGTGTGGGTATTGTAGGTATCTTAATTGGCTTCCTTCGGCTTCTCATATTGACCCTAGTCTCAATTAAGGTTCGTAGCCAACTGAAGAGCGATAAGCCTTCAAAGAACAACCCATTGGGACGAGTCTTGTTAATAGCTGAGTCTAATCCAAGCGCTGATACTGAAACACTAGAGCTCAAGCTTGGCGAGGCAATTCTGCAAGAAACGCCTGCACTAGAAAGCATGCTTACTCTCATCAAAATGATTGCGACGATTGCGCCTCTAGGCGGTTTGCTTGGAACAGTAACCGGTATGATTCAGGTGTTTCAGCAGATTACCGTATACGGTGCTGGTGATCCGACAATCATGGCTGGTGGTATTTCATCGGCATTGATGACGACTGTACTGGGTATCGTAGTGGCTATCCCTACAATCTTTATGCATACAGTAGTGAAGAGCCGTGCTGACAACATCATCCATATCCTGGAAGAACAGGCTACCGGAATGATCGCGCAGAAAGCTGAACAGTCAGCGAATCGATAAACCAGTAAGCAGAGGAAGATACTATGTATTTTGCGTTTCTGGATATTATTGATTCCGTGTCACTTTTCATGGAGCGTGGCGGACCGGTGCTTAACATCATCGCCATGCTTCTATTGGTGAAGTGGTCGCTGGTGTTTGAGAGAATTTGGTATTTAAACACTACCCATAAGGCCAATGTGAAAAACACCTTGGCCGCTTGGAATGCACGTGCCGACACTAAGTCATGGAGCGCGCATCAAATTCGCACCATGATGATTTCCAAAATTTCATTGGACGTGCGTAACACGCTACCGATTATCGAAGTCCTAGTAACTATTTGTCCTCTTCTTGGACTGATTGGCACTGTGACTGGCATGATTAATGTGTTTTTCGTAATGGCCGTTACTGGCGGTGGCGATGCGAAGTCAATGGCGGGCGGGGTGTCTATGGCAACTATTCCAACAATGGCTGGCATGGTAGGTGCCATATCGGGGATTTTTGCTTCTAATTATTTGAAGGCGAAAGTTGATCGCGATTTGGAACTGCTTGAAGACCATTTGCCGTTGAGCGACTAATTAGCACTAGTGATCGAGCTTTGATAAAGAGCTTGATCACTGAATAATTTTTAGAATTTTTTGATCGAAATTATTTGAATCAAGGTGAAATAATGAAATCAGGTTTAATGAAAAGAAAGGACGACGAAGAAGCCGGTGAGATTGATCTCACCCCTATGCTTGATGTTGTTTTTATTCTTCTAATCTTTTTTATTGTGACCTCGGTGTTCGTTACCGAAGCGGGTATCGAAGTCACTAGGCCGGAAGCCTCTACTTCGGAAAGCAAGAAAGGCGACCTAATACTTATTGCTGTAGGTCCGAATGGGGATATCTGGATCGATGGTGATCAGGTTGATCCTCGGTTTATACGTTCACGCTTTGAATTGCGATTAGCCGATGCTCCAAATTCAGCTGTGATAATTCAAGCGGACGCTAGCGCTGACAATGAGCAGGTAATGCTTATTCTAGGCGCAGCCAGAGAAGCGAATATTACTGACGTATCAATTTCAGCGGAGGCATAGACTATGATAATAATCAGATGGGCTGTTTCCATGCTTATGGCAGCCGGCATAACATTAGGCTTGTTCTATTTCATGCAGGCATTGATCGCTACAGGTGCGGATCTTGATCAACGTGTTACTGTGGTAAAAATTGTCGATGCAACAATGCCTGAGATTGAGCTGGAAGTTCTTGAAGAAATCGACAAACCTGAACCGATTCAGGACGACACCGAAGTTGTAGAAGATGTTCCAGACCGCCAGGTGAATCTATCTGATGGCCCTTCTCTTAATATCGAGCGCGCATCGATAGAAATTGATACGGGTCTACAACTTAGCAATGCATCGATATCTGCTACAGACGGCGACATGTTGCCTCTAGTAGCAATTGCACCTCAATACCCTACTCGAGCGGCGCAGCGTGGAGTTGAAGGATGGTGCTTGGTTAGCTTTACGGTAAATGGTCTTGGTAATGTTGTAGAAGAATCAATTGTAGTCGTAGATGCTGAACCAGCATCAATGTTCGATCGATCTTCAATCCGAGCCGCTGCTAGGTTTAAATTTCAGCCGCGTATTGTTGATGGACAAGGTGTTGCTGTGGAAGATGTGCAGTATGTGTTTCGTTATGAACTCGAGGACAACTAATCATGCGACTACTTAACAAGCTTAGGCTGGGGTTTTTGATAGCTGTGCTTAGCTCCATTATGCTGCCCGTGCAATATGTGAGTGCTGCAGAGGAGCAACGAGCTCCACCCGCCGCAAGAACGTCTGGTACGCTCGGCCCTGCAGTCTTGCGTGCAATTTCCGAAATTCAGGAATTATTGCAACCTGAAGACGAAGAAGACGAGCCAGATTATGAAGCTGCAAAAGCGGAACTGGATGATCTCCGTGAGAGCCGCTTCGACCGCATGAATGATTTTGAAAAATCAACATTGCTCAGCTTTTACACTAACTATTATCTTAATACTGAAAACTACATAGGCGCCATTGGCATTTTCGAAGAGATGCTCTTAATTGAAACGCTTCGTGAAGACCAACGTCTTCGTACTCATAGATCTCTTGGACAACTGTTAGCCTCTGAAGAGAATTGGCAGGGATCTATAGATAACTATCAGGAATGGCGTAACTTGTCATTGGAGGAAGACGAAATTGTTTATCGTGGTCTCTCCTACGGGTATTACCAACTAGAAAGATTCGAAGAGGCATTGCCATTTTGGATCGATCGCATGGAGTTACTACTCGCCACTGGTGAAACTCTCGAGAGAGACGATTATTCTTATCTTAATGGAATCTATTTCACGCTGGAAGACTTTGAGTCCGCTTTAGATATCACAAAGACCATGATAGTGTTGTTTGATGATAGGGCTGATTGGCAAAATCTCAGTGCAATCTATTCGAGCTTGGAACAGGATGACCGTGCTGTGCAGGCGTTAAACCTCTTTTACTTGAAAGGATTAATTGAGGATGACACACGCTATATCAACTTGGCCCAATCTCTTGCGGGCATAGAAGTACCCTACACTGGAAGCAAAATATTGGAAGAGGGTATGGACAAGGAGTTGGTCGAAAAAGACGAAGAAAACCTAACGCGTCTTACTCAAATGCACCTGATGGCGAGCGAATATGAGAGCGCGCTGGAACCTGCCATAGCAGCAGCAGAGGCAGATGAGACCGGCGATGGCTACGACACGCTCGGCTACATCCACTACATACTTCACGACTATGAATCCGCTGCAGAGGCATTTCAGTCGGCAATCGATAAAGGGGATCTAAGTGATCGCTCTGATACGTTGATGTTCCTTTCCAGAGCTCAGCTTGAGTTGCGGGATTTCGATGCTGCCGAAGAGGCGGCCAGAGAAGCCGGTGATATTGGCGATGAGCGTGCTAGTAGATCGGCACGGGATTTCCTGCGAGCAATAGATGGGCGACGCACTTTCTATAATACAATTGCGGGACGCAAGGCAGATGCAATAGATTTCTATCAGCCTTATCCGCCAATACAGTAATTTGGGATAGCATGGCAAGCTTGAAATATTAAGCTAAGCCCCCATTTAAAGACCCAATCATGTGGTTAAAGCTGCAGATTGGGTTTTTTTATGGGTTGAGTTTTCGACTTAGTTAGCGAACATAACGAGGGTAGATAGATGGCAGCAAAGAAAGCGGAAACCAGAGGATTCGAGACTGAAGCGAAGCAGCTGCTTCACTTGATGATTCACTCTCTTTATAGCAACAAAGAGATCTTCCTGAGGGAGCTGATATCCAATGCCTCGGATGCGGCGGATAAACTACGTTTCGCTGCTCTTTCTCAGCCTGAGCTATTAGAAAGCGGCGGGGATCCGAAGGTGCAGATTGATTTCGATTCTGAGAAGAACATCCTCGTCATCAGTGATAACGGCATCGGGATGACTAGAGACGAGGTGATCACCAACCTTGGAACAATAGCCAAATCGGGAACAGCACAATTCCTTGAGACTCTAACCGGTGATCAAAAAAAGGATTCCCAGCTAATTGGCCAGTTCGGTGTTGGTTTTTATTCGGCGTTTATCGTCGCTGATAAGGTTGAAGTCCGAACTCGTAAAGCTGGCACCCCTGAAGATGAAGCCACTCTCTGGATGTCTGAGGGTGAAGCAGACTATTCACTCGAGGCTACTGCTAAGGCAACGTCTGGTACAGAGATTACATTGCACCTGAAGACCGAGGAAAAGGAATACGCAGAGAGCTATCGATTGCGCAGTATCGTAAAGAAATACGCCGATCATATTTCTATTCCTGTTTTTATGCAGAAGGAAGATATGGGAAGTCCAGATGCTGGAGAAGACAGCGAGGACAAAAGCGATGAGGAGAAAGCAGTAGAATATGAGGCAGTCAATGAAGCGAAAGCGCTCTGGACTCGTCCTCGCAAGGATGTAAAAGCCGACGAATATAAAGAATTTTACAAGTCTGTTAGCCATGACTTCGAAGATCCTCTTGAATGGAGTCACAACAAGGTCGAGGGTAAGCTGGAATACACTAGCCTTCTCTATGTGCCGGCTCGTGCTCCCTATGATTTGTGGAACAGAGATTCAGCGCGCGGACTAAAGCTATATGTCCAACGTATCTTCATCATGGATGATGCGGAACAATTTTTGCCGCTCTATCTACGTTTCATGAAGGGCATCGTAGATTCGAATGATATTTCTCTTAACGTGTCTCGTGAGATCCTGCAGAAAGATCCTGTAATAGATTCTATGCGCAGCGCGTTGACTAAGCGTGCTTTAGACATGCTGGAGAAAATGCGCAAGAAGGATAAAGAAAAGTACCTCGGTTTCTGGAATGAGTTCGGTCAAGCATTGAAAGAAGGTCCTGCCGAAGATTTTGCGAATAAAGACAAGATCGCGAAGCTCCTGCAGTTTACAACTACCCATTCGGAATCAGGCGCACAAGATCAAGGCCTAGAAGATTACGTCTCGCGTATGAAGGAAGATCAAGAGAAGATTTACTATATCGTTGCAGAATCAGCAAAAGCTGGACGAAACAGCCCTCATCTTGAAATTTTTAGGAAGAAGGGCATTGAAGTCATACTGATGCATGACAGGATCGACGAATGGCTAATGAGTCACTTGCAGAATTTCGATGGCCATCAATTTCAAGACATAAGTCGCGGCGAATTAAATCTCGGTAAGCTGGAAGACGAAGAAGATAAGGAAGTGCAGGAAAAGACCGAGAAAGAATTCGTGAAGCTAGTTGAACGAATTAAAGAAAACCTAGGTGACAAAGTCAAAGAAGTACGAGTAACTCATCGCTTAACCGATTCACCCGCATGTCTGGCAGTAGATGATAACGACATGGGCATGCAGATGCGAAAAATCATGGAAGCCTCGGGCCAGGCCGTGCCGGAAACGAAGCCAATCTTTGAGATAAACCCGGCTCATCCCTTGTTGGTTAAGCTGGATAAGGAAGCGGATGAAGATCGCTTTGGTGATATCGTCTCTATCCTTTTCGGTCAGGCTGGTCTCGCCGATGGTGTGCAACTAGAAGATCCCGCAGACTTCTCCAAACGACTTAATAAGTTGTTACTAGAGTTGGTTGACTAGTCTGGAGCAGGGCAATGAAAGCGAGGTCCTTGCAGTAGCATCGCTGCTGTAAGGACCTGTTACATCTTTTCGAGGGTTTCAATACCTAGCAGGTCAAGTCCCTGCTGCAGAGCGGCAGCGGTAAGTGATGCCAGCGCGAGTCGTGAGTCACGCAGTTGTGCATCTGCTTTTAGAATAGGGCAGGACTCATAGAAGCGCATGAACAAACCTGCTAGTTCATAGAGGTAGTTGCACAATAGGTTCGGGTAGCAATCTCGTGCCACCACGTCTACAACCTCAGGTAGCTGCATTATCTTCAGCAATAGATTTCTTTCGGCTGCTTCTGAAATAGCCGTAATTTGCACGCTCTCTAAGCCGGAGTCCTGCTTTCTCAGGATGCTGCGAATCCGTGCATAGGCATACATAAGATACGGAGCAGTATTGCCTTCGAATGACAGCATGCTTGACCAATCGAAAACGTAGTCGCTGGTTCTGTTCTTCGATAGGTCTGCATATTTAACAGCGCCAATACCTACCTTCTCTGCAATCTCAATGTAGGTTGTCTCGTCTAGGCCTGAGTTTTTCTGTGAAACTAGCTCGCGAGCACGCCGGATCGCTTCATCCAGCAAGTCTACAAGCTTGATCGTATCGCCAGAGCGAGTTTTAAACGGTCTGCCATCGCTGCCCATCATTGTGCCGTAGGCGATATGTTCCAGCGAAATATTTTTGGAGGCAAACCCTGCTTCATGCGCAACGGCGAACACCTGTTGAAAGTGTAGTGACTGCCTAGCGTCGACAACATACAGTGCTCGTTCTGCTTTTAGATTAAAAGAACGAAATTGAACAGCGGCGAGATCGGTCGTGGCATAAAGATAACCGCCGTCTGTTTTCTGGATGATAACCGGTAATGGCTCGCCGTCTTTTCCGGTGAACTCCGGTAAGAACACGCAGCGAGCGCCATTGGAAATTGAAAGAAGGGAAGCCTCCTCCAATTTTTTTACCACACCTTCGAGGTCTTTGTTATAGAAACTCTCCGCCTTGAGGTCTTTGCGGCTTAGCGTTACATTGAGCTTGTCATATATAGCTTGGCAGTGCTTTAACGATTCGTCGATGAACTGCTGCCAAACGACTAAGTGATCAGCATCGCCGCCCTGAAGTTTTACAACACTAGCGCGCGCCGTTTCGGCAAAGTCTGGATCAGCATCGAATCGTGTTTTCGCCGCTCGATAGAAAGATTCAAGGTCGGCGAGTTGGGTTGGTAGGTCGCCTTGTGAGAAACTGAGTTCACGCATATAGGAGATCAGCATTCCAAACTGGGTTCCCCAGTCGCCTACGTGATTCTGTCGAATAATTTCGTGACCTTGGCGCTCAAGCACGCGCACCAGGCAATCGCCTATGATTGTGCCGCGCAGATGGCCAACGTGCATTTCCTTGGCCAGATTGGGCGATGAGTAATCGACCACGATCTTGTCGGCTTTTTTTGTCGTCGGAATCAGTTTTCGCGTGTCGCTGCAAATCTCAGATGCGCGTTGCATTAAAGCGGTATCGGATAGATGGATATTGATGAAGCCTGGGCCGGCTACTTCTAACTTCGCTATAAGGGGGTTCGCATCAGCTGTTAATTTTTCAACTACGTCGTTAGCAAGTTGCCTGGGATTGGTTCTAACTTTCTTCGCAATCGACATGACCCCATTGCTTTGATAGTCACCAAATTCCGGCTTAGATGCGGTTATGACATTCGGATCGCAATCAGCGAGGCCAGACACAATGCTGAGGGCTTCGCCAACGAGCTGATTTAGTGTGTATTTGAAGGTATTCATGGATTTAGGCAAGCGTAAAAAGGAAAGAATTGTACACCATAATTCGAAGCGCAGATTGGTGTAAAATAGCGAATCTTTGAATTTAGTGAACTCTTAGTAACTTTAACACCAGCTCTTAACCGTGAGACCTTAGGTCTTAGCCAGAGGAAGTCCGTGAAAAGCAATACGAGTGTCAGTGACGGCGTCCAGCTGGTTCGCGTCGAGAAGTCTCATATCGGGCAGCGTCTAGATAACTTTCTTATTAGGCACCTCAAGGGCGTTCCTAGAACGCGTGTATATCGACTGATCCGCCGAGGAGAGGTTCGGGTTAATAAGAAGCGATGTAAGCCTGACCGGAAGCTCGAGTTGGGAGATGAAGTCCGCATTCCGCCGTACACAACTAACTACAGCGAACAGACGGCGAAGCCGAGCCCGGCACTTCAGGAGTTTCTGTTAAATAGCATTCTGCTCGAGAACGATGATCTGCTGGTGATCAATAAGCCAGCCGGCATGGCGGTCCATGGCGGCACCAGTGTGGCCATGGGCCTGATCGAAGCGCTTCGCCAATGCAAGCCTGAATGGGGTGAATTGGAGCTGGCTCATCGGATCGATAGGGGAACTACGGGCTGTCTTGTTATTTCTAAAAACTCTATATTTTTAAAACATATACAGAACCAATTTAAAGTAAAAAATGTCCAAAAGCACTATCTTGCATTGGTTCATGGCACATGGCCTGAGTCCCTCAATGTCGTCGATGCCCCCTTACAAAAAGACTCCGTAGGGGAGAGTGAGCACATTGTTCGAGTGCTTGAGAGCGGCAAACCCTCTCTTACTCGCTTCGCGGTGAAGCAGCATTTCGATGGCGCAAGTCTTATTGAGGCGATGCCTCAGACGGGGCGTACTCATCAAATTCGCGTGCATTGTCAGCATTCGGGGCATGGAATTGTGGGGGACGATAAGTACACTTTTAAGGTCAAGGGTAGTGCTCTTTCGAAGGTAAAAAACCTCTGCCTACATGCCTGGAAAATCGAATTTGAACTACCTGAGGGGGCTACGTCCATCCGTGTGGAGGCACCTATCCCAAATCATCTAGACTCGTTAATACAAAAATTGGGTAAATAGCTTTAAATACATATGCTTACAGAATTATCTCAGCTACACAAATTGCGAGAAATCTTTGACAGATGACGGCCATACGCCTATTATGCGCGCCTGATGTCAGATAGCTCTATTCCAGCCTACGCAGATACCCGTAAAATCTTCCAGCAAGAAGATATTATTAGCGGGAATATAGGCCTAGATAGGCTGCCTCGGTTCTCGAAGACCCTGGCGAATGATCAGGGCTTAGTGTCTCTCGAGCTGAAGTTTACGTTTGGCGAAGCAAAAGAGCGGTTAATAACGGGCAGTTTGCAGGCTCAGGTAAATGTTTTCTGTCAGCGTTGTCTTAAGCCTCTAGCTATAGCGCTTGCGGACGACATAAAGCTGGCACTAGTGCGAGATGAAGAAGCGGCACTGCGACTGGACGCGAAATTAGATCCCTGGATTTGCGAGGATCATAAGCTAGATTTGGCCGAGTTGATCGAAGAACAATTGATTTTATGTACGCCGATAGTGAGTTATCACGAAAGTGGCGAATGCATGACTCAGAAGGATTATGTAGCGGGTGAAGATGCTACAGAAAGTGTAGCTAGCGAAAGCCCGTTTGCAGTGCTTAGATCACTTAAAGACAGTGACCCTAGCGATTAAAACAGTTTAAAGAATTTGTATTAGGAGATTGAAATGGCAGTTCAAAAAAGCAAGGTCACCCGTTCACGGCGTGGCAAGCGACGAACTCACGACTCCCTTACGGGACCTACGCTATCTACGGACCAGACGTCTGGCGAGATTCACCGTCGACATCACGTAACGACTGACGGCTTCTACAAAGGCAAGAAAGTTCTGGATATCGGCGAAGACTAGGGCGCCCAGCCTTGAGTTTGCCTAAGCGCATAGCAATCGATGCTATGGGCGGCGATGGAGGGGTAAGAGTTACTCTCCCTGCCGCTTTGCACGCTCTGGAATTAAATTCCGATCTATCAGTTACCCTCGTTGGCGACAAAAGTCAGATAGAGACCTATCTGGACTCTATTTCTGCCGCGCTCGCCGATCGCATTTCTATAGACCATACACTCGACGTCATTAGTGACGAGGATAAGCCCGCGCACGTCTTACGCAGCGGCAAGACATCCTCTATGTATAAGGCTGTGCAATTGCTTCAGGACGGCCACGTTCAGGCTATGGTTAGCGCAGGCAATACAGGCGCTCTTCTGATGATCGGCAGACACTTGCTGAAGACAATAAGCGGCATTCAAAAGCCGGCCATAGTAGCTAGCATTCCCGGTGCTACACGGCATTGTTTTCTGCTCGATGTGGGCGCCAACCCCGTGGTTGATGCACAGCAACTGTTTGAATTTGCGGTAATGGGTTCGGTTCTCGCCGAATCTCTACAGGGCGAAACCGCGAAGGTTGGACTACTCAATATCGGCTCCGAACAATTCAAGGGCACTGAAGAGGTGCGTGATGCTAGCCTACTAATGGAACGTTGCCCGGCTTTCGATTATGTCGGCTTTATCGAGGCAAACGAGTTATTCGAAGGCAGGGCAGACGTTGTCGTCTGCGACGGATTCGTAGGGAACGTGACAATTAAGACCAGTGCCGGTGTTGCGAATGTCGTCAAGAAATTGCTGTCCTCACAAATACTCACCGTCTCTACGAGTTCATCCGAGGACGAGAGTAAGGCTAAGCTATTCAAAAGCCTTAGCGAGCAAATTAATCCGCACCGTTTCAATGGCGCGAGCCTGCTAGGCCTGCAAGGGAGCATAGTAAAGAGCCACGGCAACGCTACGATAGAAGGCTTTGCCTACGCAATCCAGCAAGCCGTAAGGGAGGCAGAAAATGCCGTTCCTGAATTGATAAGAGAAAAAGTAGCTGCGATTATTGAAGCTAGCTAAGCGGCTGACTGTTTGCCCCCCTGTATTTAGGCCGCAGGAAGTGCATCAAATTCACAATGAGCGAGGTTCGATACACAATGAAGCATATTGGATTTATCTTTCCAGGTCAGGGGTCCCAGAAGCTAGGTATGTTGGCGGAACTGGCAGCCAACTTCAGCATAGTTGAAGAAACCTTCGCGCAGGCATCGACTGTATTAGATAAAGATCTCTGGCAAGTGAGTCAGACTGATCAAAATGAACAACTCAATCAGACAGACATTACACAACCCGTGCTGTTGGCCGCATCCGTCGCGCTTTGGAGAGTCTGGCAGGACCAACAAGGGTCGCAGCCATCTATATTGGCGGGGCACAGCCTTGGCGAGTATTCGGCGTTAGTCTGTTCTGGAGTGCTTGCCTTCGGCGACGCGATTCAGCTCGTACATCAGCGAGGGCTTTATATGCAGGCTGCGGTGAGCGCAGGCACCGGTAAGATGGCAGCGATAGTAGGTTTAGATGACGACAAAATAGCAGGCTTATGTGAGCAGGCGGCTCAAGGCCAGGTCGTTTCCGCGGCTAATTTCAATTCACCCGGACAGACTGTCATAGCCGGCGATGTGGATGCCGTTGAGAGAGCGATGGTGCTATGCAAAGAGGCCGGCGCTAAGAGAGCGCTGCCTTTGAATGTCAGCGTTCCTTCACACTGCTCTCTGATGAAGCCCGCCGCCGAACAATTGCAGGCGGAGTTAGATAAGGTGCAGTTCAACTCTCCACAGATTCCGATTGTGCAAAATGTCAACGCACAAATCAGTGAAGACCCAAATCTAATAAAAGAAAACTTGATAAAGCAGTTGTATATGCCTGTCTTGTGGGTAGATTCTGTGAAATGTATGCGTGCAAACGGCGTTGAGAAATTACTCGAATGCGGTCCTGGAAAGGTATTAAGTGGACTAATTAGGCGAATTGAGCCACAGGTAAGCTGCTTTGCCAGCGACAATCCAGAGAGTCTCACAAGCGCTATAGACGAGTTATCGTCATAGCCGCTGAATCTCATCTGCAGACTGCAATTTAAGAACAAAGAGCTAAGAATAAGGAAAACAGGACATGAACGATTCTACGACAATAGCGCTGGTAACCGGAGCGAGCAGGGGAATAGGCCGGGCTATAGCATTAGATCTGGGCAATCGCGGCTTTACCGTTATCGGCACAGCAACCTCTGATTCTGGGGCGCAGCAAATTAGTAGTTATTTAGCCGAGAATTCGATTTCCGGCGAGGGCATGTGCCTGGATGTCTCCTGTGATGAATCTGTCGCCACCATGATGTCTGCTATCGTCGAAAAACACGGCGCACCTACAATATTGGTAAATAACGCCGGAATTACCAAAGACAACCTGCTCATGCGAATGAAGGCTGACGAATGGTCTGATGTAATCGATACGAATTTAGGATCCATGTATCGCCTTTGTAAAGCCTGCATGAAGGGTATGACCAAGGCTCGCTGGGGCCGGATAATTAATATCAGCTCTGTAGTGGGTTCGAGTGGCAATGCCGGGCAGTCAAATTACGCGGCATCAAAGGCCGGTATAGAAGGCTTTAGCCGTGCCCTGGCCAAGGAGATTGGTTCTAGAGGAATAACGGTAAATGCCGTAGCTCCGGGCTTTATAGCGACCGATATGACTAAAGACTTGCCCGAGAAGCAGGCGGAGGCTCTTCTATCGTCGATTCCTCTGGGTCGGCTAGGCCAGCCTGAGGAGATCGCAGCAATGGTGGGTTTCCTGGCCTCCGATAATGGCGCCTACATCACTGGCGAGACCCTACATGTGAACGGCGGCATGTATATGGCGTAACGCTAAGTAATTGAGTTTTATAAGGGTTTATGGCGCGAGGCTTATTTTTTAATTTAGGCATTACATCGTATGGAAATAGAGGTAAACTTGCGTCCTGAATTATTCGCTGGGTATCTGCGAGGCCCACGAAGAGCACTAAACTGCTACAAAGTTTAGTGATAATAAAAAAAATAGAATATTTGAAATTTACCCGAGCATCCAATAACAGGGCTGTTCGAAAGGCCACTGGCAACACCGCTAGAAAAACAGTATTAGGAGCTAATAAAAGATATGAGTAGCATTGAAGAACGCGTTAAAAAAATTGTCTGCGAACAGTTGGGCGTAAAAGAAGACGAAGTAAAACCATCTGCTTCTTTTGTAGAAGACCTAGGCGCCGATTCGCTAGATACAGTTGAATTGGTAATGGCACTAGAAGAGGAATTCGAAACAGAGATCCCCGACGAAGAGGCCGAAAAAATTACTACAGTTCAATTGGCTACAGACTATATCAACTCACACCTGTAACACTGAACAGCAGCACGAAACAGAGCTACTCTAGTTTATTCTTGAGTAGCTTTTGTTTATCTGGCGTTTACTGTTTTTAGTCAGGAGATCAAAGCATTGAGTAGCAGAAGAGTAGTGGTTACTGGACTCGGCCTTATTACCCCCTTAGGGAATGATGTCGAAACCACCTGGAACGCCATGAAGAATGGTCAGTCTGGAATTAATACGATTGAGCATTTTGATACTTCCGACTTCAGCACTCAGTTTGGCGGCACCGTCAAAGGTTTCGAGTGCACAGATTATATGTCGGCCAAAGAAGCTCGACGCATGGATATTTTCATGCACTACGGCATCGCTGCCGGCGTTCAGGCAATTCAAGATTCAGGTGTTGATGAGAGCAATCTCGACCCTAAACGCGGCGGTGTTGCGATTGGATCTGGCATCGGCGGTATCGGCAGCATCGAAGAGACCACTCTCACTATTCAAAAGTCCGGTCCTCGTAAAGTATCTCCCTTCTTCGTACCCGGCTCAATTGTAAACATGGTAGCCGGTTCGCTATCGATTCGATTCGGATTGCAAGGCCCTAATATCGCCGTTGTAACCGCCTGTACTACTGGTACTCACAACATCGGTCTAGCCGCGAATATGATTGCAAACAACCAAGCTGATGTCATGGTCGCCGGTGGCGCCGAAATGGCTACCACTCCGGTCGGACTTGGCGGCTTCTGTGCAGCTAGAGCACTTTCCCAAAGAAATGATGATCCGCAACGCGCGAGTCGTCCCTGGGATAAAGATCGTGATGGTTTCGTGCTCAGCGATGGCGCTGGAATCATGGTGCTCGAAGAATATGAGCACGCGAAGAAGCGCGGCGCGAATATTTACGCTGAACTAGTTGGCTTTGGCATGAGCGGCGATGCCTACCACATGACATCTCCCTCTGAAGGTGGCGCAGGTGCAGCTCAATGTATGCAGAATGCTCTAGACAGTGCAGGCCTGAATGCTTCAGACGTGGAATATGTAAACGCCCACGGTACATCAACAATGGCTGGAGATATCGCGGAGACACAGGCGGTCAAGACTGTCTTTGCAGGACATACTGATAAGCTTTGCGTCAGCTCTACAAAATCGATGATCGGTCATCTGTTAGGTGCATCAGGATCTGTCGAGGCAATCGTGTCGGTTTTAACGCTGCGCGACCAAGTCATTAGCCCGACCATAAACCTTGATAACCCGGACGAAGGCTGTGACCTTGACTACGTTCCAAATGAAAGTCGCGAGATGAAAGTTAGTGTCGCGCTGTCTAATTCATTTGGCTTCGGCGGCACTAACGGTAGTTTGATCTTCTCTAGGCTTAAATAGCCGGTTCCCCTTCATGCTCGACGGACCCTTGCAAAGTTTAATAAACGGACGGCAAGCGGAACACATTTCAATTCGTGACCGTGGATTCCAATACGGAGACGGCTGTTTCGAAACTGTTAGAGTCCTCTCTAACAAACCCATACTATGGTTAGCGCACCTCAAGCGGCTAGAACGTGCCTGCAAAACGCTGCATCTATCTGTGAATTTCGAGTTATTGAAAAATGAGATAACGCAGTTGTTGCAGGGTAATAAAAGTGCAGATGTCATCCTAAAAATTACCGTAACTCGTGGAGAAGGAGGCAGAGGCTATACCCCGCCTGAGCAGGCTGACTGCACCCGCATAATTCAATTAATAGACTATGTCGCCCCTGATACAAATAACGCAGCTAGAGTAGTCGTATGTCAACACAGGCTTTCGAGCAATTCTCTTTTAGGCGGTATCAAACATCTGAATAGGCTGGATCAAGTACTAGCTAGTGCGCAGATACCAGCGGGCTTCGATGAAGGCTTATGCATGGATCAGCAAGGTACTGTCATCGAGGGTTGCAGGAGTAATGTACTTCTGGCTATCGACAATCAACTAGTTACACCAGATCTTAGCAAAAACGGCGTAGAAGGCGTTATGCTCAATCACTTGATCGACGAGTTCCAGGCGCAGGGTACACGCGTGCTCAGAAAAACTATTAGTCTGCGTGAACTGAAAACAGCTAGTGAGATTTTTCTGTGTAATAGCGTCTTTGGCATTTGGCCAGTGGCCGAGATAGAGAATGACGACTGGCGAATAAGTAGAGAAGTAGGGCCTTTCACCGCAGCGGCTCTAGAGATTCAAACCAAACTATTTAGAAATAACACAAGATGAACCTACGACACCTACTTATAGCTAGTGTGACTATTCTGGCGATCTTCGTTGCAGGTGCAGTCGCTAGTTATAGGGCATTGTTTTCAGAGATCACTTTATTATCAACAGAGATATCATCTGGGCTAACGCCTGTGAAAATTGAAGTGAAATCAGGAAGCTCCTTGTCACGAGTCGCAACACAACTAAGCGAGGCCGGCTATCTCCCAAGTCCTACACTGTTCAAATTGTGGGCACGACTACAAGGGGCTGAAAACAGCATCCAAACAGGGGAGTACGAGCTTGAGGCGGGGATTACGCCGGCGCAGTTGTTGGATAAGCTTGTTCGTGGCGAATCCGTGCAGTATCGAATAACTCTCGTAGAAGGATGGACTTTTCAACAGGCGCTTGATGCACTGTGGAGCGCGGAAAACATACGCGGCACTTTAAACAATAGTAGCCCGGCAGAAATTGCACAACAGATGAGCTTGGACCACGAGAACCCCGAAGGCCTGCTTTATCCTGATACCTATTTCTACACGAAGGGGACTCTGGATATAGAGCTGTTGCTGAGAGCAAACGAAAGACTCAACACATTATTGAGCGAGGCTTGGGAATCCCGACTAGGTGCCTTGCCCTATGCCAATCCCTATGAAGCCCTCACTATGGCGTCAATTATCGAGAAGGAATCTGCGAGGAACACTGAGCGCGGCCTCATCGCAGCGGTCTTTGTAAGCCGGCTAGATTTAGGTATGCGCCTGCAGTCCGACCCGACGACAATCTATGGGATGGGTGATCGCTATGCTGGCAATATCAGGCGTGCAGATTTATTAGAGGAGACTCCCTATAATACCTATAGAATCGATGGCATGCCGCCGACACCGATAGCGTTAAGTGGGGAGGCGTCGATCGTAGCTGCACTTAACCCCGCGGCATCTGACTATTTATATTTTGTGGCAAGGGGCGATGGGAGTCATCAATTCTCGCGTAGCTTAGAAGAACATAATGCGGCGGTTCGTGAGTATCAGTTAGGCCCCAACGACTAGAATGGCAAGCTTTTATTAGCTACAGGCTGTCCGTGCAATGCGACTTGAAAACAAAAGTGAAAATAATGACAAATAAGCGCGGCCTGTTTCTCACTCTGGAAGGCGCAGAGGGGGTAGGCAAGAGTACAAATATTGAGTTCATCACGCAGTATCTAGAGCAGCGCGGTATTGAATACGTGCTTACTCGAGAGCCGGGTGGCACGCAATTAGCAGAAAAGATCAGAGATCTCTTACTATCTGTACACGAAGAGTCTATGTCGGAGCTAACCGAATTATTACTCGTATTTGCCGCTAGAGCACAGCACCTAAATAAAGTTATCGAACCCGCACTCTCAAAAGGAAAATGGGTCGTCTGCGATAGATTTACCGATGCCACATTCGCCTACCAGGGAGCGGGGCGGGGACTGAGCGTGGAGACGATAGGCCAATTGCAGTCACTGGTGCAGGGTGAGCTTAGACCTGACCTGACCCTCATCTTAGACCTGGACCCAGAAATTGGCTTACAAAGGGCGAGCGATCGAGGCGAACTCGACAGGTTCGAACGAGAGCAGCAGAGTTTTTTCCGTCACGTGAGGCAGGGCTATCTTGATATCGCGCAAGCGGAACCCGAGCGCTGTAAAGTGATCGATGCATCCAAACCGTTAGCGGGTGTTAAACTGGATTTGTTGGCTGCCTTAGAGCAAGGGCTTTCGAGAATCACATAAAGTAAATACTAGATGACCGAGACTACTTCGAATTCAGAAAATGCGCTAAGCGCGCCATTCCCATGGCAAGTTGCTCAGTGGGCACAACTCAGCCGCGCATTCGCAGCTAGTCAGTTAGCCCATGCCTATCTGCTAAGTGGATGTGAAGGTTTAGGTAAATCCCTCTTCGCGGAGAGTTTTGCTCGATATGTTCTCTGTTTGAAGCCCATTACTCAAAGCGCAGTAGGAGTAGGTGGGCTTGCTGATACGGCAGTTGCCTGCGGGAGTTGTAACAACTGCCTGAAATGCGGTGCGGGCAACCACCCAGACATACTAACAATCGAGCCGGAAGAGGGTAGCAAGAACATCAAGATCGATCAGATACGCTGGCTGTCTGAATTCGTGATTCGCAGCAGCCATTCTGGCGGAGCGAAGGTGGTGATCATCCAGAGCGCACATCTTTTAAATGCCAATGCGGCGAACGCGCTGCTAAAAACCTTAGAAGAACCGAACGACAATACTCACGTTTTCCTCGTTTCTGATCACCCGGGTCGACTCGTAGCTACAATACGCAGCCGCTGCCAGAAACTCGCTTTTCAAGTACCCGACGCCGCCATTGCCGCTTCTTGGTTGCAGACGATCATTGGGGAGGCGAATGTAAACTCGATTCTAGAAGCAAGTGATATGAGGCCACTCATTGCACTACAGCTAGTAGAAGGAGACTCACTGCAGGACAGAGCGCGATTTTTACAGAGCATCTGTGACATGAAAGCCGGTAAGAAATCCATTCAACAAGCGCTCTCACTAGTGGCTAAGAATGGAGAATCGGAAGTATTGCAGTACTTCTCCGCTTTCTTGTCTAAACTTACTAAATACAGCCTAACGGGTATTGTTGATAACGAAGACGATCCCACGCTTCAAAGTATGTACGCGCTGTTGGTTCCCTCTAAGGAGAAATCAATCGCACAGACAGTTGCCAGTTCACTGGCACTTCTCTATACCGAAGTAGAAACGGCGCGGCGACAGCTAGCCTCTACTACAAACCCAAATCCACAGCTCATCATGGAGTCTATCCTGTGGCAATGGAGCAAGCTTGATCTTAACTAGCTAACTAGTAGACAGTACTTACATGCAGTAACAGGAAGAGGGAATCGCTCATCACCGCCAGCACACCCATTCTTTCGATTCACATTGATAGCCTGGACACCCTAAAATGCGCCTATATGCCTTTCCTCAAGAATGGCGGTTTGTTCTTGCCTGTAGCGGCGGCCACTCAAATGAAAAGACAGCCACACAACACTTTTAAATTTCAAGGCAGCGTATGCCTGTTACTAAAACTTCTCGATGATTCACAACGACATTTTTGCTTAACTACAATTGTCTGGATAATGCCTGCTGTAATCCGTGGCGATCGCTGCAATGGGATAGGCTTACACTTCGATAGGAGTGACTCACAGATTAGAACATTGATCGAGTCTAGGCTTGGCAATTACGAAAATGCGCTAAGCAAATCGCAGACGCTATAGAGCTTTTTTCTGTAGCTCGCCATTAAATCGAGTCTAGAGCTCAACACGATTACTAATGTATACAGCAATAGCAAGGCTCGCTGTAAGCCCCGGCGACTCCATGCCGAAAAGCTGAATCAGGCCAGGCAGACCGTGCACACTTTCTCCCTGAATTTCGAAATCTGCAGCTGCCTCGCCTAAACCCGACAGTTTTGGTCTGATCCCTGAGTATGCTGGCTTTAGGTCAGCGGCTTGGATCGCCGGGAAGTAAGAAGAGATGCTTTTCGCAAAAGATTTCGTTTTGTTGTCGTCAATTTCGAAATCGACTTTCTCGACGTACTCTGTATCTGGTCCAAATTTAAGTTGCGACGACATATCCATTGTCGCGTGAATTCCCAGACCAATCGTATTGGCTTCTGGCATCGGATAGATTAAGTGAGAAAAAGGATTCGGCCGGCGGTAGTCGAAGTAATCTCCCTTACAGTAGTGAAGTTTTGGAATAGTGCTCTTTGGTATAGCAGACATTGATTGCGCAATAGACTGCGCCTCTAGCCCTGCCGCATTAATTAGCTGCCGACAATTAAAACTATAGCGCTCAGGATTTCTATTCTCATCGAGCTGACAATGCACGACGAAGGCGTCGGCGTCAGTGTCAATTTTCTCGACGCGTGAGTAGGGAGAAAACTGCACGCCAAGATTTTCCGCTAGATGCAGCAGACTTTGCATATAACTGTGACTATCTATTATTCCAGTGGACGGAGAATGCAAAGCGATATCAGCTTCGATATGAGGCTCTAATTTTTGCAGCTCGACTTTATTTAAAAGCTGCAGGTCTAGCACGCCGTTAGCGATTGCGTTTTCCTTAAGCTGGGCTAGCGCATCGGACTCTGTGTTTTTTGCGACAATGAGTTTGCCTATTCTTTGATGTGCAATGCCGAACTGTTCGCAGTGACTATAGAGCAACTCCTTGCCCGCAACGCAGAGCTCTGCTTTTAGGCTGCCAGTTGGATAGTAGATACCTGCATGAATCACCTCGCTATTGCGACTGCTTACGTGTTGCCCAAAACTCGATTCTCGTTCTAAGATTACGATGCTTACATCCTGGTTTTTGTATTTCTTAGCAAGCTCATAAGCGATGGCCAAGCCAATCACGCCCGCGCCAATCACACAGATATCAAAACTATCTCTACTGTTCATAAATCTGCCTTACTATTCCTGAAACGAATCGTCTGCTTAGTTTTTAGCTGCTGATAATATTCCTAAAGGTAAGGTTGATGCGAGCTTCGGCTAATCCGTTCTCCTTCGGCAACTGATGCAACCAATGTTGCTGCATTGTTCCACCCATAATAAGTAGGCTCCCATGTCGCAGTAGGAGTTTATATTTCTTCGCCGGTGTCTGATGCTTCTGCTTTAACTCGAAGATTCTTTCTGCCCCCAAGCTTACAGATGCAATCACTGGAGTGTCGCCTAACTCAGTTTCGTCGTCGGCATGCCAGGCAACGCTGTCTTGCCCATCTCGGTAGTAGTTGATCAATACACAATTAAAAGTGCTGCCGCTTAAATCGGCGACGCGATCGTGAATTGCTTGAACTGTTTTATGCCAGGGGCAGGGGGCAAGTCTCACACCTGAGTAGCCATACTCGCTAGCCGAATCACCCATCCAGCATTGCAGTCGTGGTATGGCGCGGAGTTTACCGGCAATCCTGAGATGCTCTTGCTGCCATGGAATATCGGCTATGAGCCTCTCAAACATTTGGGTAGCCTCAGCCCGGTCAACTATCTGCGGATACTCAAGCAATTGTGCGTTGTCGATCGAATGCTTAATTGCTTCGTCTGAGGGTTCATCGCCGCCGAATAAATTAGCCTGCATGCTGGGTCTTATATTCTCGTAAGTGTAGCTAAGGCATAATGCCGCTTTAGGTTTGCGTGCTAAAGCCCGCTGCTGGACTCGAGCAATAAAAGGATACAGGAACTTGGAAGCTTTTGATTACGATTTGTTTGTTATTGGAGCCGGCTCAGGGGGCGTTCGAGCGTGTCGTATAGCGGCGAGTTTAGGGGCGAGGGTAGCTGTCGCTGAGGAGCGATATTTCGGTGGCACGTGCGTAAACGTAGGTTGTGTGCCGAAGAAGTTGTTTAGCTATGCCGCGCACTATTTCGACGATTTCGAAGACAGCAAGGGATTCGGCTGGGAGTTCGATAATCTACGCTTTGATTGGTCCGTTCTCAAGGCCAATAAAGACAGTGAAATCAATAGATTAAATGGCATATATAAATCAATGCTTGATTCAAATCAGGTAGACATCTTCGAGGCTCGCGCCAGGATATCTGGCCCCAATGAGATTCAGGTCGACGGCAAGACCCTAAGCGCCAAGCACATACTGGTAGCCGTTGGTGGCTGGCCCTGGATTCCTGAGTTTCCCGGTAGCGAGCTAACCGTAAGCTCCAATGATGTGTTCGCAATGGATCAGTTGCCAGCGGAGATTGCAGTTATGGGTGGCGGCTATATAGCCGTGGAGTTCGCCAGCATATTCAGCCGGCTTGGCTGCAAGACCAGCCTGATCTATCGCGGAGACCAGCTGTTACGGGGCTTTGATAAAGACATACGGAGCTTCATTACCACAGAGATTGGTACCCATGTTGATCTTTATCTCGAAGAAGATATACAGGAAATAGTTAAACAGAACAATAAGTTGGAGGTATCTTTTAAATCTGGATCTAAGCTTTCCTGCGAAATGGTGCTCGCCGCAACCGGCAGAACACCACTTACTGACGACTTAGGCTTAGAAACAGTTGCTGTCCAGCTAGCAGACAATGGCGCAATCAAGGTCGATGCAAACTTTCAGACAGCGCAGCCCAGCATATACGCCGTTGGCGACGTTATCGACCGGATCGCGTTAACACCGGTAGCCCTGGCCGAAGGCCAGATCGTCGCTAGAGCGCTATTTTCTAATGACCAAAAGGCCATGGACTACCAAAACATTGCGACAGCTGTATTTTGCCATCCAAACATCGGCACAGTCGGCCTAGCTGAGCACGAGGCTCTGGAAGCCGGATTAGAGATAGATGTCTATGAGAGTGTGTTTAGACCGTTGAAACATACGCTAAGTGGCAGAGACGAGAAATCTATGATCAAAATGATCGTCGACCGCCAATCAGACCGCGTAGTTGGTTTACATATCGTTGCTGCAGATGCCGGTGAGATCGTTCAGGGATTATCTGTGGCTATAAACTGTGGCGCAACCAAGGCTGACTTTGATCGAACTATCGGTATACATCCAACGCTAGCTGAGGAATTGGTGACGATGCGGACTAAACGTGTGGATGTGTAGGCACGAAAAGTACCGTAGGCGACTGAAACCAGTGATCTAGGGCGGCATCCTTCTCTAACATAGGTTATTTCGTTATTTCCGGTAATAAAGATTACTGGAAATAGGGATTGAGCAATTGATCTCCAGTTAAGCCGTTTCGTCCCCTTGCTATCTGGCCTAATTGATCCAACTTTTTATTTTGAGAAGCCACCTCCAAACTCTCATCATCTAGAACGCCCTTCTGCGCAGTGCAAACCGTCAACATCGAGAGGCAAGCACACAATCCACATATGTAGGCTAATTGTTTCATCAGTAGTGTCTCCTCACCTTGTGCCAATTAACGGGAATAATCATAGAGTAACGAGTTTATCCGGAAATAGTAAAGCAAAAGGCCGCGCACCTCACTTCATACGTATCTGCATAGATCTATTGTTGGTAAATACTCTAAAACACGGAGGAACGCGACTGGCAGTTAAGCTATCAATTCCATAATACCTGTCTGCTGTAACTGCGCTCTAAGCAGGGTCATATCTGGCTCTGGCAAACCCCCGAATTGTTCCTTAATCCACCGAAGGCATTTGCTCTGATACGGGAATGGGCTCTGCACCCAAGGCTGTCCATCTAGTTCTGTATTCAGCATAGGGTCTCCGGCGCGTACGGCAATGTCATTAGCCTCGAGATAAGGTAGGTACAAGCGCCCTATTTCCTTCAATACCGCGACTAATGTTTCCGGAAGGCTCTCAAGCTCTAGCCAATCATCCTCGAAAGCCTCATAACCGGAGAGATCTTCCATCGATTCGGTCCAGGCGTATACCCTTGGAGCGGTCTCGATGATGATCTGGCTTGGTGTGGGATCAAATAAAGCCATGGCAGTAAGCTGTCCATAAATAGCGAAGTCACTAGAAGATGGGCGACTACCGAAAAGAAAACAATTTAAATTCAAATGCTTATCAAATAATTCTAAGAACCTGGTAAAGCTTCTTTCGATTGTTGCTCGAGTAAGCTCGTTTGAGCCTACATAGCTTAGGCGTGATATCTGCAATGCGGAAATAGCTTTGGATTTATCGGCAATCTCGGATTCGCTGGCCGTGTTGTTATTCCATCTAGGCAGCATCTGAGATGCTTTTTGGATATCAGGCGCATAGCTCCAACGGTAATGGAACATGGCTTTTGTTAACCATTCGTCGGCATAGTCTTCTACGAGATAGTTAATGAAGGCGAGACCTGGGTTGCTGGGTATTACCGAGCGCCCTTGGAACTGCTCTTCGAAAAGACGAATAAGCGGCGTGCTGTCGCAAACTGCCTGCTCAACGCCATTCTCATCCTTAAGATAAAATGTAGGTAGTAGCGGCACTTTCGGCTGAGGCCTAGCAGGGAAACGCCGTTTGTCTCTTGTTGCCCACTGCCTACCGCCTGGTAATAAGCGGTAGGGAATCCGGCGGTACCGGAGCAAGGACAGCATTTTTCGCGTATAGGGCGAACCGGGCACACCCATTAATACTAGAGGGTCTTGAGTAACTGCCATAAAATATCTGCATATCTATTTGATTTAAAACGAATTCTACTACAGGAATTTGTAACTAACTTGGGCCTTCGCTTTGCCTGCTTTGGATAGAAAAGCTTCTGCCAATAGCCGAATCCGCGAGGAAGCGCCCAATCTAAGCTATTCAAGTCGCTGCTGAACCTATTGGGCTCAGCTTAACGGACTAAAGTACTTTGATTCTCGCGTAATCTGGCGTCAGGACCCCAAGGGTCAGATCTTGCAGGGTAGCCCTCTCGGCGGAAGCGTATATTCGCATGACCTTCCCCGTCGCCGCAGGAAACCACCATTACCTCTTCGTTAGCCTTAAGTTTTAGATCCCTAAGCATACGACTACAATTGTTGTCATACAGCTCTATTGTTACTGGGCTGCCGTAACTATTGATCGCCCACCACTGGACAGGATCCCTGATGGTTGTGTCTAGACTGCCGCATGCTAGCAAACTAACGCAGCAGAACAGATGTATTAAGCCGACTTTCATAGCTTGCTTACAGGATTAGTAAATATATTCATTATATTCAAACCTTTACATAGGTCAGTGGAAGATAGTTTTATCTAACTCCCGTCACTAACTGAGACACGCTTTCTGGCCTATTAGAGTTGATTTAGAGGCCTTAGTACCGACCTCAAAACGCCTATTTCTTCTATTGACTAGAAGGTTCGTGAAGAGCCGAGGACATTGATAGTATCAGCGGATTCCGTAAGTCCTTCACGAATCTCAATCAATGTATTGCAGTGGCGCGGCCGGATATGGCTGCCGGCTCGTACCTCATATGTGCAATAAATCTGATCCCAAAATTCTACTCCACGATTGTATACAATCAGATCAGTTGCAGACATGCGCTCAAAATCGATGGAGGCACCAGTACAAGCGGTAAGGATCGCTAAGCTTCCAGCTAGGCAGAATGTAGCGATGTTCCGTATGCTCATAAACTCCTCTTTTATCTCATATTAGATCGCATTAGCACTCTAGGTATTTGAAATAAAAGATATAATAATAAAATCTTCAAAGGATGTGCAATTATTCCTCTGAATTCTGTTGCTCCAACCTTCTCGCGCCCGCAAGTATACCGGGCAAGGCATAATTGCCTTCATGGCAGGCGTATTCGTACATAGGCTCAGCCGCCGGCCTCGCATTCATCATCATCTCTCCAGTAAAAGGCTCGCTAAACACCGTAGGGTCTTCGACCGTGAACCTGTAGAGGATCTGTGAATCAGAATAGCGGCTAAATTGTTCCGTGACCGTCAATTGTTCAGAAGCACCCCGAAAGTTTTGCTGTGGGTTAAATTCTTGCGTGACAACGACAAGCGTATCTCCCTCCCAGCGCCCTATTGAATCCCCCATCCATTTCTCCATGCCCCGCATGCCCCGCATGTGCCGCTCGTCATTGATGCGGATAATTCGCGCATCATGGGCCATCTCGGCCAGAATCATCACGTAATCGTCAGTTTGCACGAGTTGGTAGTTGTTGTTGTACATAACCGGCAGCATCGGTGGTCCTGAATGTGAGCCGAAGGCCAATAGGCAGCGTTCGGCTAATGGTCGACCTTCCGGTCCGTCAGAAGGTTCTGGTGCGCTGGCATCTCTGCGAAAGCGCGCTCTGGGATCACCTAGATAAGGGATCTGACCGTTCGCAGGCTCGATGATTATGGACGAGCGGAATTCTCCATTGATCATCTGTATCTCTGTGCCTAGGTCTTTCCAAAATTCATTGTAGCCATCGTTAGTGTCACCATCGTCGCCAGCCTGCGCACCGGCGCCAGCCTCTCGATCGGGGTCGCTCGCTGCGAACTCCGCTTCTAAATAGTCTTGATGGCCGTCTTCAAGGCGCCCGGCCTGCTCAGCTGAAAGAGCTCTTATCTGGCCGAACTCGCTAGGACGGCTCAAAGGAGTCAGTGTCTTATTCGTCCAAACACCCTGTAAATCCGGCCTACCGCTTGATGTCCGTGGTGGCTCAAACTCCTGAGCCTGTGCTGTTTGACCAGAAAGAGCTGCTAGTAAGCACGCTAAAATCGCCTTGCGCATGATAGTTATTCTCCAAATACTTTTAATTACTAGTGACTTAGATACGCTGGTTAATAGTTTCTTTAACTTTATGAAGCCCGCGTTGAACCTATAGACTCAATTCAAATAAATCTACCCTATCGGGAGCTTCCTGAAAAGCGCATGTGAGCGACGCAAGTAAGCCATTCCGCTCTTGGCTCGACCAGGTTATCAGGCATAATGTGCATCAAGATTGATGGCGAGGACTACTTCTTGGCAAACATTAAAGGTCAGATTTGGCTGACCGAAGCGACATCTAAGCCTCTGATGCTCGATCAGATCGATCTGCTACAGGCTATAGCCGATACTGGCTCCATTACGGCTGCAGCGAAAATAGCTGGTGTGAGCTACAAAACAGCTTGGGATAGGCTGGAGCGCATCAACAACCTATCCGAGCAGCCCCTCATTGAGCGAAGTGCCGGGGGCAGCAAAGGTGGCGGCTCCACCCTCACCGATTATGGTGAGAAAATGCTTAATGGTTTTAAGCAGTTACAGGAACAACATAATCAATTCTTAGAAAATCTGAGCCAGCAACTAAGCTCCCTCGACGATGTGTCAAAATTCATGAAAAGCGCCCTATTACAAACCAGTGCCCGCAATCAATTTCTGGGCGTTATTGCCCAGGTAGAAATTGGCGCCGTCAACTCGGAGATACAAGTTCAGATATCTGACAAGCAGCAAATCGTGGCCATGGTTACCGAGCAAAGCCGTCGCGAGATGAAGCTTGCCAAGGGACTATCAGTCATCGCTATGATAAAGGCATCATCAGTGACCTTAGCGGTAGGTGACGACCTTAAGGTCAGCGCTAGGAATGTCCTGACTGGAGTCTTGATTAATCTAGATCGCGGCGCCGTGAACGCGGATGTGACTATCGAGCTTGCGGGTGAGAAGACCTTGAGCGCCATGATTACAAACAAAAGCGCTGATCAATTGGTCCTCGCTGAAGGAATGGTGCTTTCTGCATTGTTTAAGGCCTCTAGCGTCATCTTGATGGGAACTTAACTTCTCTTAAATTCAGCAATTAGCCAATCAGGCACCCATGCCTCATATATCACAATAATACCCATTCTTAAGCGATTGTTTAATAGAGCTATATTAGTGCCGCTGACTTGATCTGAGCAAAGACAGATTGCCCTTTCTTCAATCCCAATTGCTGTACCGAGTACTCAGAGATTTTGGAAAGAAGTTGCTTGCCCGCCATATCTAGCTTAACCACCCGGCTACCGTTGTAAGGCTCAGCAGCCAGCTGAGCGATAACAGCAGGGAGGATATTCAGGATGCTGCTGCGTTGAGGCTTCTCGAGGCATAGGCTGACATCCCGAGCGCGTATCCTCAGCCGAACATCACTACCCGGCTGATAACGAATACCTGGCATTGAGGTGGAATCCGGCAGCTGCAATACGATACCCGCACCACAGTCCACAGAGATCAGGCCCGGCAGCTGTGTAGTGGCTATCTGCCCCTCGATCACGCTAAAAGCGGTATCACTGCGGCTTAGCTCGCCATCGACCTCGCCTAATACATCCGCAATAGAGCCGTGATCGGTCACCAGGCCATTGGCTAGAAGCACCAAATTGTCGGCTAATCGTGCTACTTCTTCGCTAGAATGGGTTACATAAAATACTGGAATATCAATCTCTTGAAGGAATTTTTCTAGAAGTAACATCAATTTTTCTCTGCTGCTTAGATCTAGCGCCGATAAAGGCTCATCCATCAGCAATAACTTCGGTTCGGCTAGTAGCGCACGACCCAGAGCTACACGCTGTTTTTCGCCGCCAGACAAGCCCTCGGGATAGCGCCGGAGTAGATTCTCTATTTCAAGAGAAGCTATTAATTTATTTAATTCAATAGGTTTCGTAACTTTACTTAAGCGTTTCCTTCCATATAGGAGGTTTTCTTCAACGGTAAGGTGCGGAAACAGACTAGGGTTCTGAAACACCACACCCACACGCCTTTCCTCTACAGGTCTGCGCGTATTTGCACCCAGCCATTGCTCAGTATTCACAGACAGCGAGCCGGTGACCTCTGGCTCTAAGCCTGCTATTGCTCGAAGCAATGTAGTCTTACCGCACCCAGAGGGACCAAATACTGCGGTTACGCCACGACCAGGCACGCTGAAACTCGCCTCTAATTTAAAATCGGATTTGCTGAGCTGTAGATTCGCTTTTATCATGTTATCTTCATTAGGTGAAATCTACGATTAGCACTGTAAATCATTAAAAGCACAAGAAAAGAGGACAAAAGCAATCCCGCCGCTAGCCAGTGAGCTTGGCTATATTCCAGCGCTTCGACGTGGTCGTAGATAGCAATAGAGAGCACCTGGGTCTCCCCGGGAATATTACCGCCAATCATGAGCACCACGCCGAACTCGCCTAGTGTGTGCGCAAAACCGAGAACAGCTGCAGTTAAATAACCCATCTTAGACAAAGGCAGAACCACGCTAATGAATCTGTCTAGAGGCCCAGCGCCCAGCGTAGCTGCTACCTCTAGCGGCATTCTTCCCAAGCTTGTGAAGCTGTTCTGTAGCGGCTGGACAACGAAGGGCAAGGAATAGATGGCCGAGCCTAAGACTAACCCCCAAAATGAAAACGCCATCGAGGGCAAACCCAAGGCGGATGTGGTGGCCCCTATAGGACCGTCGGGTGAGAATGCCAGCAGGAGGTAGAATCCTAGAACCGTGGGCGGCAGCACCAGAGGCAAGGCAATAACGGCTTCAATGGCGTTTCGCACTCTAGAACGAGTTGTGGCAAGCCACCAGGCCAATGGTGTGCCGAGCAAGAGCAGAATGATAGTCGTCGTGCCGGCTAGCTTGAGTGTGATGAGTAGAGCAGCGATGTCGGGTTGCGATAGCACTACGGTATCCCCGTCGGCAATAAGTAGCCACTGGTTAACAGGATGTCGCGCACTGTATCGCTTTTCATAAAGGCGGCAAATTCCTTAGCTGCCGTTGAATCGCTCAGAATCACCATATCTTGTTTAATGGGCTCATGCAGTTCGCTGGGCACCAGCCATACGGAACCCTTGCCACGAAGATTAGGAGACATTGCCTGCGAGTAAGCAACCAAACCGAGATCTGCATTACCACTAAACACAAACTGAAAAGCCTGGGCAATGTTCTCCCCCATTACGAGCTTCTCGCTTACTAAAGGTTTCAAGCCTAGAGAGCTAAATACCTCTGTAGCAGCTTGCCCATACGGTGCCAAACGTGGGTTCGCTATTGCAATCATGTCGTAATTATTTGTATTTAATAGATATTCTCTATCAAGCTGGAGATCATTTGCCCGGCTCCACAACGCCAACTGACCGTGAGCATAGGTAGATAGATCTGATTCTCGAGCGAGACCCTCTTCGACTAGTCGCCTGGGCCTAAGCTGGTCGGCCGAAAGAAAGATATCAAAAGGCGCTCCATTGCTAATTTGTGCATAATGTTTACCGCTAGAACCGCGAATAAGCCGAACTTCATGCTCGGAATTTCCTTCAAACGCCTCCTTAATGCGCTGCATGGCCGCAACGAAATTCGATGCCACCGCAACATTAAGGGTTTCGGCCAAAGCTGCAGCTCCGTGGCTCAAACTAATCACCAGGAGACAGCTTTTTGCGCATTGTTTAACTAATCTATGCAAAATATCAGCACCGTTATGTAGGTAAGTATATGACGGTATTGTACAAGCGCAGCGAATTAATGCCAATGCACTCTGCTTCAAACATCAAGTAACTCGGCAATTCACCGACTAAATGGGATAAGCCTGAAGTTTGAATAGCACCACTAATTATTGTTTTTTACTTTGCAGGTGTGAATACTTAAAATTTTAGTTAAACTTCTTTTTAAACAAATCATTAAAGTAACTACTTAATGTCTAACATAGCCTCACCCCTAGCCTTCTTCGATACGCTCGAAGAAATGCCGAACCCTTTCAAGCAACCGCTGAAGTCACTGGGGCACCTTGTTGTTGATGCCCCGGGAGAGGTGATTGATGATTATCAGTGTGCCGCCGAGTTTATCTATAGCTATCGAGGCAGCCCCGACACCTTTAGTACCTATAGACGCGAGATAGAGCACTTCCTGCATTGGTGTCTAGTTATCGCAAAAAAATCACTAAAACAAGTAGTTAGGGAGGACATCGAGACTTATGTAGAGTTCTCGAAGCAACCACCTCCCAGCTGGGTTGGACAGAAGAATGTGCCTCGGTTTCTGCTACGTCAAGGGGAGCGAATTCCAAACCATGATTGGCGGCCCTATGTCCATGCGAGTGGCGAGTTTTCGATCTCGCAATCTGCGCTCCAATCCCTATTCAGCGTGTTAAGCAGCTTTTTCAACTTCCTCATTCAAGAGAGTTATCTCTCGGCGAACCCGGTTGCCCAAATTCGCCAGAAGAGTAAATTCCTGCGTAAACAGCAGAGTCAGGGCAAGATCCGCCGTTTGTCACCCCTGCAATGGGACTTCGTGATCGAAACAGCTGAATCGATGGCAGCTGAACAACCGCTAGTCCACGAACGCACATTGTTCGTAATGAATGCCCTCTTCGCCATGTATCTCAGAATCTCAGAACTAGTAGATACCAGCCGTTGGCAGCCGCAGATGGGCCATTTTCAGGCCGATCAAGAAGGCAACTGGTGGTTCCTTACAGTAGGCAAAGGCAATAAAGAGCGCGAGATATCAGTTAGTGATGCGATGCTCGAAGCACTCAAGCGTTATAGGCGCTCAAGAGGGCTATCTGGCCTACCAATGCCCGGCGAGTCTGCTCCTTTGGTTCACAAGACACGAGGCAAAGGCGGAATAGGCAGCACCCGCCAGATCCGAGGCATCGTGCAGAAATGCTTCGACGCGGCGGCGGAGAAAATGCGGACCAACGGCTTTAGTGAGGACGCAGAACGCTTAAGCGCAGCTACGGTTCATTGGCTACGCCACACTGGGATATCTGAAGATGTTAAACACAGGCCCAGAGAGCATGTTCGGGACGACGCTGGGCATGGCTCCAGTGCTATTACAGATCGATACATCGATGTAGAGCGGGCCGAACGACACGCTTCCGCACGACAGAAACTCATAAAATAGCGGTGAATCGAGCAAACAATTGCTATGCACCAAATCTGGACGTTTTCTAGACCCCTGATTAAGCATCAAAAGCCTTCTCAGACGGGCTAATTTCGCTTAGTCTCTAGTTTCACAAGTGGGCTCCAAGCCCGTTCGCCAAATGCCTTACCGTATCTCGCGACCCTCTTTGCATTATGAAATTTTAGATTGTGAAACTTAAGTGGAGACATATGAATAACAACTCACCGAAATTCGAACGAAATCGATTCATGCAGAAAGCGGCATTCGCAGCATGCTCGATTCTACTGACCTCGACGCTGATCGCTCAGGAAGACACTGGCCAGCTGAACACGGTCCTCGATATCGATGCGCTCTACATCCCACTTGAAAGCAAGCAGATCCACGGTGATACCGCGGTTAAACTGTTAAACGAGCTGAAAACGAAACACTATTCCTCGATCGATATAAACGACAATTTCTCCTCCATCGTATTTGATAGCTATATAGACGCCCTTGACGGCTCCAAGCTGTATTTTCTCAAAGAAGATATCGATGCGTTAAGCGCCTATCGCTACACCTTAGATAACAGTCTCGAAAATGGCAGTGTCGAACCAGGTTTCGAGATATACAACCTCTATTACAGACGCATACTCGAGCGCATGATTTATGCCGTAGACCGTGTTGAGAATCATGTAAGCGAGATGGATTTCACCATCGATGAAGCTATAGAAATAGATCGCGAAGACGCGCCCTATGCGGCATCGACAGCAGAATTGGATGAGCTGTGGAGGCTCAGAATCAAGAACAGCGTCTTGAGCTTGAGACTAACCGATGATGACGAGGCAGAGATCATTGAAAAGTTAAGCAAACGTTATCGCAATCAGCTGAGCCAAATTTCCAAGACAAACGACAAAGATGTTTTTCAGACTTATATGTCCACTGTTGCGACAGCGGTCGACCCACACACCTCTTATTTTTCTCCACGCGATTCTGAAAATTTCAATATGGGCCTCTCACTTTCCTTACAGGGGATTGGCGCACAACTAACTACCGAAGAAGAGTACACAAAGGTCGCCGAGCTAATTAAAGGCGGGCCAGCCGAGCGTGGTAATGAATTGAAGGCTGGCGATCGAATTGTATCAATAGGTCAAGGAGTAGACGGCGATCTGCAGGATGTCGTCGGCATGCGCCTTGATGATGTCGTAGCACAGATTCGCGGAGAGAAAGGCACCGTAGTCCGCCTAAACGTTATTCCTGTAGATGCGGCTGGCGAGTCTAGCGCCACTGTCGTCAGCATTACTCGCGACACAGTAAAGCTGGAAGATCAATCGGCCAAGAAGGAAGTCATAGAACTTAGCTACAACGACGAGATGTATAAGATCGGCATCATTGACCTACCTACTTTTTACTTCGACTTCGAAGCAGCCTCACGCGGCGATGAAGACTACAAGAGCTCTACGCGCGATGTGCACGCTCTTCTGGATGAGCTAAAGGAAGAAGGCGTAGATGCCATTGTCGTTGATTTACGTAACAACGGTGGCGGTAGTTTGAGCGAGGCGAACCAACTGGTTGGCTTGTTTATTGAAACCGGCGCTACTGTACAAATTCGTTATTCAGGTCTACGCAACGGCTTCACACGATCTTTCGGCGACAATGATCCTGAGGTTGCTTACATGGGACCACTCGCCGTATTAGTGAACAGGACAAGCGCTTCGGCCTCAGAAATTTTTGCCGGCGCGATTCAGGATTACCAGCGCGGCATTGTGTTAGGTGGCCAGACATTCGGCAAAGGCACCGTGCAAGAAATCATTCCGATGGACTATGGCCAGGTAAAACTGACTCGCTCAAAGTTTTACAGAATCTCCGGAGAGAGCACACAGCACCGCGGAGTGATTCCGGATATTTCCTTTCCTGACTTCTACGATGCCTACGAAGACATCGGCGAGAGCAGCCTTGATGGCGCCCTACCTTGGGATACCGTGCGTGCGGTTGAATACACTCCTTATTATGCTATCCAAGCTTTAGTGCCAGAACTACAACAACGTTATGACGAGCGCGCCGAGGCTTCTCCGGACTTCATTTATCTTCGCGATCAAATCGAACGTACTCGTGTGATGAGACAAAGAGAGCAGCTTTCTCTTAACGAAGAGGAAGTCAAACAAGAGCGCGAGGAAACTCGACGCACAGAATTCGATGCGGAGAATATGCGCCGCCTCCTCAAGGGTCTAACTCTCAACGAATGGGTCGAAGATCTAAATGCAGAAGAGGAAGATGAAGAAGAGTTAGTTGCTAATAGCGACACTTCCCCTGCTGATGAGACAACGGATGAGGCCGAGGAAGAAGAAGCCGATCCCCTACTTTTGGAAAGTGGTCGCATACTTGCCGACTTCATCGCGCTCAATTCGAACCGCGTTAGTTCGGTATCCCCAGAGAATACACGCCAGAACCGCTAAATCCCTTCCCTTTGTATTCCGCAAAAAAAAGGCCCTCGGGATGAGGGCCTTCAAAGGGTCAAGCTCTAGGATTGGTACTGACAAGTTAATCCTGAATCTGCCAGTATTCGACGCATGACTCATCCAAAACTATATAAGCGCCACCGATTCCCGCCCGAAATCATTCAGTATGCCGTATGGCTGTATCATCGATTCAATCTAAGCCATCGCGACATCGAAGACTTACTTGCTGAGCGCGGCATTTCAGTGAGCTACGAAGCAATTCGATTGTGGTGCAACAAGTTCGGGCCGAAGTATGCTCAGAGACTAAGGCGAAAGCATCAAGGATATGGTGACACTTTCTTCATCGATGAAGTATTTGTGAAGATCCAGGGTAAGCAGCATTTCCTGTGGAGAGCCGTCGATCAAGATGGTGAAGTTGTTGATGTCTTTCTCCAAAAACGACGTGACTGGAAGGCTGCAAAGCGTTTCTTTAAGCGGCTGTTGAGGAAACATGGTGGGGGAACCC
>JAQCKF010000023.1 GCA_027592275.1 Pseudomonadota bacterium
ATCGCTAACTGAATACCCTCTTTCAGTGACTTGCTTAACCGCTTCTTTCTTGAATTCCTCTGTATAACGTTTGCCTTTCATAAACACCTCTCATAGAGTTACATTTTAACGCTATTTGGTGTCTAGCAAACCCTGGGAAGTCCAGTATAATAAAACCAGAATCAGAGAATCAATGGGGCAGGGCATGGGACAGCGATTCACTACAGCAAGCTTGCTCTTGCTTGCTCCTTCGATGGCGTTTTCTCAGGGTGCTCAGAGCGCAGTGGAATTGGCTGACGGAGAAGCTCAATATCGATTATTTTGTGCAGAATGCCACGAAGGCGCCATGCTGGAAGCCCCGCAACGAGCTGCTTTCGCTCTGTACCCACCTAGACGAATAGTAGAGGCGCTTGAATCTGGCTCCATGGCGACTTCAGGTATGGCACTACCGCGCGAACAAAAACGCAACATTGCCTACTTCCTTACCGGTGAGCGATTCGATGAATCGCGCACAGAAAGTGTTAGTTTCAGCTGTCAATCAAGCCTATCTTCAACCGCATCCCTAAGCGCGCCGGTAAGCTGGAACGGATGGGGTGGTGCGAGTGGAAATACGCGCCACCAAGCTGATGAAAAACTCCTCAACAAGACTAATGTTGGGCAGCTAGAACTCAAGTGGGCATTCGCGTTTCCAGATGCAACCCGATCGCGGTCACAGCCTGTTGTTACGCCCGAGGTAACTTTCATAGGTAGTCAGGAAGGGACTATCTATGCGCTGGATAATTCGAATGGTTGTCCTTGGTGGACCTATAGCGCCGACGCAGAAGTGCGCGGAGCAATCTATGTAGATACTGATGAGCAGGGCGTGCCTGAAACGCTCTTGTTCGGCGATTTTTCTGGCAGCGCATACTCCGTGAATGCGCAGACTGGCGAGTTAAATTGGAAGAAAGAAGTACATGATCATCCTCAAGCGACAATTACCGGTTCGGTGATCGCTCATGAGGACACACTCATTGTGCCCGTATCCTCCCTGGAGGTTCTGCTAGCCGCCAGAGTGAATTATCCCTGCTGCTCGTTTCGTGGCGCATTAGTTGCTCTAAGCATTAGTACAGGTGAGGAGTTGTGGCGAACCTATACAACCGACGAGCCACGCCCAACTATATTGAGCACCGCGGGCATACAGCAGCATGGTCCCTCGGGCGCGCCTATCTGGTCGAGCCCGACAATTGATGCAGCAAGAAATCTTGTTTATGCAGGTACTGGTGAGAACTATTCATCACCTGCAAATGGTTATAGCGATGCCGTATTAGCTATGGATTTAGCGACAGGCGAGATTGTCTGGGCAGCTCAACTTACCAAGGACGATGCTTGGAATGGTGCCTGCTCTAGAGGAACGCCAAACTGTCCTGAAGAGGATGGGCCCGACTATGATATCGGAGCCTCCCCTATATTGGCGCAGGATGAGAACGGACGTGAATTGATTTGGGTCGGTCAAAAATCAGGCATGGTATATGCTCTTGACCCGGCTAATGGGGGTGCGCTTGTATGGGAACAGCGCGCTGGAAGTGGCGGCACCATGGGTGGTATCCACTACGGCATGAGCACTAATGGCGAGAAGCTCTTCGTCGGTGTTTCAGATCTGCCAACCCATAACCCCTACAATGTCGGCGCAGCACACCCGGGCATTCACGCCTTAAAGCCCAGCACGGGTGAAGTCCTTTGGCGCAACGACTTGCCAGACAAATGTGAAGGAGGCCCGTTCCTGTGTTGGCAGGGCATTTCTGCAGCTGTCAGTAGTACCGCCGATCTAGTGTTTGCTGGCGGACTAGATGGTATCTTGCGCGCTTTCGATGTCGACAACGGCAGCATACTCTGGGAAACCAATACGCGACAAAGCTTCGGGACTCGCAATGGAATTGAAGCGAGAGGCGGTTCCATCGAGTCAGATGGCCCAGTTATTATGAATGGTCAGGTCTTTATCACTTCGGGTTATGAGAAGTGGGCTGAGGCACCAGGTAATGTTCTGTTGGTCTACTCAATTGATGGAAACTAAGTTCAGAGTGCACATCCGACCAGCAACCATTTTGCATTTTGGAATCATTCTAGAACCCGTAATTTTTGAGAGCCTACTATGTATAATCTCTTTTCCGAGCGTAATAAATCTAGCTGCAGGTTGATCTTCTCTGGCTTGCTTCTTTCAATCGCATCGCTGCTACTGATTTCAACGCAGGCGCTAGCCTACGAGATTGATCCGGATGCGACAATCTCGGATTCTCCAGCGACCTTAATGGGCGTCAATCACATCGGTTTGTCGGTGAGAGATTTAGATGCGTCTCTGGATTTTTATCAGCGAGCTTCGGGTTTTAAAGTAATTCGCAGAGAAGTAGTTCGTAGCAATAGTGCAGCGGACAAACTTTTTGGCCGTGAAGGAATAGAGTATGAGGTTGCAGTGCTCGAAGCGCCGAACATGCTTCTCGAGCTTACGGAATTTAGCCACAACCGCGACACACCGATCAGCAAGATGCCTGTGCAAGGCCCGGGTATGACCCATACCTGCTTTCAGTCACCATCGCACTTATCGGGATACGATAAATTCAAGAACGCAGGAGCTGAGATGCTTAGTCGCGGCGATGGTCCTGTAGATCTGTTGGGTGCGGGTGTGACTTATGCCTATGCCTACGATCCGGAAGGCAACATGATTGAGCTAGAACAGCTTGATTTCGACCGTTTGGGCGGAGACCGTCGAAGTCCTGAATGGATAGAGCAAGGTCTAGATCTGTGGATGACGCAAGTTGCCTTGGTAACTCATGATATCGAGCGATTGACTGACTACTACTCAGAAATAATGGGCTTTAACCCTTATAGAACGGCTGATATCGCGGACCGCGTGACTTTCGATGACGCTACTGATGTTGACGATGTGGAGCTTAAAGTCATGTTCTTCAGAATGGCTGAGCGAACGAAAAGTATGGAGTTCTGGCAATACGATAACCCGGAAACGATTCAGTTCTTAGGCAATAGAGACAGCACGGCGCTTGGTTACTCTTATTCAATTGAAGTAGGAGACATTCAGGCGGAGTATGCGCGCATGTCCGATCTAGGCGTGGAATTTGTCAGTGACCCAGTTCTGTTAGGGAGTTTCTGGCAGGTTCATGCGAACGATATCGATGGCAATGTTTTCTCCCTACGTCAGGTCGTAGATCCAGATTCTCCTTACTCGGTGCCTCAGCTAGAGCTATAGCTTGAGAAGAGCGGTGTTTTAAATATTCAGCACCGCTTCCATGTCTGCATCGAGTTCTGGCTTCTTCGTTACTAGTGACACACCAATAAACAGTACGAGTGAGACTATGAATGCGATCAGCCCGCCGAGAATGCCATAGGGCAGCACTATGCCTGCGAGTTGGATGATAAAGTTTATCAACAAGGCTGAAACGATCGCGGCAACGGCTCCCATCGCAGTAGCGCCCTTCCAGTTTAATCCGATTGCTAGTACCGGGAATATCGATGCGGCGAAGGTCGCCCAGCCGAAGGCGCCAAGTATGGCGACTAGTGTGGCGTCCTGAAAGTGTGAATACAGCGCGAAGCTAGCTGCAACTACCGCTAAAATCACGGTAACTATGCGAGCCCAGAACAGCTCGTTCTGAATTGCGTGCCCTTGAATAGCTTTGGGTATGTCGTGAATGATTGCGGCCGTACCTATGTTGAGGAAGGCATCAGACGTCGACATGATTGCAGCAAACAGGCCTGCAAAAACGATACCCGCGAGCAATGGATTGGTAAATATTGAAAGGAAGAGAGAGGCGGCATCATCGGGAAGAGCTAGCGGTTCTATAACGCCATCGATAACAGCTGCGCGCATGATCACTCCAATGGAGACCCATAGTAGGGCGGCCATGACGTAACCGAACAGAGACATCGGGAGGATGACCCTGTTGTCGGATATGCTTCTGTTCATCATCATCTTCGTTACAAGATGGGGTTGGCCTGCAAGCCCTAAACCGAAGACGAAGAACCAGCCTAAGGACGCCATGATTCCAGCGGCACCGAAGGGCATCATGGCCTCGCCGTCGTCTGCAAGAATTATGGAAGTCGCTTCCTGCATTCCGCTATCGAATACAGACATCGCAGTCAATAGAATCAAAACTCCAGCGATCATCATTATCCCTCCCTGCACCACATCGGTATAGACAGAGGCGATGATGCCTCCGGTGACGCAGTAGAAGATTAGAACGGTAGAAGAAATAACGACACAGGTAACGAGTCCTATGTCCGCGAACATGGCAGTGCCAGAGAGGATCGCCTGCATCACTACAGCCATGGCCAATATCTGTGTTGCAAGGTAGCCCATTACCCCAAGAACAATTGTAACGGCAATAAGAAATCGGACCGCTTCACTGTTGTATCTCGCTGCAAGAACATCGGGAAGGGATATGCAATTGCGGACGTCGGCGATCATGCGGATTCGTTTTGCTACGAGGAAAAATCCTAGTGCATAGCCGGTGGATGAGATGACAATCATCCAGAACGAACTCACGCCAATCGAATAGACCAACCCCGGCCCGCCTACAAATCCGAAACCGCTTAGCGTGGAAGAGAACAGGGCAAGAGAAACTACAACAGGTCCCAGGCCTCGGCCTGCTATAAAGAAGTCGCTGGAATTTTTTGTGCGCCGCATGGCCCAGAGGCCAGTGATGACACAAAAAACCATATAGATGATAACTGCGCCAATGATAATTTCCTGTCTATAGGCTTCCATGGAATTACTGCTCCGACTTTTTTGCGATATTTTCTAGTAATTTCTCGTACTTCTCCTCATCTTCCTCGGTGAAGATGAATTTCCGAAAGCCTACGGTGTACAAGATTATCAGCGGAATCGCCCCTAGCCAGGTGCCATATACCTGCCAGGCGGTAGCCACTGGGAAGCCCATGAAATAGCTGGTGACCCCAGTTTTCAGGAACCCTTGATGGCCAGAGTACATCTGCCACCAGACGAAGAGGCTTAATAACAAAGTGCCACCCATATACGCCCATAACTCTGTGCTGCGCCGCTCTTCGGCAACACCCAGCGCTGCGAGGCATATGACCAGCAGCAGCAGCAGTGCCTGAAAGGCGAAGGCCAGGCCACCAATGTGCTCTAGTCGCGCGGCACCGTCGCCGCCGGCCTGCATGCCGTTGAACTGTGCATGGGCTAAACCCGCCGCATTCGGCACCGTCTCAGCAAGGCAGATTGCCACTAGAATGCCTGCCATCAATAGTACGGTAGCGAAAATCACGTATATCAAATTACTGCGCATGAGAGCCTCTCTTTTCGTTGTGAACCAGAGCATAAACAGCGAATAGATGTGAGTCTAGAGATTCCTACCGGTATTGCGGAGGCAGGGCCTTTCCTCGGGTTAAGCCGTCTTGACAACGACCGCTCGAGAGTCCATGTTCTCAGGTTCGCCGAATTTATAATTACTAGTAAACTGAGGTCGTTGCTCTGAGTCCGGGATTAAGTTCATCCTCAAGAAAATCAGAGCATGCCTGCAGGCGAGATAGACTAAGTAGTTCGTGAAAAAATGAATTCGAGAGTTAAGTAAGAGTTAAGTAATAGTTAAGTAAGAGTTAAGTAATAACCAAATCAAGAGAGTTAACCAAGTAGAGCAAAAGAGGTGAATAATGAACAAGACTAATAAAATTACCCAGCGAAAAGGAGCGCGATTGCTTCTTACCGCCGGGGTTACCAGTATCGCGCTGTCGTTGCTTTCGACCGCTGCTCTAGCACAACCAGCGCGACCGGGTGCTATCCAGCCCGCCGCCCATGCAGATCAGGAACCAATCAACCACCTGCCGAATCCATATGAGACGCAGCGTAACTTCGGTACTTTGCCCGATGGCCGTAGCTGGGGTTCAGTGAGTGCGGTTAATATTGATATCGACGGCATCCACGTTTGGGCTGGCGATCGCTGTGGTACAAACTCCTGTGCCACATCCGATGTTGACCCGATTGTTAAGTTGGATCCAGATGGCAACGTAGTTGAGAGCTTTGGATCAGGGCAGATTATCTGGCCACACGGTATGGACGTCGACAGCGACGGCAACGTATGGGTCGTCGATGCTCGTGCTGCAAGCGCTGCTGAATTAGAAGAAAATCCATCTGCTGCAGGCAAGGGCCATACCGTTTTGAAGTTCAGCCCAACCGGTGAATTGCTAATGACCTTAGGTACAGGAGGTGAAGCGGGTGATCCACCGACTCACTTCGACGCGCCAAACGACGTTCTAGTTGCGCCGAATGGCAACATCTACGTAGGCGACACTCACGGTGCGCAGTTTCAGAATGAAGCTGGCCCAACTGCGAAGAGTCGTATGTCGATCTTTGCGCCAGACGGTTCTTTTATAAAGAGCTTCGGCGAATTCGGCTTTGAGGATGGGCAGTTCCGTTCACCTCACTCTCTAGGTATGGATTCACAGGGCAGGTTGTTTGTAGCTGACCGTGGTAACAGCCGCATCCAGATATTCACACAAGATGGTGAGCATCTAGATACTTGGTACCAGTTCAGCCGTATCAGCGGCCTGTTCATCGACCCTAATACTGACATGCTGTATGCCATCGACTCCGAGTCTGATGAAAACTACAACCCAGGTTGGCAGAAGGGTCTACGTGTAGGTAGTGCCCGCACGGGTGAAGTGCTCTACTACATCAAGGCACATGACTCTGAGCGTGGCTCCGGCATGGGTGGCCTAGGTTCTATGGGTGAGGGCGTTACAGTTGACCGCAATGGCGTTGTCTACGCTGGCGAGGTTGGGCCAATTCAAGGTATGACTAAGTTCATTCCGCGCTTGATTCCATGAGATGAATTGACAGGACTGTAATGGTTTATGCAAAAACGGGTGCAAATGTAAATTTGCACCCGTTTTTTAATGCTCAATGAGATGTTTTGAAATTTCTAAGAAAAAGCTCTGCAGCTCTACTTTCCGGTGTCTAGACGATTCCTGTGACGAGACTTCTTCTTTGCGGCAGCCTTCTTCTTCGGATCGTCTTTGTCCTTCGCGTTAGACTTGCCTTTCGCTGCGGGCTTACGCTTTGGCTTCTTGTCTTTCTTAGGCCCTTTGTCTGGCCCCTTGCTAGGCTTTTCGAATGTCGGACGTGCGGATCGAGATGATTTTCCATCCATTGTTAAGCGGGAGATTTTCAGTGTCTGCCCAGAGACCCATACATTCTTAAGCTGTTTGAAAATCTCATCCGGCATGTCGTCGGGTAGATCAACCGTACTGTGATCATCGTGAATGTTGATGCGGCCGATATGTTGAGCGTCTAATCCTGCTTCGTTGGCGATAGCGCCGACGATGTTGCCGGGCATAACGTCATGGTTGTGGCCCACTTCTAAGCGAAATCGTTCCATGCCTTTTTCTGGAGGGCTGTCGGCTCTTGAAGGTCGTGAGCGCGACTCACCTCTGGGGCTTCTATCTTCTGTTGGAGGTCGTGAGCTTGACTCACCTCTAGCACTTCTATCCCCAATGGGAGGCTTTGAGCGTGATCGGCCTCGCGATTCACCTTCATCTACACGTGTGAATTTTTCTGTTTTTCGCATCGGATTGTTTTGTAACAATAAAGGCGTGTCGCCTTGAGAAAGCTTGGCGAGTGCCGCTGCGATGCCTAGCATTGGAAAGTCGTTCTCTGCCTCAAACTTCTCTAGTAATTTGGTGTATTGAGAAAGATCCTCGTTAGCGATGGTCTCTGATATCGACTGTTTGAATTGCTCTACGCGTTTATCATTGATCAGTTGGGTGGAAGGCAGCTCCATCATATCGATCTTCTTGTTCGTCGCCCTCTCGATGGCGGCTAACATGCGTTTCTCGCGTGGAGCAACAAATAGGATCGCATCTCCTTCACGACCGGCTCTACCGGTGCGGCCAATACGGTGTATATAGGATTCAGTATCGTGTGGTATGTCGTAGTTCACTACGTGACTGATTCGATCTACGTCTAAACCTCGGGCAGCGACATCGGTTGCGACCAGAATATCTAGCTGTCCTTTCTTAAGTCGCTCAATAGTTCGCTCGCGTGTTTTCTGCGCTATATCACCATTGAGTGCTGTGGCCGAGAATCCTCTAGCCGACAATTTTTCTGCTAAGTCGACGGTAAGAATGCGCGTGCGCACGAAGATCAGCATGGCATCGAAAGATTCGGCCTCTAAGATTCGAGTGAGCGCGTCAAGCTTGTGCATGCCGCTAACCGGCCAAAAACGCTGGCGGATCGACTCAGCAGTGGCGGTCTTCATCTTGACCGTAACTTGAACGGGATCGGTCAGGTACTTACTTGCAATGCGTCGTATCTGCGTAGGCATCGTTGCAGAGAAGAGGGCGATCTGTCGCTGCTTGGGTATTTGCTCGAGAATCCACTCGACATCGTCGATGAAACCCATGCGCAACATCTCATCGGCTTCGTCCAGGACGAGGGTAGTAAGTTGATTGAGTTTCAATGTGCCGCGACGCATATGGTCCATGACTCGGCCTGGTGTTCCGACCACCACATGCACACCACGTTTCAAAGCGCGTATCTGGCCGCTGTAGTCCTGACCGCCATAAACGGGAAGAACGTGAAAACCTTCTATATGACTAGCGTACTTCTGAAAGGCTTCGGCGACCTGAATGGCGAGTTCGCGCGTGGGTGCCAGAACCATAACCTGAGGGTCTTTCTGCTTTATATCCAATTTCGAAAGAATGGGTAGAGCGAAAGCGGCAGTTTTGCCGGTACCAGTCTGTGCCTGGCCAAGCACATCTCTGCCCTCAAGTAGCAAAGGGATGGTTTGTGCTTGAATAGGGGAAGGCGTTTCGTAGCCCACATCAACGAGTGCCTTTAATAGAGGCTTAGACAGCGCCATTTGCTCGAATGAGGTGATTTCTTCGCTGCTCATAGTATTGCCTTGCTATGCCCTTGGGGCGGTAATCTGGGGATATTTAGACGCATAATTAAGCCGATATCTAAACCGATAACTATACGGGAAGTTAAGAGGGTGCGAAGGATAGAGACTATCACTTGTTAAGTCCATCTCATAAATAGAGGAATAGGCCATTAAACCCGCTATTTCTGACAATTGCAGCGTGTATTCCTCTACAATCGAGGAAATAATAAGAGCTGTGGACGGCCGTCTTGACCTCAACTGTCACCCTACCTAGCTGGGTATTCTTCCTACTGCTGCTGGCCGCCAGCTACGCACTAATCATGAGTGTGTTATTTCCAAGCGTTCGCTGGTACCTACGCCGTCGCCTAAACAGGACTGTCGACAAGCTAAATAACAGCCTACAGATCAAGATCCGTCCGTTACAGCGCAGTAAACGGCAAATATTGATTGACCAGTTAATGTTCGATCGAGAGGTCCTCGCAATTATCGAGGAGCAGTCGCAGAGCGACAATATTCCTCGAGATGTATTGCAGCAAAAAGTTAAGAGATATGCCCGCGAGATCGTCCCCTCCTTTAATGCTTACATCTACTATCAGGTCTTTTACTGGCTAGCGAAGAAGGTCTCGCGCTTCATCTATCGGGTACGCGTAGCAGCGGCGCAGCCGAAGGAGCTTCAGGCAATCGATCCGGATGCCACGGTAGTCTTCGTGATGAACCATCGCAGTAACATGGATTATGTGCTGATCAGCTATCTTGCCGCAGAGCGCGTGACGCTCTCTTATGCGGTCGGCGAATGGGCACGAATATTCCCTCTAGAAATGTTGATTCGCGCGATGGGCGCATTCTTCGTGCGGCGTGGATCGCAGAATCCACTCTATCGCAAGGTTCTCGAACGCTATGTGTACATGGCCACCCAAAGCGGTGTCTGTCAGGCAGTTTTTCTAGAAGGGGGCTTGAGCCGCGATGGAAAGCTGGGCGAACCCAAGCTCGGGTTTCTAGATTATATACTGCGCCATTATGATTGGAAGACGGACCGAGATGTTGTGTTCGTGCCCGTCGGTATTAACTATGACCGAGTCTTGGAAGATGAAAACCTCCTAGCTTGGGATAGGAAGGAAGCACGTCTCACGACCTCTCAACACCTAGCTAAGCTTTGGCGCTTTCTGCGTATCAATCTGTTCGCCGGATCACGCAAGCGCTGGAAACGTTATGGCTACGCCAGCGTTAATTTCGGTGTGCCGATTTCCATGCGTAGTTACAGCGAAGAACGAGGGATTGACTTTAAGCACCTCGAAAAGGAACAGCGTATTCCTAAGGTAATAGAGCTGGCAGGATCATTAATGCAATCGCTTCGTTATGTGATGCCGATAATTCCTGTACCTATTATCTGTGCTGTGTTGCTGCGGGCGGCTGAGAAGCCCAGGACTTCCTTGGAGATTTTTGGCGATTGCGATACTTTGATTGATGAGATGATAGAGAAAGGAGCAGCTATGAAGGCTGAGGAGAAGCCGAGGCAACGAACGCTCTCTAGAAGTTTGGATATGCTCATAGCGAGAAACTTTCTCATTGAGACGGATGACTATTATCAGATTAATCCTGAATACAAACTCTTGATTAGCTACTACGCGAATTCCATAGAACACTGGTGGAATGAATAAGACTGGCAATTTTGATAGTATGGGTTGAGAGTGAGTTGCTGCTAGAGCATTGATTCGATTCTATTCTATCCAGTAACATTAGCGAAAGCTCGATCCCATGTTCTCATAACATTAACAAAAGCTCGATACTATGTTCTCCCATAACATTATCAATAGGCCTATAGACAACAATGTTCGCCACGCTAGAAACAACTGAATTAGCGACATGGGTTGCGGTCTCACTATGGGGGTATCCCATCATGTTGAGCCTGCACGTGATGGGGCTTGCCGTCGTGGTTGGCATTTTCTCGATGCGCGACTTATCCCTGCTAGGGCTATTTCCTGATATTCAACCATCAGCGTTTCTGGGTCTGGGCAAATTGGGTTGGGTGGGTTTCATCGTAAATGCCGTGTCGGGCTTTGCTCTGTTCGCTTCTCAGGCAACAGTGTTTATAAGTAGCGTGCCTTTTTTAGTGAAAATAGCTTGTATCGTGGCAGGCATGATATTGGCTGGTGTCATACAGTCACGCCTACGTGCAGAGATAGGTCTAAGCGATTCGGCGGTGTTGATCAGCAAGTCGACAAAAATAATCGCCTCAATTTCACTCATGCTCTGGTTAGCGGCTATCATAGCCGGTCGCCTGATCGCGTATATTTTTTAGAGGCTCAACCGTGGAAACATTTGCACAGTCAATTGTCGGTGGTTCGCTCAACTTGTTGATTCAGGAGGCCTACTGGCTGTGGCCAGTCATGGAGATTAGCCATTTCATCGGGCTATCGCTGCTATTGGGTGGCTTGCTCGTTATCGATTTGCGCATGGCTGGGCATTTTCGCAGCTTTGACCCAGCAGCTACTCATCGTCTGTTGCCCTTCGTTCTGATCGGTTTCGGTATCAACTTGCTCACCGGGATACTGTTTTTTTATGGCGACCCGATGCGCTATTCGGTGAACATAGGTTTTCAGATCAAGATGGGTTTGGTGTTATTGGCTGGACTGAATGCTGCTCTATATTACTGGAAAGTAAGCCCGATTATGCAGGGCTGGGATGCAACGACATCCTCGCCCCCAATAGCTAAATTCGTAGCCTATGCCTCGCTCGCGCTTTGGACGAGTGTGCTACTTTGTGGGCGCCTCATTCCCTACGTGGGAACTGGTTAGAGCATTCCTACTCCCCATCTTGCGTATTATCTTTACGCGGAACAAAAATCCTAGCTACAGTCTCATCCTCGTGAAACATCAGGTGTTTCAGCGCCGCTAATATGTGCAGCACTACCAACACGGCAAGTGCTTTGGCTGCATTAGAATGAAAGGTGAAAGCGAACTCCGACAAGCTGCTTCTATCTGGCATTGCCCAGGCCATGAGTGGTCCAGATATCAACATTACTACCAGTACCAGTAGCATGAGATGGTGTGCTGTCTTGGCGAGTCGATGCTCAAGCAGGGTTTGCCCGTTAACATGAGGATGGCCCGATTTATAGCGCCATGCTATTCGCGCAACAAGTGGTAACCAAGCGATTAGACCGAGAGTGATGTGCAGCGATCTACGAGCATCGATCTGCTCGATGGACTGCACAGAAATGCTTTGACCGACAAACCAAAGCAGAATAATTGCGAGTGTTGCGAACCAATGCAGGCCTATTGAAAACCATCCAAAGGAGTTTTGAGAATCTAGAAGGGAGCGGGGGTTTCTCATGACGAGAGGTTTGCTGACTACGAAACGAATTTGTGGTCATCGATCGATGCCACAAATTCGTTTCGTTTGCTCGTTAGTACTTCGATGGAAAAAAGCGCACAGATGCACGTGACGATTCAGCGTCGCAATCGTATGCTTGTAGCCTGTAGCCCTCGGATGCGGGAAGCCAACGAGTGGTGTAAGAAGTAGGCTCGAGTAAGAACATCGCGTCTTCGACTTCTAATGTTACTTTCAGGTCTTCTCCGTCGATCCAGTAGCGTTCGCGGACTATCTTCTGCGAGGAAGAGGGGATGCCGTTGTAATCATCGAAGCCGGCAACATCGAACACGAAGTGCGTAGTGGTAATTATCAGAGCGTCATCTTCATAGTGCCCTACAGAAAAACCTTGAACACCGAAGTCCGTTGCCTTGGGCTCGCGGCCGTCTAGCCATATGGTGCGTAGCTGATCATCTTTCTCATAACGAAACAGGACTCGGTCGGGCCATTGCACGACTTCCATGTGGTAAGGGTCGTATTGAATCGCAGGCGAAGAGGCGGGCTGGCAGTCGTACTTTGGCGCCATGATCTCTTCCCAGACTTCTTGATAGGCTAGGGCGCGCGCATTCAGCTTGGGAAAATTCTCTTCGCCCCATGGAACAGTCTCGCCATTCACCGGTCTTGCGCCAAAGCCACCGTTCCAGGTTCCCGCAATATCTGGAATTTGGTTATCAGCTTGTGCGTTTACTTGACCTGCGGTAGCGCCAATTGCAAGAGAAAGCAAAACTACAAAAATAGACTTCTCTGTCATGAATTTAGTTGCTCTCATATTGTTCCCGCCTTGAATGCTGGTTATGTTCTAGTTTGTTATTTTGCGAAGCCGCCTAGGAAATTTGATCTACGGCCTCGTCCAGATTTGTAAGGGTAATATCTTGGCGAATTATTCTGGGGGTTGAGTCTGTTCCTGAACGCGACCGCCTTCCAAAACTGGGGTGCCATCGGAGCGAGTCATGCGTACACAGCACAGGCCGGTAGAGCCTTCAGCGCGCGAAGGTCTGCCGGAGGCTTTCACGATCATGCCGACTGGGAGTGAATCTGGAGTCCAGCCAGCGCGGCGTATGCTTACAGGAGCACCTAATTCGATCTGCCATTCGACAGTCGCGCCGTTTTCGCCGGCAACATCTACGTAAAGAAAGGCGTGTGGGTTTCTAAACACGAAGCGTGTAACGGGGCCTTCAATTTCGACAAGTTGGTCAGGGTCGTAGAAAGGTGTGCTCGAATGATGAGCGAGAACGGGTATAACTACAAATGCAGCAGCCCCCAATGTTGCGGCTGAGACGGCTGCTGTTATCCATCGTTTAATGCTCATGATTCTCTCCTGTGGTCCGGAATCGCCGGGTTCTTATAATTTACAGGGAGAATAATGACTATGACAGCCGTAGTCAACGGCGCGCTGGCACCAGTATTCTAGGCGGCTGACAGTCAGTGCTGCTTAAATTTGTTCGAATGACTCCAGCGTAAATAAGAGCTGCTCTACATTAGTTAAAATAAAGCTTAGGTTACGAAAGGCGACCTCTCCCGATATGACAAGTTCGGGCAGGACCAGTCTGCCAGTTTCGGCATCGAAGGTTGCTATTTTATCTACGGTCTCGGTCAGAGATTCAACGCTGCTAAGATCGAGCTGCACGACGACGCTAGGCTCGGTTGCGGTAATCGAGAATGCCAGCGAAGCGAGGCCGGATGCCCCCGCATCCACGGTGACGCGTAATAGGCCGCTGGCTTCATCGAAATAATTGGGAGCAGTTTCAACTGCTATTGCGATGTTGACAAAGTTGCTAGTCACAACGGCGCCGCTGACATAGCCGATCAGCGGGAAATCAGGAAGGTCGCCGAGTGTCCTGGCGAGTGTATATGTCGGTTGTGCTGCGATACTGTCCACGACCGTCATGCCATCACCGATGACGCGACCGAACGCGGTGAAGCCGCCATTTTGTGCATCGAGATTGGCACTGTTGTCAGCAAGATTCACAAACCAACCGCTGGTTGCGCTATTTGGATCTCCTCCCAGCTTCGCCATGGCTACTGTTCCTCGCGTATTGGAGACGCTGAACTCATTCTGTATTGCTGCATCCGTGACAACAGATACTATGTTGCCAGTGCTTGTATCGAAGCTGAAAGAGCCTCCCTGAACAATGAAATTCGACACGGAACGATGTATCACCGTGCTATTGAAGCGCCCAGAGTTTACATAGTTTAAAAAATTGGCGACGGTCTTGGGCGCGACATCGTCAAACAGCTCTATTGAGAAGTCTCCTAAGGAGGTAATTACGCGGACTGTGGTTGCAGAGGCGGATTGTATGGAAAGTAAAAAACTTACTGCAAGTACTAGGCACAATTTGACTGGAGCCATGCTGGCGAGGCTGCTGAGATTCATGTGGAGACCTTTTGCTGACAATCGAATGTATGGGTTCACTAGAGTAGTACGGAGTTTCGACAAAAAACTGTCGCATCGTTCAAATATTTCTCGTACAGGGAGTAGCTTTAATGGAGCGAATTATAGTCTAAACGACCTTGCAACAGGCACTTTTTCTATGTGTTTACGTTGCCAGTCCCTTGTAGCGCTTTTGGGTAGCGGGCAGCTGAGCAAGCAACTTCTCGATTGACTGATCAAAACCTTCAATGTTTCGAAGGCTGTCGAAGCTATGCAGGAAAACTCTGATTCCAAAGACGATTGCTCCGCTTGCAGGAAGCCGAACGAATGTCTGCCGTTCAATGCGCCAGTAAAGATTTGGACTGCTGCTATTCAAAATATCGGCATTGCGATTTAGATCGTCGCGCCAGAAGAGTTCGTTGCCCGATTGAATGGACCAGTTGTAACGCAGCAAGACCCGACCGCTGGGTATCCCTTCTAGAAACCGATTTACTCTCTTGCTAAGGAGCTTGTTGTAATCAGGCACAGGCTCATGGATGAAGTCCACCGTCTGGCCAATCTTCTCCTGCAGAATCCAGTTACTAGGCGAGCAGATGCTGGCGGCCGTCATTACGTAGTCGTTTTCTTTCTTTTCCAGCAGACAAAAATCTTCGGGCACCCACAGCGAAGCCTGCCAAAGGTTTTTATCTTCTATTTCCCATGTGAGTTTCTCCTGGTCATGGACGAGCTGTCTGCCTATCTTGGAATAACCCGACTTATGTTTTGTTAATAGGTGTTGTAATAGGAAATCATGAAATTCGCACTGAGCGGCTACCGAACCCTGCGTTTGTGTAAAACATCCCTCGCTTCGCGAAATCCCCAGCTCTCTCTTGTGTCTATGAAAGAGGTTTAGATCCTTGGCGGAAAATATCCAGTCCTGTGTGGCACAGTTCTCGAACCCCAGGCGCAAGACAGACGTCTGTTCCTTTTCTGGTAAGTAGATAGGAGAGTTGGAACTATCGAGTTTCATCGCTACCGCCATTCGTTGCAAATACGTTAAGCGAATTAACCACTGCTCGCAATAAATAACTCTGCACATTTCGACAGATAATCATCGAAATTGCTGTGATAGACTCGGCTTAATGCGCCTATTCCACCTACTATTGCTCTCCCTCCCATCGCTGCTGGCTTGCAGTTCGTCTCCTGGTTCTTCCACGTTAGAGTTGAGTGCTCGTGCGGATGTCCGCGAGTTGACCGTGCTGTATAGCAACGACGAGCATGGCTGGATGGAAGGGCGTGAGTCCGGCCGCGGAGCGGCAGATCTGCTAGGCCTGTGGCGTGAGAAGGAGGGCTATAGCGAAGACGGGCCTTTTCTCTTGCTCAGTGGAGGCGATCATTGGACAGGGCCGGCCATCTCTACCTGGTTCGAAGGCGAGGGCATGGTGGAAGTGATGAACACCATGGGCTATGACGCTAGCGCCATTGGCAATCATGAATTTGATTTCGGCCTGGATAACTTGGAACAGCGTATCCGTCAGGCTAACTTTCCTTATCTGGCGGCCAATATTCAATGGAAGGCTAGCGAAACCCTGCCATCTGAATTAGGCATTCTGGCGTTTACCACAACCGTGGTGAATGATCTGACCATCGGAATTATCGGGCTGTCTACAACTGACACGCCAAGTACTACAAACCCTATTAATATTGTTGACCTGTCTTTTCTGGATTATGAGAGTGTACTGCGCGAAACCGTGGAGAAATTGGAGGCGGAGGACCCGGACCTGATCTTCGTCGTGGCTCATGTCTGTATGGCAGCGTTACGGCCTCTAGCTGCGGCTGTGGCTGATCTGAATATTAGCCTCATGGGAGGCGGGCATTGCAATGAGCTTGTCGCAGAAAAAATGGGCAAGACCATTCTTCTTGAAAGTAATGGTCACCTTCGCAGTTATGCGCGAGCGCATTTTGAATACGATCTTGGTCGCGATAGTTTGATCAGTTCCAGCTTCTCGACCGAGAAAAATGAGGCGGGCAGCAGTGATGAAGCTGTAGCGCGGCTTGTTGCTAAATGGCGCGCAGCAACCGAGGTGGAGTTGAGCGCGCTATTGGGTTTCAGCTCGCGAGAGTACCTGGCAAACGATGATCGATTGCAGCGCGCTGTGGTCGAGAGTTGGTTACAGATCGATAGCGCTGCTGATATAGCTATAAATAACCGACTCGCTTTACGTGCGCCGTTCCCGCAAGGAGAGGTGATCCTCGCCGACGTAGTTGGATTGCTGCCCTTCGAAAACACGATCTACGCTGTGGAGTTAGATGGCGCCGAAGTCTTGCAGGTGCTTGCGGCAGGGCAGAGCCCATTTGTGACTGGCCTCATTCGCACCGAGAATGATTGGCTGCTCACTAAGACGGGAAGGCCAATCGATACAGGCGAGGCGTACCGCGTGCTGATAAACAGTTTCATGTATGAGGGAGGCGCGGGATATGATGCCATTGCAAAATTCGATCCGGCCGGCTTCGATACCGAGATACACTATCGACAGCCTTTGGTTGATTGGCTGCTTGAACAAGATAGTTCTGCAAGCAAGCCCCTTACCCTCCCTTAGGGCGGGGAACAAAAGAGTCTAATCGCCCATGGATCTACTGTTAGTTGTACAAGCATTGTTCGGCATCGTGGTTTTCGTTGCGATTGCTGTTGTTCTTAGCGAGCAGCGCACGCTCCCGGGATGGCGTCTTCTAGTAGCAGGACTGGGTCTGCAATTCCTCTTTGCCTTCGCCGTATTTAATCTCAATTTCCTGCAGCAATTACTGGGTTTGATAAACAGCGGCGTAAACGCGGTAGTCAATGCAACCGAGAGTGGCACACTGTTTATCTTTGGCTATCTTGGTGGCGACCCGCTCAATGTAGACTATCCGTTTTCCATCAGTGAGCCTGGCGCCACGATGATATTGGCCTTTCGTATTCTGCCGCTGATGCTAATGTTCACCGTCCTCTCGGCAATCCTCTGGCACTATCGCGTCTTGCCAATCATCATCAAGGGCTTCTCTGTTGTTTTACGTAAGAGTTTGAAAGTGAATGGAGCGGTTGGCTTTAGTAGCGCCGCCAACATCTTCATCGGTATGGTCGAATCACCGGCGTTGATTCGGCCTTATATAGCAGTGCTAACGCGCAGCGAACTCTTCGTCGTGATGTCCTGCGGCATGGCCACCATCGCCGGTTCGGTCATGGTTTTTTACTCGATAATCCTGCAGGGAACCTTGGATGATCCGCTAGGCCATATCATTACGGCTTCGGTTATCAGCGCGCCGGCTGCAATCATGATCGCGCTGATCATGGTGCCGGAAAAGGCCGCGGCGAGCAGCGAGGAGATCGAGCTAAGTGTCGAATACACGAGCTTGATGGATGCGATCACTAAGGGTACCTATGATGGCGTGCGCCTAATGGTGAGTGTGGGTGCAATGTTGTTGGTGTTGGTTGCTCTGGTAGCCTTACTCAATAGTTTATTCTCGCTAATCCCGTTTCCCGGTGATGACCCGCTTACGCTGCAGCGGTTGTTTGGCTATGCATTCGCACCGATTACCTGGCTGATGGGAATTCCGTGGGCGGAGGCACAAATTGCAGGTGCTTTAATGGGGACGAAGACTGCTCTGAATGAGCTATTAGCATTTCTGTCCATGGCACAATTACCACCCGGCAGTCTCTCGGAAAAATCGACAGTAATTATGACTTACGCGCTCTGCGGTTTTGCCAACTTTGGTAGTTTGGGCATCATGATTGCGGGGCTGAGTGGCATGTGTCCGCAGCGGGCAACGGAAATAGTAGAGCTCGCTCCTAAATCGCTGATCTCGGGAACACTCGCTACTTGCATGACCGGCGCCATCGCTGGTCTATTAAGTTAATCAGTCCTATTGAGTCCGAGTGTAAGCATCACTTAACAATCTGAAAGAGGAAATTTGTTATGACAATCAATCGTCGTCAGTTTTTAAAAAGAAGTGTTGTAGCTGGAATGACTGCGAGTGCTTATTCATTAACGTCGCTTGGGGCAGAGAATAGAGTTGTCCGTCCAGCGCCTCTCATGCCCGCGCCGCACTTCGTCGAGAGCAACGGTATTAGTATGGCCGTCTACGAGAAGGGCGAGGGCCCAGTCGTGTTGTTCTGTCACGGCTGGCCTGAACTGGCATTTAGCTGGCGTGATCAGATAGATGCGGTTGCCGCGGCCGGCTATCGAGCTATTGCTCCCGATCAACGTGGCTTTGGATTGACTGGCGGTCCAGACGATCCAATGCAATACGATATGCAGATCTTTTGTGACGACCTGGCTGGTCTCTTGGATGCCAAGGGTATCGACAAGGCGGTATTCTGCGGCCATGACTGGGGTGGTGCTGTGGTTTGGGCAATGGCTAGGCTGTACCCGGATCGTTGTAGTGGAATTATCGGTTTAAATACTGCGGCGGGTAGGCCTGGAGGACTCCCTCCTGTTGAGAATAGCAAGCCTTCTTCGATAGTCATGACGCCGAACTACTATGTGGCGACTTTTCAGCAGACCGGACATGCTGAAGCTATATTGGAGAATGACGTTCGACATACATTCGACTTTATTTTGAGTCGAGGTGGTATCTGGGATCAGGAGGCCTTCGCGCAATTGCCTGAAGATTCTGCGGAACGGCAGATGGATCTGCTCGCGCTGATTCAGCGTGAAGATCCGCCGGGTGACCCGTTTATGTCAGAGCAAGTCATGCAGTACTTCACACAGACCTACGAGGCGACGGGTTTTGCCAAAGGGCTCAATTGGTATCGCGCGGCTGGGAGAATGGGGCCGATTATGGCTAGAGCGGCGTCAAGAATCGAAATGCCAAGTCTGTATATAGGTGCAGAGAACGACGTGATCCTGCCGCCGTCATCGGCCGACGGCATGGAGGACTTCATTACTGATCTCGAGAAACACACAGTCATGGATAGTGGTCACTGGACACAACAAGAAAAGCCCGCCGAGGTTAATAGAGTGATTGTCGAGTGGCTAAATCGTAAGATTGCCTAATTCGCCTACACGGGCTTTTCTCTAGTGAATTCGTTATTGCCTCGCGCCTCGCGAGGCATCGCGAATGTCTTTAAACTCAAGACCCCGTATTAATCAGAGAAGATCGAGTGACGACAGGGTAATGAAGAAATTAGCTCAGGGGCGTGACGAGCTTGTAGCATCACGTATGCCTTTGAATTCGTTTCCTTCAAGCCAATTAGGAAAGCTAGACTCACGACTCAGCTTACTGGCGACATCGAAGTACAAAAGTATGTCTTGTGCTGCGCCCTCTAAGTTCCAGTTCGGATCGTATTCGTCCGACGGCGCGTGATAGCGATTTTCATTGTAGTCCTGCGCCTGCTCTGCTCCCCATTGTTTTCCAAACTCTACGCTGTCTTCACCGGACTCGGCGTAGAGGGCAGGTACGCCAGCCTTGGCAAAATTGAAATGGTCAGAGCGGTAGTAGTAACCACGCTCGGGATTGGGTTCTTCAACGAGATGGCGGCCCTGAGCAGTAGCGGCCTCTTCAAGATAGGCTTCTAACTCGCTGCTACCATTTCCCACCACGACGATGTCATGCATCGGGCCGTAGGTATTGAGCACGTCTATATTGATATTCGCGACGGTGGTGGCCAGTGGAAATACTGGATGCTCGGCATACCAGCGCGAGCCTAGCAGACCCGATTCTTCGGCGGTGACTGCAAGGAAGACAACGCTGCGTGGCGCTGGACCCGCATCGGCATGCATCTTTGCCATAGTCAGAAGCGCTGCTGTGCCTGTGGCGTTATCTGCAGCGCCATTGTAGATATTGTCACCAGGCAGTTCAGGGTTAACACCGAGGTGATCCCAGTGCGCGGTATAGATAATTGTCTCTGCTGGTCTTTGTGTGCCAGGGATCATCGCGATCACATTTTGTGATTCAGATGTTCGCACTGAATTTTGAATTGTCACCGACGCTGTAATGTCTCCCAAAGGTACGGCGGAAAAGCCTGGCTGTGCTGCCGTGGCCTTGAGCTCTTGATAATTTAAACCGGCGCCTGCGAATAGAGATTCGGCGGAATCTAAAGTTAGCCAGCCTTCGATATCATTCTTGTCGCTATTGAGGTTGTCCGCCTGCAATCCAATCTGAGGGCCAGACCAGCTGCCGCTTACGACTTCCCAACCGTATCCCGCCGGTCCGGTCTCGTGCACGATCAATGCGCCCGCGGCACCTTGTCTTGCCGCCTCTTCATATTTGTAAGTCCAGCGGCCGTAGTAGGTCATGGCATTGCCATTGAACACATCTGGGTCTTGTGTGGCGTAGCCGGGATCGTTCACGAGAATGACTACCGTCTTGCCTGCTACATCGATGCCCGCATAGTCGTTCCAATTTCTTTCCGGTGCTACCACGCCATAGCCGACGAATACGAGTTCGCTATCGACAAGGGAAGTAGTTGGGATTTGCTGCTGGCTACCGACCATCATTTCGGTAGCGTATTCCAGCTCGGCATCATAGTTGCTGCCACTGAACCTGAGCACCGCGTCGCTGGCTGTAGTGATATCAGTAACGGAAACGCTCTGAAAATAGGAGTCGCCATTGCCCGGGCCGATACCAAGCGCCTCGAACTCAGAGCGCAGGTAGTTGATGGTCTTCTCTTCGCCTGGCGTGGCTGGCGCGCGTCCCTCGAACTCATCTGAGGCTAGCACAGCGATGTGTTCGTGTAGCATCGCTTCGATTTCTGCTGTCTGAGATGCTGCCTCGACAGTTGGCTCGAGTAATTCATCCGTCTCTGGGCTGCAGCCAATGAGCACTGCGCTGCTGAATAGGGATAGGCTAAGTAGTTGTAGTGGCTTCATTATTTTCTCGACTAATTTGGTAGAACACAGGGGCGCAGAGTAACGGCATTGGCACTGCGCAGTCTATAGCTCTCCTGCTTACTACCCCATGGCTGCACAATCTAGGGCAGCCAACATTGAGCCCTATTCTAAGAAACCCCCAAAAAAGAGTTGACAATAATTCCCTATGTGTTAATTTTTTAACATTGTGCTAATAAATTAACACGTGCCATTAGGTCGTGTAATTATTTCTACTATCGAAGGGGTTTAGGCATGAGTAAGGCAAGTAAATTGAGCCGGCGTGAACGGCAAATGATGGACGTTATCTATCGTCTTGGCGAGGCCAGTGCCAAGGACGTGATGGAGAATATCGAAGACCCTCCTAGTTATTCTTCTGTAAGAACATTGCTTAGAAAGCTGGTTGAGAAGGGACATGTTAATCACCGAGAGAGCGGTCTGAAGTATGTTTACTATCCGCTGGTGGAAAGAAAAGCCGCATCAAAGTCCGCCTTGTCTAATCTGGTGAAAACGTTTTTCAGTGGTTCACCATTACAAGCAGTGAACTCCTTGCTGGATATGGACAGCAATGAAATTTCCGATGAGGAGCTGGAGCATCTGCAGGCGCTTATTCTCGAAAAGAAGAAGGAAAACAAGAAACGCGAAAAAACAACGGCGAAGAAAAAGAGAGGAAACTAACAATGGAAAATATTACATCATTCGATTCTCTAATCGTGATCTTGGGTGATCAGCCATTGCTGCAGTACAGCCTGGACTTGTTACTAAAGTCATCGATAATCATTGGGCTGACATATTTGATCGCTAAGGTTTTTCGTCACACGCTATCTAACAATAGCTCGCACCTGCTTTGGATGAATAGCATGTTGTGTGTAGCGCTGTTACCTCTGGGCATGTTTATTCTTTCCTCGTTCCCGACGGCCTTTTAGACGCCGGACCGATTGCAGTGATAACTATTCAATCAACTTCTGCCGGTGCTGTAGAGATTGCTGAACAAGGATGGGGGCCGCTACTGGGGCTTAGCTACACGCTAGTGGCTTCCTTACTGCTCCTGAGGTTATGGTTTTCGGCAGTTGCTCTTAGGCGAATCAACGCTGACGCGGTTTTCTGCGCGGATAAATCAATCCTCGTACAGCAGAGGCGAGTCTGTGAATTTCTCGAAATATCTCGAACTGTCCGAGTCAAATTTAGTGAAGACATCGCATCTCCTATGTCCTTCGGCTTATTCACACCGGTGGTGATTTTGCCTAGTGCCGCGAGCGCATGGACCGCTTCCACAATTGAAGATGTCATGGTGCATGAGCTTAGTCATATCAAACGTCTGGATTGGCCGGCGATGCTTTTCTGTCATGTGCTGACTAGCTTGTTCTGGATAAACCCGCTGCTTTGGTTTGCTAAGGGTCGAGTCAATGAAGCAGCAGAGCAAGCCTGTGATGCGGCGGTACTTCGATATGGCAAAGATGGTGTTGGCTACGCCGAGGATTTACTTCGATTAGCTAGAGAAAGCTTGGCAAACAAGCAGGCGCCACTGTTGGCTCAATTAATGTTCGATGAGAGTAACTTGACTATGAGAATTCGAAACATATTAGATGGGAAGTTGATTGGAAAAGCGAGCAAGGTATTTATCTTCGGTTTAACCTTTAGTGCTTTACTGGTAGTGAGTGCCTGTAGTGGTGTTAACCTATTCGGATCGAACCTTGCGGATCAAGAAATTTTGCCAACGGTGGCTGAGCCACCACAATATCCTACAAGGGCCGCTAACGAGGGCATCGAGGGCTGGACTTTGCTGAGTTTTACAGTGACAGCTGATGGTCTGGTTGAGGAAAATTCAGTCAAAGTTCTCGATGCAGAGCCTGCAGAAATATTTGATCGGACTTCAATCAGGGCTGCCCAAAAATTTGAATTTCAGCCGCGAATTCGTAATGGCAGGGCAGTCGATATTCCAGGAGTACAATATGTGTTTAGATTCGAATTAGAAGATGACGGGGTTGAGGAAATCACTGAAGGACAGCGTACTCCGCCTCACGCAAGATCTAGTAGAAACTAATAGTAGTGTTTCTCATTAGTGGTTCAAATTCCTAGAAATTGAACCACTAGGTTCTTCGGCATAGGGATGGATTAGTTTTTATCGGCGCCAATAAATTCAAAACGTTTTAGGGTTTTTCCTTCACGTTCTATCGTCTCAAAAAACATGTCTAAGGGTCTAACCCAGAGTCCACGCTCGCCATATAGGGCGCGATAGATCACCACCGGCTCCTGAGTTTCGCTGTGATGAGCGAGCTCAACCACCTCGTATTCGTTGCCCTTGAAGTGGCGGTACTTTCCTTTCTTGAACACAGTCTCATTCATTGATTTGCATCTGTTGGTGGTGGTGAAGGAGGGGGCCGTTGACCATCTGGTCCGCCGGGCCCTCTGAATCCGGGTCCGCCGTCTCTACCTCTAAAACCATCGCGACCATCTCGTGGCCCGCGACGCTGAACGAATTCCAGAGCTGCCTGTCTTTCATCCTCGGATAGTAGCCCGAGAATATCGCTAGTCTGATCGTGAGACAGCGCCTGATAGCGAATGCTGGCTTCACGCAGGTCGGCGAATGCGGCATTAAGGGCATTCGCATCGAATGGCTGAGCTGACATTAGATCATTAACTTGTCGCTGAGTGTTCATCATCTCGCGACGTATCGGGCCTATCTCAGAGAAGCTTTCTCGCAGCTGTGGTTCCAATTCGCTTCTGCGTGATTCTTCCAGGTCGTGTACAAGCCAGCCTACATTCGGTGGCAGTGGCCTGCCGAATCGTTCGTCGTCATAGTTCGCAACGCGATAGGCTATACCTCCCACGAAGAATAGATTTATCGATATCGAGAACAGCAGGCCTATAAGCAAAATTCTTTTTTTAGTCATGACTAGAAATTGGTCTCTGTGTAGTCGGTTAAAGATAACATCGCAAGCTCGTCGTCCCAGTACTGAAAACCATCGTCTTCGATGCCAATACCAAAACTAAAATAATTGCCTAACACAATTCCGAATACTAAAGGGATGCACGCGGCTATAGCAGGGCGCCAAAATTGTTTGCCAAAATATTCATCTGGTATCAGCCAGCTCAACACTTCTTCAAAGAAATTCTGATTGCGCTCCGGTAGTAGTTGATTTAGTACTCGAGTTTCCAGGCCGGGAAAACTTGGTACTTCTAGTTTTGCCATAGACTCATCAACTTGCCATTGCTGGTTGAGCAGCATCCTGGCCTCAACATTGTTGGCGACGAAGGATTCGCATTCGCCACGCAAGCTTTTCGGCCAGTGAGCAGGCTCGGAGCCATGAAGATCGATGATTCGTGTAAATTCGTCTAGGGTCATCAAAGTTCCTATTCCGTTTAATCCTTGTTTGTCCAAACATTCTTTCTATTGTTAGATATTAGTTGTTAACTTCTCGCGTAAGCTACGCTTGGCTCTAGCAATTGCAGATTCCAAAGCCTTAACAGAGATATTCATGATAGCAGCAGCCTCTTTGTTGGAGAATCCCTGATAGTGACACAGGCTCAAGGCACTTCGTTGATTCTCTGGTAGAGCGCTTAGTGCTTCTCGTAACAGTTTCGTCTTGTCGTTAGTTTCCTCATTTGACTCTTCACTAGTAGATGGTGAGTCAGCCGCTTCGTCATCGAAACTGTCTTGTGTTTGCATCCTACCGTGTTTGCGCAGGTAGTCTATGCAGAGATTATGGGTGATGCGATGGAGCCAGGTAGTTAGCTTCGACTTTTCTGTATTCCACTTTTGCGCATTGGTCCATAGTCTGAGAAATACCTCCTGCGTGATGTCCTCGGTATCCTTCTGGTTTCCCAGGAGTCGATACGCGTAATGACTGATTGATTTGAGGTACCGTTTGACCAATCTCTGATAGGCGGATCTGCTGCCCACGCAAACTGCTTGCATCAACTCTTGGTCAGTTATTTCGGTATTGCTTGGTTCGTTAGAAGTAGACAATGTTTAGCTTGTGCCCTGTTGCTCGCTCTCTGCGGTACCTTATCCTGCGTCCGCCATATACTCTATCGTACAATTCGCCGAGCACGGCAGTACGCGGCGGCGTCATGCCCGAATCAACTTGTCTGTCTACTGAACGTACTTCTTACGCAATACTATTCACTAATCGCCTTCCTTGGCTACCCTTCTCTTAGTGAGACTATCAATGGTTCTTTCTTTGGACCTAGGCTTGAGGTGGTCTGCCGCCTCGGTTTCCGCCGGGGCCGCGACGACTGCCGCGCTGAGGGCGTAGCTCTTCGGCGCTTAACAAGCCATTGTTGTCGCTATCAAGCTCGAGAAAATTCGCTTCTTGAAATTCTTCAAGACTAACCACGTCATTGCCATCAGTATCCATCTCTTGGAAACGTGCCGCAGCCTGCTCGGCCATTGCAGCACGGCGCTCCTCCATGCGAGCGACCTGCTCTTCGTTGGGTTCGAATTCTGGGCGATCTCCTCTATTTCCTGGTCCACGTCCCGGACGAGCGTTCAGTAACTCATCAAGAGTCAGCACGCCATTCTCATCGCTATCTAGGCGACTTAGGCTTTGCCCGCCGCGTGCTTGAAATTCTTCGAAATTAACTGAGCCATCTCCATCTGTATCCAGATTAGCTAGTGCTCGATTGTGGCCAGATTCGTCTTCTGCCGCAAATGCTGAACTCGAAAGCCCGAATAGGCTCATTGCAATTACTCGTGATAATTTGTTCATGAATCCTGCTCCTGAATTTTGGGGAGTCTCTAATCAATTCTATGACTACTCTGGCTTACAGCAAATTCTGCTAGCAAGGCGCACTGGCGAAGTCATGTGCCGACCTGTCGAGACAGTGCAACACGGCTAGCAGGATTTGCTGCAAGCCCCTTCGGGCGAGGCCTGACGCGCACCGCTGCCGCGTTGTCGTACTTGCCAAGGGCGACAGCCATTACCGGCGCACGACGTCTTGCAGCAGCACGCGTCAGACTCTCGCAGAGTGGTCATAGAATTGATTAGAGGCTCCCTATTGGCTCTCGTAAAAGCCGGTTAAAAGGTTAGTTGCTGCAGTCAATGATCTATACGTGGCAGTGGGGAAAACCCTTCGCGATACGTCTGCAAAGAATCAAAGCCGCTAGCCGCGGGAGGGAAGCTGATTATTTGATTCACTAGCTATACCGTGTAAGCTAAGCAAACCGGCATAGAATCGGTACATTGTCTGGCAACTGGCCACACAATAAGTAGGTAGTAACTAGGGTCGCAACTATTATGAGAACTATAAAAGTCAGCCGTACAGTCATTAAGAATTTATTCCTAGCCACGTCGTTATTGGCAGGCGGGTTTCTAACAATCTCGGTAATAGCGCAGGAATATGTGCTCGACCCGAACTGGCCACAGCCATTGCCTGAGGGCATAGAGTGGGGTCAGGTTCCGAACGTAACGATAGATACAGAAGGGTTTATCTACGCCTTTCATCGCGCCGAGCCGCCCATCCTGAAGTTCTCTCCCAGTGGTGAGTTGGTGGACACATTCGGCGAGGGATGGGTCGCAACAGCACATGGTTTTCGTGCTGCTGCAGACGGCACTCTCTGGGCCACCGATTTTAATCGACAGAATGGCCAGTTAGTCACGCAATTCGATACAGATGGCAAAGTCTTGCTTCGCCTAGGTGCCAGAGGATTTGGTGGCACGCTGCCAAATACCTTCGACGGGCCAGCCGATTCGGCTGTAGCCGCCAATGGCGATATCTTCGTTGCTGATGGACACTGGAACAACCGCATCGTGAAGTTCAGTAAAGAGGGCAGGTACTTGATGGAATGGGGTAGCAAGGGCACAGGTCCGGGCGAACTCGATATGCCGCACACAATAGTCATCGACAGAAGAGGTCGGGTGTTAGTTGGTGATCGATCGAATCATCGTATCCAGATATTCGATCAAGAGGGCACGTACATAGACCAGTGGGATCAGTTCGGCTGGCCTAGTGGCATGTTCATCGATCAGAACGACATACTCTATGTGGCCGACTATCAGAGTAAGCGCGGCGTAACCTATGGCAGCGCCGAGGACGGCACTGTTATGGGCTTCATCGAAGGCTCTGAGCCAGAAGGCGTAGTGGTTGATGCCGATGGCAATGTCTACACTGGAGAGGTTACCGGTGGAGAGGGTGGAGAAGGCAGTATCATGCGTAAATTCATTAAACAGTAAGCTCCTTGAGCGGGTCTGCAAATAGCACTAGTAAGACCTGCTTCTGGAATTTTGCTAGAATTCAGCCTCGTTTTTATCAAGTCATAGTGGCTATTCCGCTCCTGAGCTGTAGCCACAGATCAATGAAATTCTTAGTAGATTACAAACTTCTAGCAGTCTTAAGGGTTATGTATCGCGTATGGAATTAGCAGAAGAAAATTTGGATGAACACCATCTCGACGAGAAGGAAGTGGTCGACGTAGTCGTGCGCTTCGCTGGAGATTCTGGTGATGGTATGCAGTTGACCGGGAATAACTTCACCGAGGCCACCGCGCTTTACGGCAACGATCTATCGACGTTTCCTGACTTTCCTGCTGAGATTCGCGCGCCTGTTGGTGCAACCTTCGGTGTGTCTGCGTTTCAGATTTACTTCGGTGCTAATGATGTTACTACCGCGGGTGATGCGCTCGACGTGCTAGTTGTGATGAACCCAGCGGCACTAATTACTAACGTAGATAATTTGGTCGATGGTGGGCTGCTCATCGTAGATAGCGGAGCGTTCACGGCCAAGAATCTAACCAAGGCCAAGTATCAAGTAAATCCTTTAGAGGATGGGTCTCTAGATAGATTCCGCGTCCTCGAGATCGATATTACGAAACAGGTTTTGGCCGCCGTTGCAGAGTTTAATCTCGGTCACAAAATTGGAGTGCGCAGCAAGAACATGTGGACTCTGGGGTTGGTGCTCTGGTTATTCGATCGTGATCGCGCCGGAACTATCGAGAGTCTGAAGAAAAAGTTTGCCAGCAAGCCTGAGATAGCCAGTGCAAACATTGCCGCTTTGAACGCGGGCCATGCTTATGGAGAGACTGCTGAACTGCCTGCCGGAATACATGTCTACAAAGTGCCGAAGGCAAAAGTTTCACCCGGCACCTATCGTAATATTACGGGCACTAACGCGCTTGCCTGGGGCCTTATTGCTGGTTCCGAGTTGGCAAATATAGACCTGCTGTTCGCTTCTTATCCCATTACGCCAGCATCGAATCTATTACATGAGTTAGTGCGCCACCGTGAATTTAATATCAATACGTTTCAGGCAGAAGACGAAATTGCTGCTGTATGTGCCGCTATAGGCGCATCTTTCGCCGGCTCGCTAGGTGTTACCTCGAGTGCTGGCCCGGGTATCGCTCTAAAGTCCGAGGGCATAGCGCTGGCTTGTGCGACTGAGCTACCTCTGATAGTCGTTAACACGCAGCGCGGCGGGCCATCGACTGGTCTGCCTACAAAAACGGAGCAGTCAGACTTGAATATGGCGCTCCACGGTAGGCACGGGGATACGCCGATGCCAGTTATTGCATCTTCCACCCCTACAGATTGCTTCGAAGTGGCTATTGAAGCTGTACGTCTTGCGACGAAATACATGACGCCTGTGATGCTGCTTTCCGATGGCTATCTTGCGAATGCCGCAGAGCCCTGGAAGATTCCTGATTTTTCCGAGTTCGAGCCATTCCCCGTAGAGCACTACACCAAGGCAGAAGACTTTAAGCCTTCTATTCGTAACGAGGAAACTCTGGCGCGGGTATGGGCCAAACCTGGAACAGCGGGGCTCGAGCATCGCATCGGCGGCATAGAGCGCAGTTTTGACACCGGCGACATATCTTACGACCCTGCCAATCACCAAAAGATGACCGATCTGCGCCAGGCGAAGATCGCAGGAATCGCAAATGATATTCCTCTACAGGAGGTCTGCCTCGGAAATAAAACCGGCAAGCTAGCAGTGGTTGGATGGGGCTCTACATTCGGCGCTATACATCAGGCTGTCAAGCGGGCGCGCGCCGAAGGTTTGGATGTCTCACATATTCACGTGCGCTATCTGTCTCCCTTGCCCCGAAATCTTGAAGAGCTGCTTAAAAGCTTCGATTCGGTTCTGGTGCCGGAGATGAACACAGGTCAATTCGTACGGCTCATTCGCTCCGAATATTTAATCGATGCTGAAGCCTTAAACAAGGTAGCCGGCCAACCGTTCAAAATTGGTGATATTCTAGCGGCGATCCACGCGAAGATAACCACCTCAGGGAGCAATTCATGAATCAAGCGCTACCCACATTAACCGTCAAGGACTACGCCTCCGATCAGGAAGTACGTTGGTGCCCAGGTTGTGGCGACTACGCCATATTGAAGACTATTCAAAAGCTGATGCCAACATTCGAACAGCCAAAAGAGAATCAAGTATTTATCTCCGGCATCGGTTGTTCTTCACGTTTTCCTTATTACATGAATACCTTCGGCTTTCATACTATTCACGGTCGCGCCCCGGCAGTAGCGACCGGTGTTAAGCTCGCGAATCCAGAATTGGATGTGTGGGTAATTACCGGTGACGGTGATGGTTTTAGTATCGGTGGCAACCATATGCTGCATGTGTTGCGGCGCAACGTAGATCTGCAGATTCTGCTTTTTAATAATGAGATTTACGGACTTACCAAGGGGCAGTATTCTCCGACCTCTCCGCCAGGGACTCGATCACCGTCATCGCCTACGGGATCTATCGATCTTCCGCTGGTTCCTTGTGAAGTTGCTATAGGCTCGGGGGGAACGTTTATAGCGCGCACGATCGATACCCAGGCCAAGCATCTGGCAGCGGTAGTGACTCGGGGTCATGAGCATAGAGGCACATCTTTCATAGAGATCTTGCAGAACTGTCCAATCTACAACGATGGTATATTCAATCAGGTCACGGACAAGAAGATAGCTGCTGATTTTAAAGTAGAGCTCACCCATGGCGAACCCATAGTATTCGGCAAGGAGCGCGAACTGGGCATTCGCCTCAATCACGTCAGCCTCAAGCTTGAGGTAGTCGATGCGACTAGCGATGATGTGCTGATCCATGACGAAACCAATAAAGTATTGGCCACGCTGCTCGCGACCATGAAGGCGCCAGACCTTCCCGTTGCGGTAGGTGTGATTTACCATGAAGAAAAGCCCTCCTATGTAGATGACTCTCAGCAGCAGCTGATTTCGATTCGAAAAGCCAAGGGCTCCATGACAGAACTCTTGCACAGTGGGCATACCTGGGAAGTTGAATAGCAGGCAGCGAGCAATCCAATTATTACGATTGAACTGCTGTCAAATAACTGAAATAGAAACGGGTGTAGACTAAGCTCATGAGTCAACAGCGTAACAATCGACGACACTTTTTACAGATGGGGTTACACGGGGCAGCTTTGTTTGCCGCAGGTGGTCTCTTGCGTTTTCAGCAGGCGACAGCAGCTGGCATTGATACATCCCCGTTTTACTCTCTTAGCAATTTGGGGCCTCTGCTTGAGCCCGATGCCAACGGCTTGAAGTTGCCCGACGGTTTCAAGTCGCGCATCATTGCTCGCTCTGGGGAGGCTCCGGCCGGTTTTCCCGGATATACATGGCACTCGGCACCGGATGGCGGTGCCACATTCCCCGCAGACGATGGCGGTTGGGTCTACGTCTCCAACAGTGAGATGCGCAGCTTTAGTGGTGGTGTCGGTGCGATCCGCTTTGATGCGGGGGGTGAAGTCGTCGACGCCTATCAAATCCTGAAGAACACTTCTACCAATTGCGCGGGCGGTCCTACTCCTTGGGGAACTTGGTTGTCCTGCGAAGAATTTGCAGACGGACAGGTTTACGAATGCGATCCGATGGGTAGTAATCCATCTCAGCTGCGATCTGCCCTCGGAACATTTCGTCACGAAGCTGTTGCGGTTGATAGCGAAAATCAATGTCTGTATCTGACAGAGGATCTTCGCGATGGCGCCTTCTACAGGTTCAGGCCTGACCATCCTCTGCCTGACTTAAGCAGCGGCCAGTTGGAAATTGCTTCTGTAGTGGAAAACAATGGTAAATCGTTTATCGAGTGGATAGCAGTACCGGATCCTCTGGCGAAAGTTGAGGCAACACGCTTGCAAGTTCCTTCCTATACCATTTTCAGCGGTGGCGAGGGTATTGCGATGTATGAGGGCAGAGCCTACTTCACTACGAAACATGACAACCGAGTCTGGGTTTATCACACCAACACTCAAGAGCTTGAAGTGTTATACGATGTTGAGACTAGTGATAACCCGATCCTGACAGGCGTAGACAACGTTGTTATTACCCCTACAGGTGACGTTCTCATTGCCGAGGATGGAGGTGACATGCAAATTGTGGTTTTGACCGATGATGGCAGTGTCGCACCGCTGTTGCAGGTGATTGGTCATGACCAATCGGAAATAACAGGTCCTGCGTTCGATCCTAGCTATCAGCGACTTTATTTCAGTTCTCAGCGCGGATCATTGGGGAAAAGCAGCGGCGGTATTACTTACGAAGTTAGTCGCAGCGATTTAGTCTAGCTCTGCTCAAGTTTAGCTCAGCAGAACAGACAAAAAAATCCACCGTGTATTCACTTAAAGCAGTGAACAGCCGCGGTGGATTCTTCCAAACTAACTGCAATCAAATTGCAGCTTCTAAATTTAGTCTTGCGGGATGGATGTCGTTACGACAGGACCCATGCCAAAGATTTGAACCACGACTTCCTCGTCCTTCGCCATGTCATAGTGATGGCCATTCGGTGGCTCATAAATGAAAGTGCCAGGTCCGACTGCAGTCATGGCATCTGGATTGTATATATCGGACTCGGGTCCAGTATGTACATACCAAGTGCCACTCAGAACGTTAATGTAACGTGCCTGGTTGTGGTAGTGAGGTCGGCTGCCGCGTCCCGGAGGCCAGGTAATCTGGATAACGTAGATACCGGATTTACTCGGGTCGCCGTAGATGACTGTAGTAATGCTGCCATCCTCAGGCTGCAACTGATCGGGCGTCGCAATCATGAAGTCATGTTCATCAGGCTCGACTACCTGAGCTGATAGAGTCTGAATGGAGATGACTAGCGCGGCAAACAGTAAGCTGGTCAGGGTCAGTATTCTTTTGAATGTCATTATTATTTTCCTCGTAACTAAAAAGTGGGATGCTCAGCAATGTCCCTTCGAGTGTCGGCCCCGTGGTTGAACCCTAGGCCGAATAGAAAAGATAACAGGTTTTGGCTGCTAGGCCACATTAATTAGTGGCGAATAGGCGGCTTTCGTTAATCAGAACAAGAACAGGTGGAGTTTCCTTGGTTGGCAATCGTCTAGGGTAGGTGTTTCGAGAGGAAGGCGCTAAGCTCTGCATACACGCTCTGTGACTCTCTAGAGCCGCGGACGAAGCCATATTCCGCATGGGACATGCCCTCACACACATGTAAGTCAGCTTCAACGCCGGCGTCTCTTAGCTTACGATGAATCCGCACGGTGTCGCTGAGAAACATGTCTCTGGTGCCGCTGACCAGAATCACAGGAGGAAAACCTTGCCTTCATTTGTGTACAGCGTGTCTCCGGTTTTTGTTAAATCACTCCACGGGGTTCCTGCGAAGAGCGCTGCAGGTCTTTCTATTTGAAGGTTCTTCAGCTGGTGTTGTGTGGCGAGAGTTAAGCCTGCGCCTGCGGATGTTCCACCCATAGCAATTGATCTGTGGTCCATGTCCCTAATTATTTCCCGATATACAGCGACGACATCATCGAGTGCAGCGGGGACAGGGTGCTCTGGCGGCATGCGGTAGTCGATAGTAAGTGTTGGGATGCCCGCTGTCGAAGCGATAAAGATACCCTCACTAATACTGGCATCGCCTGAACCAAAAACGTAGGCACCACCGTGAATATAGATAAATAGATGATCCTCGTGCTCGTCTGAGAGTTCGTTGGGGGTAACGCGGTGCACGTTGACCCCTGCAATTACATCTGCCTCGATACGCACGCCTGCAGCTTGTTCTAGTGCTTTCAACGGAAACGTCTGTGCGCTATTAGCAGCAGCAATGAAGGCATCCCATTGTTCGCGGTTAGTTGGCGCGTAGCGCCCCTGTTCTAAGTCGGGTGTCGGCGTGGCTGCGATAGAAGATCGCAAAGCTTCGCTGGCGGCAAGTGGGGCCTTCAAGGTCTTCGCTGCGATCTCCCAGCCATTGCTAAGTTGATTCTGAGCCTGTAACAAATTGCTATTGACTAGAAGGAGTATCAAAACAGCCCATCGACTCCAGCACGATGCAACCCAGCTGCAAATATTTCTCATAATTATTCCTTATCAAATTGTCGTTTGTGAGCAGAGGCAGCAAAATTAGCCAGAAGCTGCTTTTCTAGCACTGTGCTATAAAAATAGCACATAGATTGAGTAACAACAACATCGGCTTGAAGACAGTTGAACGGCCTCGAACCCAGAATAAGCGCCGTATACACTAAATTGGATATTTGCTAGGCTCGTTCCAAATTAGACATACAGCCGACATGCTGTCCAGCATGATTCAGCGGAGCAACAATGAATAAGAAAAATAATCGAAGCGGCAGTGGAAACAATAGGAAGAGCGATCTGCTAGAGGAAAGCCTCATCAATCCTTCTCGGCGCAACCTATTAAAGGGTGTGGGTCTCGTCGGCGCGGCTGCGGTGAGTACAATCGCAACTTCCCATGTAATCGCTGCCGATTCGGCAAACATGAACAGCAATTCAAATGCTATTGCCCCGCGCGAGGCGCTCGAAGCCTTGACCGCTGAGGAGGCGGAAACGCTTGCAGCGATCTGCGACTGTTTGATTCCCTCTGACGAACATGGCCCGGGTGCGCGAGAGGCACGAGCGGTTCACTACATCGATAAATCTTTGGCGAGTCATAACAGCGGGGCGCGATACAATTACAGCGTTGGCCTAAATGCTATCAATGAATTCGCGCGTAAGACACGTGGCAAAAGTTTTACTGAGTTGCTACTCGATCAACAAAATTCGATTCTTCTGGCTGTACAGACCAACAAAGTTTCGGGGTTTATTCCTAACGGCAGCGGTTTCTTCAATATGCTTCGCAGCCATACTATCGATGGTACTTTTTGTGATCCTTATTATGGAGGTAATCAGGATTTCGTCGGCTGGGATATGTTGCGTTATCCAGGTATTCGCCTTGGCGCGAGTGAGGCGGATGTATCTGCGGGAGCAAGCCTGCCGCCTAACCATCAATCGGCCTATGACCACAGCACCTATACCAAATTAGCCGACAATTCCCTAACGGACACCGAGGGAGGAAACGGTTATGCCTAAGCGACTAGCTAAGACAGATGTTGTAATCGTAGGCATGGGAGCTGCCGGCGGCGTTGCCGCTCTACCCCTGACCAATGCCGGACTGAAAGTAATAGGCCTCGAGGCGGGAGGCTGGTTAAGCCCTCGTGACTTCGCGCCAGATGAGCTACGTAATGAATCGCGCAATTGGCCGCAGTCTGTGCAGAAGGCGGCGAGTGAGGCACCGACGGTTCGTGCTACTGCTAGCGATACTGCCATCCAGGGCGGCCATCCGATGATGAATGCAGTAGGCGGCACAACCATGCACTACTGGGCGCAAAGTTGGCGCTTGAATCCTTGGGACTTCAAGGTAGTTAGCGAGACCAAGAAACGCTACGGGGAAAGCCGAATACCTGAAGACACTACCGTCGAAGACTGGCCCTTCGGCTATGAAGAACTAGAGCCTTACTACGACAAGATCGAATACACAGTCGGCATTTCCGGGCAGGCAGGAAACGTGCAGGGCAAGAAGAACACCGCCGGAAATATTTTTGAGGGGGAGCGTAAGCGCGAGTATCCGATGAAGCCGCTGCGTAGTTCGCCTTTTACAGATCTAATGGGTAACGCTGCTGAAAGTCTGGGATGGAATCCATTTCAAGGTCCGGCGGCAATCACCACAGAACTCTTCGATGGTCGCCCACCTTGCCAGTATCACGGTTTCTGTAACAAGGGTGGTTGCCATGTGAAGGCAAAGAGCTCCACCGCGTTCACTGTTATTCCCAAAGCAGTGGACACGGGAAACCTCGAGGTTGTGACCTTCGCCCGCGTTACGCGGATTGTTACAGATGATAGTGGTCGTGTAACCGGAGTCGACTACATCAAAGGAAGCGAAACATTCTTTCAGCCAGCGGATGTTGTGTTGCTCGCCAGCTATGCCTACGAAAACGTGCGACTGTTGCAACTCTCCACGTCTCGAGCGTTCCCGAACGGTCTTGCCAACAATGCAGGGCAGGTGGGGAAACACTATATGACTCATCATCAGGGCGCCCCGGTCACGGCACTCTTCGATAGAGACCTACACAATTGGTATGGCCTCCCGGCTCAGGGCGTTGCGATCGATGAATGGGCAGATGACAATTTTGACCACAGCGATTTAGATTTCATTGGTGGTGCGAACCTGTGGGTACACACCGATAGGAAACCGATGAGCGCGGCGAAGATGTCTACCTTCGATGAGACAAGGAATTGGGGTTCTGACTGGAAGGCATTTATCATGAAGAATGCGGACAGAACGAACTCTTCTTATATTCAGAAGACGACACTTCCCTACGAGGGTAATTACTTGGACCTCGACCCAGTTGTGAAGGATCCGCTGGGCTTCCCCGTAACTCGCATCACTGCTCGCTATCGCGATAATGAAAAGCGCATAGCCGCCTTCTCTCAAGAAAAAATGGAGCAGTGGTATCTAGAAGCTGGCGCCATAAAGATCGTGAAGTATGGATTGGGAAATGTAATGGGTGCGACCACGCATGCCTATGGCGGAACGCGGATGGGATTGAATAGCGAAACTAATGTAGTGGACGAGTGGGGCTTCGCACATGAGGTGCCTAACCTTGGTATTTTGGGTGCGTCGGTAATGGGTAGCAGCGGCTCGCGTAACCCGACCCTTACGGTGCAGGCGCTTTCCTGGAGAACGGCAGAATATTTAGCGAATAACTGGCGCTCTATCGCTGGCTAAGTAAAGTCTTGGTCAAAGTAAACTCAATTCTTTGCAAGCGAATTAGATAATCTATGGTTGATAATAGTCAAAAAATAGCCGTGCTCGACGTATTCAGGTTCGTCGGCGCGGTAATTGTAGTTTTTGTGCATTACGAATTAATCTTTGGGAAATTCATCGTCTGGGGTGCGCTAGGCACGACAGCTCTGTCGTGGTTTTTCATGGTCAGTGGCTTCGTACTCTCTTATGTCTATCCGTCACTGCAAGGCTGGGCTGCGACCAAGCAGTTCTACAAATTTAGAATCATTCGCATCTACCCGGCCTATGCTTTTGCAATTTTTGTTTCTTCGACGTTTGTCTGGTTGAGTTATTTGTCTGTAGGCGAAGCCTTTTTTATCGAGGCGCATAGGCCTTTTCAAATTACCTATGACCTTCCCGAGGTAAAAGACACCAGCTTCTTTTTGATTGCCACTATAAGACACTATGTGTTTACTCAATCCATAAGTAGCATTGAGACGCTGAAATTATTATTCAATGGGCCGTTGTGGTCGTTAGTGCTGGAGGCATACTTTTATCTTTGCTTTCCGTTATTCTTGATTCTTCTGAGAAACGTAAACAGCTATAAGCGCGTGTTCGCAGTGTTCATTGCCGGCTACGCTATGCAATTTGGTTTGATAGCGTATTTCCTACCGGAAGCCGAATACTATGATCTCGCTACGCTTAATGTGCCGGTCTATACCAATCCAATAATTCGCTTCGTGGAATTTGTTTTTGGTATGTTGATCTACAAAATATTTGTTTTAAATGGTATCGACAAAGACAAGGGAAAAATAAACCTCCTGCCTTTGCTTATATCGATTCTAGTGTATTTGGTGGTGATTTGGTTCGGCGAGAACTACGTACCTTACCAGTACAGCTCCTTCTTCGTAGCGATTCCTGCAGTAGCGGCCTTGGTTTACTGCATGTTGAATCTACAATGGTATCCAACAGGCGCGACGTTAAAGTTTTGTGAATTATTGGGCGGCCTTAGTTATGTTATTTACTGTTTGCACTGGCCCTATATGGAGATGGTGCAATACTTTAACTTGTTGCCAGAATCATGGCCTTACCAACTCCATCTGGCTGTGTTGGCTAGCATACTCATTGGTCTTTCTTATTTAGTTTATCATTTCTTGGAGTTTCCGCTCAGGCGCAAAATGTACAAGTTGTTGATTAAGAAGCAATGAGTAAGTTGCACTTGTAAGAACGAAGCGCTGAGCAAAATTGTCCATGAATCCAAGGCGTGAATCCAGCCCAAAGCCTTGCTACCGAATGGTCAGGGCTAGGCGCTCTATGGATTACTTAAGCAACCAGATGAGTCGCAGTGGTGGAACGCCGACAAAATGGCAGCGGCGCAGTTACAGCAACTCAAGAGACTAATTACCTATTCAGCTTCCCATTCCCCGTTTTATCGCCAGCATCAACTGGTATCGACCTTACATATCTAAGCTTTGAGTCACTCTCCGATTTGCCCCTGCTGACACGTGCTCAGCTGCAGGAAAAGAATGAGGCGATCGATGGCGACCTATTGCCCGAAGCTCGAGGTGCCGTGACCGAATCGATGACATCTGGTTCGACTGGTTATCTAATGAAATTTCGCACGACAGCGTTAACTTCTACCTTCTGGAATGCGCTCAACATGCGCGAATAGCTGTGGCATGGTCGTGAGTTCGAGCAGGCCTGTGCCTCCATACGTTGGCATTCGAATGCAATCGGCTTGCCGCTGGACGGTGTGGAGTTCGAGAATTGGGGATTGCCCGCGTCTCAATTTTACGAGACGAGGCGCGGTTGCTTTCTAAACAATAACGTCGATGTTGCTGCGCAGACTACGTGGTTACAAAAACTTCAACCAAGCTACATGCGCCACTTAGGCAATTTCAGATTGTGCAACACACTCTGGATGGCATTGATTTGAAGATAGTAGTGGATGAGAAATTAACGCAGGAGCAGGAAGTGAGAATCAAGGAAGTTCTGGGGGAGAGTCCAGGCCATCCCTTTGCGCTGAAACTAAGTTACCATGCGGCGCTTCCGCGCAGCGCTGGTGGTAAGTTTGAAGACTTCGTTTCAATGTTGTCTAGTAAATGATCAGGTAACGAACAAGAATAGTTTTCCCGATCAGCCATCCTCGGAAAAATCAGCTTTTGGCGAGACAATGCTCATATCTGGGTGTGTTTCTGGGGTGCTTTTAGTGCCCCTAGACCGGCTGCCCTTTTATGGTCCCAGCCTAGACGATTCGGCGCGTTTGGCTTGACACACTCTAACCCAAGTGGTTATATCGTGGCTCCTTTGGGAGAGAATTTCTAATAAAACAAAAAGGTAGAATTATGAAAATTCAATGGCTGCTTTTAGCGATCGCAGTGCTCGTAGTAGGTTGCTCACCTGCCGATACAACTGATACTCAATCAACTCAAGTTGCTCAGGCTGCAGAAACCCCAATGAGCGATATTCCTCGTACTCCAAACGGCAAGCCCGATTTCAATGGAATCTGGCAGGTGCTGATGAATGCCAATGACAATCTAGAGCCAGCGCCGCCAAGAGCTGCTCATCAGCTTGTTCCGGGCGACTTCGTGCCGGTGCCTGCGCCTAGCATTGTTGCGATGGGCGCGGTTGGTGCGGTTCCAGCTAGCTTCGGCGTAGTTGAGGGCGGCGCAATCCCTTATAAGCCTGAAGCATTAGCGCGACGCGACGAGAATGCGGCAAATTGGCAGTCAATGGATCCTGAGGTCAAGTGCTATATGCCTGGTGTTCCCAGAGCCAATTATATGCCTCATCCATTCCAGATATTTCAGAGCGAGAGCGCTTTCTTCATAGCCTACTCATTTGCTGGCGCGGTACGTAACGTATTCCTTGAGGATCCGGGTCCTGCACCGCTTGATTCCTGGATGGGTCAATCTTTTGGATACTGGGATGGCGATACGTGGGTAGTCGAAGTAACTGGTCAAGATGACCGTACTTGGTTCGACAGAGCGGGTAACTACCACACCTACATGCTGAAGGTTACCGAACGCTATACCCTGGTTAGCGAGAACGTTATCGAGTACACGGCTACTATGGAAGATCCTGATCTCTTTGAAGAGGCCTGGACTATCAAGATGCCTATCTATCGTCGCCTAGAAGAAGGCTACGAACTGCCACAATTTAAGTGTGTCGAATTTGTAGAAGAGATGATGTACGGCCGATATCGTAAGGGTAGAGAAGCTGAATTAGGCTTCTAGGGTCGATTTCGAACAAAAAAAGGCTCGTTTTGGCGTATTCCGCTTGGAAATACCTAGGGCTCTTGGTTAAAATGTGGTCGCTATTGACCGCTTAATTGAAATTTTGATGTATTGAGCGCGGAATGAGCCAGTTTTAGAGGGTTCAGTCCAACAAGCTCGGACATTTCAAGTTATAAATGGGGTAAATTGTATGAAAATTAAATTACTAGCATTAGCAGCAGTTACAGCGCTCGGATTTGTTGCAATCAATCAGCCTGCAGCGATTGCTCACCATGCTTTCTCAGCAGAATTCGACGCGAACCTTCCAGTTCGTCTTGGCGGCCCAATTACTCGTGTTGAGTGGATTAACCCGCACACTTGGATTCACCTCGAAAACAACGATCCTGAAACAACGCGCGATCCGGGTCCTTGGATGGTTGAAGGTGGTACGCCCAATACGTTATTGCGTCGTGGCATCAACCGTAATTCACTAACTTTGGGTGAAGATATTGTTGTTACTGGTTACCAGTCTAAAGATAGACTGTGCGAGCCTACTTGCCGCGCGAATGGCCGTGACATCACTTTCCCTGATGGCCGTAAATTGTTCATGGGTTCATCCGGTACAGGTGCGCCACGTGACGGCACTGATGCTACAGAGCCAGGTCAATAGTTAGCAACAGCTAACGAAAGAATTAAAAAAGCCCGCTCCTAGCGGGCTTTTTTTTGCCTAAAATTCTTATTCAGCGACTTCATACAGTCTCATTTGAATCGCCTTTAGGTTAGTCAATTACCGTCCCTAGTTCTCGCTCAAAGCTGCCTCCATCACGGAACACGGTGGAGTTCACATAGAAGCCAGAAGAGTAGAGATTTATGGTGATGGTGCTAGAGCCACGGTTTTCCCAGAACCAACCATGAATGCCTGTAAAGGGCGCATGAAAAGTACCCATGCGACTTTCACCTGTACCTTGCTCGAAGCTCTCCGCATATTCCTCGCCTAAGCCAGCAGGCTCAGCGTGCATGTCGTAGTAAAGCTCACCATCGGCTACCCAGCTGAATAGCATCGATGAGTCCATATCCAGCAAATACTTATACTCAACTGATTCGAAAGGTCCGAGGATGAATTCCACTGAGTCGGTTTTATGTACTTCGAGCTGTTCCTCAAAAGGGTTTTCTTCGAGGCCTAGTACATTTAGGCCAAACAGCTCGCCAGTGCCTAGTGGGTCCGAACCAAACTCGGCAGGGAGGATAAAGCTGAACAGTACGATTAGCGCAACGACAAAAGATATGGCGGACGCTATAAGAATATTTTTCGAAGAGGGCGGCGAATTGCTATCTATCTCGGCCACGATGGGTCTCCACTATTTTTGGAATGAATTGATTAGTTAGTAAACCTAGAAAGCAGGTTGGAACAAGTAGGCGCTAATCTGAAATCCTGCAAGCAGGAAGCCACCCGTCATCAGCGCGGCATTTGTCATAAAAGAATGCCGCAGGTAGCTGGAACTTGTTCTCCACACACTAAGTATGAGGAACACTGCCGACAGGGCTAAAATCTGTCCAATCTCAACGCCAATGTTAAAACTAATTATATTGGTAACCAGGCCATTCTCGGAAAGATCGAATTCCTGCAGCTTGGTAGCAAGTCCTAGACCGTGAAAAAGTCCAAATACGAATACGGCTATCTTAGTATTCGGCTCGAAGCCGAAGACGCGTTTGAATCCGTCGATGTTCTCGAAGGCTTTATACACGACCGAAAGCCCGATTATGGCGTCGATGAAATAGGCGTTTACCTGCAAATTGGCCAGAACGCCTAGCAGCAATGTGATGCTGTGGCCTATGGCGAATAGGGTGACATATTGCACGACATGCTTGGGGCGATACAGGAAGAAGATGACACCCAACAGAAACAGCAGATGGTCATACCCGGTAACCATGTGCTTTGCGCCCAGGTAGATAAAGGGGCCAATAGCTGGGCCATCGATCGCCTCAACAAAACTAGCGTCGCCGCCCTCGATAGTGTGACCGAAGGCATTTAACGAGAAAACAGAGACACACAGCAGAAGTAACTTAATGCCACTAGTGATGACTCTGCTCATTGTTGAGGCGCTCATCGAAATCTAGTCTTCGGTTTCGTCGAAGCGATTGTTGATGTCAGGGTTATAGGCTTGATGGCAGGCAGTGCAGACGCTATACAGTTGCGCGCCGGCCTGAAAGAAGTCGTCTTCGTTCTGGGTCGCAGCTGCCTCCATTGCTAGGACGCCAGCCTCACTTAGGCCCTGCGCATAGATCAGCCAAGCGTCGTTGTCCTCTGCTCTGCCTGGCAGTGCGAGCATATTGCCAGCTTCCACTACTATCGCCGCTTGTGCGCGCACGTAGGCCCAGCCTTCATCGGTTGTGGGGTAAAGTTCTTCATAGCCTGACGCATCGAGAACCCAACCACCCGAATCCCAGAGGATATCCGAGGCGGGTTCCAATACTAGATTCATTAGTTGTATCACGTCCAGACTAGTGTTGTAGGCCGGTCCGCCAGCTTGCGCTGTTGTCTGTGTTTCATCCGGTGCAGAGCAGGCAGCTAGAAATCCGCCTACCAGTAGAATTAGGGTGGTTTTGCTAAGTGTGCTCGCCAAAATTTGCATGTCTTAATCCTGCGCCGAAGCGCCTTGGTTAGCGGCTATCCCGACTCGCTTATAGGGTATCAGGATTCAATATCGCCGGAATTAGCTGCTATGATGCTTATCACTGCAGCGGTGATTACGGTGCGCAAAGTTTGCACTAATTTGGGCTTTTATTCTACTTCACTCGCGACGAAATTAACCCCTAACCCCTTGGATTACTGGGCTATGAAAAAATTCACAAGAGCGACAAACGCACGATTATCAGCAGCTGGGCAGATACTCTGCCTTTTTCTTGCGCTGCTTTTCGGTAGTGCTGCGGTAGCAGAAATCCGTATCCAGGAAACACCAGATGGTGGTGTGCAACCACGATTAGCCGTCGATGATAGTGGCAATATCCATCTTCTCTACTTTAAGAAACGCCTCTCTTCCCCCGGCGCGCGGGAGGGAAATCTCTATTATCGCCAGTTCCTGCCGGAGCAGAATCGCTTTGGTCTGCCTGTTAAGGTATCCAGCAATGCCTTTGATATTCGCACCTTTGCTATAGCGAGGGCCTCCATAGCAGTCGGGGGTGATGGTCGAATTCATGTGGTGTGGTATCTGCCGCACGATAATCAATACTTCTACACTCGCTCGAATACCGAGCGGTCGCAGTTCGAGGCGCAGCAACCGGTCGTCGACGTTTTCAGTGAGGGCCTAGATGCTGGCGCTGATATTGCGGCGCTAGGGACACAGGTTGCTATTGTTTGGGGTGCGGGCGCCCTGAGCCGTGAATACGAGCGTACCGTCTATGGGCGCATCTCCAACGATTCTGGTGCGACCTTTGGTGACGAATTGCAGATGGGGAGTAAGGAGTTCGGTGCCTGTGCCTGTTGTTCACTAGCTACAAATTTTGGTGATGAGAATGAGCTCGCCATCGCCTACCGTTCCGCGATTGACGGCGTGGGAAGGCACATGCAGACGCTGACTCTGCAATTTGCCGACAAGGTAGTTCAGGAGGGCCAGTACGCTGAGTTATCTGAGTTACAGGAATGGGAGCTCTCTGCTTGTCCTCTGAGCACCAATGACATCACCGTCGATGCCCAGGCCAATCAATGGTTGGTTTTCGAGACCGAAGGTCGCATCAACCAGTTGCAGCTGGGCATGGGTAGCGATGCGATGCCCGTGGCTGAACCCTTCATCAAAACCCGTCAGAAAAATCCAGCTGTGGCTGTCAATAATCAGGGAGATCGCTTGATTGTTTGGGGGGAGGCCATTAGCCAGACGCGAGGCGGTAGGCTAAATATGCATTTATTCGCGGACGACGGCTCAGACAAGAACGCAGGGTTTACGGAAGAAGTGTCCATCCCTCAGTTCAGCTTCCCTGCTGCGGCAGTCTTACCAAGTGGAGACTTCCTCGTTCTTTATTGAGATGGGTTTAGCTGGTGTAGCTTGAAGGTCTAGTTTGGCAGGTTCGAATTTTGAATCTGTTGGCGGATCAGCTCATTTTCCAAATCGTTAAACTGCCGCTCGCTTTCTCTTAGACTTCTGTTTTGTTGATTCTGCAGCGCATTCTGTAGACGCCGTCGTTCACCATTTTCTAGCGCATTGAACCGACTATTCGCAATCTGCCGACTAATAAGTGTCGTGTTCGCTCCAATTGCAGTAGCTGCGGACCCGCCTCTAAGTCGATTGAAGGCGCTAAACACAAATTCGGTTCTGCTGCGCAGTGTGTTTTCGCCGCAGGTGAATTCAATAGAGACCAATCGTCTTAACATCTCTTCGTTATTCACGGCGTCGGAATTTAGATCTGTTGCCACGCTCTGATTGACGTACTCGTCTCTCCAGTTCTTTAGGGTGCGGCACTGTTCAAGGTAGTTCGCCATCAACTCGCCGTCTACCGCTTTGATAAAATCATCGCAAACGGCCTGAGAGTTCTCGTCGGAATCCAAGGCGGCGAGACAGTCGCTCGCCTTCGCATCTAGGGCGATCAGGGCCTCGCTGCTGGAGTCGATACTGGTCTGGAAGTCACTTATCTGTGCGGAAGAAAATGTGGGTAGTGCGGAGCAAACCAATGCCAACGCGAACAGAGATGTTCGCGTTGGCAGCAGATGGCTTGTTAACTTAGCTTTCATAAATCTTGAAACGTTTATCCCATTTCTTAAATCGCTTGCGACAGTATTTCTCTAGCTTCTTGTGCGTGGAGAAGAATAATTCGCTCGCATCCTTGATGGATTCATCAAACTCGCAAAAGTCGTTGTCATATTCGCGACATACCCAGGGGCGAGTTTCATAGATGCCGCAAACACCGTGTGGCAGCAGGTGGCTGCATTTTGTCTCTATGTGTAGAAACCAGCCATCGGCATCTTTGAAGATATTGATGCCTTCATGGGATACCTGCCAGAGCAGGTGGTCAAAATCTTCCTTGGTTTTCGGAGCAGGGATCTTCTGATTAATTGAGTTACAACAAATAGATTTCGTACATTTTGAGCATTTCTTATCGAGGGCAACCTGTATTACTTTGCCGTCTTTTTCCACTTCAACCATCTTAATCGAATTCGTATCATCCATATTCCATACCTGTAAATTTTCCGCACTTTCTCGACTGATGTCTTAGTTCGTCGAGGGTCAATTCTAACACTGCTTTTGGTAGGATTAGTATGCTTCATTGCAAGGACGCGATTGCTTTACATTGGTCGCAATGCTCGCCAGAATAAAGCTCTACTCTCCCGGAATGCGCTCATGTGTCTCTCTACTTTTCTGGCTAATCCCCTCGTCACTCTGGTGTCTGTGTCTGCTCGCCAATTGTGCTCAATCACTACGCATTTTAGATCGCTGCCGTGTTTGGTTCTAACCGGTGTATTGATGGCTTGTTCAACGGAAGAGCCTATCGCTACTTCAGGCAGTGGTGATGCGCAGGGGGCTGCACAGAGCAAGGAGATAGGAATTCAACTGCGTGCTGTATCTACCCACCCTTGGTTAGTCACTGGAGGCGATGTGTTGGTGGAGGTCGCATTTGCTGCACCCCTGAATCGGGCAGAGCTAGCTATAAGCCTCAACGGCAGTGATATTAGCGACAGCTTTACTCAGACCACAGCAACTACGCTACAAGCCCTGCTGACTGACATGCCGCTAGGGGACAGCACTTTGTTAGTAGAGCATCGCCCTCAGCAGTTGAGCGAGTCGCTTAAGCTGACTAACTATCCTTCGGCCGGACCTATTATCTCCGGGCCTCACGAGCAGCCCTACGTTTGTCAGACCGAACAATTCGTGACAGCAGCCGGTGATACGCTAGGCAGAGCGCTAGACGCAAACTGCACGATTCCGACTCGTGTTGACTATGTTTATTGGTCAACTCTGGATGAAGTGTTCAAGCCCTTGCTCCTTGCCGCTGAAACCTCATTGCCGGACGACATGGGTTTAATTACCATCATAGATCAGATCGATCAACCCTATATTGTGCGAGTCGAAACCGGCACGGTGAACCGGGCAGTTTACGAAATAGCCATGCTGCACAATCCGCTAAATGGCTCGCGCTCACTAGACCCATGGAACCGCAGTCCCTATTGGAATGACAAGTTGGTGTATACCCATGGTGGCGGTTGTCGTGCCGGTTGGTATCAGCAGGGAGACAGGACCGGTGGTGTAATGCGCCGCGGCCTATTTGAACAGGGCTATGCGCTGACCTCCGCGACGCTGAATGTGTTCGGCCAGAACTGCAATGATTTGCTAGCCTCCGAGACGCATATCATGGTGAAAGAACGTTTCATCGAACACTACGGTGAGCCAGACTACACGATTGCAACTGGTGCTTCGGGCGGCTCCTATCAATCGCATCAAACAGCCGACAACTACCCCGGCGTGTTCGATGGCATCATCGTCTCTTCTAGCTTTCCCGATGTAACCACTGCCACCATTTTTACACTCGCCGACGCGCGTTTACTGCATAACTATTTTAGCACGATCGATGTGGAGACATTTACCCAAGAGCAACAACGCGCTGTATCAGGCTTTGGTGTCTGGGAGTCTATCGCTAATCTGAGTCGCGGCGCGGCGCGCCTAGATCCACTTTATAATATCGAAACACCATTAGAGGAACAGGGTGGTGAAATCAACATTCCAGAACTAACGGATGAACTGTATTCAGACGCAAACCCTGGTGGACTCCGTGCAACTGTCTATGACCATACAGTAAACGTCTACGGAACCACCGCGAATCCTGCCTATCCGTCGCAGCAGCTGGCGCAGCGGCCACTCGATAATGTCGGCGTACAGTATGGCTTGCTAGCGTTGAATCAAAGCGCCATCACGGCGCAGCAGTTTCTAGATTTAAATCAGGGCATCGGTGGCTTCGATCGTGATATGAATCATGTGCCAGAGCGGCATAGAACGGATTCACAAGCTAATAAACGTGCTATAGAGTCAGGAAGAATCCTGTTTGGTGGGGCGGGATTAGCCGTAACACCGGTTATCGACTACCGAACCTACAATGATCACCGAGAGGGCGGCGACATCCACATGATCGTGCACCAGTTCTCGACGCGGCAGCGACTCCTAAATGCGAACGGCCATGCAGACAACCACGTGATGCAGGTGGGTGGTCAGTGGGACTTCATTCGGGGGCAGGATGATCTTGGGAATCTATTTCGTCAGATGGATTATTGGATTGGAAATATTCAAGCCGACACCCTAGAAGTTGATCCGGCATTTCGCGTCGTACGCAATAAACCGGCAAGTCTTACAGATAGCTGTTGGGATACTACGGGGGAAACTACCAAACTAGTCGAAGAGCCCTTGGCGTTCAGTTCTGAATCGCGCTGCGGTCAACTCTATCCTAGCTATCAAACCCCAAGGCAGATTGCGGGTGCGCCGCTGGCGAACGATATTGTGAGCTGTCAGTTAAAGCGCATCGACCTAGCGGACTATGCTGTTTCTTTTACGAGCGATGAATATCAACAGCTATTGAACATATTCCCGAGTGGGGTTTGCGACTGGTCGCGAGGTGACAGCAGCGGGTCGAGGCATCAAGGCACGTGGAAGTCGTTCGGTCCCTCTCCGGTTAATAGGCTCTATTAGCTGAAAGCCATCAGCTGCTCGAGTGGCTGCTTCTGACCCAAAGCGGAAGTGAATGATGTAGGAGAGAATCCACAAAGTTAATTCTCTAAAGCAGGATGAGTGACCATTTAGCTGAGGTGATTACAGGAAAAGCATCGCGGTATAGGAAAAATTTCTTGGATTTTTTCTTGATTTAAATGTTTAACTTTTCAATGCCATATTGATGGATGGACTCACTACTGCTGCCAGTCTATGCTCCGCTTACTAATTTGCCACTAAACAGAGCTTCATGCATTTACAATCGATCCATAACTTCCGCGCGTTAGCAATTTTAATTATAGTCATGGGGCATATGTAAGCCTATGGCCTCATGTCAGAAGACGCTATTACATTGACAATAAGAAATGTCCTTACAGGAGGTACAGCCCTATTTGTATTTATTTCTGGATTCATGTTCCACCATGTGTTCTTTGATAGTTTTAAGTACCAAAAATTTGTGATGGCTAAGGTTAAGAATGTACTGGTTCCGTATCTGATTCTTGCCAGTTTGGCTATTGCTGTTTTGTACACTAGAGATGGAGGTTTTTTCGATTCCATTTCTACGGAGTACCCTGCTGGGATACTATTTAATCTTAGTGACTCCTCGTTAGTGACTATCATTAAATACTACGCGTCAGGGAGTATTTTTCAGGCATATTAGTACATTCCGTTTGTGATGCTTCTTTTTGGCATGTCTAATTTCCATGCAAAATATTTAGCTTTATCCTTAGAGAAACAGATGTTTCTATTGGTGGCGTCAATGATAGTGTCGCTATTAATCCACCGGCCAATAATGATGACCAATCCAAGCCATGCGTTAGTCTATTTTACACCAATATATCTACTTGGAATGCTAACGTCTGTGCACTCACAATATGTTAAAGACAAATTGAGTGATTATCTTCCTCTTATGTTTTTAGCGGTAATATCTATTGCTTTTCTCCAGCGCCTTATTGGGCACCCCGGGAATTATCATAAACTTGCGCTAGTTTATGGAGGCATCGATTTAATGCTTATCCAGAAAGTATTTCTATGCTTGACGTTGTATATTTTTTTGGAAAAATACACGTTCAATTCTCGCTTGGTCAACCTTGTGTCTGATACTAGTTTTGCCATATTTTTTATGCACCCTTGGCTTTTGAATATTTCAGGACGTCTAGTTCAGTGGAATGCTGGTTCGGGGTCGGCAGATCTGCCTGCAGTGAATCATTTGGGAGTCTACATTTTTATGGTGTTTGTGATTATGTCCGTCTCTGTTTTGTTGTCGGTTGCGATAAAAAAGGTTTTTAAAAGAAGCAAAAAAACCAGGTACATCATGGGGTATTGATGTTTTCTTAGATTTCATCGCGCCCTTCGCCAGCTCTTACTGGCTAAATTTCTATCGCTGATTCTTCTCCGAAACCAACATGATGCGCATCTCGAGTCGTTTTATCTCGCGCATTATTTCGGCCTTCTGCATTTGCTGCCAACCTAGAACTTTTAACATGGTGAGAGCGAAACCACAGCCCAGTATCAGCAGAGCCCAATTGAGGCTGGATTTAATATCAGAAGTTCCTAGATACTGAATGACGAAGTAGACAAACGCGGCTGCTACAACTATGCCTAGAAAATACATGTAGTAGCTTAGCCAGGCTTGTTTCCCCGTGAAGGTAAGGCCTATCAATTCGAATAGCCCGGCACTATCGTCGATTTCATCGATCGCTTGCTGGTCTTCAGCCGTTAGGGCGTTGCGAATCTGCTCGTCAATATCACTCATGATCGTTCTCCAATAATTTAGTCATCATCTTGCGTGCGTAAAAAAGTCGGGACTTCACTGTGCCGCTAGGCACGTTGCTGACTTCAGCTATTTCCTTAATCGTTAATGCTTCTAGGTAGTAGAGTCTTAGAATCGTAGCCAGTCTGGACTTCCCAAGGTTTGCTAGACACCAAATAGCGTTAAAATGTAACTCTATGAGAGGTGTTTATGAA
>JAQCKF010000024.1 GCA_027592275.1 Pseudomonadota bacterium
TCTCCATCCTGTTAGATTAACTGGAAATCTCATCGTGGTCATGGTTCTAAAAATGGGGGATAGGTCACCCTCAATCATCATGAACACGGCCACTACCGTGCCAACCAGCGAAAGCTGGATTGTCAGCAGCAACTATCTTTTTAGCAATTTCACTTAGAAACCCCTATATCATTTACTGACCATAACCGTGCGAGGATTCTAACGACTATTCTCTTAGCCATACAGTGGTTTTCAGAGAAAATAAGCCTTTTCTGATTCTCATGAATAGTTAAACTCCTCAAGTAGACTAAAATTTGCAACGCGGCTTCCCATTTTTTTGTTAATCTATGTTGCATAACACAATATCAATGTCTGGAGCAGATTCTCCTTTCAGCGAATATCAAGCTAATCAAGTGACCGGCACCTAGACGTTCCGGCGGGACAGAAAAAATGTGTGGAATAGTGGGCGCAATCGCGGAACGGGAAGTTAGTCAAATCTTACTTGAAGGTCTAAAGCGACTGGAATACCGAGGCTATGATTCAGCTGGAATAGCTCTTTTAAACGAGCCTCAGAAAAAAGTAGTAACCCTGAAGAGCGCTGGTAAAGTTGATGTGCTGGTACAATCAGCAAAGAAAAAATCGCTTCGAGGGCATGTTGGAATTGCTCATACTCGCTGGGCAACTCACGGTAAACCAACAAAAATCAATGCTCATCCTCACTGCAGTGATAAGCAAATCGCGGTAGTCCATAATGGCATAATAGAAAACTATGAGCGTCTACGAGCAATGCTAGTCGAGAAAGGCTACAAGTTCGTCAGTCAAACTGACAGCGAGACCATAGTTCATTTAATCCATTTTGAAAGAAAAGGAGGCAAAGTATCTTTACTTTCTGCAGTGCAAAAGGCGGTAAAACAATTTGACGGAGCCTATGGCATTTGTGTTGCGGATGCCTCTGAGCCCGACAAGCTAATTGTAGCTCGTTCCGGAAGCCCCCTCGTTATAGGGGTAGGTATAGGAGAAAATTTTGTCGCCTCAGACCCTCTTGCGCTCGGTCAGGTGACAGATCGATTTATCTATCTGGAGGAAGGTGACATTGCTCAAGTCACTCTTCATAGTATTGATATATGGAACGGTAAACGCAAGGTTAAACGCCCTGTGAGCATGGTTAAGAGCAGTCGTAACGATACGGACAAAGGCAAGTACCGACACTACATGCTGAAGGAGATTTATGAACAGCCTCAGGTTATTCGAGATACCCTTGATGGCAGGATCGCTGGAAACAAGGTATTGGAAAACGCATTCGGAGTAAAAGCTCCTGCTGTTTTCGACAAGGTTAAGCATGTGCAAATAGTGGCATGTGGCACCAGCTTTCATGCTGGACATGTAGCCAAATATTGGCTCGAATCGATTGCACGAATCCCTTGCTCGGCGGATATTGCGAGCGATTACCGTTATCGCGATATCATCGTCCCCGAAGGCACTTTGTTTATAACTGTTTCTCAATCTGGGGAAACTGCTGACACACTAGCCGCATTAAGGTTTGCCAAGAAGCTTTCCTATGTCGGCTACCTCGCCATATGCAATGTGGCAACAAGCTCCCTGATAAGAGAATCAGACTTCGGCATTCTTACTATGGCAGGACAGGAAATTGGTGTAGCTTCGACTAAAGCCTTCACTACCCAGCTTACTTTGTTGCTCATTCTAACTATCGTTTTAGCGAGACGTACCGGGCTCAAGCCCAAGGCCGAAGCTGATTTGGTGAGAAAACTGGATGGACTACCCGCGTTGATAAAGTCTGTTCTTAAACTCGACAACGAAATCAAGAAATTGTCGCGTCAATTTTCAGACAAACACAATTGCTTATTTCTCGGGCGCGGTATTCAGTACCCAATCGCGAAAGAGGGTGCGCTAAAACTAAAGGAAATTTCCTATATACATGCCGAAGCCTACCCTTCGGGAGAGCTCAAGCACGGCCCTCTCGCATTAGTAGATGAAAACATGCCGGTAATCGCTGTCGCCCCAAATGACGATCTAATTGAAAAGCTGCGGGCAAATCTGGCGGAAGTCAGCGCCAGAGGTGGAAAGCTCTATGTTTTCGCTGATGAAAGCGTTCACTTCCAAGGCGATAAAAACTGCAAGGTTATTCACGTTCCCAAATCGCCGAACGTCCTCAATCCTATTGTGTTCACCATTCCACTGCAGTTGCTCTCGTATCACGTTGCCGTAGTCAAGGGCACTGATGTTGACCAGCCGCGTAATTTGGCTAAGTCCGTGACTGTGGAATAAATCCTTCTTCTAGCCCTTCAATTTGGCTTTAAGCTAGGGTAAGCAATGCCGACACTCGATAAAAGGAGACAGATTTATTTTAGTTACAAGAGTCAGCGCTCAAACATTGTGTTAGACACTAACGTCTCTAACTCAATCAGAGATAGCGATCTGCAAGCTCTATCCAGATTGGTATCACGAAGAACGCCGCAAGAGTTTGCACGGTAATTATGTTCGCCATGAGGCTCTCGTTACCGCCGAGTTGTCTGGCGAGGATATAGGCCGAGGGTGGTGCGGGCAGGGCTGTAAGCAGTAACAAGATTACCGCTACCAAATTTGGTGTCTCAAATATCATGCAAGCGACCAGCACCAAACCGGGAAGCACAGCGAGCTTATTGATCACTGCCACCAACAACTGCCAACTCTGCTCGCCCAAGGCAACGAAACGTATTCCTGCTCCAACCGCGAGAAGCCCTATAGGCAGTGCAGGCTGACTAAGTATCTCCAGCACGGATTCGGCAAGAGACGGGATGTCGAAGCCTGTGTAGCTGATAGCTATGCCCGCGAGGCAGGCCAACACTAGGGGATTCGTCACTACCGAATTGATGACACGACTAAGTCTCTTCGTGCCACCTTCGCCACCTCCGCTCAACGATACCACGCACAAAACGTTTACGAGAGGTATATAGACAGCGAGACAGAGCGCCGCAGTTATCAAACCGCGGTCACCATAGAGAACATCTATACAGGCCAGCCCGATATAAGTATTGAATCGAATGCTGCCTTGATAGACTGAGCTCAGGGAGGCTGCGTCACTGCTGACGAGTTTACGTAAAGACAATATGAGCACAGTGATAACGAACAGCGCTAGCCCGATGACCTTGCTGATATCACCTATGTCTTCCCAATCAAAATTTGAAGCCGAAAGGCGTAAAACCAACAGGGCCGGAAAGAATACATAGTAGGTGAGTCGTTCCAATTCCGACCACACGGCCTGACTAGATACCAGTGTGCGACTGATCAAGAAACCCAGCAGGATAATGGCAAAGATGGGTGTTAGCGCGCTTAAAATCATGGCGGCATACTAGCGTCACCTGCCTTGCAATACCACCCTCTTCTTCGCGAGGTAAACTCCGACGAATAGCGAGTGGCTTGACAAAATTTGGGGCCTCGGAGATACTTCCTGCCAATCTAATAAAGGCCTATCTACCAAGGCCAATAAAAACACCTCGAAAAAAACTAATCAGTGCTGCCGCAGGAACGCGATTTCTTCTGGCTCGCCTACCTGTTACGTCTTTAATACTAATAGCTAAAACCAACAATCAAATTTGAAGCATCACTATGGAATATCTAGCAATCATCGCCTTCGCCATCACCACTTGTGTGACACCCGGCCCTAACAACGCCATGATCATGGCATCAGGCTTAAACTATGGCATTCGGCGCAGCATGCCGCATTATCTGGGCATCATTCTTGGTTTTCCTGCTATGGTACTCGCCGTCGGCCTAGGCATCGCACAGTTATTCGAGGTGTACCCAGTGATGCATCTAGTGTTGAAGATTGCTGGTGCCGCCTATCTCAGCTACCTAGCCTACAAAATTGCTACCGCGCCGGTGTCTGCTTCAAGCGAAGCTGAGGGAAAACCGTTTAGTTTTATTCAGGCCGCCGCGTTCCAGTGGGTCAATCCGAAAGCCTGGGTCTTGGCGGTGGGAGCCACCGTCACCTATACAACCCTCGGCGATGGCTATGTCTTGCAGGTACTCACGATCGGACTAATCTTCCTGATCTTTGGAGCACCTTGCATTATGCTCTGGTTGTGGGGTGGCGCTTCGCTTAAGACACTCATGCGAAATCCTAACACTGTGCGGATCTTCAACATCAGCATGGCCGTTCTACTCATTAGTTCTTTGGTACCCGTATTCATCGAACTCTATCAGCAGATCATGGTCTGAGCTAAATACCTGAGCCGATCAAGAGACACTGCGTATTTTGCCCCATCGTGAGATAATCCCGACACTTCAAACAAGGATAAAATACTATGCAATTTTTGGTTACCGCCTATGACGGCAAAGATGATGGTGCGCTGGATAGACGCATGTCTGTGCGTGAGGCACACATCAACGGAGCCAATCAGCTCAAGGAAGCGGGACATTTGATAGCGGGAGGTGCAATTCTCGACGAAGCAGAGCGGATGATTGGTTCTACGATGTTTGTGGAGTTTGACTCCAAAGCTGAGCTAGACCAATGGCTAGCTAGCGATCCCTATGTAACAGGTAACGTCTGGCAGGACATCAGCGTTCTGCCGATTCGCTTAGCGATCAAATAACTCATTCGCCGGGCTGGAGTCGCTCGAGCTTGAGCCCAATTGCCGTATTGGGGCCGAAGCCTTTCCAATAGGTATGATCATCGTTCTGCTGGCCTCGAGTGACCGAATACACGGCGTCGGCGCCATCAGGGATGACATCAAGATAGGATTCGCGGCCTTCGATCTGCTTGAGATAGTGATCGAAATAGACCGTAGCAAAATGGTCCATGATGTTATTCATGCGCGTGTTGTCCCAAACCGGGTCGGTGTAGTGACTCGCACCTGTTGTATCTTCGGCGTTCAGTAATTCAACTGGCACTGGATAGGGTGCTCCAGCATTGTGACCTGCATTCTTGTAGGTTAATAGATAACGATCACTGTTTACCGCGCCCTCATAGATTGCCCGCACTCCCGTCTCGTAACCCGCAACAGTATCGTTATCGCCAGCTAGATAAAATGTAGGCACATCGATGCCTGCGAGGTCTTCGGAACGCCAAAATCCAGAGGCCATGCCCCAGGGTGCGATTGCGAAACCTACCTTGATACGCGGATCGAGGTTAGATCGGTAATCTGGGTTACCGGTAGCATGTTGATTGAGAAGCTCATTCGGCGGCGCCATTAAAGATCCGACTATCTCATCGCTGTATCCGCCACCTAGATTGTTCACCAGGCCGTAGCCACCCATCGAATAGCCGACAACACCGGTAGTCTCAGCATCAAGCAATCCGTTAAGGAAGCTACCTGAATCATTTGAAAGATTGTCTAGAGTATCAAGCACGAAGCGCTGATCCAGAGGACGATTGTAAAGGGTGCTCTGAAAGGCTTGCTGGTCATCGTAGGTGCTATCGGTGTGGTCGATAGAGGCTACAACGTAGCCCTTGCTCGCAAGATTTTCACCGAGGTGACTGATCAGGAAGCGATTGCCAGGGTAGCCGTGAGAGATGATAACCAAAGGATAGCGTGCATCGGCAATGCTGGGCTGCGCATCTCGAACCGCAGTTCCGGCAAGAGTTGCAGTAATTGCTGGATTGCGCGTTATCGCCTGATACTCACCGCCTGGTTCTTGGCCTGCCGCTAGCTCGGCTGGATACCATATCTCAACCGTAAGACTTCTATCGTAGATAGCATTCTCGCCGCCGCGATCTGTATTCAAGATATCGATTCTATCGGGGTCGACAAATTCCAACGTCCGAACACCAATATCGTAATCACCGAAGCTCGCCAATTCTGGCGCATCAGGCCGTACTGTATCGATTCGATTTTCTTGAGCTACCAAGCTGGAAGCCATACTCATTAACAATGCCACTACACCGAAGAGCCTCATACCAATAGTCCTGTTATATACCACCAAGCGATTCCCGCATTATGAATCGCCTAGTGTTCATATGCCAGCTCTCGCTCCTGCGCTGTATCGGTATGTCCTGTGAAGTCATGCAGTATCACATACAGACTAGGCACCAAGAACAGGGTTATCACCGTGGCGAAGAGCACGCCGAATGATAGCGAAATAGCCATCGGCACGACAAAGAAAGTTGCTGGGCTTGCGGTAACTATAAGCGGCACCAGTCCAGTAAATGTAGTCACTGACGTTAGAAAGATCGGTCTAAAACGCATCATACCTGCAGTGGATACCGCCTCGACCATGCCCATGCCTTCATCGCGCAAACGATTGATGGAAACCACCAACACGAGGCTTGCGTTAACCACCACCCCGCTTAAGGCGATGATGCCGAGAAGCGAAAAGAATACCAAGTCGGCACCCATGATGAAGTGCCCAACGATCGCACCGATAGCACCGAAGGGAATCACGCTCATGATGATCAGAGGCTGGGTGTAAGACTTCAGTGGTATCGCAAGCAAAGCGTAGATAACCATCATCGCCAAAGGAAAAGTAGAGAATAGATCTGTCAGCGAATCCGTTCGTTGCTCACCTTCACCACCAACTCTCAGCTCTATATCCATATCTCGCGCCCATTCATCCTGATATTTAGCGAGTATTTCACGACTTATTTCTTCCGGCTTCACGGTGCTGCGATCGATATCACCGCGCACTGTAATCACACGGCGACCATCCTGCCTGTTGATGTTGGAGTAACTATTGCCTAAGGAAAAATCGGCAATACTTAGGAATGGAACCTCAGCACCACTAGGCGTTCTGATGAGCAAGTCTTCAAGATTACCCAGCGACTGACGCTCATCTTCTGGATAACGTACAATGACACGGATATCGTCGGAGCCACGCTGTATGCGCTGCGACTCGGCACCGTAGAATGCTTGGCGCACCTGTGTGGCCACATCATTAAGTGTGAGCCCAAGTGTCTTACCACGTTCCAGTATCTGAATCTGCACCTCCTGCTTACCTGCGCGGAAGGAGTCTAAAATATCGAACACACCCGGGTAGCGAGCCAGCTCTTCGCGCAACTGGGTCGCGGCGATCTTCAAGTTTTCTTCGTCGCGGCCTTCGAGGCGATAGTTAATCGCATCGCCCGCGGAGAATGCATCTGAGACAAAGGTTAGCTCCAGTGCATCCGGAATGGTCCCCACCTTCTCACGCCATCTGTCGCGAATCTCGGCCGAGCTAATTTCTCCTCGATCGAAGAAAGGAGCCAGGTATAACACGACCTCAGCCACCTCACTGCTACCTGAATTTCGATTGCCACCGCCGCCGGGACCTCCGCGCGGTGCGCGCCCACCCACAATAGTTAACACACTAGCGACTACGCTCTGGGTCGATTCAGGAGCGGCTCCACTGGCTTTTAGGGCTGTCAGCTCTTCCTCCAACTCGGCGCTTAGTTCTAATGCCTTATCTTCGATAATGCTAATCGCATCTTCGGTGATATAGCCCGGCACACCGACTGGCATGACCACCGTACCCCAGACTGTGTCACCCTCGACAGATGGCATGAACTGAAAAAGAACCCGACCGGAAAACATCAGAGCAACAGTTATGATGATCACACCAGTTGCAGTTGCCCAAGCAGCATAGCGATACTTAAGCACTTTCTTCAGTGCCCGCTGGTACCCATGAGTAGCGAAGTACTCCATGCCACCCGCTATCTTGCCTTGAAAATTCTGCCAGGCATTGACTAAGTAAGTACCCTCAAAAAGATACCCCTTCGTCTTTCTATGAGCGAGGTGTCCGGGCAATATCAACTGCGATTCGAGCAAACTCGCTATCAGGCAGAACACTACGACCCCGCCTATAGCATTGAAGAATGCTCCCATCTGCCCGCCCAATAGTAGTATGGGCAAGAAGGCGGCGATCGTGGTAAGTACACCGAAGATAACAGGAACTGAGACTTCCAACGTACCCTCTATTGCGGCCTCCTGGGGAGAGTAACCCTTGCGTTCGTAAGCGTGTATTCGCTCACCGACAACGATTGCATCATCCACGATGATACCGAGCACGAGGATAAACCCCATTACTGTCAGCGAGCTAATTGTCAGACCAACAGTCGGGAAGAGAGCCAACGCGCCAGCAATGGCAATCGGTATGCCCGCGGCTACCCATATAGCAAGTTTAAAGCGCAAAAAGAGTGCGAGGATAATAAGGACGAAAACCAGGCCCGTGTAGGCGTTCTTGGCGACGGTGCCAATTCTCTCCTGCGTCGAGACAGCCGAGTCGGTAATCACATTTAGCGTCATGCCCTCGGGCAAATCAAAGTCGGCCGATGCCATCCAACTACGAATCGATCTCGCCGCACTTACAATGTCTTCATCGCCTACTCGCAGCACATCGATAATCGCGGAGTTGACGCCGTTCAAGCGCGCATCTAGATAGCCTTCCTCGAAGCCATCGTTTACCGTCGCAATCTGACCCAGTCTAAGCTGGGTCCCGTCCGGATAGGACTGCACAACGATGTTCTCGTATTCGTCACCGCTGTAAACCTGACCTTTAGTTCGCAGGAGAATTTCGCCAGAAGCCGTTCGAATAGTTCCACCGGGCATATCCAGAGAAGCCCGATCAATCGCGCGTGAGATCTGATCGAGAGTAAGACCGTATTGTCGAAGCGTGAATTCAGAAACCTCTATCGATATCTCGAAAGGACGTATGTATTCGATATTAACCGAGGAGATGCCATCAATATCAACCAAGTCGTTCCGAATCTCTTCGGCAATCAACTTAAGGTTGCTGTCATCGGTGTTGGACGTTAGCGCCATGGTCATAACGTTGCCGCTAGCGCTAAATGCCCTAACAATAGGCTTCTCTGTTTCGATCGGGAATGTAGTAACGGCGTCGACCTTGCCTTTCACATCATTCAATACTCGATTCAGATCCGCACCACTCGTCAATTCTAATGTCGCATCGCAGCCGCCTTCGCGAGCCGTGCTGGTAAGGCGTTCGATATCCTCCGCACCATCTAGGGCCTCTTCTATTCGCAGGCAAACCGCTGACTCTGACTCTGCTGGCGTTGCACCCAAATAAGCAACGTTGACCTGAATCATACCGAAATCGATGTCGGGGAACTCTTCCTGATTCAAACTGAAATAGGAAATTGCCCCGCTCGCCAAAAAGATCATCATCATCAGATTGGTGGCGACTGGGTTCTTAATAAACCATGTTATCGGAGTTCTCAAAGTTAACCTCTATCTCAAAAATGCTGCTGCCGAAGGAAACGGAATCACTTATTAAATAACTTCTATAACTGACCGCACTGACATGCCATTAACCACTGCCTGAATCGGCGAGATACAAATAAACTCACCAGGCAGAATGCCGCCGCTGATCAGCACACGCTCTTCCTCTAAGCGATAGATCTCAACATCGCGGTAGTACATCTTATTTTCCGCATCAACTACCAACACCTGATTGTTATTGCGGATAACTGATCTCGGTAACGCGATAAGGTCGTCAACGAGTCTGCCCTCGATATTCGCCTGCACAAACAGACCAATCGGCAGCGGTATCTCGGCGTTCTTCTTAGAAGATGTCCCTGCGTCGGGCTGCTGCACACGAATAATTGTTTGAACGGTATTGCTGTTCGCATCGATAACCGCTTCTGTCCGCACTAGTTTGCCGGACCAAGTGTATTCATCTCCACCATAGAACCCTTTGAGGGTGACATCCGGAGCTAGCTCTCCTGCTAACTCACCACGCATACCCAAAGGCACATCGAGGAACCCTAGTTGACGGATAGCCAGAGGAACACGCACTTCAACTTCATCTGCCCCTAATAATACGGCTACGGTCTGTGCACGGTTAACGTACTGACCCAATTCGACATCCCGTGATTGGATAATTGCATCGAAAGGTGCACGAATATTTGCACGCTCCAGATCGAGTTCCGCCTGCCTAAAGCTTGCCTGAGCATCCGCGAGTTTCGCCGCGTTTACCGCCGCCGTTCGCTTCGCATCCTGCAATTGCGCATCGCTCGCGAGACGCTTTTCTATTAACTCGTCAAGCCGATTCAATTCATTACTGGCAAAGGTTGCCTCGGCCTGAGCCTGTTGCATGGCTGCTAGGCTACGCGCCTTGGCAGTCTCATAGTTACTGCTCTCCAAGCGCAACAGTGTCTCGCCTTCGGCTACGAAGCCGCCGGCCTCCATCGCTGGCGAAATCCATTCTACTGGGCCCTCTACGGGAGCCGAAATGCTCGCAACTCGCGAGGCTTGAACCTTGCCCTGTGATTCCACATTTAGCTGCACAGATTCAGCACGAACTTGTGCTACCCGAACACTGACAGGAATAATCTCTGGCGATGCCTCTTCCACCACAGTTGGAGTACGCAGTAAAATTGCCGCGAAGAAAATGCAGCCCACCAATATACCAATGGGAGTTAATACCCGCTTCATGCGCCAACTCCTATAATTAACATCCGTGCTTCTACTCTTTTATTCATTTGTCTGTTCACGTTAATGTATACAACTACTATTAATACGAGAGAACCGATTAATTCTCCTGCTCTGTTTATCTCTAATCCCGCTCGCCTTGGCTCTTTGAGCGACTCCAGCTCAGTTAACCACGCTATTCAATGATTTATCAGCCCTAAATCTGAGCGCTTCGCCAACCGCCTCACGAAACTCTTCAAAATGATCCTGCATGGCTTGGCCAGCTATCTCGCCATCGCGCTTGTTCAGGCTCACCCTCAGGGTAGTGAGTAGCCGATCTCTCGAGCCTTTTTTCAATTCAGGCCGAATTCCCAGCTTCATCATCTGCCCTACAAACTGCGCCTTTAGGTCATTACTAATGAGCCTAACTACTAGGTTGTCTGCGATAGCTGACATAGCTTCCAGCAATTCTCGCCAATGCGGCTGCATGGCCTCAAAATCATCTGCTTGGCCTGCTAACTCTGCGACTAATTTCTTCAGTTGGATAAGTTGCTCCGGTGACGCTGCGTTGACAGCACTCTTTGCGGTTAACGCGGCCAATACACTAAACGTGAGCAAAAACTGATCCACAAGCAGCGGATCTGGGTGATCGTTAAGAGCCAACAGCGGACCAAGAACCGCTAGGCTAGCTGCATTTACGCTCTGTACGCGTGCCCCGCCAGGTTGAGTGCGAATCAAGCCCAGCTGTTCTAACTGCGATAAGGCCTCGCGAACAGCCCCGCGGCTGGCATCGAATCGTGCTGCAAGATCTCGCTCCGAGGGAAAGCGATCACCGCTTCGATAGCGCTGCCGAAGAATTTCGTCACGCAGGGTCCCAGCGATTTCATGGCTAATTGTGTTGCTTGAGGACATCGAGAGCCTATTATGACAAGCGTTTGGCGCCTGAATCTGTACATTATTTTTGGTAGGACCAAATTGGTCGGACCAAATATAAGCCCAAAATCCTATAGTGCAAGCCGCTGGCGACGAACCGAGCGATATTTTTGCTGACCAGAGGAATTCTGGGCTACAAGTACGTCGACTCATAGAACTTTGCAATGAAATAGGCGAGGCGATTTGTGGCTCAGTTCGATGCGCTGCAGGACATGATTTGAACCGAGGCTTCCATATCCAGTTCACAGCTTAAGATGCACAGTGTGACCTCACCGATATTGCGGCACCCGCTTTCTCGCAGATACTGCTCGGGACTCTCGCTTTCTGGCTCACTAAAGAGATGCAGAAACCCGCATCACTTGCGGCCGAAGCGGTTGTTCACCCGTAGCAAATCTGCTTAAATCCTACCCTCTTTCGCCCAATGGACCTCAATTGTCCCGTAAAACCAATATCAATAAATTCGGGCAGGGTTATAATCTGACCCACATAGCGAACAGCCCCCTTTCACGCGCACGCAGATAAAAGAAAATTATTATATGGAACCGATAAAACAGTATTTGATCGACAACTTTGAAGGGGTATTTGTCCTCGTCATCCTGACATTCGTGAGCGCCATCGTGTGGTTTGTAGAGTCGAAGCTGTCTTTCCTGAATTTCTTCTATCTTCCGGTCTTGTTAGGGTCCTACTACTTGGGCATTCGCTCAGGTGTGCTAGGCGCATTTTTATGTTTTCTTATTATCGGCATATTCGCCGGCATCTACCCCGACCGCTTCACTGCCCCTATGGACAATTATGGCCTTGCGGCTTCAGTGCTGACTTGGGCTGGTTTCTTAATCCTGACCGCCGTCATCGTAGGTTTCACCCACCGCGAGTTACAGGAAAAGATGACCGAGGCACTGCGATCGAAAGCCGAGGCCAGTGGTAATGCTGAGCTTCTTGAGCAGACCATGACCACCATTCGAGAGTTCGAATCCGAGCTAGACTATAAAGTAGAGGAAAGAACCCGCGTACTCGAAGAGAAGACGAAATCCATTAGGGCCCATAAGGAGAAGGTAGAGGAAACTCTCTATTCAACCATGGACCCAGCTGTTGTTAAGCTGATGTTCGAGGGTCGCATCCGCACAGAGAACCGCCGCATCAGCGTAATGTTCTCAGACCTTAAGGGCTTCACCAAGTATTCTGAAGACCATTCTGCAGAGGTCGTGATTACCGAGTTGAACAAGTATCTAGGTGACATGGAAACTATCCTGCTCAACTACAACGCCCATATCGACAAGTATATGGGTGATGGCATCATGTCCGAATTTGGCGCGCCCATTCGTTATGAGAAACACCCTCTTCTCGCCGTGGCCTGTGCTTGGAAGATGCAGGAAAAAATGCAGCAAGCCAAACATCCTTTCAAGCTAAGAGTCGGCATAGCAACTGGTGTTGCCACTACCGGCATCATCGGTGCGAAGTGTCAATCATTTACGGCATTCGGCGACACCGTCAATCTAGCCTCACGCATCGAAGGCATGTGCGAGCCGGGTCATGTCACCGTCGACGAAGCAACGTTTAATGAATGTAAAGATATATTCGATTTCAGGCCCGTCTCTGGTCTTGCGTCCTATACACAATCGGGCAACCCCGCTCTAGTCGACGAGATCACAGCCCTGATCAAAGCGGTAGACGCTAGTGCAGAGGATGTCTCAATGCGCATCGAGCCGGCCCGCCTCTTGAAGGAAGCGAACGATCCAGAGCAGGCGCATCTGCACTTAAAGTTCGCCATGGGACTCGAGCCCGGCAATAAAGACGTGAAAGTTGCCTATGCGGAGAACTCTGTATTAATGGAACAGCAACGGGACCTCACAGTTCGCGGTCGCCGCAGCACAGTCCATCTCTACGAAGTTGTCGCATTCAAGAACCCTCTTGCTAGAGCGCTACAACTTCCTTCACACCTGCTAGAAGATTTACAAGAGAAGCTGGACAAACTCGTTACCTATCCGGAAGATTTCATCTTACCGGTTGAATGTATCGATGGCTCCGTTGGCTTCGCTAGACTTACAGGTATTACAGCATTTCTGATCGCAGATCGAATGAACCTTGTCGATCAAGAGAAGCACGATATCCTCGAAGCCGGCTATCTAGCAGAAATCGGTAAGACCATCGTGCCAGAGAATATTTTGAATCGTAATGGCGGGCTAACCGAGGATGACTTCACACATATCCATATGCACCCTAGAGAGGGTGTGCGCAAGCTGCGCAATGCCGGCTACGAAAACGAGAGGATGCTGGAACTAATCGAGTGTCACCATGAGAACTACGATGGCTCTGGCTACCCCGCAGGCATCCAAGGCGAAAATATACCAATCGGCGCACGCATACTGGCAGTGGCTGAGGCCTATATCAGCCTAACCACGAACCGACCTTACCGAGATCCGTGGGACGGCAAAGCGGCACTGACTGAGATCGGCAAGTACGTTCGCACAGGCAAGTTCGACCCTATGGTAGTAGACACATTGTCTGAAATCGTTGGCGAGCTCGAGAAAAAATAGCCCAAAACATTCTAATTGAGGAATTACAATAATGAGAAACACTAACCGAATTATAACAATCGCCTTTCTGGCAATTATGCTTTCAGCCTGCAGCCTATTCGCACCCCAAACTGTTTGGATCGACGTGCGCTCGCTCGATGAATACAACGAAGACCATATCTCGAATACGGAACACATTCCTCACACTGAGATCGCCCTACAGATAAGCGATCTTGATTTGGACAAATCTACACCGATCAAGCTGTTCTGCCGTAGTGGCGTGAGAGCAGGCCTCGCTCTAACAGCACTGCAAGACCTAGGCTACACGAACGTAGAAAATGTCGGCGGCATTGCAGATGCCAGGGTAGTTTTAAGCCAGTAACAGTGCAACCTTCAGCGCGCTAGGTACGCAAAAGGTCGTTGGGAATAATAAATCCCTCCGGCCTTTTTTATTGCCTGGCTGACCCTATCTAGTCACGAATTAACACTAAGAGATCAGCATTTAATAGGTCTTTCCAGACCTGATGGGTATTTTGCTACTGCCCAGTTTGCGTGTAGTTTCGCGCCAGACATGGTAAACTCTAAAAAAACCACACAATAGACGCCGCCATGCGGCAGGAGCAATTCATGTATCTTTCTAAAAAACTAGCTATAACTATGCTTGCTGGCTGTACGCTCGCACTAGCAGGAGGCATCGCCAATGCTGCTGATGCCAATGTTGCTGCCGCACTATCGCATTCCGATCGCCCCAGCGGCGACGCAGACGCAGACGAGAGGCGCATGCCGGATCAGGTGCTGGCTTTCGCAGGGCTTGAAACTGGAATGGATGTTCTCGAGCTCGAGGCCGGGGGTGGTTATTACACAGAGATCTTGAGCCGCTCAGTAGGCTCCAATGGTAGTGTCATCCTGCAACACCCACAGGGCCTAATGAGCTTCGTCGGTGATGGCATCGATCTACGCACTGCTAACAATCGCCTGTCGAATGTCACGGTTACCATCACTCAGTTCGATGACTTGGATGCCGCCGACAACTCAATCGACATGGTTACTTGGATACAAGGACCGCACGAACTTGGCTTCGCACCGGACGGAAATAGTCTCGGCGATGCAGCCGGTGCCTTTCGAGAAATAGCTAGAGTTTTAAAGCCAGGCGGCGTGCTCGTTGCATCTGATCATCAGGCGCCTGCCGGAACGGGCCTCGAAGCCGGTGGCACGTTGCACCGCATTGCGCAGAGCTGGGTTACTGAGATGGCCGAAGCGGCAGGACTGAGCGTCTCTTCCACATCGAACCTATTGGAGAACTCAGACGATCCTCTAACTGATGGCGTCTTCGCACCTGCTATCCGCGGCAATACTAGCCAGTTTTTAGTGCTGTATAGAAAATAGACTAGTCGGCAATCAATGATGCCAACACGCGTCGCTGGCCCTCGAAGGGTCGGCGGCCGTGCATCACTAAGAAGTTATCTACTAACACCACGTCACCTGACTGCCAGGGCATATCGAAGCTCAGTTCGTCACCAATCTGTATCGCCTTCGCCATCGCCTCTTCGTCAATCGCGGAATCATCACCGAAGCGAATCGACTTCTCTGCGACATTGCGCGTGTCTTTCCATCCACGAAATGCTGCTATGAGCTGGTTAAAAAAAACCTGACGACCATTGTCAGTCTTTCTCACTGCTGGCAATACGGCGGTGGTCACACGCAGACTATCTTGCTCTAGCCATTCCCACTGATAGCCCAATTTCCGCAGCTTATCCTCAGCGGCAGATTTATCGTCTGTGCTGAGCGTGCTGCGCCAGCTTCGACCCTGACCCGACTCAAGATCATCGATGTTAGGCATCACATTAGAGTAGCGCACGCCTTTCTCCGCGCAAGCTGCCACGAATTCTGGAGCCTGCTTTTCCAATTCTTGCAATAGCACGTCAGAACGACACAACGGCGTCGCACCACCGCTGTGAGCTGCCTGTTCACAATAAAAAAACAATTTCGAGGGGTAGATCGGCGTCTGCGCCATCTCATGATGTAGGAAAATCGAAACAGATGCTGGTGCCTCGTTCGCTGTGAAGACTCTTTCGGTACGATTGCGACGCACTGCATTGGAGAGTGACTCGGCATAGGTAAAATTCTTGAGACCGAAGCTGCGTATCACACTATCAAAATCACTATCTGATTTGACCGGCAGTCCTCGAAAGAGGATCGCTCCATGTCGAGACAGTTGTTCTAATAATCGCTCCTTGTTCTCGCCTATCCACTCATGAACCTGTGTAAGCGAAGAGGAAGAATCTTCAGCAGCATAGACCAGAGGAAACACGTCTTCGTGATGCTGCTGCTGATCCAGCGCTATTTCTTGTAGTGAGAGTGATGTCATTGCAGATTAATCGTAGATTGGATAGAAGGTATTGAACGCAGAATCACAGAACACACCTGGATCGTTGAAGCGTCGGTTTTGATTCAGTTCAGAGATTGCAGCCATCTCGTCCCCGTTCAGCTCGAAATCAAACAGAGCGAGATTCTCCTTAAGGCGACCCGGGTTCACAGTCTTAGGAATCACCGCCGTGTTGCGCTGCACGCCCCAACGCAAAATAATTTGCGCCGGGCTTCGATTCAGTCGCTGTGCAGCTGCAATCACCACACCTTGCTCTAGGACCGATTCACTTTCCGACGCCATGTCTAATGACACATAGGACAATGCGCCTAACGGTGAGAAAGCCGTTACTGCAATATCATAGTTCGCGGCAGCACGAATCAAACTTTCCTGAGTTAGATAGGGATGCGACTCAATCTGCAACATAGCCGGCTTAATGTCGGCATAGGCCATCAGGTCATGCAGCAGCGCACTATTGTAGTTGCAGATACCAATGTTCTTTACCAATCCCTTTCTCTGCAAGGCTTCCATCGCCTTCCAAGTCTCACTCAAGGGCACGGGATCGATCTGCATCGAAGGCTGATCGGCAGACGGATCGAGCAACCATTCTGGCGGATAGCGCGTCTCGAAGTCCACATACTGCAAAGAGATGGGAAAGTGAATCAGGTAGAGGTCTAGATAGTCTACGCCAAGGTCTTGCAGGGTTTTCTGACAGGCAGCCTCAACGTGCTCAGCTCGATGATAGGTATTCCATAGCTTAGATGTAATCCAGAGGTCTTCGCGCGAGCACAGGCCTGCTGTGAGGCCCTTCTCTATGCCCTTGCCCACCTCTACCTCGTTACCATAGTCCGCCGCGCTATCCAGATGCCGATAGCCGATCTCGATGGCGTCGCACACCACGTCAGCAGTTGCTTCTTTGTCTATCTTCCAAAGCCCGAGGCCTACCGCCGGCATTGCACTGCCAGCCACTTCAATTGTCGATGTCATTCTCTATCCAGATAAAATTCAAGTTGGTGTTGAGTGATAGCTACTATTCGCTGAGTACGGCAGCCAGTTTATGCTGTTCGATATAATCGGCTATATCAATCGGAGCGCCATTGGCAATCGATTCTTGTGCAGCACTCGCCACAATCATTGCCCACAAGCCTTGCAGCGGTGTTGCGCTATCTACGATCTTTCCCTCCAAGCGATCGAGGAATGCATGGTGCTCATAATAAGTCGCACCATGATGACCAGACTGCTCGATCGCCGCCGGATAGCCGAGCTTAGTTGTGCGCGAAGCACCCTCTTCACCAAGATGGACGGAGACAGATGCCGCCGGTGATTTCTGCTGTTGTAGGTCCACCCTCTCGCAGGCCAGCAACCTTCCCTTATCTCCACATATCACCAACTCTTCATAGAAATCAGGGCAGAACATGTTAAGAGTGAATGTAGCGCGCACACCATTGCTGTAGTCAATAGTAACGAAGCCGTGATCATCGATATCGGACTTCTTGCCATCCTTCTCGAAGTCCAGAAAATTAACTGCCTGTCCGCCACTGGCATAGACACGCTGCGGCGTGGACTGCGCAAGTAAATTGATCAAGTCGAAGTAGTGACAGCATTTCTCGACTAGGGTCCCGCCGCTGTATTCGTTGAATTTGTTCCACTGCCCTACTTTATCTAGAAACGGGGGCCGGTATTCGCTCATGCTAATTGTCTTAATCACACCTAGGGACCTACGAGATAGCGCCTCGTGAAAGGCTTCTACGTATTGCGCCTTGAACCGATACTGCAGGCCTATCTGGATGAATGAGGAATAGCTGTTCGCCTGCTCTACGATTCGAGCTGCATCGGCGAGCGAAGTCGCCATGGGCTTTTCTAGAAATATTGGCTTACCGGATTTGAGCGCTACTTGCAGCACATCGAAATGGGTGAAATTTGGCGTGCAGATAAAGAGCGCATCGGCAGCAGGGTCCATACACGCTGCTTCTAAGTTATTGTAGCGATAGAGGCCGTCGCTCGAATAGTTTTTGAATCCTGCCTCTGCCGCATCAAGACTCTGCACACTAGTATCGAAGATGCCATGAATGCTTGCGCGACCTAATGTCGCCGCGACACGCATATGCTCCTGACCAATCGTGCCAGTTCCTATAACAACTAGTTTATGGGAAGGTGCTTTTAATCGATAGAGGTATTTGTCTGACTCGGGAATATGCTGCTGATTGGCAGCAGTTTCGAAGGAGCGCAGTCTTGGTTTTTTAGAATCAGTCATCTTCTCAGGCGTCCTGTTTGATTGTATCTGTGGTAGCGCCAGACCCAACGCCTATCAGAAATAAGGCTGGCGTATCATGACGCGCAATCCACCACCAGACAAGTACATTTACTGCAATAAGTAGCATTATCAGCGGCCAGAATGCGGCACTCAATCCATCGACTAGGCCAATAGGCGAGAACAATAAATACAGAGCAATAACACAGGAGATCAAGGTAGTCGCACAGGGGATAGCGAAGCGCCATGGACTCATATCGACTTTGTTCCGCGCAGAGTAGGTCCATGCTTGACTCAGCGGATAGAAATGCCCTATCGCCAGCATGATACTTACCTCAACGATGAACAGAATGGCGTAAAGATGCAGAAAGTGGATACCAAGCAGGTCGTTAAACGCAAACTGAAAGAGCCCATAAGTAATAATATGAAAAACAATAACTATCTTCGGGCCCAGCGCTGGAACCCGCTTCGTAAATAGTCCAACCATGACGATAGCGATGACCGGAATATTGTAGAAGCCTGTGAAGATACGGATGATCTGCCATAGGCCTTCTGGTGCAAACTGAAGCAGAGGCGCAACAATAAAGGAGAACAAGGCGATGACGATGCTGGCAATCTTCGCAACGCGAAGCAGTTGCGCATCGCTCAACTTCCCTTTCTTCATAGGCGCGTAGACATCGAGACAAAAAAGCGTGGCAGCACTATTGAGTAAAGAATTGAAAGAACTGAAGACGGCACCGAGTAAAACAGCGAGAAAGAAACCGGTCGCATAGACCGGCAAAACATCCCGAATGAGTTGCGGATAGGCTAGATCGATAGTCGCAAGACCCGGGCCATACATATGGAAGGCGATCACGCCGGGAATCATCATCATGAATGGCACTAACACCTTGAAGAACCCAGAGAACAGCACTCCCTTCTGCCCTTCTGCGAGGTTCTTCGCGCCAAGTGTTCGTTGAATCACATACTGGTTCGTACACCAATAAAATAGATTCGCGAACAGCATGCCGGTGAACAAGGTGCCAAATGGCGTTGGATCTGAGGATGAGCCGATCGCATTGAGCTTCTGTGTCTGCGTACTGGTAATGATATTCAGACCTTCGCCAATGCTGCCGTTGCCCAGAGCTGAAAGGCCGAGTAACGGAACGGCGATGCCGATTAAAAGCAGCCCGACACCGTTTAGAGTGTCGGAGATTGCCACGGCACGTAGACCTCCGAATATTGCATACACGGCGCCGACGCAGCCAATGCAGACAATCGTCAGCGCCAATGCCTGGCTATAAGGAATATTGAGTAACTCTGGCACATCGAACAGCTGCAGGACGGCAATAGAACCAGAATAAAGGACCGATGGAATCGTAACTAGCCCATAGCCGACCATGAACAAGATGACCGACATACGCCTGACACCATCATCAAATCTGTCGTTTAAGAACTCGGGCAAGGTAGTGAACGCGCCTGCCAGATAGCGCGGCAAGAAAATAAAGGCCATGCAGATGGTCGCGAAAGCGGCTGTCACCTCCCACGCCATGCTGCTCATGTTGAAACCGTAGGCCGAACCGTTGAGACCAATCAATTGCTCAGCGGACAAGTTGGTAAGCAGCATCGAGCCGGCGATGAAAATTGCACTCAATCCCCTGCCTGCCAGGAAGTAGCCATCACTAGTGCTGACCTCACCACGAGTCTTGCTATATGACACCCACGCCACTAGTGTCATAAAGAAGATACAGCTAAGGATTGTCAGAAGGATTTCGTTGTTCGTCACTAGGAATACGGCCTTAACACTGGAGTTTTAAAGAGAAGCAGTCTAACAAGCAGCACTTACAGTGCCAATGGAACTGTGAAGATTGGAAGGCCCTAGTTCTTCGTCATTTCGCCGCGCAGATACTCTAGCGCGACAGTGATTGACTCGCCATCAACATCTACCAAGCGGTTTGCCTGGCGCATTGCCGCATCGGGTATGCTATCGACGAGAGCTTCTAGAATCCGCATAAACTCGGGTTGTGCTGCCGCATTTGTTGAGGCCAAGATCATCGCGTCGTAGGCAAGCAATGCATTGCGTGGATCATCCAACAACAGCAGATCGTAGGCTGCCACGCGGCCATCCGTTGTATAAGCGCTGATGACATCAACCTGCCTCCCCGCTACAGCGGTATACATAAGCGACACATCGAAGGTGAGCTTATCTGCAAAGTCCATATTGTAGAGATCGCGCAGCCGAAACCATTCCGTTCGACCGAAGAACTCTAGATCGGAACCTGCGGAAAGCTCAGCGGCGATAGGTATCAAGTCTTCGATCGAAGTAACTCCGAGCTCGCGAGCACGATCGCGGCGCATAGCAAGTGCATAACGATTCCGAAACCCAGTAAAGCCTACCGTTGTTACATTCTGTTCCTCAAGAAATTCAACGACGCCGCTGCGAATTCCCTCTCTACCAGGATTACTTTCACGGCTCATGAAATTGGCCCAGACCATACCAGTATATTCAACATAGACATCCACAGTGCCATTGCGAATCGCCTCGTACACCACAGCCGAACCCATGCCCAAACGCTGCTCCACATTGAAGCCAGCCTCCTCCAGTTCCTGCGTCAGCAAGCCAGCCATGATGTACTGTTCGGTGAAGGGTTTTCCCGCCACGACAAAATCGGCGCGGGGCTTAGGTATCAGCCCGTACAATGCAAGGGAAACAATAATCGCGGTGACGCCATAGACACTTATGCGGATGCGCTTCAGTCTTGCGGAATCTACTGCCTCACTGCGTTTCTCCAGCAGCCACTGCATAGAGGCAACTAAACTATCGAGGCCCACTGCCAAACTGGCCGATGCCAAGCTTCCCACCGTGACAGCGACAAGATTACGAGTCTGTAAGCCGGTGAAAATATAGTTGCCAAAACTGGTTGCGCCTACTAGGGTCGACAGAGTTGCCAAGCCGACGGTCCACACCATCGCCGTTCGAATTCCTGCAACGATTACCGGCATTGCTAACGGCAGTTTTACTTCGCGCAGTATCTGGTTCGGCGACATACCAATACCCTTTGCCGCATCAATCACTGATGCGGATACAGATTCCAAGCCGGTTACCGTATTACGCACTATGGGCAGCATCGAATAAAGAGTCAGCGCGATGAAGGCAGGCAGGAACCCGATGCGGCCACCTAAAAGCGCAACCACCAGCGCAAGTATCACGAGGCTAGGAAAGGTTTGAATAATACTGACTACCGCAAGCAATGGACGCTTAACACGTGCCGATTGCTCCGCCCAAACTCCTAGGGGAACAGAGATTAGAACACCCATACTGATGGCGGCAAGAGTCAGCAGTAAGTGACCCTGAAAATAGGCTGGTAACAGCAGCAGCTGTTCGCGTAGATTGTCACTCATTGCGCATCAGCTCCTCGAGACGCTGAGCCCTCCGTCGAGGCATCGCAACGATATCGCGCACATAGTCGTGAGATGGATTGTTTAACAACTCCTTCGGCGTGCCAATCTGCAAGACGACGCCTTCACGCATCACCGCGATACGATCAGCCAGCAACAAGGCTTCAGTCATATCATGAGTAACCATGACTACCGTCAACGCCATGTTCTGCTGGATGCTCTTGAATTCTTCCTGGAGCTCGCTGCGCGTGATCGGATCAAGCGCGCCAAACGGCTCATCCATCAATACCACTTCTGGCCTTGCCGCCAGAGCTCGCGCCACTCCGATGCGCTGCTGCTGACCACCAGAAAGTTGCGATGGACTGCGCTCGCCATATTCATCGAAGGGAAGCCCTACCATCTCCATGCATTCTTCACAGCGAGCGTGGATATCACCTGCAGACCACTGCAGCAGCTGCGGAACTGCAGCGACATTCTCGGCCACGGTTCGATGTGGAAATAGGCCTATCCCTTGAAACACATAGCCTATATTGCGACGCAGTTGCTCCGGATTCTGATCAATCACATTGCAGTTATTAACCAGTATCTCGCCACTGCTTGGTTCTTCTAAACGATTGATCATCTTCAGAGTTGTGGTCTTGCCGCAGCCCGAGGCACCGATAAGACCGAGGAATTCACCGCGCTCTATAGTGAGGGATGTATCAGCTACAGCGAGCGTTGCTCCGCCGTCATATGACTTCTGTACATTTTTTAGTTCAATCATGAATGAAGCTATACTAGCAGTTAATCCCAATGCATGGGCTGAGCATGGCAACCCAATCAACATCTCCTTGCCAATGACCGTGCATCTAGGGGTTATTTTTCCAAATCAAGGCATTGCGCACTAGATTGAATCGCAGCAGAATAGCGACTAAACCGCTCACAAATACATGGCGCTGCCTCTAAGGCTCAAGCAACGTAAGAGACTCAATAAGATCCCAATCTCTGAGAACGAGGTACCACTAGAAGTCTCAATGAAAACTCTGCTTACAAATTTCCTGCTATGCACACTATTCGCTTGTAGCCCAGCGCCCGACACCGGCGCCACAAATACAGAGGCTAAACCTTTAGAAAAAGACGGCACTGGCAGTTTCAAACTGGCAAACAGGGAAATACGCGAAGAGACGCTGCAGATGCTAGGCGACGCCGACATCGAATACTGGATCGGCGACGACGGCGCTATTAACTATCACCTAGCCGATGGTGAGGCAATCGACAGAATAGGTAACGATGTGATCCTGACCTACATACGCAGAAACTAGTCAGCTGTTAACTTGATTCCTCTCATTTTTTAACGAGACACTCTGGAAATTTTCATTGGTCATTAATAGCAAAGACATCTCAAAGAAGTCGCTTTTTAAACTTCTTCTCGCCGGGTTCGGCATAGGGAACCTAGTGCTGTGGCTACTGTTAAGCATCGTATCCATCTTCGTGGGAGGCAGTATCGACATGTCGATCGAGTCAAAGTCAGGGCTCGCTGGATTTTTAGAGACCTTAGTCATCTGGCCATTCTTCGCCCTACTCTGGGCAGCCTTTACCTGGCTCTTCTTGGTTCTTGGCCTAGCGATAGTCAATAGATTCACATCGCTCACTATTGAAACCAAGAACTAAGACCGACTGCTAGAATGTCGCCAAAGGATTCACCGGCGAACCCATACCCATCTCTATTCGCAGCGGAGCCGCTGTGAACATGAAGCTATAACGTCCTAAGTCCTTCGCCACTTCCGCCACGCGACCGAAATCGAGATTGTCGAAAATAGAAACGCCCAGAGAGACCAACGCTAGACTATGCAGCGGCAGGAACACGTTGGGAATGCCGCTGGGCGCCACATCGTTCCACATGTCGTGACCGATCATGGCTACGCCTCGTTCCTTCAGGAAGTACGCTACGTCAGCATGATAACCAGCGACGCCTTCTGAGGTTGGCCAAGCACCTAGCGCTTCGCGGCGCTTCCAGCGACCGGTATAAAGTAATATTACATCGCCGGGTTCGACGCGAACCCCTTGGATTTCTTCCAGTGCCACTAAGTCGTCATAGTTGATCGCCGTACCCGGCTCTAGCCAGCCATCAGGCGTTGCCCTGCCAGGCAACAGAGTTGCGTCGAACAGAACTCCACGAGTCACGATGCCATCTTTGTGTGCATTGATATCGCCACGCGGACAACCTCCTGCAGCCTCGACTTCCTGATAGGTGACACCGTTGTAACCACTGCCCTCGTACATGATATGGCAGTCCAGCGCATCAAGGTGACTATGTATAGTCCCGTGATAACTACCGCTGTACTCATAGCGATCGGAGGCACCTGTTGGACTAACCCGCAGCACCTCACGCGTTAACACGGCAGAAGCATCGACAGCCGGCTCTTGATTCACATCGTGAGCTAGCGATACTACAATGCCTTCTTGAACTAAAGACGCAGCTTGTTTACGTTTTTCAGGAGTAATCAGATTTGCAGCACCGAGTTCGTCCTCGTCTCCCCATCGCCCCCAATTCGATAACTCATCCATCGCTCGATGAAAATCCGCCTCTGTTTCCATAGGCGGATGGGATTGAGCTAAAGCGAATTGAGTGGTGACAGCAATCAACAATAGCGAAAGCTTTCTACAGTGACTAGAGACTCTGTGAAACGTCCTCATACTCGCATCCTATTATCTTAGTACCAATACAATCTGTTATGGACGAACGCGAACATATTTCTGTAACTTTCTCGGTGCAGGCTCTCCGCCAAACAGATTGCCAGCAGCATCGGCGGCAACGAACTCGGCGCCGTTACCTGTTGTGCTTCTCGGGTCGCCCGTTGGAAGTTGAATGAAATAATTCACCCAACCAAGCTGTGCGTCACCGATGCGGATGCCCATCTCCCAGCCGGGGTTCTGCACATCGTCGGACTCGGAATCTGCCACATAGATATTGTCATGCTGATCGAAGAAGATGCCGCTCGGTCGACCGAACTGAGTCCATTGTGCGAGAAACTCACCCTCTTGCGTAAACAACTGAAGACGATTGTTGGAGCGATCGCCAACAAATATACGCCCGCGCTGATCGATCGCGATAGTATGCAGTGTTCTGAATTCACTAGGCGCGTAACCAGGTTTGCCCCATGCCATGATGAAATTACCACTGGCATCGAACTTAACCACCCGTCCGTTTCCGTCGTTCTGGTGCCCATCGGCGATGAACACATCACCGTTGTCGCCAATCACCACATCGGCCGGTGCATTAAAATGGTCTGGACCACTACCGGATTCACCGGGCGTACCCAATACCATTAACACCTCACCCGTCGGCGAGAACTTAACGACCTGATGGCCCCGTGCATCTCCATCGGGTATACGCGCATCGCTAACCGCATCGGTAACCCAGACATTGCCGTCTGCGTCCACATCGATGCCGTGAGGCCAGATGAACATGCCTCCGCCGAAGCTCTCGACCACTTGGCCTTCGCTGTTAAATTTCAACACTGAGTCTAAATCTGAATCCACACACTCATTACCAAAGCGATCTGGTGCTGTTGCATCACAACGCACAACGGCCCAAACATGTTCGCCGTCCGGGTCAACATCGAGATCACCAACGGCGCCCTGAATTCGGCCATTCGGCAACTCCGCCCAGCCTTCTATACTGGCATAGGGATTCGAATAGGCCTGCGACAGTGCTGCGCTGGATAACAGTAAAAATGGTAGGGCTAGAATAAGTCTTGAGAGAAGAGACTTGGCTTGCATCATAGTATTACTCCGGTAGTTCTGTTTGTTGTTCTTAATTCGGGTAGCTTGCCGCAACTATTCATCGACAAATTGATAACGCATGCGCACATCTTTCACACGCCGCGCCTTGTTATCTATGATGGCAGGTCGAAAGTGTATGTCGCGCACGGAACGCGAGATATTACGTTTCGAATCTAGCTCTTCGGGGCCAGTGGCGAGAACGTCAACCGAAGAAGCCCTGCCGCGAGAATTCACTGAGAAGCTAATGTCCGCATACTTAAAAGGATAGTCGAGATGCCAGAATTGGTTTTTAGACTGTGGCATCGGCGTCGAGCGTAACGCCTCTGTCCAGGAGGTGAATAGGCCAAGGTGCATCTGCTGCTCCTTCACAGAAGCAATGGGTTCAATCCGTTCTCTCAATTCAGCGAGGGCACCGGCAAAACCTAAATGCAAGGTCTCCATAGGAATAACCATAGGACGCTCGAAGAACCAATGCACTTCTTCTTCGGCTATTCCGGCTTCGAGCAACATATCCCGCGCATCTCGATAGCCGCGAATCCCAGTACCTCTATCGGATAGCAACTGAAAATCCGCACGATAAATCATCAGCATCGCCTGTGCTTCGAGATCTGAATTCTCTTCGACTACTTCCTGAATTTTGTTGACCATCGAGTAGGCGTCACTGAGATATCCATCCCCGATCGGCCTACCTTTATCAACAACGGGAATGAGTGATGAGTTGCCGAAGATTGATCTGGAACTAAGGCCATTGCGATTCTGACTCTCGAGTCCAAACGTGCCTTCCCGACGGACAAGCCGATCTACCGATTCCGAACCGAGCCCCTTCGATGCGTTTAGGAAACTGACGAGGTGATATTCGTGGTGAGCTACCTTATACAACCAAGGCGCAGCCTCTAGACTGTCTTCGCCGTAAGTGTCTTCGACAATGTCTTCTAGCTCTTCATACAAGTCTCGAATTTTAAAGAAGTTGCGCACTTGCTCTCGACGATCTTCGATTGTAATGCGACTAAACAACCAGTCGATTTGATCCTGAATGGCCCCGAGTAGAAGCTCCGGGTTCTCACCATCGACGGTAGTGCGAAGATGGCGAATATGTTCAAGTTGATCAGAAATTTCTTCCCAATTGCCCAATGCCAATTGCGTAGTCATTATCGATTGCAGCAAGGGAACCAAATCCGGATGCTCGAAACCCAGCTCGGTGCGCATCACTTGTAGTTGCCTGTTTTGCAACTGGGCTACCCGCTCATAGTCTTCGTCCTCATTGAGCAGCGCGATCATACTCTCGAGAGGCTCGATCAGGCTAGGATGATAAGGACCGAATTCGAACTCCAAGTCTTCAATCTGCAACTGGTAGGCCACCAGTTGTTCGGCGTTGCCTAATGCGCTACCAATTAATAGCCTATCTTCAGCGGCGTGGCTGAGAACCCCCCCAAAGAACAGCAGCACAAATAGGGCTAACCTACTGATAGTAAGAACTATTATATTGTTCTTGCGCATAAGCATAAAGATGGTTCGAAACTCAAAAACTAGGGACTTCTCACATTAACTTGATCTCTGCCAGTTGTCGATACACACTAGCTAATATCGTCATTGCAGTGAGTCAGCGTCCGCCATGAATCGCAGCATTCTTCTTCTCATTCTCCTACTTACGGCCTCGCCTATCGGCGTGCACGCGCAAAGTAATCAGCCCGATCTCTATGACATCGGCGGAGAGTTTGCCTTCGTACGCATTCAATACGACAGCTACTACAGCGGTGGCTTCTACGGCGGTCCTTGGGCAACTGACTTCCCGGCTGCCGACGAGAACTTCCTGCGTGGCGTGGCACGACTATCGAATGTACGGGTGATGGAAAAACCTATCGTGCTGCGCTTCGACGACGATGAAATCTTCAACTACCCTTTCTTGTATGCCTTGGAGATGGGACGCAACGGCGGCATTTCCCTATCCCCAATCGAGATCGAGAACCTCAGAGAATATTTGCTGCGCGGCGGCTTCCTATTAGTTGATGACTTCTGGGGAGAGCAGCAGTGGGATGCCTTCTATCAAGATTTTTCCAAGTTGTTTCCAGATCGCGAAATAATTCAACTAGACTCCAGCCATGAGATCTATCACACCTTCTACGACATCGACGGCGCGCAGATGATTCCAGGGCGTGGCGGCAGAAGAGGCTTCGGGCAAGCCGGAATGGACAACGCTAGCAATCACGCCATCCTTGATGATGACGGTCGCGTCATGGTGCTTATCAATTGGAACTCAGACATGGGCGATGGCTGGGAACACACCTTCGATCAGTGGTATCCCACGCAATATGCGAATTCGGCTTATCAATTGGGTATTAATTATCTCATTTATTCGCTTACTCATTAGGCCGTATACGCAACTTTCGCATCGACTACTTGAAGGAATCGCCAGCCCTGAATGATCGCCTGCACAAGTTAGCTCTATAAGCCTGACTCAGCGAGACATGGGGTCCAGCTTGTCGCCTACGATGTCCAATTCCCTCATCTGCTGTTCCAAGGCAGCTCTGCTGATTTTGTCATCACGATACAGAGCAACTAAAGCCGCGTGGGTTATATGGCGGTGGCAGATTTCAAAATGATCGCGCAAATCAGGTCGCGATTCAGACAGTCCAAATCCGTCAGTACCAAGGCTAGTGAAATTCTTCGGCATCCAGCGGGCGATGCTATTGGGCAAGGCCTTCATGTAATCCGAGACCGCAACTACGGGGCCGCTTTCTTCGGCAAAAAGGGCTCTCAAATAGGGTTCCTGTACATCGCCCAAGGGCAGTAACCGATTGTGCCTTTCACAGGCTTCAGCTTCTCTGCACAGTTCGGTGTAACTGGTAACGCTCCAAATATGTACAGCGTAGCCTAGTTCTTCCAGCTTTGTAGAAGCTGCAATAGCCTGCTGCATTATGGACCCACTGGCCATTAGATGAACCGGCTCACCGTCGCAGTCACTGCGGCGCCAACAATAAGCCCCCTTTATTATATCCGCTGCGCAAGCTGCATCATCTGGCATGCGCGGCATTACATAATTCTCATTGTAGAGAGTCAGGTAATAAAAAATATTCTCCTGCCGCTCATACATTCGATAAATGCCATCGCGAATTATCACCGCCAGCTCATAAGAAAAGGCTGGGTCATAACTCTTCAAATTAGGTACCGTAGTCGCCAGCACATGAGAGTGACCATCTTCATGTTGCAGCCCTTCTCCGTTGAGTGTGGTGCGGCCAGCAGTGCCACCCAACAAAAATCCACGACACATCATATCGGCGCAAGACCAAATCATGTCGCCTACACGCTGAAATCCGAACATGGAATAGAAAATATAAAACGGAATAGTAGGCACGCCATGCACGGCATAGGCGGTACCCGCTGCCAAGAAAGAGGCTATGGCGCCGGATTCGCAAATGCCTTCCTGCAGAATCTGACCATCGGTCGCTTCCCGATATGACATAAGACTATCGGCGTCCACAGGCGTGTATTTTTGACCTTCTGAAGAATAGATTCCTGCAATCTCGAACAAACCATCCATACCAAAAGTACGCGCCTCATCCGGCACAATTGGCACTATGAACTTGCCGATTTCGGCGTCTTTCATTAACTGGCCGAGCATGCGGACCATAGCCATCGTGGTGGATATCTGCCGCTCACCAGAGCCCTCAAGAAACGTTTTGAACGCTGATAGCTCCGGCGTTTTCAACTTGGCACAGGACACCTTGCGTTCAGGCAGGAAACCGCCTAGTTGCTGCCGATGAGATTGCAAATATTGCATCTCATCACTGTCTGCATCTGGGCGGTAAAATTCCGCGTGTTTTATGGCTTCTTCATCCAGTGGGATGCCGTAATCTTTAGCCAGTTGCAAGCGCTCCTGGGCATTCAATTTTTTCTTCTGATGAGCAGTATTGCGGCCCTGAGCTGACGCGCCCATAGCATCGCCTTTAACTGTTTTTATTAGAATGACAGTGGGTTTGTCCCGCGTCGCCAGCGCGCGCTCATAGGCGGCAAATATCTTTTTCGGATCCTGCCCCCCTCGCTTGATCTCCCTTAGCTCATCGTTGCTGAGTGAATTCATCATTTGCTCTAGCTGCGGATTGCTTTTTATCCAATGCTCGCGCTGGGCGTCACCGGGTAAAATCGAGTAGCGTTGATAATCGCCATCCACACACTCTTCCATGCGCTGACGCAGAATTCCCTGGTCATCCTGAGCTAACAGGCTGTCCCACCCGCTACCCCAGATCACTTTAATTACGTTCCAGTCTGCGCCGCGAAAACTGCGCTCCAACTCCTGGATGATCTTGCCATTACCGCGCACCGGGCCATCCAAGCGCTGCAAATTACAGTTAACAACCAATACCAAATTGTCCAATTTTTCCCTGGCGGCGATACTGATCGTTCCAAGAACTTCTGGCTCATCCGATTCGCCATCGCCAATGTAGCACCAGATCTTGCCGCCATTGCTTTGCTTGAGGCCCCGGTTCTCCAAATACTTGGCAAAGCGTGCCTGATAGATTGCTGAAGGTGTGGAGAGACCCATAGATGCGTTAGGCATCTGCCAGAACTCGGGCATTGAACGCGGATGCGGGTAAGAGCATAGCCCGCCTTCCGGCTTAAGTTCGCGGCGAAAGTTTTTAAGCTGGCTTTCACTCAGTCTCCCTTCTACAAACGCTCGGGCATAGAGTCCAGGCGCTGCATGGGGCTGGGGCAAGACCATGTCACCACCATAGGTATCAGATCGGTTGCGGAAGAAATGTTGAAAACCCACTTCCAACATGGTCGCCGCCGAGGCATAAGTCGCGATATGCCCTCCGACACCGGATCCCCCATCCGCTGCCTGTAACACCATAGCCATGGCGTTCCAACGAATGATGTTTTCAATACGTTTCTCCAGGGCGATATCTCCCGGGTAGGCGGGCTGCTCCGAGAGCGGTATTGAATTCACATAAGGCGTGTTCAGAGTCGCTTCACTGAGCGCAATGCCTCGGTTCAGCACATGGTTTTGAGCAGCCCTGAGAATATCGCGGACCCCTGCTTCACCATACTCCCGGTAAATGTTATCAAGCGCTTCGATCCACTCCTTGCGATCATCTGCTAACTCTTCAATGAAGCTGGGCAAGCCGTTTACTGACATGGATTTTGGGTTTTCATATTCAGGAATCAAGCCGGTAGTATACAAAAGCCGGCAAAATTATTTATTGCAAATAGTGCGCTATCCCTGTTGTAATAGGCAATGTTTGTAATATTTACTTCACTATATTGGAATAATATTGCGTTATGCAGCTAGATCGAACTGACTACAGAATTCTGCACCACATCCAAAACAATGCTCGCATGACCAATGTCGATCTGGCAGAAGCGATCGGTCTATCACCCGCCCCCTGCCTGAGAAGAGTTAAGGCACTGGAAGCAGCTGGGGTGATTAAAAGTTATGCGGGAATCGTTGATGCCGGCGCGGTTGGCCTGCCTATCTCCATCTTTATTAACATTTCCCTAGAGCGCCAAGAGCGCAGCCACCTAGAGGATTTCGAAGCTAGCATTCGTACCAATCCCGAGGTGATGGAGTGCTATCTCATGACAGGAAGCAGCGATTACTTAGTGCGCATTGTCGTGCCTGATTTACAATCCTTCGAGCGCTTCCTAGCAGACAAGCTCACACGCATACCCGGTGTAGCCAATATTCAGTCGAGTTTCGCTGTCAAGCAAGTAGTCTACAATACAGAACTACCGCTGCAGGAACGTATCTAGTCAGCAAGTCAAATTGCTATTAAGCCCAGAAAGACTGTTTGGATTATTGACTCTTTCACATTCGATCATAAAACGCTGGTCTGTCCCCAATTGCGCTGCTCATCGTAGCTCCCTAACGACTAGGCAGTCAGATAAAAGAAGCCTAGAATGTCGTTTTAGTTAGGAATGTATTTGAGGGATTTCATGTTTACAGTAAAACTTATGGCCGGAGCACTAGGGGCAGAACTACACGGCGTGGATTTAGGCCAAGGCTTGTCTGCTGACGCTTATCAGGAAATTCGGCGCCTACTGGTTAAACATCAGGTTATCTTTTTCCGCGATCAAGATATCAGCCATGCTCAACACAAGGCATTGGCAGAATCATTCGGCCCCCTGCAAACTCACCCGGCCTACGACACAATTGAAGGCTTTCCCGAAATTACTGTTTTGGAGAGCACCGCTGAGAAGCCAAGCAAAATTGAAGCCTGGCATACAGATATGACATTCCGTGTGCACCCTCCCCTCGGTGCGGTTCTGTATTCAAAAATTTGCCCTCCCCAAGGCGGGGATACATTGTGGGCTAGCACGACCGCCGCTTTTGATGGCCTGTCTGAGGGGATGCAGAAATTCCTCAGCGAACTAACGGCAGAACACGACTTCAGTTATGGCTTTAAAGAAAGTTTGGCAGAGACAGGTGGAAGGCAGAGACTCGCCCAAGCGGTAGCTGATAATCCGCCGGTTCAACATCCAGTGATTCGCACACACCCAGAAAGCGGCAAGAAAGTTATTTTTGTAAACTCTCTATTTACCACGCGCATTCTTGGTGTTGGTAAAAAGGAAAGTGAAGCCTTATTGGGCTTTCTGTTTGAACATGTAACCACGCCAGAATATACCTGCCGTTTTCAGTGGCAACCAAATTCTATTGCGATTTGGGACAACCGCAGCACGCAGCACAAGCCGATTAATGATTATTTTCCCGCGCACCGAAGGTTGGAGAGAATTACCATTGATGGCGATACACCCTATTAGTTCAATCTGTTGTTACATTAGTTCGCTATAAAATCCAGAATCCAGCGCGCTACTTGAGAATTGTCTGTGCCCTGCGACAAAGTATCTATGGCGCTGCGGTACACTGACTCCCCCAGAATTTCCCTGCGCATATTGAGCAAACCTAGAGCATAGCCTTTGTCAAATTCGGCATGGCCCTGAAACGTAAGAATATGCTCTCCTACTTGCGTCATCGCTATCGGGCAGGCGGCGGTACTGGCAAGCAATTTCGCGCCAACTGCCATTTTTTCTACCTGATCTTTGTGATTTGACAATAGTTGGAACTCAGCAGCAGTTGGCCCATAAGACGCAGCGTCGACTGTCAATTGTGCCTTGTGAACACCTACGCACCAACCCTGATCTGCCTGGCGGGTTTTACCTCCCAGTGCTTCGGCGACGAGTTGATGGCCAAAACAAATCCCGACGAGCTTTTTCTTCGCCCCGTGCAGTTTTCTAACAAACTCTTTTAGTTCGTCAATCCAGGCTACTTCGTCGTAAACGCTGAGCTTGCTGCCCGTAATAAGGTAGGCATCAACTTCATCGATATCTGCTGGATACTCCCCATTCATCACTTCATAAGTGACAAATTCAGTGCGGGGATCAACTGCCAGTAAGACTCGTGAAAACATGTCAGGGTATTCGCCAAACTCTGCGACAAACTCCGGCCTAACAGCATCGGCGTTTAGAATTCCGATCTTCATATTAACCACACTTCCTCAAACTGTTTTCAGATGAAAAGATTTTGCTCGACTTAGCTGCAAGTAACCAAGCTTGGAAAGCGCAGCACCGCGGCCCGTATTCTTAACGCCCGTCCAGCATAGAGCAGGATCGAGATAGTCACAGCGGTTCATAAACACCGTGCCCGTTTGTAGGCGATCTCCTAATGCTTCCACGGCGGTTTGGTCGGCTGACCACAATGATGCGGTCAAGCCCAAATCACTGTCATTCATTAGCTGCAAAGCTTCTTCGTCATTTTTTACAGACATGATGCCAACTACCGGACCAAAACTTTCTTCGCGCATCACTGACATACTATGGTCTACACCCAGCAATACCTGAGGCGCTAGATAGGGGGAGTTCTCTTGAGAGTGAGCAAACAGGCTCGGATCAATGCAGGCCTGCGCCCCTTTAGCTATGGCTTCACTAGTTTGCTGGCGAACCCAGTCAGCCGCTGACGTTCTCACCATAGGGCCGAGTGTGGTCTCAGTTAACAGAGGATTGCCCAGCTCGTATTTTTTAACTTGCTCCACGTACGCTTCAACAAACTGTGGATAGAGCGACTTCCCTACATAAATTCTTTCGATACCACAACAAGATTGTCCGGAGTTAAAAAAGGCACCATCCACCAAGTCATTCACACAGTCATCCAGCTTTGCATCTGCGCGCACGTAAGCTGGGTCTTTTCCACCTAACTCCAAACTGAGTCCAAGAAAAGAACCTGCCGCGGCTTTCTCTACTTTTTGTCCGGCGGCAACAGAGCCTGTAAAACAAGCAAAGTCTACGACCGAGTCACCTAGCATCTTGGTGGTGCTGTCATGGCTCAAATACAAACACTGCAGCACACCTTCCGGAAGACCAGCCTGGCGAAAAGCACTAACAAAATGCTCGCCGCATAGCGGAGTTTGCGCGGAAGGCTTAAGCAGGACGCTGTTGCCTGCCATTAATGCTGGAAACACCGAGTTCACTGTCGTTAACAGCGGATAATTCCAGGGGGCCACGGTAAGAACCAGCCCTAGAGCTTCGCGCCGAATGAAGCGCTCAAAACCTGATTTCAACTGAGGTCGCTCGTCAGCTAGCGCTTCTTCGGCGATGCTGATCATATAACGCGCGCGCTCCGCAAGGCCGCCTATCTCGGGGCCACCGTAGATCAGGGGCCGTCCCATCTGCCAACTAATTTCCTCTGCGATCTGCGCTTGATTGGATTCGAAATACTGTACTGCCAACTCACAGATGGACGCCCGCTCGGCAATACTTGTTGTCTGCCACTGTTTTTGCGCTGAGCGCGATAAAGCAATAGACTGCTCTATCTCTTGCTCCGTTGCCAAAGCTCGCTCAACATAGACTGAACCGTCTATGGGAGAAATGGTTTGTAAAAGAACCTTATCTTCTGCGTGACTCATCAACCGGCTTCATCTTATTTAGATAGAATATAGAACTTGGAATGACGCATTATATAGAACACCTGCTTAGAGAACACCTACTTAGACAGAGCTTGCGGTCAGGAATTTTTACTAAACTATTGGCCAGTGCGTGTCTGCTTGTAAGCTGCTTACCCTCCAATGCGGCAGGAATTGACGCCACTATCAATGCGGCGATGACACCTATAACAGAGGCAGTAGCCGGGTTCATATTCTTTGAGGTTACTATTTTTGGCAATCAACTACCCTTGATTATTCTTTGGTTGATAGCTGCCGCTATTTTTTTCACCTTCTATTTCAATTTTTTGAATCTGCGAGGTTTTAAACACGCCTTTCACTTACTACGCGGGGACTACAGCAAGCCAGAACATAGTGGCGAGCTTAGTCACTTTCAGGCTCTGACAACGGCTGTCTCAGGCACTGTAGGCATAGGCAATATGAGCGCGGTCGCTATCACGATCACCATCGGCGGTCCCGGTGCGACCTTTTGGTTTATTGTTGCGGGATTTTTGGGCATGTCGACGAAATTTGCCGAATGTGTTGCTGGGGTGAAATACCGCAAAGTAAATCCGGACGGCAGTATTTCAGGCGGCCCCATGTATTACATGAAACAGGGCCTTGCGGAACGAAATCTAGGATGGCTGGGGAAGCCCATGGCCTATTTTTATGCCGCTTCTATCGTCATTGGCTGTCTCGGCATAGGTAATATGTTTCAGTCTAATCAAGCCTATCAGCAATTCGTATTTGCCACCGGAGCCAGTAACAGTTTCTTTGTCGACAAGGGTTGGTTGTTCGGCTTAGCTTTGGCTGTCATTGTCGCTGCTGTAATCATCGGTGGGATAAAAAGTATTGCTAAAGTGACGAGTAAGCTGGTCCCCTTTATGGCAGCGGCCTATATCATCGGCGCACTGTTAGTCATTCTTCTTAATGCCGAGAAACTACCCTGGGCGTTTACTGCGATCGTCACCGAAGCATTTAACCCAAGCGCTATTAGCGGCGGCATGCTCGGCGTAATGATTATGGGGTTTCAGCGCGCCGCGTTTTCCAATGAAGCAGGGCTTGGTTCTGCGGCTATCGTACATTCCGCGGTACGTACCAATGAGCCAATAACCGAAGGCTATGTTGCCTTAATGGAGCCGTTCATAGATACGGTTATCATTTGCACACTAACTTCACTAGTGATTCTAACAACCATCTATGAACCGGACATGGCCGGCAACGGTATGCAGGGGATCGAACTCACTTCTCAAGCATTCGGCAGCACCTTGGGTTGGTCTACCGTGCCGCTCTCGTTTATCGCCATTTTGTTCGCCTTTTCGACGATGCTTTCCTGGTCTTACTATGGCTTGAAAGGCTGGACCTACATACTAGGAGAATCAAGGAATAAAGAAATAGTTTTTAAGCTACTCTTTTGTGCATTTGGAGCCTTAGGCTGCATGATTCAACTAGATGTAGTTTTGGAGTTTTCCGACGCACTAATTTTTGTTATGGCATTACCAAATATATTAGGCCTCTATATCTTGGCGCCGGTAATTAAGCGAGAACTGAAGAGCTATCAAGCGCGCTTAGCCAGTGGTGAAATAAAAAGTTTTCGCGATTAATCGAGACACGGAAATATTTATTTACAATTCCAAAAAACTCTTCTTAGTCTTGCCAAATACATAGGCCTAACAGTTCCGGGTCTCGTCCTTCAATCGTCTCTGGCAGAACCATTTTTTCAACTCCATCATCACAAAGAAGAATCTTGTCACCTGCTCCTGCCATGTCCAAAAGTATTTGATCGAGATGGCGATATTGCACATCATGGCCACCATTAGGATAAGTTCTCACTAGGACTTCTGAGTTCGGGTACGCAGCAAGCCAGTCACTCGGATTTACCGTCCCTAAGACCTCATCTTTCAATCCTAAATAGACAAATACCGGCACGCTGATATGCGCCGAATCCATAACGCTTTCAGAGCAATACAGGTTCAATTCATGCATCAGTGGCGCCGGATTCGCCGATTGGCCTCGCATGTTATGCGCCCGTGCTGCTTCATCGAACGCTGTATCTTGGAAGCCTTTTATTTTGTGTAGCTGGCTACCCCCTTCAAAGCCAAAAAATTGCATCGGGTATCGCAACATTTCCACGTAAGCACTGGATGCATTGTTGTTACATCGTTGCGGGTTGCCGATAGCAGGGCTTGTGGCCGCCATATGGATGGACAGCAAACGGTCCGCATTGCTTTCAGCAATTTTTGCCGTGTAGGGTCCTCCGCCAGAAATACCAAACAGCGAAAAATTTTCTATATTCAAATGCGCCAACACCTGTTCTACATCGCTAACGTAGTCTGCCATGGTTAGAGTCTCATCAAACGCGGTTTTCCCAAATCCATTTCGCTCGACAGTTATGAATCTAAGGTTCAGATCGCTGCGCATAGTTTCTAGAAAATCTAAAAGTCTGATTACGCGCACGGACGTACCGAGGCCGCCCGTGAATACAACCGGAGTCCCGCTCTCATCCCCGTCGTCAATGAAGTGTATGTTACGCCCACTATCCGAACGCAATTGCTCAACTGTTGGCCCCAAACTATCGAATGCGTGCTGTAGAGATGGTTGAGCGATGGCTGCCGAAACGACGATAGTAAAAAATAGAGCGCCTATTCCTGTCAGAGCCAATTTTGCTATTTTCTGATAACTCGGGGAACACATGTATTTCAGCCTCATTTTGGAAATCGGGGCAAAGAAAGAGTAGTGACTATCTCATCTTAAGTCCACGCGCTCATCGCAGATAAACATCGAGCTGCGAAGTGCATACCCCACTTCACTGCACGATCACACTGCCCCTAGTATCAATTTTACGATAGCATTGCCATTCCAACGTCCTTGTACCACACCGCTGCGAATAGAAGGAATTAGAAATGCCTGTTAGAAACCGATACCTGCTTGCTCTTACGCTAATTCTCTCGCTCTGGGTAAGTGTTTCTGCCCAAGAGATCACTAGAGAATCGCTGGGAATACCTGGGCCTTATCAGGTTGCGTACTATTCCAGCTACCCAGCAGTACCGGAATTTAGGGCAGCAACTATTTATTTTCCTGCTAATAAAGGGGAAGACTTTCCTGGTATAGCCATATCACCCGGATTCGTGGAATCGCAGGAGAATATGAGCTGGTGGGGAAATCACCTCGCCTCTCACGGCTACGCTGTGCTGACTCTTGATACCAATGAGCTGCGTGACGATCCGTCGCTGCGCGCGGACGCCCTGATGGCCGCTATCGAAGTACTGCGTAATGAGGGTGAACGTATGGGCGGAACGTTGCGGGGCAAGATCCTCAATGACCGCATGGCGATCATGGGCCACTCCATGGGAGGTGGCGGCACTTTGATTGCAGCAAATGCACACAGCGCTGAACTGAGGGCAGCAATTCCTTTCACACCTTGGCAACCGGACGGTGATTTTTCTGCAATCTCAATTCCTACATTAGTCATTGCTGGCGAGAATGATCGCATCGCACCTGTAGCCGACCATGCCCTTCCGCATTTCGAGAGTCTTTCTGAAGACATTCCCAAAATGTATTTTGAAATCAAGGAAGGTAATCACTTCATTGCCAATACGGATACGGGCAATGACCGCCTTGCTCCCAATATCGATGTGCACGACCTAGTCGGCGGCATGGCGGTAGCCTGGTTAAAATTATTTGTCGATGGTGATGAAGAATATCGGGAGCTGGTGTTTGGAGAAATGCCAGCAAGTGACACAGAGAGACTGTCAAAGTGGGAATATTCTGAGCAAGGGCACTAGTAATAGCTTTAAAGCGGACGGCGGTAAATCATGAGCATTGTAAGCAAAATGGAAATGGAAGAATTTTTTTCTAAGGAGTTCCCCCAAGCAAGTTTCGTAATTGAATCTTTTGACGAAGGCTCTGTGACAATTAGGCGCAAAGTTGACGCCGGAGATTTACGTCCTGGCGGAACGGTATCTGGCCCAACGATGATGAGCCTAGCAGATTGTGCAATTTACGCTGCAATCCTTCGGGAAATTGGATTAGTTGCTTTAGCAGTTACTACAAGTTTGAATATCAATTTTCTACGAAAACCCGTAGCTGACAAAGATATACTAGGCGTTTGTAAATTACTGAAGCTTGGAAAAACACTGGCAATTGGAGAGGTAACGATTTATTCCGAAGGTGATGATCGGCCCATTGCACATTCTGTAGGGACGTATTCGATACCACCGAATAAATAGCCACCTGCTAGAAAATGGATTCACATTAATCACACTTAACAAGCTTAAAACCACACCAAAAAAAACCGCGACCTAAGCCGCGGTTTTTTTGACACCCGCAGAACCAAGCTACTGGAACGCAAGCAAATAGGTCTGACTAGCGCATCACTGCGTTACAGTGACAGTCATAAACGCATCGTGATAGAGCCCGCCGTCATCACCGCGGCCCCACAATACATACTCACCAGGCTCTTCGAAGGAAACCGTAGTATTGATCATTCCATCTTCAGCAATCTCAGGTGGTGACCATGACAATCCCCATGCCGAATTGGAGCCTGGTCGAGTATCTTCCCAAGGCTTTGGCTGAGGGGGATCGAAAGTGACTTTGCCAGCACCACGGTAGACGTTCCATGACAGAAACAAGCCATTGATCTTGCCAACTGTCGGCTGCCACGGAATTCGCATTGCCATTTGCCGTTGCACCATCTCTTCGGTTGTACTCTCCCCACCACGAGCAGCAATCGCACGTATAGTATCTACGCTTCTTCTTGCTCTTGGAACACCATCATCCATAAGGTGTGTGGTAAAACTCAGTGGCTCGCCAACGCGAACGCTACGCACATGCTCACCGTTAACCGTATCGCCTTGAAGAGTTACCACCGGTGCTACATTCGCTCTAGACTCAGGACTGGATGTGCCTGCACCTAAGGAGCCAGTTTCTGAGGCAATAACCATATTATCTACCAGATAGTCATCCTTGAGCGTCGCGTAAGCACGTCGTGTCACGCCATTGACCGTTAACTCCCAAACCAATTCACGGTCGCCCCAGTCAGAGGGTACATTCACTTCAAAAGTAAAGCGGTTACGGCGAGGCAAGAAGTGGGTTGGTTGGCCACGATCAGCGTCTCCCGGTGAGAAGAAATTATTCTCGCCAATATGCACATCAGGCTCTTCCTCCCAATTCTCGTTCATGTAACCAAACATAAAATTGAAACTGCCGTCTTCAAGCGGACGCCAGCCTTCGTAGGCCACTTCAACATTTTTCCCGAAGTTGTAAGACTGAGCTTGGGCAAATGTCGCGCTTATCAATGCGATTAGAGTGAAGCCGAAAGTTACAATCTTGCGGGCAGGGTTAGTTGATAAATTCATTATCGACTTGCCTCCTGAAGAGCAACATCATTAGAGACACTTTGACTCGCCGATGCATTATCAAGGGGCTGAACCAACGGGATTAGACAGAGAGGGCAACCGATCACATGATCGTTCGGTCCTAAGTTCAGATTATTGCGACGTTTCTCCATTTCGTCAAAGAACTGATCATCGGTCATAGTTACTCGAATGCCGAGATCGATAAACATATTCGTTACTGAACGATTGCCCGAACCCTGCCAGTTTCTCGCGTCTGGCACATTAGGATTCGTGTCGGTATTGTTCATGTAACCAACGATATGCAGGATCGTGCCTTTAGGCAGAAGTGGCGCCGCATCATCATCGTAGGCGTAACCGCGAACCCAGTTGTGGTCGTAGCCAACGCAGGAGAGAGTTTCTACACTGTAACCCCAGATAGCCTCAAGGCACATGCGCTCACCCGGGGCATGTAAATGGGGCTCGAACGTCGAAATTTTAGTGTGTTCAGTCAACGTAGTGTAGGCATGTAATTCCTGATCTTTCTCATCGCCTCTTATACTAATATCAACGCCGTTACCTTGGGCATTGAAGACAGCGTCTTTAAATTTTGGCTCATAGCCAACAGGATGAAACCGGAAGCCTATTTCCAAATGTGCAGTTGTGTCTCTACCATTGGAATGCAGATGTACCGAATCCGACACTATGTAGCTACCAGCAGTTAAAAGTCGGCCGGCTTCGTCATCGAAAATATCGGCGTTGCGACCTACTTCGTGCACTGGCCATGCAAGGCCGCGTTCAGTCCGATTTCCATTTGCGTCGAGGGCCGCAGTGGCCCATATCATGTGGTGGAATATGTAAGCGCCACCCACCGTGTCACGACCTTTGTCCGCTTGACTGTTGACGTCGTTAACTTCCACAACCTCAACGGACTTGACCCAGCGATCTTCTGGAATATCAATCAACAAGGCGTCTATCTCGCCCCACCAATCCGCCGTGCCGGACAGTTTGGTCACCTCGTTGCTTTTTAAAATAAGATCTGGCGTGCCTGCAGTCCATGTGAGGCTGTCGTCGAACACTAAGGGAGTGGGTGCATCTGCTTCATTGCCCCTAGGTGTGCCCGATCTTGCCCAAAGAGATATTGCCGCGATTTCTTCATCGCTTAGCGATACATCATTCTTGAAATCCTGAATGCCCAGCCCTTTTTCGACATACCAAGGCGGCATGGCACCGGCACGGTCTCTGATGGACGTCTTGTATTCGATCAAACCAGCGAAAGGCGCTACCTGGTCGTAGCTGATTAGCGGCATTGGGCCTACACCACCGTCGCGGTGGCAGCTCTGGCAGCTGCGTTGCAATATTGGCTCTATGTCTTCGTGGAAAGTGACCTCAGTCGCCTGCCCAAATGAGACAGCTGGTGCGGCAAGTGCCAGCAGCAGCCCTAACAAGCCCACAGTGTTAAATTTTTGCATTACTCAATTCTCCCCAAGATTGATATTTGTCTGTACGTACAAGCGCAATTATAGCTGACAGCCAAATTTGCTACTTATTGTAACATCACTAGTAGTTCAATGCATTGAGAAGATCTCGAATGCCCCCTAATCATGAACGTCACGAAAAGCATACGCTTAATATTTGTAGAGCAGGTTGCGTGCCAACAACTACCTAAATTTAACTTATTGATTCTTATAAATTAAATATTGTTTCACAAGATCGGCCCCGACCCGGTGCCAAATAACTTAAAGAGTGGGATTTTTCGCTATCGATGGAAGATTTAGTGCGGCATTGCTTGGAAGCTTCTCATAGGAGCTGACTTTTCTGTGCTGATATCTCGCAACTTTAAAGCAGCTCACTCACTAGGACTCAAAACCTTACCTGAAGCAACTGCTAGACCCGCGCCATTGAAAAAAGCCACCTCACCATTCACTATCACCACATCAAAACCTTCGGCGAGTTGTAGCGGATCGGAATAGCTTGCCCTCGCCCTGACAAGAATGGGGTCGAATATAATTAAATCGGCGGCCTTACCTACTTCAACACTGCCTCGATCGGTAACGCCGAGTAACTCGGCCGCATAAGACGTCATCTTACGTACTGCTTCTTCTAAGGGTAGTGCACCGCGGTTTACTACATACTCCTCGATAATTTTCGCAAACGTACCATGGCCTCTTGGATGAAATCCAGTAGGGCTGCCATCGGAGGAAACAGTGATATTTCCATCCAGAAGTAATCTGGATTGCAGCTCATCGTCCATGATGAAATAAGCACCACTGCCGCCTTGCGGGCCAATCACATCGATCAAAATTTTCTCGAAAGGCAGGCCTAGCTCCTGTTCCAAGTCCGCGAGTGTTTTACCTGTGTAAGGATCTGTCGCGAGCAGAGTTGCCTCGGGGCCATTGCGTACCGTTATGCGGTTAATGAGGTATTCTTCCAATTCTTCTCTTCGGTCTGAAATTGCTACAGCAAATTCCTCATCGGTTTTAGACCAAACAGGGAACAGCAAGGCAAGGCCTGCATAACTGGCATTGTAGGGATAAGCATCCGCGCTTAATTCTATGCCCGCTTCTCTAGCCCTTTCAATCACCCCCAAAATTTCCTCGGCGCGCGTACTGCCCTTGCCATAGACTGACTTAAGATGGGAGATATGTACTCTGGCATATACACCTTGGCTCAAGAGTTCATCGATAGACTTCTCTAACTGATCATCGTCCTCATTGCGCATATGACTCATGATAACGCGGTCACGACTGCCTACCACTTTCGCCATCTCAATCAGTTCAGATTCTGGAGCATGCAGACCAGGGTTGTACTCAAGCCCTGTGCTCAATCCGAACGCATGATCCAGCGAGTTGTTTAATAGCTCCAACATACGTTCGATTTGGTCAGGACCTGGAGCTGGGTCCTGACCTATTCCTGCCAGGTCACGTAGCGTTCCATGCCCAACGAACATTGCCAGGTTCACCCCAATACCTTTCTCGCTAACCTCCTCAACCCATTCACCTAGGTCCGCCACATTTGGACTGTCACCGTCTTGACCGAGCGTTATAGTCGTTACGCCTTGAGCGAGGAAGTTTTCAAAATCGGGAGTGTCTAAGGGATCGCCGTGAGAGTGAACATCAATAAACCCAGGCGCAATGATTTTGCCCGTGGCGTCTATGATATTCGTTACCGTAGCGTCCAATTCTCCGGGCGCGGTAATTGCAGCAATAACGCCATCTTTAAGATAAACGTCGGCTGCTCTGGCCGAACCACCTAAGCCGTCAACGAGTTGCCCGTTGCTTATTACGCTGTCGAATTGAACCGGCGCATAGCTAGGCGAATCACTACAGGCAATCAAACCTATCGTGACAAAAAAACCAAGACTTACTTTGCTTAAGGCCTTTGATATTTCCAGCCCGCTTGCGCGCTCACCCAATGGGCCCATAACACTCTGATCTTTTTTGATTCCTGAATCATTGCTTTCTTGTCGACTAATCATTAACCTCACCAAAGCCCTGAGGAGGTCTTCTATGTTTAGTCATTTGTTCATACGAATAAGCCAACTCTATTAGCAGGCCTTCCGCATAGGGGCGACCTACGATTTGAAGTCCTGCGGGCAATCTGTTTTGCCAGAAACCCATCGGTATTGTCACCGCCGGCAAACCCGCGTCCGGCGTCAAACGCTGATTATTATCTCCTCTGTATTCTTCATTGGCTAGCTCAATATGAGCTGGAGGATTCGACCAAGTCGGAAAAATAAGAGCATCAACCTCTGCCGCATCCATCGCCTCTATCGCATTGGCTAGTAGTTGATTACGCTCTGGGTGATTGGGCCATGTAGGGCATGGGACTTCCCATTCGTCAGGAACCACATCCAATGGATTCTGCGCATAGAAAGCAAATGAGGCCCGTGTTTCAGGGGCAATCTCCCCCGTTTCCAATACCTTGTTTACATCCAACAGCGGGGGATTATCAAGAGACTTAAAATACTGGCCTACGTCATATCTGAACCTGCCGCAAAACGGGATTTGATTGCTTAGTACTTGAAAATCTTTAATCTCCAATGGATCAACAATGATGGCTCCTGCCCCAGCCATGTCGCTAATGGCTTGAAAAAAAAGTGCTTTGATTTCCGGGTCAGCATCTTCGTGGTCCACCAACGATCTAAATACTCCCAAACGCTTTCCCTCAAGGCCGTCGGCATTCAGGAAATCTAGATAATTCTCTTCGCGCTTGTTAGGCACAGTCAAAGAGTCTGCCGGATCGAAGCCAGCAATCACATTAAAGAGGCGAGCGCCATCCTCAACCGTTCGCGTCATTGGTCCCGCTATGTCTCTATCAAAAACCAGCGGTATCACACCGTCGCGACTGGTCAAGCCTATAGTGGAGCGGATACCAAATAACGCTAGATGCGAAGAAGGTCCGCGAATGGAGTTGCCCGTATCACTGCCCATACCCGCTACGCCAAGACTTGCAGCCACTCCAGATGCGGTTCCTCCTGAAGAGCCCGCAGGAACGAAGTCTACATCGTAGGCATTTGCCGTGCGGCCATACGACGAGGAAACTGTTTCTCTTGGACTAAAGGCCCATTCAGCCATATTGGTTTTAGCAAGCACGATCGCGCCTGCTTCGCGTAGTTTGCGAACCATAAATGCATCATCGGGTGGAAAGCTATTTATCAGAGCGATCGATCCACCCGTTGTAACCATGTCATGAGTATCAAAATTATCTTTGACAAGCAGAGGAGCACAAAATAGCTCGGGCATTGTCTCGTTTCTGCTCACTGCCCCGTCGATCTCGTTAGCCTTTTCGAGTGCGCTGGGATTAATTTGCGTGATAGCATTTATGTTGCGAGATTGGTCATAGGCCTCGATACGGTGTATGTATCCCGCCACGATATCGTGACACGTGGAGTTCTCTTGCAAGATTGCAGACTGTATATCGGCTATCGATGCTTCAACGAACTTAAATGAAGAATTCTGAGGCGCTCCACAGGCGGCTAGTGGTGCTAGCAGAAGCAGTACCAAGCACTTCATCCATGTTTTCGGCATAGTCTTTTCTCACAAATCACTTTTTGCTAATTGGAGTCGGAGCAAAAATACAATACTGTATTTTTACTCCGACTCCAATACCAGCTTTCAACTAGACCTTCTTCGCGAAATCAATGTCCTAGTAGCTTGCAAACTCCTTTCCGCTGGATCAGCCACCAAAATGAATTGGCTCAATACCTGCAGGCCATACTTGGTATACAGCTCCCCAATAAATGACAAGTCATATCCCATTGAGATCTCTCGCATATCTTGATCGACAATATGGCACTGTCCGATAGTGTACTGAAGGTTCTGCGCCCCCGCTATCGATTCGTTTCTGAGAGTCTTCGGTAATTACGAAATAGGTGATCAGACAAGTTCCGCAGCTTCTTAGAGCTCTGGATATTTCTGACAAGTAGTTCTCGAATTACCCGGCGAACATAGGGGTAAAAACAGAGGTTAAAAATATGAAGTAAAGTAATTCAAATGCATAGGTGAATTCATAGTTCTCGGACCGCTGTGTGCTGTTGGGGTCGTCTAGCTTGTTGTAAATATCGGCTACAGTGCATTCGAAAGATGGATAGCCCAACTGATCAGCACTATTAACCCAATTCAGAGGCATACATCACCTCTGCCGCCCGTACTAGCGGCTTCATAAAATAGCTTGTGCTCGGCATTATGTGAACTTCACAACCATGATTGAGTAGTTCGTCCCTCACTATTGGCCCAATAGCTGCGATCTTGGTTTTTCTGAGACCTTTCTCCAATTCGGATTGCAGGTTCGCTTTCTTAGCCACGGAGAAAAGCCTATCGATCTGCGATTTGCTGGTGAATACAATCAAGTCGATTGCCCCGCTATTCATCTGCTGTATCACCTCATGTATTTTGCCTGTATCACAATTTGAGGCATAGATATAAGGTGCAACTGAGTCGCAGCTTTCCAAGCCACACTGCGAGAGATAATCCATCAACAGTAAGTTAGGATCCTCTCCGTAGAGCTGAACCGAGACTCTTGAATTGGCTAAATCCAGAGTCTTAAGTGTTTTGATGACCCCCACCGTTGTTGGTTCAGCCGCCAATATATCGGTTTTAAGTGCAAACTCCTTTAAAGCACGCCCAGGTTTTGGGCCACGGCAAATCTTGCTAACGCTCGCGAGAGCATTCACGAATTCTGCCTGACGACCCAATCGATTCGCCGCCGTGATGAGGCGACGAATACCTTCCCCCGTAAGTATCACCAACCTGTCTGGCGGATCAGCCATAAATCGTTCCAGCCAGGCCACAACTGGCGATTGATCTGGAGCATCGAGAATAGAAACCAAAGGAACCCTGATCACCTTCGCACGCCGTCGTTCAAACAAGTCGGCCAAAATTTCGAGCTGCCTGCTCTCAGGTAATGCTACAACTCGGGATTCCAAGCTTGACGAAATTGCAGATTTGCTTTTCATGATTCTATTCTAGCGAATTTTGATTCTCGTTGCGCATTATATGATTCGACAAGCAAAGGCATTGAGCATAGCGCAACATTCCAGCCCTTTGCGCCCATTTAGCGCAGCAAAAGCTCAAGCTCGGAATTGGTGCGAGCTAAGTGTGCTAGCAGATGATTTGCCGTTGCACTCTGCCAGATCAAAGCATCGCGCCATCCATGAGAATTCTGAGTCTGTGGAAGCGACTCTGGGAATTGCACTTTTTTGGAGCAAAAAAAATACCAAGCACCATTTTCGTTTCCTCGAGTATAGATTTCCGCATTTGAATTGCTAAATACAGACTGAAATGCGCCCACTTCTCGGCTTCTGTCGATTCCTTGCAAACTTGGCAGAACATTTGCAACACGGAACATCTTTAACCACTAATAAAGGTTTTCAGATGTCATCGCCAAACGCAAATCTCAACCTGCTCTCCTTCACGGGAAAAATTCGAGTTCTGCATTTGTCCTGGTTCGCGTTCTTCCTGACATTCTTAGTGTGGTTCAATCATGCCCCTGGACTTCCCAGGCTTTACTAGACACTTTCTAGCTTGGAAAAATAGTCTTGTTCAAACTTCGCTGGAGAAACACCTCCAGTGTGACTATGCCGTTTAATCGGATTGTAGAACATCTCAATAAAATTGAATATCTCTGTCTTTGCATCGTCTCTTGTCGAGTA
>JAQCKF010000025.1 GCA_027592275.1 Pseudomonadota bacterium
ACTGGATATTTACTCTGACCCCATTTATTCACCACCATCACGATCATAATTTGAAAGCTGCCTACTTTCATATCCTCGCGGACACACTGACATCCCTTTTTGCCATCGTTGCTCTTTTCTCCGGCAAGTATTTTGACTGGCTGTGGGCGGATGCACTGATGGGAATTTTAGGCGCAATTATAATATCCAAATGGGCCTATAATCTGTTGATGGAGAGCAGTGATATTTTGCTTGATAAGGCTGGAAGTGAATCAACGGGGAACAAAATAGTAGCGTGTGCCGAAGAAGATGGAGTGACAGTCGTAACCGACTTACATTTTTGGAAGCTATCGAGTAAGCATCTCAGCGCCATAGTTTCTGTTGCAACACCGTCGGACAAAACCCCTGATGAATTCAAAGACATTATTCGTCGTGATATTGAAGTCTCGCACCTCACTATCGAAGTCAATAGAACCTAAGCCACATTCGATTTTTTACCTTCTTGTCTGGCTGAGGAACAGTTATTCATGAGTATTTTTGCTTTAGTTTTTATTGCGTTTGCAATGTCTACTGACGCGTTTGCCGCCTCGATTGGTAAGGGTGTGCAACTTAAAAGCCCACGATTTATCAATGCCCTGAAAATGGGATTAATATTTGGTGTAGTTGAAGGAATTACGCCTATCATAGGTTGGGCGATAGGTTCGGCTGGCTCACCGAACTGCGCAAGTGGCAGATTCCTAAGGGCTTTCCCTGACCGAGCACCGAACCAAATCCGAATCGACAGTCAAGCAACGTTCGCTTTTTCTTGTAGCATTAGCTTTTTTTCCTGGTATCCTTACGGCCTCAAATGCACCTTCGGGAAAACAATTGACTAAGCAACTGAAAGTAATAGATCTGTTTGCCGGGCCCGGTGGCTTGGGAGAGGGTTTTTCGGCCTTTAAGCACAACAACAAACATCCTTTCAAGATCGCTGTGTCTATCGAGAAGGAAGAAAGCGCACATCGCACACTATTGCTGCGATCGTTGTTTCGACAATTTGATGAATCGACAGTCCCGGAATCATATTATGCGTTTCTTCGTGGTGAATTGGGCGGAAAGCCAGAAGATCAGCTCTATCTGCTTCCTGAAATCCAAGAGGCTTTGGATTCAGCTAGACAGGAGGCTCAACGACTTACCTTGGGGGAGGATGACCCGCGCCGAGTTTACTCAAAGATTAGAGAGAAAATCGGCAGTGATGAGTGTCTCCTCATTGGTGGGCCCACCAGGACTCGAACCTGGGACAAACGGATTATGAGTCCGCTACTCTAAGCAATTGATCTGTAGATTTAATCCTGCACTCCACCAAAGTGAAGCACAAGACTACATCTTAGCCGTTTCGCAGTTTCGCCTGCGCCGCCGCCAACCTGGCTATCGGCACGCGTGGTGGTGAGCAGCTCACGTAATCCAAGCCCGCACGGTGGCAGAAGTCGATCGAGGCGGGGTCGCCGGCGTGTTCGCCGCAGATACCCAGCTTAAGATCAGGCTTGGTGGCGCGACCGCGATCTACCGCGAAGTCGATGAGTTTGCCTACGCCGTGTTGGTCTAGGCTGGCGAAGGGGTTCTTGTTGTAGATTTCTTTGCTCTGGTATTGGTCATAGAACAGGCCCATGTCGTCGCGGCTTAAGCCGAGTGCTGTTTGGGTCAGGTCATTGGTACCGAAGCTGAAGAAGTCTGCTTCTTTCGCGATCTCATCAGCAGTGATTGCCGCACGGGGTACTTCGATCATGGTGCCAACGATGTAGTTGATGCGAATCTTGTGCTTCTTCATTACCTCTTTGGCTACGCGATGCACAATTTCGAGCTGATCCGCGAGTTCTGCGCGAAAGCCCACCAGAGGAATCATGATCTCTGGCTTCACTTTGATCTTCTTTTTGCCCTTTAGAACCTGTGCAGTTGCCTCGAAGATTGCGCGGCTCTGCATCTCGGTGATCTCAGGGTAGATGATGCCCAAACGACAGCCACGGCAGCCGAGCATGGGATTCTCTTCGTGCAGTGACTTGATGCGATCGATGACGTAATCGAAAGGTACGCCCAGCTTCTCAGCTAGTTGGCGTCTTACCACGTCGTCGTGAGGCAGAAACTCATGCAAGGGCGGATCCAACAGACGGATCGTCACCGGGCGACCATTCATGGCCTTGAAGATGCCAACGAAGTCTTTCTTCTGAAAAGGCAGCAGCTTCTTCAATGCGGCGCGGCGCTGCACTTCGTCGGCCGCGAGAATCATCTGCCGCATATAGTCGATGCGGTCGCCTTCGAAGAACATGTGCTCGGTGCGGCATAGCCCAATGCCTTCAGCACCGAAGGCCACGGCTTGTTTGGCCATAGTCGGCGTATCGGCATTGGTGCGAATATTCATGGTGCGGTGCTTGTCGGCCCACTTCATGACTGTCTGAAACAGTTCATAGGTGTAGCTCTTGGTAGGCTTCAGGCCGCCGTCTAGCACGCGCTTCACTTCGGAATCGGTGCTCTGGATCATGCCCTTATAGATGGCGCCGGTGCTGCCATCTAGAGAGATGTAGTCGCCTTCACGCAGGACTACTTTGCCTGCGGTTAGGGTCTTCTTCTCGTAGTTGATGCTGATGCCGCTGGCTCCACAGACGCATACCTTGCCAAGTTGACGGGCCACGAGCGCTGCGTGAGAGGACACACCACCACGGGAGGTCAAGATACCCTGTGAGTGCAGCATTCCCTTTAAGTCATCAGGGGAGGTTTCTGTGCGGCAGAGCACGACCCTATTTCCCTTGCGTGTTTCCATCTCGGCTTGAGCTGCTGTGAAAGCGATGCGGCCGGTTGCGCCACCAGGGCCTGCCGGCAGGCCAGAGGCGATAACTGTCGCCGCCTTCAATGCCTTGGGGTCGAAAACAGGTACCAGCAGCGAATCGATAGACTCGGCTGGTATCTTTAACAGCGCCGTCTCAACACTCATCAGGCGCTCTTTCTGCATCTCTACGGCGATTCTCACCGCTGCAAGACCGGTACGCTTGCCATTACGGGTTTGCAGAATGAAAAGCTTGTTCTTCTCGATGGTGAATTCGAAGTCCTGCATGTCTTTGAAGTGCTTTTCCAGCTTAGAACGAACCTTCTCCAGATCTTTAAAACTCTTGGGCATTTCCTTGGCGAGCTTACTGATGGCATTGGGCGTGCGCAGACCTGCTACGACGTCTTCGCCCTGTGCATTAATGAGATATTCGCCGTAGAACAGTTTCTCGCCGTTGGCGGGGTCGCGCGTGAAGGCAACGCCTGTCGCGCTGTCGTCGCCAGCATTGCCGAATACCATAGCTTGAACATTCACAGCCGTGCCCCATTCGGCAGGGATACCGTATTCCTGGCGATACAGGATGGCGCGCTCATTTCTCCAGGAGCCGAATACGGCGCTTATCGCGCCCCACAGCTGCTGCATAACATCTTGGGGGAATGCACCCCGCGTGCGCTTACGGATTAGCGCTTTGTATTGAGTGACCAGCGTTTGTAGGTCTTGGGTAGTCAGGCCATTGTCCGACTGCGCACCCACCTTGTGCTTCAATTTCTCCAGAAGTACATGGAAGGGGTCTTCCTCTTCCTCTGTACGAGCGGTGACACCCATCACCACGCCGCCGTACATCTGAATGAAGCGACGGTAGCAATCCCAAGCAAATTGGGGGTTCTTAGACACATCGGCTAGGCCTTCGACGGTCTCGTCGTTCAGGCCAAGGTTGAGGATAGTGTCCATCATGCCCGGCATAGAATCGCGGGCTCCGGAGCGTACAGATACCAATAGAGGGTTCTTACGCCCACCGAACCTCTTGTTGAGCTGCTTCTCAACGCTCTTTACGGAATCGGCTACGCTCTGGCGCAGGGCCTTAGGATAGCGTTGCTCATGATCATAGTAATAGGTGCAAACCTCGGTGCTTATGGTAAAGCCCGGAGGCACCGGTAGGCCGATAGAGGCCATCTCAGCAAGGTTGGCACCCTTGCCACCGAGTAGCGCACGCATGGTGGTATTGCCGTCAGTAGTCTTGCCGAATGCGTAGACGAATTTTTTGCTCTTATTGGTTTTTTGAGTCTTGGCGGGTTTCTTAATCTGGGTTCTGCTCATAGCGCGAAAAATACCTTGTTTCTTATGTAAAGCTATACCATTTCCCCCAACCCACGAGGGAAGGGACGTTCGTCGGGGCAGCCTGGGTGAACTGTCTGCAGAACAGTCCCAATCACGCTTTCAGCGAAAACCAGCTGCTCGATTTGTGCACGGATAGGGCGACAAATTTCCGCCCTGTGCGGGTAGGGGAGAATAATGCACTTGCACGTCAAAATCCAGCGCCAGAACACGGAGTAAGTGAACTCAATTGGTCTCACTTCCAGTTATCCTGGCCGAATTTTGAGATCAGCTATTAGCTATGTCAGTTCCTAGGAACTGACATATAACTCTGTTCTTCGTTTTTGTTTTACGCGCGAGCCAAATGGCGTTGTCTAGATGCCATTTTCAAGCGTAGGCGACGCTGACGATTCTGAACAACCGCGATCCAGTATTTCGGTATACATGCAAAACAATCCCACGAAGTTGTGTATCCAACTTTGATTGTTTGATGGCTTCATTAGCGCTGTTGGCTATCCTTTCCTGCCAATCGATTCACGATCGCTGGCGGATAGCGCTGTGTCCACGGCCTTAACAATGTTTGAAGCTTTTAACTTAGAAGTTAAGAAGTTTAACTACTCGAGGCCAATAAAGGGGTCTATGGGGTTGGCCTATAATTCGGTTCAGGGTACGTTCCAAAGTGGTGGTATCCGCTCCTATGATTTGTTTGGGGAGGCGCTTGGGCAGGCGGCAAAGTATGAGGAGCTGAGGAAGCATCCAGTGCTTTGGGATATTTTCCGCGAGCATGCGCGCGAACTGGGGCTGGAAAACTTCAATATCTTGATCGTTCAGGAGTTTGTCTATAACTCCCTAAGCAACTCCTATCGGGATATGTTTGCAGAAATTGATCTGACTGATAAGCGGCTGGTGGAGAGAGACTTTCAATTGATGTATGACTCCGAGGCAAAATACATCTACTTTAAAGTGTTGGAATAGTCGCCAACACGCTTACTCCGATTCATTGCGTACCGTAATTGCAGGAATCCCCTCAGAGTCTACCTGTGTCCTAATTTGAATAGGTCGACAGCATACTTGGCAGTCTTCAATATATTCTTGTTCGGGGACAGAGCAGTCTACGAGTAGTTGTATAGGTTCGCCGCATGAAGGGCAATAAGTCTCCACGTTTTCCTGCACAAACATGCTAGCCAACCTCGGTGAGGAGCGGCTTGCCTGAAAAGTAAGCATCTAAATTATCAATCACTAACTGGCCCATTGCTCTTCTTGTTTCTACAGTGGCGCTACCAATATGTGGTAGTAATACCACGTTTTCTAGCTCGAGCAGTGCTTCCGGGACATTGGGCTCGTCTGCATAGACATCTAAACCGGCTGCAAAAATATGCTGCTTCTGCAAGGCAGCTGCTAGCGCTTCTTCATCAACGCTGGATCCTCTACCTACATTGATGAAGATTCCTGCGGGGCCTAATTTTTTCAGTATGTCTGCATTAATGGCATTTCTGGTGCCTTCGCCTCCTGGCAACATGCAGAGCAAAATATCAGAGGCCTCGGCTAAGTCAGCTATGCTGGAATAGTAGCTATAGGGCAAGTCTTTTGGGCTTCGATTGTGGTACGCAATCTTTAGTCCAAATGTGAGTGCCCGACTAGCAATTTCTTCACCTATCCGGCCGCAACCTACTATCCCAAGAGTCTTATTAGCTAACCCCATTCCAAATGGAAGCGGTCCTTGTGACCATTTTTTCTCGCGTACAAAACGGTCGGCATTTACAATGTTTCTGCTCGTCGCTAGTACAAGGGCGATAGCAATATCCGCAACCGCATCGTTGAGCACGTCGGGTGTGTTGCTTACGCGAATTTTTCTGCTGCGAGTTACTTCAAAATTTACTCCATCGACTCCCACGCCGAAACAAGCAATGATTTTGAGAGAATCCAGTTCATAAATGATTTCATCAACCATCCAAGAAGCGGTGGCTATGGCCTCACACTTTCCTTGGAGCTCTTGGATGAGCTTCTTCTTTTCAGTGGAGGATAGCTTCCATAGATGATGTGTCTGAAACTTTTCATCTAATTTCTGAATAGTCGCAGGGTGAAATGCATTTGCAACTAGTAGTTGTACTTTTTCAGTCATTTTATTCCGTTAATATTTTGCAGTTCTTTCAGCTTGTTGTGTCTGAGTCTTGCTGGTTAGAAAATCAGTGCTTATTTTCGTTCGTGTTTTCAGAGAGAATTTCTACAATTTTTTCTTCCAGGTTTTCTATATCTTTTCCACCTTTCCATGCAGAATGGTTCGCGGCGACAGAATAAATTCTCAAAATGCTATTTTCAAGGAGCCGCACTAAATTTTGGTAGTGATCGATTGACTCTATTCCAAATTTTAGTGAGTCGTGGAATGCCTTTGGGCTGTCTCTGCAAAGTGATTCTAACTCTTTGCTAGAGTGCGTTAGGCCTGCGAACATCGAAACCTTGCGGAGATGTCAATGTCTAGGTGTTTTAGCTCGCTGTTTTTCATCGCCGCCCTAGAAAGAGCTGCTTCAAATGTAGGTTCAAGCGCTGGTTTGTTGTCGGTCACGACGTTGTCATCACTATTGGAGTTTCTGCTCAATGCTTGGGGCTAGTTTAGTCTTCGAGCGCTCATATTGGCAAGATATCATGATGTGTGTGTTATACAATCTACAGCAATTGCGCTCATCGCAGAATTTTCGTAGATTGGTGCAGTAAGATTTTGGGATGGCTACAACTAGGCATGCAATTAACCCAGTCTAAATAACTAATATCAAATAGAGCCATGACCTCCACTGTAAATCTGCTTAAAGACATACCTTCAATAGACAAGTTATTGCAGTCGCAATCTTTGCATCTGCAGATAGATAAATTCGGCCACAAAAGTGTCAAAGATGAAGCAAGGCGTCAGATCGATAATCTGAGAGAGTCCCTGCTACAAAAAGAAGAGAGCGCTTTGAGGTGGATGTCCAAGTCTGATTTTCTAGAAGAATTCTGCCAGCAAATCTCCGAAGCCGTTGAGGCACAGTTTTCCAGCACGCTGATTCCGGTATTTAACCTGACTGGCACCGTGGTCCACACGAACCTGGGCAGGTCTAGTCTCCCCGCTGAGGCGGTGGATTCTATGGTTATGGCAGCAACTCATGCCACAAACCTTGAATACGACCTGCTAAGTGGAAAGCGGGGCGATAGAGATTCACACTTAGAACGCGCTATTTGCGAGATGACCGGCGCTGAGGCGGCGACCGTTGTGAATAACAATGCGGCGGCGGTGCTGTTGGTGCTCAATACCTTGGCATTGAACAAGGAGGTCATCATCTCTCGTGGCGAGCTGGTTGAGATCGGTGGCGCCTTTCGTATACCCGATGTGATGGAGAGTGCGCATTGCACGCTGCGTGAGATAGGCACGACTAATCGAACGCACTTGAAAGACTATGCGGCGGCCATCAATAGCGATACTGGCCTGTTGATGAAGGTGCATACCAGTAACTACGAGATCAGGGGCTTTACCAATTCCGTTTCGGAATCTGACTTGAGTGAGTTAGCTAAAGAGAAGGGCATTCCCTTCGTCTCGGACCTGGGTAGCGGCTCGTTGGTCGATCTGCGTCAGTTTAATCTGCCTTATGAGCCTACGGTCAAAGACACAGTCGCGATGGGCGCCGACCTAGTTACCTTTAGTGGGGATAAGCTGCTTGGCGGTCCTCAGGCGGGAATTATAGTCGGTAAGCGCGAGCTGATAGAGCGAGTGAAGAGCAACCCACTGAAACGCGCCCTTAGAGTCGACAAGATTACGCTGGCGGCGTTGCTGGCGGTAATCAATATTTATAAAGACCCAGACCGGTTGGAATCTCGTCTGCCAATGTTGGCGGACCTCGCGCGGCCCGTCGCTGCGATCGAGGAGGTCGCTGCAAAGGTGATCGCCGCTGTAAGCGAGCGTCTAGCGGGTAAGGCAGTAGTAACCGTGCAGGCTTGCAAGAGTCAGATTGGTAGCGGTGCACTGCCTTTAGACCTCATGGAGAGTCGCGCACTGTGTATTACGCCGATAGCTCAGAAGGGCAAGACTGACGAGGCCTTGCAGCGCTTGGCTTCGGCTTTTCGTGCTTTGCCGAAGCCTGTCATAGGGCGGATCTCCGACGGTCGCTTGCTGTTTGATCTGCGCTGCCTGCGCAATGTAGATGGCTTTCTGGGTCAGCTGGATAGCCTGGCTGACTAGGATTGGGCTTCGTTACCGTAGAAATTCAAACAATTTGCAGTGATAACTGGCTGATAGCTACTTGGCTAGGTATTATTCCGAACCAATTCAGTTAACAGCTTCTTTCGTAAGAAATAACCAGTAGATAAAATAAGGAATACCAAATGTTTAGTCATGTAATGCTAGGTGCCAATGACGTAGAAAAATCCAAATCCTTTTATGATGCCATCTTGGGTGCAATAGGCTACGAGCCCGGTTTAACCGACGACAAGGGCCGTGTATTTTGGATGAACAAGACTGGCATATTCTCTATTAGTAAGCCCATCGACGGCGAGCCTGCCTGCCATGGTAATGGCAGCACACTTGGCTTTAGTGTCGAGAGTATCGAAGCAGGTAATGCGTGGCATGCCGCTGGTCTTGAGAACGGCGGAACAGACTGTGAGGATGCACCAGGACTACGTGAGGGAAGCACCGGTTCAATGTTCCTAGCCTACTTGCGTGACCCATCCGGCAACAAGATATGCGCTCTGCACAGAATGTAGATCGATAAATCTAGACCAGATGAAGAGATAGCGCAGCATGGAAATGGAAGAATTAAACGAGTGGGTCAATGCCTACATTGAAGTCCACGAGAGCGAAAATTCGTCGAAAGAGGATCTCTCATGCTATTGGGCGATCGAGAAATTCGCGGATATGGAAATGGACCACCCAGATCTAAACTGGGCGGCCATGCTGCAGATTATCTCTCTAACCACATCTGATACCGTGATACACAGTCTCGCGGCAGGGCCCCTGGAAGAACTGGTCGAACTCCATGGTGTGGAATACATCGACCAGATTGAGAAGACGGCACAGACTAATCTGAACTTTCGTTTGGTGCTGCGGGAACTCATAGAGACGACTGATAAGAACATCTGGAGTCGGATTCTTCGGGCTAGGTCGGACGATTGATTGGGGCGAATAAGAGCCTTATGAGAGTAACTGGCTTCGAACCAGTTGGCCTGGAGTACGATGCTGTCTCGTTTGGCTGCTATGATCAGTTAAGTTGTTATCTTGTTAGTGTCCCCTTCATATTTTGATAGTCTAATAACTTAACGATAATTCAACCGCATAAAACTATGCTTAAGCCATGAAACTGTCAGTGTCCCCTAATATTGCTAAAGTTGTTAAGCTGTGAGTATCACCTATAATTTCATAGGTATATAACCTTGATTCGAAGACTATGCCTCCTAAATCATGAAAGAATCTGATCTCTACCTTCCTCTAAAAAAGTTTCTCGAAGAACAAGGATACGAAGTTAAAGCCGAGGTTGAAAACTGCGATGTGGTTGCAGTTAAAAAGCCAGCCTCGAACGAAAAAGAACAACCGCCCACTATCATTGAACTAAAACTGTCGCTTAATCTGGAAGTGATTCTACAAGCCGTTGACCGTTTGATATTAAGCCCGGTTGTTTACATTGGTGTGCCCAGTTCTTGTGGCGCTCTAAAAAAGACGAAACGCAAACGCATTGTTAAGCTCTTGAAGATGCTCGGCTTAGGTTTGATCGCTATCAATCCTAAGCGCAAAACTGTGGAGGTTATTGTCGCCCCCACTTCTTATCAACCTCGAAAATCCAAACCGAGACAGCAATGGCTCATCGATGAGTTTGTGGCGCGAGCTGGTGATCCCAACCTGGGCGGAGCCTCTACCAAAGCAGGGCGAATGACCTCCTACAAGCAACAGGCCATTGAAATAGCCAACTACTTGAGTAAACACGGGGCTACTAAGGCCAGCGATATTGCGAAGAGTCTAGAGATTCCTAAATCCAGAGCCATAGTCTATGACAATCACTATGGCTGGTTTCAGAACGTGTCTCGTGGAGTCTATGACTTATCCGACCTAGGAAAAACCCAGCTACAGCAATCAAGGGAGGCAGAGTAGTTTATTTTTACGTGAGATATAGGGGCACTGATAAAATAGTAAATTAACAAGGCTTCTCTAGCTTTATTTTACTAACTTATCAGTGCCCCCTAATTACTAAATGAGAGACCAAGAAAAACATTGGAATATGAAACGCCGGGTGCTAAATTTAACGCTTGTGTTGCGCTGACCAGTTGAACTCACAGTCAATAACGGAAGGCGGGACTACTGAATTTTTACTTCGACACCCAATTATTACAGAACCGGAAACTATAGTGGGAGGACCCTTGTCGCGATTCTCAACCGTTAGTGTACTGCTAGTTTGCCTTGTCAGCGCCTGTTCCGATGGAGCGAATGATCTGCGCACCTACGTGCTGACTACTGGTACAACTGGCGGAACGTTTTACCCGGTGGGGGTCGCTCTTTCGACTTTGGTTTCAGCAAGGGGCGAGGAAGGTTTTTCTTTGACCGCAATAAGCTCGGCTGGCTCGATGGAAAACATCAAACTACTGCGGGATAATCAGGCGCAGTTTGGGCTGATACTAGGCGTCTTTGCAGCCTGGGCCTACGATGGCGTTGGGCCAATAAACACTCCCCAATCGCATATTCGCAGTATCAGCGCGATGTGGCCCAATGTGGAGCACTTCGTATTACGTTCCGATTTAGTTATCGATGGTACTGTTTCAGATCTTGCGAAACTGGAAGGCGAACGGTATTCCATCGGGATGCGCAATTCAGGAGCCGAGCACACCGGCCTCTACATCTTCGATGCGCTTGGAATCGATTACACTGAAGATCTGTCTATTGCTTACTTGGGCTACGAGCCATCTACCAACGCCCTGCAGGACGGCAATATCGTCGGCATGAATGTACCTGCAGGCCCGCCAGTAACTGCCATAGCTCGTGCTTACGCACTACTAGGTGAGGGCATGACCATCCTGGAGTTTTCCGAAGAAGAAATGACAGCCATCAACCAGCAATATCCATTGTGGGATTTCTATGAATTACTGCCAGGGACGTATCCGCGCCAGGATAAGCCGGTTACAACAGCCTACAGTTCCAATGTTTTTGTAGTTCGAGATGACGTTTCAGAAGAAGTCGTCTACAACATGACAAAATTGTTATGGGACAATTTAGCTACATTGCAGGAGATTCATAGCGCTACCAAATCGATGGTCATTGAAGCGGCACTGAAGGGCATTCCAGTACCGCTACATAAAGGAGCGCTGCGCTACTATAGAGAAAAGGGAGTGGAAATCCCTGAGCACTTGTTGGGTGGGTAAGTTACTTTACAATTTTGTTCAGCCAACTATTAGCTTGTCAGATTATTTATTTTGAGCCAGTACCAGTGCATCCAACGCGAGCAAACATTCTGTCCATGCCTTCTCATACAGAGCTTTTGACGTGCCTTCCTGCTGCCAACCGGTTTGCTCAAACAGAATTTTAGTTATGCCATTCGATTCAAGCAATTCTATTTTCACGATCGAGTCAAGATTAAAGTCCGCATCTACCCATGAAAATTTCAGGCGCTTGTTCGTCTCAAATGCGAGTACCTTACATTCTATGGTGGATTCTTTTCCTTCGCAGGAAGAACTAGAATAGAATTTCTGGCTTACCTTCAGAGAAAGCCAATCGGTCTCATTAGCCACTGCTCCATAAATTCTGGGTTCGCAATGTATTCCCATTCTTTCTCTGAAGGCGCTTTAATTTCAATCTCTTTGATTAGTTTCAACTATTCAGGTCCAGCTACTTGTCAGTATTCTCTTCGAAGACTGCTTCCGACCCATGGCGGACCTACAAAATCTAACCTATGACTGGTCATAGGGCTGTTTCCTATCCTGCAATTTTGTAATCTTGTTAGCACTTGATCGCTCCATTCTAGGCATTTGTACTGTTGGCAAAAATAAAAGTTCAGCTTTGCGCTATTCTGGTCGTAAATGTTGTTGAACAGATCAAAGGGGATAGTCATGCAGGTATACATAAAAGATATTATGTCGGAAGAAGTGACGACAGTTCTGTCCGACTCCACCGTGGAGTAATCAGAATCAACAATGCTGAACACCAATATACGGTGTGTCCCAGTCATCGATAATTCCGGTCTTTGCGTTGGAGTATTAAGCCGCAGTGATATCTTACGGCTTCGAAACGACAAGGTAGATGTTTCATCAACAACAGTTAGTGACATCATGTCGCGGCATGTTGTATCGCAGGCCCTCATTGCTCTGTGGACGACGCAATGGAGCTAATGATCGACAACGGTATACATCATGTCTTAGTCATTATGAGCAAGCGGGTGGTCGGAATCGTTTCTGTTATAGATATTATACAAATTGATAAAGCTCGAATATTCAATCCTTTCGCTGACTCTGACTCTGACTCTGACTCTGACTCATACGTGCCGGCGAGATAATTGACAATATGTAAAGGCTTCCTTTTATCCACTCTGACTAATTTGTTGTTAGAAAACGCTAGATCATTGGGGAAGTAATGCAAGCAAGCGACCTGAGAACGGCGTTCTGCGATGCCATGTTCGATTCTACGGATAACAATCTCAATCCAGTTGAAGAACAAGCTATCTTCAATGTACGCAGCATTCTAAACGATCCTAATAATCTCAGCAGCTATATCTCGCCGCTGCCCATCCTACAGATTAAGTTGCTGCAACTGCTTGAAAATCCGGAGGTTGAATTCCACGAGCTGTCCAGTCTAATCGATCAGGACCCGGCCCTAGCTACGCGAGTGCTGCGTACTGTTAACAGCCCTATGTTTCTAACACGTGGTAAAGCAAAGGATTTGCATTCTGCCATCAAACGTCTGGGTATATCTGGGATCTCCAATATCGCCAGCTCAATATTGATGGAGAAGGTACGTCCTCATAAGCCTATCTACTATAAAATGTTCGGCCGACAGATTTGGGAACACTCATTGCACTGCGCATTTCTTTGCCGAGGCTTTTCCAAAGAGCAAGGTGAGGACGAGTTTTCCGGACATTTCTTGGGGCTAATTCACGATGTAGGGAAAATCATAATATTCAATTGTCTCAACGATGCCTTCAGTAAGGGAATTCTTGAAGGTGAGCCGGGTAGCAAGGTGTTCAAGGAAATGATGTCGGAAATGTCGGGAGATATCTCGTACTTTATTGCTCGCGAGTGGAATCTACCTGAAAAATTCTGGATGGCTATGTTTGAGCAGACTACAGAGCCTCAATCAACGCTTGCTGTCTCTCTGCATCGAGCCAATTATTGTGCTGAGCTTTACTTACTGCATGAGCAAAGCAAGATCACTGAAGCTGAGCTCAATGAATCCATTGATTCCCTCCATTGCAACGGCGTTGTTTGGCAGGAATTCTTAGGCAAAGCCAAGCATCTGGCCCAATCGATATAGATTTTGATACTGTCTGCTATTGGCGGTGCTAGAGCCCGCGAGTAGGCGAGATTGATTCACGTTACCGACGAGTGCGCCGTCGGTGTGACAACTACCACACCCCCATAGTCCAGTCATGTATTTGCCGCGCTGTAATTGCTCAGGTGAATAGCTGGGAGAGGTCAGCGCTTCGGGCATGGCGAAAATGGTGGTTGGATCTAGCTGCTCATAATCGTCTAGGGGATGATAGCCTGTGGGATTCTCGGCGCAGCCAGTGGTGAAAATCAACAGAAAATTCGCCAACAATAAATTGCTCAGTGTTTTCATGACAACCCTGGGTGATATTGCGACTTGATTAGCTTATTCAAACACGGTGGTGCTCATACGGGGTTGATCTAAAGCAAAGTTAATTGCTAGAAGGTTGTACTAATACCTCCCTGAAACAGTTAATACCTTGACCCTTCCGATGAGTTTGTCTATTGTGTCGCCACCTGCGTCAGGTGCCAATTTTGGAAGCAATTCCACATTGGGTAAACGGGAAGTTCGGTGAGAAACCGACACTGCCCCCGCAACGGTAAGCTTGTTCGAAGTAGTTTTTCAGAATAAGTGAGTCCGACACCGGCCTGAAACAGACTACGTCATTGCTATGCAATGATAAAAACGATGCAGCGGAGGGCTCATCGGTAGTCGGTTTCTTGCCTAGGCATCCTACCCTCTACTTCTTGCCTCTCCCTCATGAAATGTAATTTTCATCGAGGTCATAATAGTGAAACTAATAACAAACTCATCCTTCTTAGTGGGCCTTTGTCTGAGCGCGTCAGTAGTACAGACATCAGTACAGGCGCAGTCTCCAGGCGATACCGCTCCTGAGGAAATAATCGTGGCAGCGAATCGGCTTGAGCAATCGTTCAGCACGGTCTTGGCGGCTACTACAGTCATAGACAAAGAAACTATTCGTCAGTCTCAAGCGCAGGATCTTGCAGGCCTGTTAGCCGGCGTGCCAGGCATGCAGTTCTCGCCTTCTGGCGGGCAGGGCGCGCAGACCAGTCTATTCATGCGCGGCACCGAGTCGGACCATACCTTGATTCTGGTCGATGGTGTGCAGATGACGACCAACAGCGGGCCGGCAGGGCGATTGGAATTCATTCCATTGGATCAGATAGAGCGCATCGAGATTGTGCGTGGCCCTCGTTCCAGCGTGTATGGTTCCGAAGCCATAGGCGGCGTGGTGAACATAATTACCAAGCCAACTATTCAAGAAGATTTTAGTGGCTCGGTGAAGTTGATGGCGGGCACTGAAAATAGCAGCAACGCGAATATCGGTCTGCAGGGCCGGGTCGGTAATACTAGCTTGTCGCTGAACGCCTCTCATCGAGAGACGGATGGTATCGATTTTAGTGAGCGCGGCAGTTCAGATGACGACGGTTATGAGAATGATTCCTTCTCTCTATCTTTCTCACATCAGTTCAGCGAGTTGTTTAGCCTGTCTTCTACTTATTCCAGTTTCGATGCGGAATCTGACTACGACGATGGCGTGGTAAATACAGACAGTCAGCAATTCAGCACCACAGTCACGGCCGCGTTTACCCAGCAGTGGGATTCGAATCTTATCCTCGAGCAATTCCAAGAAGACAACATGGATGCAGGAGCTTTCGGGCTTACCAACAGCAGCACTGAGAATAGGAAACTTAGCTGGCAGAACGCCTACACATTCAATGCCAGTAATTTATTCTCCTTCGGTATCGATCACCAAGAGCAGGAGCTGCGTTACGCCACATTTGGCGCTCTGCAAACGGATACGTCACGAGATAACGATGGCGTGTATGGGGTGTATATTCGCGAGAGCGGGCCATTGGATTTTACGCTATCACTACGTAATGACGACAACGAACGCTTCGGCAGTCATAACACCGGCAGTATGGCGATAGGCAGTGATTTCGGTGAGTCTGTACGCGCTTGGGTGAGTTATGGCACGGCGTTTAAGGCGCCGAATCTAATCGACCTGTATGTGGATTTTCCGTCCTTCTTTTTCTTTGCGAACCCAAACCTTAAGCCGGAAACCGCCGAGAGTGTGGAGTTAAGTCTGCAGGCTGAGGCCTTGGGCGCAACTTGGCAGTTGAATGTGTTTCGCAACGACATAGATGACTTGATCTCGTCCGATGCGACGTTCACCTCCTTGGCGAATATCCAACAGGCTCGAATCGACGGCATGGAGGCTACTGTAAGTTCGAGCATCGCTGGTTGGCGATTGGATGCTGCACTCACCTTGTTAGATCACGAGAACCGCAGCACTGGGGTTAATTTATTACGCCGACCCGAACAGACGCTCTCGCTGAATATTGCTCGAGAGTTCGGCGCGTTCGACCTCGTTGTAAATCTATTAGCGCAGAACGAGCACTTGGATATCGATCCGGTTACTTTTGGCGGCTCTACAGTGGGCGGCTTCGGCGTTGTGAATCTAGTAGCCGGCTATCGATTCAGTGATGAGATTAATCTGCGACTGCGAATCGGTAATCTATTAGACAAGGAATATCAGATTGTCGATGGATTCAATACGCAGGATCGTACCGCACAATTTTCTCTGAACTTTTCGTTCTAAAGATAGGAGTTTATTTATGTTGAAATTCTTATCAGCGAATAAGGAGATTTTGTTCCTGCTGTTGATAGTGGTTATCAGTGCGGTATTGCCGCACCCTGCGAATGTCACGCCCATTGGCGCTCTAGGTCTGTTCGCAGGAACCTATATCCGAAAGCAAGGCTTTCTGTTGTTGCCCGTTGCGGCGGCAATGTTTGCCGACCTGACTACAGTGGGTGTCTACAGTGTGTTGATCATGTTCTTCGTGTACACGGGTCATTTGGTGTCGGCGTTGTGTGGACGCTATCTTGTACGCGATCGAGCACTGGTGGCTGGTCTGCCGGTTGCGGTTGTCGCCGCTTCTGTCGGCTTCTATTTGGTTTCCAATCTGGGTAACTGGTGGGTCTATCAGCCACACACTTGGGCCGGGATAGTCGAATGCTATACCTTGGGTCTGCCCTATCTGGCACGGACACTTTTTGGGAACGTGCTGTACAGTTCTCTGTTCTTCGGCGTTTTCGCGTTGATGCAACAGGCGCTTTCGAAACAAGATGTTCCAGAGCGTGTCTGATATTCGGATAGTCTCTTTGCTACCCAGCGCTACAGAAATTGTCTGTGCGTTAGGTTTGCAGAAGTACTTGGTAGGTGTCAGCCATGAGTGTGACTATCCCGCTGGGGTAGCAGACTTGCCTACGGTTACTAGCACCGCAATTCCCAAGGGGTTGGACAGCAAAGCCATAGATGAGAAAGTGCGCGAGCTATTGCAAACCGATGCGGCGCTTTATCACCTAAACGTGGATGCGTTGCTGGCACTTAAGCCAACCCATATTGTGACGCAGGCCATCTGTGATGTTTGTGCGGTATCCGCGGCTGAGGTGGAAGATGTTGCCTGTCGCTTGCCCGGCAACCCGCAAGTGGTAAATCTCGAGCCCATGAGTCTGCAGCAGGTGTTGGATACTTTTACCTTGATTGGCGGCGCAACACAGCGAGAGTCAAAGGCAGCTAGTGTGGTGCAAGCCTTGCAGGCTCGCGTCGATATTATCGCTGAGCGCTCGGCCGAGATTGCGGATAAAGGTAAGCCTCGTGTAGCCATGTTGGAGTGGATCGATCCGCTATTCAATGCCGGACACTGGACGCCTGAATTGGTCGCTATGGCCGGTGGCATAGATTGTCTGGGCAATCTTAATCATCCCTCGGTGGGTCTTGCGGATAATGCATTGCATGAGGCTCAGCCCGATGTGTTATTCGTCGCCCTCTGCGGATTTGATTTGTCGCGCACCGAACAAGACCTGCCATCGCTGCAGCGCTTGCCCGGTTGGGCTGGGCTGCCCTGTGTTCGAAACGGGCGAGTCTACTACACCGACGGCAATGCCTATTTCAGCAGGGCTGGACCGCGTCTGGTGGAGAGTTTGGAGATATTAGCCCATGCCCTGCATCCAGATGTGCATCCTATTTCTCCCAGTGGCGACGTTGCTAGAAAATGGGGTAATTCTTACTAACCCATTGATAAATATCAAAATATCCTATAAGGGCACATAGCTGCTACGCTGCTAGAATACAGATATACTGATGCTTGTTCAGGACCGAACTAGACCTTGGGAGAAAAGCTATGAACCTGTGCTTGTTCAAGAGGGTAGCTCATATTCTATTGGCGCTAGTTGTCACCACTTTTTCAATGTTCGCACCCATCTACGCCCAATCCAGTGAGGCACAGCAGCAGCTCGCAGCTGCAGCCAAGACTCCACAGATGATTTTGAATGACCTCGAGCAGAATGAGCGCGCGTTATACGAGTTGTTCAACGCACTCAATAGTTCAGATAAGAACGATATAATCTGCTCAGCTGTTCCCCTTGAGAATGCCGACAGCTATCGTCAGCTTTGTGAGCCAGTGTTTCTAGAAGAAATCAGGCAAGAGGTTGAAGCGGAGCTAGCGCAAAACAGTAAAACGAAAACCAGTTTCTTCGCGCGTATTCGAAATGCCTTTCTGTCGCGTGAAGAACGCGCAGAGCGATTACTGTTAGAGAAAGCTGGCGTTCCAGTCGAGTTCTTGCAAAAAGAGATAGAGTCGCTCGCTACTGTTCATCCGAACCTACTCGCGCAGTTAACTACAATTGCTGAAATACAACGTGAATATTTGCAAACGCTAGAGATCGAGCGACATAGCCGCAGTTACCTCATGCGCCAGAATGAAGCCTCTTACGATCATGGTAGCATTGGCCAAGCTCAGCGTTCTGGACCGCAACTTACGCTTTCTGCGCCCCCTCCGGGCTACACCCAGCCGACCCTCAACTATGGATATCGAGGCCCACTTGCGAATTAATAGAATAATCTGCACAAATCACAATCTTGAATCACATAAAAAAACTAGGGAGTTTCATATGTTAAAAATAATTCGAAGTACTGTCGCTGCAGCCATGTTGGTAATTTTGGCAGCCTGTGCTGCTGGCAATTCCAATCCTTTCGCAGGTTCGTGGGAGACCACGGTAATCACTCCGGTTGGGGATCAGGTGGGTGTGTGGATGATATCTGCCGACGGCACCGGCATAATGTCTAGCGATCAGGGCGAACAGGCTGTTGATGGGATAGTTGTTGATGGCAATAACGTAAGCTTCAATGTTGATATCGATGCGGGTGGGCAGTCTCTGAGCCTGAGTTTCAGCGGCGTGGTAGAAGGTGATTCTCTGACGGGAGCATTCGGCAGCGATTTTGGTGACTTCGACGTTACCGGAACTCGGCAGTAGTCGAAGCCATTGTTAATAGATGGATAGATAGGAGTGCGATCTCTTTCGAGGGGCGCGCTCCTTTTTCATTTTCATGCCTCGTGTTTCAATGAGAGCGTTAATCGTCTCGTTCATGGGGGACTCGGAATAATAAAAAATGCCATCGCCTGACATCACCTCACTTATTCCCATAGTTCTTGCTTTGGGTCTCTCGCTATACACCCGCAACGTTATCGTTGGTCTCTTTACGGGCGTGTTCGTGGGCGTGCTAATGCTGAATGGCCCCAATCCATTGGCCGGAGCAGGTATCATGGTGAAAGAACATCTGATTCCTGAGCTCACCGATAGCTACAACGCAGGTGTATTGATCCTGCTGGCCTTTATTGGCGGCTTCGTCGCTCTGGTCGAGAACAGCGGCGGGGGCACGGCCTTCGCCGCCTCTATCAATCGCTGGGTAAAGTCGCGACTGCAGGCACAGTTAGCCGCGTGGTTCGGCGGCATCGCGATATTTTTCTCCGACCTGGGTACGCCCCTGATCGTCGGCCCAGTTTTCAGGCCGCTGATGGATAGATTGCGAATCTCCAGACAGAAGCTGGCGTTCATCATTGATTCCACCTCTTCGCCAGTCGCCATCCTCGTGCCGTTCATTGGCTGGGGTGTGTACATCATGAGTCTGATCTATCAGGAATATGCGGCGCTAGGAATTGAGGAGAGCGAGTTTACTGCGTTCATGCGAACTATACCGTTTCAGTTCTATGCCTGGCTCGCCGTGATGATGGTGCCGCTACTCACGTTCTTGCGTTTCGATTTCGGTGCGATGGCGAGAGCTGAGCAGGATGCTCAAAAAGATTCAGATGAGGATTCGAATGCTGTAGAGCAGAGCGAGAATCAGCTGCAGTTCCAAGCATTCACGCACCCGAATGCGAAGCCTATTCTAGTGTGGGCACCACTGCTCGTTCTTGCCGTAGTGTTGGGAATAATGCTGGTGCCGCTAGGCTTTCCTTTTGCGCAAGTTTCTGGCACAGACTTTAGAGCGGGGCTTTCTACAGCTTATCTTGCAGCAGCCACACTATTGATTGTCCTTATGTCCACACTAAAGGTGCGTGAGGTTCTGAGCAGTGTTGAGGTCTATCTCAAGGGTATGACGGGTATGACCCTAGTCGCCGTGACGCTGCTTTTGGCGTGGGCATTGAGCGACATAGGAAGAATGTTAGGCGCGGCTGATTACATCGCTGCCGTTGCTCAGGCTGGTCTGCCTTATTGGTTACTGCCTGCTGTGGTCTTTATATTGTCCGCCATTATTTCATTTGCAACCGGTTCATCCTGGGGAACGTTTGCGATCATGTTGCCTCTGGTCATACCGACGGCCGTCGCGATCGATGCGCCGCTGCATGTCTGCATTGGAGCCGTGCTGTCGGGTGGGCTGTTTGGCGACCATAGCTCGCCGATATCGGAGACGACAATTCTCTCCTCAACCGGGGCGAGCTGTTCGCAGATAGACCATTTTCGCACTCAGTTGCCCTACGCGTTATTCAATGGAGCCATAAGCCTAAGCGCGTTTGTTGTAGCAGGGGTAACGGGCTCAGCACTGATAATTCTGGTCGCTGTAGCGGCCCAGATTGCTGGGCTCCTCGTAATACGTCGCATGCAGAGCCCTAGCTAGATAATGCAGTCGCCTGTTTGCGCCATTTAAGAAACGTGGAGTAGACTGGAAACGCAAATCAATCGAATACGAGGCAATACCATGAAACTGATCAAGTGCATATTGATGACAGTAGCACTCCTGTCGACTCAGGCTTTAGCGCAAACCGCTGGAGCACCGCTAGCACCGAAAGACAGTGCCGTGGATATGCCATTAGCCGAACTCGCTGCTGCAGCGCAGCACTTGAAGGATGCCGGTATCTCTACCAAGCGCATGCTTGAAGGCAGTATCTTCAGTGTTAATGTCCGGCATATTCAAGGTGCAGAGACAGCGCTTCAACATGGCCTTATTAGCGAGGTCTGGGTGATTCAAGAGGGTTCTGGAATCGTCGCTACCGGAGGCGAGCTTGTTGACAAGGAAGCAGGCTCTAGCCCTGGAGAGTTTAGAGGTAGTGCTATTCGTGGCGGGCATGAGCGTCTGATACAAGCAGGTGATGTTGTGTTCGTTCCGCCGGGCGTGCCACACGGCATCAAGCAAACTGATTCAATCGTGTATCTTAATATTCGTTTCGAGCTAAGAGACGAAGACTAGCGAGGTTGTATTCGATGCGTTCCTATCTTCAACAATGTTTCGCCGCCTTGGTGCTTGTCAGTGCGGTGTTGAGTAGCGCATCTGTAGTCGGCGCTGAGATTGATGCGGCAACCGTGCGCATGGCGATGAGTAAAGAGGGCAGGTTGCCCGATGATATTGCGAGAGATAGTAGAAGTAAGCCCGAGGCAGTGATCCCACTATTGCACATCACGCCTGGCGCTACGGTCGTCGATATTTTTGGTAGCGGCGGTTATTACAGTGAGCTGCTAGCTGGTGTAGTAGGCGCCAGCGGAGAGGTCTGGTTACACAACAACGATGGCTTCGAAGCCTGGGGCATCAACGGGCTACGCGATCGCTTTGATAAACGGGATGCTGGAAACATCAATCGTCATACACGCAGCGGTATTAACCTCGATCTAGGAGAGGAGACCATGGATGCGGCCATTATCGTGATGGCGTTGCATGATATCTATGTCATTCCCAAGCGCTACAACGGCGAAGAATATGTGCCAGTGGGAAATCCCGCGAACACTGCGTATTTTCTAGAACAGATATACACTGCTCTAAAACCTGGTTCTCGTTTCGTTGTAGTGGAGCATGCAGGCGACACGATGATGGAGAGCGAGGAAGTCTTCGATCTGCATCGCATGAATGAGGCTATGGCGCGAAGCGAAGTAGAGAGTGTTGGGTTTCGCCTGGTAGAAAGTAGCGATGTGCTGCGAAACCCGAATGACGATCGTTCCATGATCGTCTTTGACTCGGACATAAAGGGACAGACCGATCGTTTCGTGCTGAGTTTTGAAAAGCCTTCTAATTAGTTACACTAGACTTCAATCCTTGAGATCACTATGCTTCGTTTCACTATGAAAAAATCAATCTTACTTCCCGCAATATCGGTTCTAGCTTTCGTTTTTGCAACTAACAGTGTCGCGCAAGAAATAAGAGAATCAACTGTGCCGCAGTCTGTGCGAGATATGATTCTACGCAGTCAGGCAGGCACTCAGTTTGAGCAGACCGCGCGCGTGCAGATCGATGTGCAGTACGGCGACTTTCTCAGGTCGTTAGCCGCTCAGCCGGTCAAGCGCAATCAGGTTGAGGCGGTATTAGTGGAATTGTTTAGTGAACGTGCAGAATTGAGTTTACGAGTAGCGCAGAATCAGGCCTCACCAGATCAACTTAAAGTAATCACTGAATACGAATATGTTCGCTCTAGACTCGAGTCACTGTTGACCATGGCCGAACTTGGCGTTATCGATGCGCAGCGTGCAGGGGTGACAGATCAGCAGCTGAAGAATGGCTATGCCGAAGAGCTTTCCCGCACTACAGGCAGCCTGAACGAAGCGAACAAAGCTTTACTCCTCGATACCATCGTAAAGCACATTCGCATGGCTCAGGGCGAAACCGGCAGGATGAATGCGCAGAGTGTCGAAGAGCTGATTGAGAAACAGGGCGCATCATTTATGCATGCCAGAATGGAGATGGAGTCGCTTTTCGATGAGGTACAGTTGGAGCAGGTCGATCAATTCATGGGCCGACTACATCGTAATCTCTATCGAAATAGTTCGATGTCAGATCAATAGATAGAGGCTTTACAAGTGAAAGGCCTCTTGTTGGTGGGCATTCGGCTCTTAGATCTGTAGTTTTGTGTGACACTCGTTGGGCCTTCCTATTATTTCTTCCCGCTAAGTTATTAATTTAGTTGGTAATTCTTCGTGTAAGCCTGTTTTGAGTTAAATCGGACTGAGACATTATGTCGCATAGGCTTTGGGCATCTTATAAAATAGCCTCCTTTATACAGAATTCGTCCTGGCTGATGGTTGGGATCCACTGGAGAAAAATATGCGCAACCTCTCGCTGCTATCAAAATTTGCCCTAACCGGACTGTGCGCTCTAACGCTGCTGCGCCCGAGTGTGGTTATGGCTGATAGCCCTGTGCTGAATCAGCTCTTTCCGGAGTTGGTGAATCTGTTGTACGCCCATGATGTGTTGCATGCTCGCGTATTTGAGGAAATCGAAGCGACAAACCAATCTCCGTCTGCTGCTATTGGAAAACGCCTACTAACGGAGCAGTTAGAGGAGTTAGCCGAAGCAACGGCATCTCACTATCATTCCGCGGGAGATCACCTGGCTATGCTGGGGCCGCACCGTGTGTTCGAAAGCCGTGCTGTGCCGGGTATAATTGTTACCATCAATCGGCAGCAGACAGCTGAAGAGGCAGCCCAGGCATTAGCCGAGAGTGGCGCCTTGCCTGATGTTGCGGTGCAGACACTGAAGCGAGGCCGAGAATTCGTTGAAGAGTTGCTAGAGATTTATCTGGACGATGCCTTCGATGATAAAAAGGTCGCCGTCGACGCAGCCGTTGCCCGCTACCTAAGCGACGACGAGCACTCCGTTGCTGACAAGCCAAAGTCGGATGAGCTTCTTGCAGATCATCCCTATGCCTATTCTTACCGTGTTGGGTTCCCGCAGTTAAGTGGACTGACCTGGGCTTCGCAGTGGTTAAAGATTGCGACACTCGAAGTGGTTGCTACTGCGGCAGATCAGGAGGCGAAGATTCGTGATGTCGAGAATGTGCTGCAGTACTACAAAGAGAAGACAACTCGTCTGCACGGCAGCCTAGTTTCACTGCCCTCTGATATTCCTACCATTCCCGTCATAGCGCCTAATTTCTATACGTTCCACCCGGAAGCTTCCGCTATCGTGGATAACATCGAAGCATTGAAGGTTGTGATAGGCGATGTATTGGCTTATCCCGAATTGATGGGGAGAGCGGACGCAATAGAAATCATGGTTGCTGACTACACGAACAAAGATGATTACTTGTTTAGCCATCGTGATTACTTGATCTCTGTGTTGCGCGGCGGCATCTATAATGCCGGTGGGCCAGCTAGGGGTGGAATGGAAAGACCGGATCGCAATTACTCACGTGACCGTCAGGAAAATCCGCACATCAGCAAGTTTCCGATGCCACAGTAAACCTATAAGAAATTTACTATTCGCAACCAGCAAAGGAAGTTTGAGTTGACCGTATTTAGAGGTTTAGCCGCAATTACACTGGGTCTAGGATCAAGCGTACTAATGACTCAAGCCTTTGGGTCTTTAGATCGAGTCGGGGATTTTGCGCTGCTTGATGATCGTGGTGAATTTCATCAGATCAGTCGCTATCAGCACCGCAAGGCGGTAGTGATGATGTCCTATCATCCAAACTGCGCCAATATTTCCGACAGCGTGAACTATCTTTCTGAATTGAATGCAAAATACGCCGATCAAGACATCGAGTTTTTACTGTTGGATTCATCGGGTGTAGGCAGGATTGAGGCAAGCGAGCGAGGCTTAGACTTGCCGCTGCTCGATGACGCTGCTCAGCTTGTGAGCGCATCGCTGCAGATTGAGCACGGCGGAGAAGTTCTCGTCTTCAATCCAGAGCGGCTCTCACTATTTTACCGTGGCGCTGCCAATCAGTCTTTGGATACAACTCTGCAGACATTGCTCGATGGCGATGTTGATGACACAGTTAAAAGCGATGTTGCCGGCTGCACCATAGACTATCCGATGCGTGACAAGTTGCTAGCAAGCCCCCCCGACTACACCACTGAAGTTGCCCCGATTATTATTGAAAATTGTGCCGAGTGTCATCGCTGGGGCGGCGCAGGTCCCTTCGCACTGGACAGCTACACAGCTCTTCTAGGTTGGTCGCCGATGATTCGCGAGGTAGTGCTAAATAAGCGCATGCCACCTATACAAGTCGACCCTGTGATAGGTCATACCGACAGTGCGCAATATCTGTCAGCTCAAACGCTGCAAACCCTGGTGCATTGGATGGATGCCGGAGCGCCTAGAGGCGATAACCCTGTTGACCCTTTAGAGCTTGTTCCGACAGAGAAGATCTTCGAATGGGAATTAGGGGAGCCTGATTTTATCGTTGAGACACCAGCAAACGACATCGCGGCAGTAGGAATACAGGATTATCTGTACACAGAGGCGACACTGCCACTTGATCGCGATGTCTGGGTACGCGCATTTCAATACAACCCTGGAAAGGAGACTGTCCTTCACCATCTGATGACATTTATCTCACCGGCAGATGAAGACTTTTGGGGAGATGAGGCCGAGAATGAAATCAGCACGCGGCGCTTCTTGGGTAGTTTTATTCCTGGTAACAATCCAGCGACTGTTTTTGGTGAAGGCACTGGAATTCTCATTCCTAAAGGACATAAATTGTCCATGCAGTTTCACTACGTGACAAATGGCCTTGCGACCACAGATGAAACATCCATTGGGCTTTATTTTTACGACGAGCCTCCAGAAAAAGAATTGTTAACCAAGGCAATCTCACCACGTTTCGTGATCGAGCCATACGATCCGAATCATGCTATGGGGGCTAGCTACCAGTTTGAGAAACCTGTTGTAGTTACGAGCGTGCGTGCGCGAATGAATTTTCGTGGCAAGAAGATGAAGTTCGAAGTGCAGACGGCAGGTGGTGAGCGGCGCGACGTGCTGAGCATTCCCGCCTACAACTACGGCTGGCAGCCGCACTATCACCTGAGCGAGGCGTTGAATCTAGAGGCTGGCGATAGTATCCACGTGGGCGGTGCCTTCGACAATTCCTATTCCAACCCGTTCAATCCTGACCCCAGCGAAGAAGTTACGTTTGGTCTAGAGAGCTTTGACGAAATGTTCACCGGCTACGTGACCTACTACGAAAAATAGCTATCTCCTGATAGTCATTTTTTTAGGTATAGCGTCAAACTAGTGAACGAATTCACGTCTGTACTAATAGTCTTCTGTGGTCGAGCGATTTGGTCCGGCTGTGCGTCCTTCGATCTTCGACATCTGCTTGCCGCAGCAAATTTCTGAATGCACTATATCCTCTCCACAAGGGCAGGGCTTCTCGTAGACAAGCTCGGCGCCGCAGCTGTCGCAGTGGTATCGGTCTCCTGATTCTCTAGACATCTCTATACTCCTGTTTACGTTGTGATTAACGGTTCTCGTAATTGCTCGCCGTCAACATAGTCGAAGGGTGGTGGATTCGCTATCTTCGGGAATTCATCCGAGTTCGTGCTGCATCCAGCTAGCGAGAATACGGCGATTAGGGAAACAACAACCTGGAGGATTGGTTTGTTAGTTTGGCTTTTCATGAGAATTACTCCTTTTCCAATTTATAGGAATAGAGTAACGCTATAGGCAGAAAGCAAATTTGATGCTAGTCAGTATTTCTTGTTCTAGATTAAGCAGAAACTTTCGGGCTGACTCGCACGCCCAGATTGAAACTAATTAGCGACAGAATCGATGCGGTTAGCATTAAGATCAACAGGGGATAGACTGTTCCGTTAAAGATCACTGCAACCAATTGTGCAGCGATGGCAGAGAAGAACATTTGTAGAAAGCCTGTTAGGCCAGATGCGCTGCCTGCAAATTTAGGAAATTCATTAATCGCTGCTGCCTGCGCATTGGGTAGAGAAATACCATTACCGAATACAGCTAAAGCGATAGGAGCAAACAGGGCAATAGGTTGATGAAAACCTATGAGTTGCAGCACAATTGCGAGAGAAACTCCTGTAACTCCCAGGCTTGCGCCTATGCTGATCATGCGGTTCAGTTCCATGGATCGGCCGAAGTGCCGCGCGAAGTAGTTGCCAGCCATAAACCCGATGGGAATCATTATGAAGTAGTATCCGTATTCGTTCGGAGGGCGCTTCATTACCGAAACCATGATCTCTGGCACGGCAGAAATAAAGCTGAAGAACAGCACCGAAACGAAAGTAACGCAGAAGGCATAGCCGCAGAATGCGCGCGATTGAAATAGCCGCGCGTAGTTACCTATCATCGAAGCGACGCCAGTGAAGGGCACCGGTTCCTTGAGGGTTTCTGGCAAGTTCTTAAAAAGCAGCAAAGAGATCAAGATACACGCGATGGCGATTACTACGAAGACGGATTCCCAGCCAAGTCGCAGCATTAACTCTCCACCCAGCGCTGGCGAAAGCATGGGCGCCATCACCATCACCATGACTAGTGTCGCGATGACGCGTGCAGCCTCCTGCGCTCCATAAACGTCGCGTACTATGGCGCGTGCGAGCACGAGGCCAACTGCGGCGCCGAAGGCTTGAATGAATCGCCCCACGATAAGCAGTTCGATGGTGTTCGCCACGAAACAGAATACTGAGCCAACTAGTGTGATCGACAGACCAAGCAACATGACAGGCTTGCGCCCGTACTTATCAGACAGAGGGCCATAGAATAAGGTGCCTAAGGCAATGGCTAGCATCGAGAGGCTAAGAGTGAGCTGTGCCACTTCAGTGCTTACTTCAAATGTTTCTTTAATTACCGGCAGGGCAGGCAATAAGATCTGCATGGAAGCAGGGCCCAATGCGGATGTGGCCGCGAGCAATACGATGAGTGTCTTTGATAATGATGTGCGAGTAGGCAAAGCTATTTTCCATCAATGGCATTTACATTGATGAGGTCTTGGCAGTTTATAACTGCGAGTATTGAATTAGCGATCCAGTACGGCTTCCCGATTGCGTTGTAGAGAACGGTCGTTTTGCGAGCTGAGGATGACGCTAGATCCCATCAGGATAGAACGCTGAGCTTGACTAATCTCAAAGCCTAAACCGAAGGTTTGGGTATGAAACATTTGCGTCAGTTGTTGAGCATTCCACTTGCTGCTCTCACTTTCGGCAGCGGCCATAGTGTAGCACGACAGGATGATATCTGTTCTTGTTTTAAGGCATATCGTTAGATCCGGAGCGGTGCTCACCTCCAGGCTCATTCCATTTGCGTCTCGAGAAAAACGCGGCGAATCGGCTAGGTAGTCTGCGACTTGTTCGGAAAATTCAGTTCCATCGTTTGTTATATCTACCGGTAGGCTTATGGCTAGGCGGCGCAGTATGCTGGGATCTTGTAGGTAGGCGTTTTCGAACAGGGTTAGTGCCTGCGCATAGTCATTGTTACGCCAGGCCACCTTGCCCATTTGCGCGGCTAAGCGTGCGCGAAGCAAGACCTCGGCTGCTGGCAGCTGGCTTAGAGCAGTTGCGCCTTCGCGCATAACGGCATCGCGATCATTGTCCAGCGCGGCAACCTCTGCCTTGTAGGAATGATAGTAGCCGGCATTGAGCATAAAGGCCCCGTTGCTATTCGCTTGCTCAATAATGTTGCTCATGACCCCCGTGCCGATACTGCCGACGATTTCTGGTTCTATCCATTCGGGGATATGTACATCTAAGGGTGCATAGGGGCGCAGTCGATTCTGGAGTACATCGAATTCGGCGAACAGCGCAGCAGCGCGACGCTCCGAACGCCACGCATTGACCTGAAAGCTCAGGGCATCAGCGCGCGCAGACAGGGAATCGAGGAAATCCATCGTGGCGATCTTCTCCAGCTGGATCTGATACTCGAGCCGATTGGCCATCATGTTGATCAGAGCGGCCATGGAGTCTTTCTGTGCGTCGTCAGCGCTATAAGAGCCATTCCGATCAGGTTGATTCAATGCTGTTGTGGTGAGTTTGATTGCGTCCTCGCTGTAACCGGCGAGCAAGAAGAAGCTCGCTGTAACAAGAAAGTGCTCTGCACGATTCATCACGTTGACTATGGGTTCCTGCGCTTCGCGCCACACCAGCATGCGATCGAGTGCCTCGCGGGATTCATCGAAGCGACCCTGATTCATGAGTAGATAGAGTTTATAGATCCACGGGTTTGCCACGCTATCCGCGTTTAGATAGCGAGTCGCGCGATTGAGATATTCTTCTGCCTCATCCATTCGTAACAGGCTTAGCGCAACTTCCGATGCATTGCTCAGGTAGACCGTGTCGTAGTCGCTCACCGAATCGGCGAAGCTCTCATCCTCACTCACGGCACGATCGCAGGCAGTCAAGGACTCGATAGGTTGTAGGCTTGCCAAGTTGGCTGCGCAAATAGTGTTCCAGGCCCGCGCGCGTTCCCGCTCGTTGTCGCTATTTTCCAGAACCCGGTTTGCACTCTCACGAGCTGCATCGTATTGCTTGAGCTTGATTAGTGGCCAGCCGCGAAATGATTCCATGTCTTGTCCGTAGACTTCTTCGACTTTATCAAGATATTCCAGTGAGAGAAGCTGGTCACCCATGAGCTGGTGGACATAGGACAGTTGGCTCAGTGTCAGGTAGTGCCATTGCAGATTTCCCGATTCTAGCGCCTCGGGTACGTCGTTGTAGTTGGTAAGCTGCTCTGCGCGATTGAGATGAAAAAGCGCTCTAGGCATATTGCCTTCGATGGTTAGCAGGACTTCTGCAAGAGCGAACTGCGCGCCGGGAGAGTTCGGTTCTTGACGCACCCACTGCTCACTCAGCTCGCGAGCCTTAACATTCAGATCGAGATTCAAGGCATCGCAGACGGCGAGCGCATTCGTGTCACTAACGTCGGTGAAGCCAAAACAGGGTTGGCGCTGAACCTGAGGAATCTCGATGCTCTCGAGGGAAAGAGGACTGTCGTCTTGTGCAGAGACATTGCATGCAGCTATAAGAATCCAGACCAAGCTGAGACTCGCGAGCGTAGGTCGCGGCCACATTCTAGGTTTCAGATTGTGCATTAGGCTAGCGTGCCTCTGGCTAGCTGTTCCATGGGCCCGCGCATGGCATCGATGAGCACCTTGTTCAGGTCTGCCACGCCCGGAGCCAGTTCAATACGATGGCCTAAAACTCTGGGTAGTAGTAGCTCAATATCCTCGGCACTCACATAGTCTCGACCACGCAGTGCGGCGGCGACTTGCAGGGCAGGCAGCATCAGTACCATGCTGCGTGTGGAATTGCCTTGGAGTACTCGTTCGTCCTCTCGCAGGTTTCTGGAGATATCGACTAGTGCGGATTTGATGCTGCTGCTAATAGTAACTGCTGCGTCGATCTGCTCTCTGGCGAATAGGACTTCATCGCGAGTAACTGTAATTTTATCCGCACTTAGATCTCTGCGTTGTTTGTAGGTGTTCAGAACATCCAATTCAGATTCGCGATCGATATGATCCATCGTTATCTTAAACAGGAAGCGATCGAGTTGTGGAGTGGGCAGTGGATAAGTGCCTACGAGGTCGAGCGGGTTCTGCGTGGCAATAACGAAGAAAAGAGCATCGAGCTGGTAGGTGACATTATCGACGGTAACTTGCTTCTCGCCCATTGCTTCGAGCATAGCAGACTGCACCTTTGGTGAAGTTCTATTGATCTCATCGGCGAGAACAACATGGGCAAACAGAGGGCCATGCCGGAAGTGGAAAGCGTTGCTGTTGCTATCGAATACCGGTACGCCGGTGACATCCGAAGGCAGTAAGTCTGGAGTAAACTGGATGCGACGAAAGGGCAAAATGAAGTCGGCGCGATTTTTGTCGCTGCCGTCGTCGACAATTGCTTCGCCCAGCGCTTTCGCGAGAGTGGTTTTGCCGGAGCCTGGAAAATCTTCGAGTAGCACATGCCCGTCCGCAACTAACGCGATGAGAGTTAGCTCGATAACATCATCGCGACCTAGAACCTGCTGCTTTACGGCAGCGCTCAGTCTATTTAACACGTCAACGGCTGCGTCGATTTGAGTATTGCTGCTTACTTCCTCAGTATCGCTGACCGATATTGGCTCAGCTACTTCGGTGATACTGTCAGACGTCATAGTTTGCTCCACTTCTTTGAACGGGTTTGGCTCTTGATTAAAGAGTTACAAGAATTATTTACTGAGTAGCCAGGAAAAAGGATTGATCCAGGCGACGACTCGCTTCCATGTCTGCGTATTGCGACCTATCTCTTGTGCGATGGTGCTGCGTAGCTCTGCCCACTTAGCCGCATCGAAACTGTTCTTGTCTTGAGAGCCCAAGGCCAGCGCGAGATGTTGATTAGTCAGTTTCTGCATGCTTGGAGCAACGAACTCGACGCGTTGGGCAAACTGCTCGCGGCTCTCACCAAATTGTCTATGCAAGCCAATGGCTGCGAGTTGATCCAGCATCGCTCGATAGCTAAGTCGATACTGCTTGTCTGTCGCCGCTCGAGATGGAATCCAGCTGCGGTAGAACTTGATTGTGTAGGCGCTAAGCAGAGTCGCTAAGATTAACGCAGTCAGAACATTCAGAATCAGTTGTAGGTTTATAGAGGATGTTTGCTGCGACTGCAGGAAGTCATCGAAAGACGCATCGTTGCGTAGCATATCGCCCAGTAGTTGCTGCAGATTGTTCTGTGGGTCGGTGGTCATATCCACTAGCGTTTGCTGTGGTGCCGGGTCAACGATTACCCAGCCAATGTCGCGAAAATAAATCTCAGGCCAGGCATGACCATGCACAGCCTGAATCAATAGCGATGAACCGCCAGCTTTATTACTGGCAGGAACAGCGTAGCCTATACCGACTCGAGCTGGGATGCCTAAACTACGAAACATATAGGTGGCAGCAAAGGAAAAGTGCATGCAGTAGCCAGTTAAATCGCCAAATAAGAAGGAGCCGGCCGGGTCAGTCGCATAGGCATGCTCGTTCTTCAGGCTGTAGATGCCGCTCTCATCCAAATAGGTCTTAATTGCCCAGGCCTTGGCAAAGGGGTCATCGGTATACTCAGTTTTTAAATCGACGATCAAGCTCTCGGCGAGTTCTTTGTAACGTGGGTCGTTAGGCAGTTCCAGGTATTCGTCCCAGACCTCCTGCGACCAGTCGGCTCTGCCTAGTTCGCGGCCGAGTAAGTAATTGAAGTCATACTCTGGTGCTTGCGAGTAGGTGTCATAGGTTCGCTTGAAGCGCAGGTTGTTCGGGTTCGCCGTGTTCTCATAGGCGATCGGACTTTCTAGGCCAAACGGTGTGCGATGGGAGATTAGCATGCCGATACTGGCACGAACTGGTGTGCGCTGATCTTCGGCCTTGGGTGGTTGAGTAGTCTCGATGCGCGAGTTCGTGAAGTTCTTGATCAGGTCCTGATCCATGTCGCTGCGTGTCGTAAAATCCAGCAGGGTGCCGTTGAACTGTGAGTACGCTGATTCGCGAAAGTAATAGGAGCCGTTTAGGGGTTCATAGTCATCTCGGAAAACGACGACCGCTACCGGCGCCTCTTTGTCATCTGCATTGTTTTCGCTATCTCTGAATGGGTTCTCACGCTGAGCACCATTACCTGCTTGCTCTTGTCCAGTCAGCCCCAGATCGTCCGTTAGCTGTGGTGTCGGCAGCCCAAACAGTCGGACATAGAACAGCAGCGAGAAACACAGGAGTCCGAGAACGGTAAAGTGATAGGGAAGACGTCGATGGTTATTCTCGATCATCAGCAGAGCCGCGAGGGAAAGGACCGCGCCGCATCCGAATGCCATTAGAATCGAGGAGGGATCTATGCCCCGAGTCAACGCATAGTCACCGATAAGGAAGGGGCGATGGATCATGCCATTGCGATGTGCAGACAAGGTTATAACAAAGGCAATAGCGACAAAGAGTATTTCAATGACGGCGCCATAGCTTGTGCGTTGTGCCAGCACGCGCAAGCAAACTGTGAGTGAGGCGCTGATTGCAAACCACTTGATGAACTCGCCCGTGTTGAAGGAGAACATCGGTGAAGCGAGGTTCGAGAGCAGCGACGTGCTCGTGACTAGCGATGCGAGCAATAGACCCATGAGTAGAAAGCTGAGGCTCATTAGATTGATGGAGAAGGTGCGTAGTCGCTTTAAGGGGGATCGATGAATGCCAAGGTCGATCAAATAGCAGGCGAACAGGCAGCCAATGAAGGAGGCGACAGAACCGCTGACGACGGTGAGTGACAGGCTTAGCAGCCAATAACTACTGGCAATAATCGCCGCGCGCAGACTAGTCGGCAAGAAATGCTGTGTCTTTGCTGCCTTGTTGCTTGCTCTGTTCAGCGTCATTGTAATTACTCGATTTATAAATTATCAATAATCAATAAGTTACACTTTTCTAAGATTCTGATCGAAACTGAGTCCTGTTTTCCTGTCCACGACTACGGTTGATTCTACTAGTTGCCCCAGAGCGGTCAATAACTTAAGTAAATCGGCTCTGGAGCCCCCTAGCTCGCTACCTTTCTCGCCTGCTGGATCATCTTGCAATAACAGACGCTGCCATAGTTTCAGCTGCTCGGTTTCGTTGAACCCATCGGTTGCCAGTACTAGGGAGAAGCGACCGGGAAAACGCGAGATTGTTTTCTTCAGTGGTTCAAACCAAGGGGCGAATTCTGCTGCCGCAAACACGATACAGTGCGCACCGGCCTGACCCGCGCTCCTTGTTAGGAATTCATCTAGACCATAGCTTAGTGTTTTATCGATTGCTCTGGATTTTGCGATGGCATCTAACGCGGCGGGAAGTGTGTTCGCAGGAACCTCGGAGCCATCGGCTGAGAAAGCCCAGTCGTCACCAAGAGCACCTGTCTCCAATGCAACGCGGGCGACGGCGGCAGCGGCTTCATCGTTGTCGCTGCTCAATAGATAGGCGATAGTGCGATTGCTGTGGAAGACGCTCTTCTCGGCGAGCCTAACGTTCAGTTGTCGGTTTCGGGCGTACACTTTCCACATGATATTGCGCACTGAGTCCCCTGGCACATAGGGGCGGATTTCCATGCGGTCGCCATCAGGATCGCCGGAAGGATTTGGTATGCCATCCTCGGCAGTTAACGAACGCAAAAGCGGTAGAGGTTTTACTGTGTTGATTTTTGGTAATGCGCTGCAGGAGATGTCCTGTTTCTGTTGCCAGGAATAGCGACAGAAACCGAGCACATCGGAAACTGTAAACAAGCGCGTAACGTGGTTTGTCTTACAGCGCTTCTCGGGTACGATTTCTTCGAGAAGTTTGCCATCGGGGGCGACACGAATTCGGGTCTCAACGAAGTCGGGATAGATTACTCGCCAGCTGAGTTTGACCAATGGGAAGTAATTTAGTGCGGGAAGCAGAAAACCGGTTTCATTCGGATAACCAGCTTCGACCTTTATAGGCTGGATGCGACTGGCGAGTTGATCGAGGCTTATCCGCACCCGACGTTGAATGAAGACGCCGCTGACTACACAGCAGAATAGGCTAAATATTAGGATAGCCAGAGCACAGATAGACAGAGAGAAAACGACTAGGTCCATGGCGCCATAGCCGTACACACGTAGAGCATAGGTTGTTAACAGCAGAGTTATTAATCCCTGCAGCGTGAGAGGGAACAGTGCGATCAAACGCCTGCTCAGAGATATCAGCAATGAACTGTTTGGATTAAATTGAATTTTAAGTCCGGATTGCATGGCTAATTTGCGAGTTAGGTGAGCGTATTTGCGTGGGCCTTAGCTAGTGCGCTCTAGCTAAGGCCGTTGAATAGGACCAGAACGCCTCGGTTAATCTTACACCCAATAGCTCCAACTATATCTCCAACTATCAGAGTTAGACAGCAACCGTGACTACTTGTTGCATTTTCCCTGTACTGTTGAAACTACTGCCACTAGCTTCCACGCAGGTTAAGCGTTAATTACCTTCATGCCCTGTGCGTTGTATCGAGTGCCTTCAACTTGGTCGGCTAACTCATCCAGTGAGGCGATTTCGTCGGCACTTAAGCTTAGCTCCATCGAAGCAAGATTCGTTTTTAGGTTGGCAAGCTTCGTGGTGCCGGCAATCGGCAAGACATTCTCTTGCTTCGCTACTACCCAGGCTAAGGCTATTTCAGCAGCGCTGACGTCTAGTGATTTGGCTAGATCCAGTATCTTGTCGACGAGTACCAGGTTTGCCGCATAGGCATCGCCGCTAAAGCGGGGTTGCATGGATCCGCGGTAATCGGTCTCAGAAATTTTGCTATCTCGCTTGAAGCTGCCTGTGAGCATGCCACGACCTAATGGGGAATAGGCAACAAGGCTGGCGCCTATTTCCCGACAGACCGGCAGTACATCCTGTTCAATCTCGCGGCTGAAGATGGAATATTCGGACTGCACCGCCGTTATAGGATGTATGGCTTGCGCACGGCGTAATGTGGCGCCGGATACTTCCGACAGGCCTATTGCGCGAACTTTTCCCTCGGTTACGAGTTTTGCCATCTCGGTGACAGTTTCTTCGATGGGGGTATTGGGATCGACTCGATGCAAGTAATACAGATCTATGTGATCAGATTGCAATCGACGCAGAGATCCTTCCACAGCCTTTCTGCAATTTTGCTTAGAGCCATCCAAGCCTAGCGGTGCGCCTGTATCAGGGTCGCGCAGAAAGCCAAACTTCGTAGCGATGCAAACTTTTTCGCGTCTATCAAAAAAGGCCTTACCTAATAAGGTCTCGTTGCGGCCAACTCCGTAGCCTTGTGCCGTGTCGAAGTGATTCACGCCTAGGTCGATAGCTTCGTGCAGAAGATTGATGGCAGCAGACTCTTCGGTTGGAGGTCCGTAGAATTCGGAGAGGCCCATGCAGCCTAAACCTATCTGAGTGAGCATGATATCTGTGAGACCTAATCTTTTTTCTGCCATGGGGTTTCTCTTTTTACTGGTTGAGTCTAGTAATTAAAGTAGTGTGTCTTGTCGCTAGCGATTAACTCGATTCTCTATCAGTTCATCGACCACGGCTGGGTCGGCAAGTGTTGAGGTGTCGCCTAGGTTCTCGAGCTCGTTCGAGGCAATCTTGCGCAGAATGCGGCGCATGATCTTTCCCGATCGCGTCTTGGGTAGTCCTGGCGCGAATTGAATAATCTCAGGCCTGGCAAAGGCACCGATTTCTTTGGCAACAAATTTCAGAAGTTCTGCGCGCAGCTCTTCACTAGCCTCGCTGCCGGTCATTAGGCTGACATAGGCATAGATGCCCTGGCCCTTAATATCGTGTGGATAGCCGACAACGGCGGCCTCGGCAACGCTCGGGTGCAGCACCAATGCGCTCTCGATCTCGGCGGTTCCAAGTCGGTGGCCGGATACGTTGATCACGTCGTCGACGCGGCCGGTTACCCAGTAATAGCCGTCGGCATCCCGTCGAGCGCTGTCGCCAGTGAAGTAGTAGCCGGGATAGGTCGTGAAATAGGTGTCAATACAGCGCTGGTGGTCGCCGTATACGCTTCTAATTTGGCTGGGCCAGCTGTTACAAAGTACAAGGTTGCCGGTGGCTGCGCCTTCTATCTCATTGCCATCTGCATCGAGTAGTGCCGCCTGGACTCCGAAGAAGGGTGTTGAGGCAGAGCCAGGTTTTAAGTCAGTTACACCGGGTATGGGTGTGATCATGATTGCACCGGTTTCGGTCTGCCACCAGGTATCGACGATAGGGCAGCGTGCATCGCCTACAACATGGTAGTACCACTCCCAGGCTTCTGGATTTATTGGTTCGCCTACTGAGCCTAACAATCGTAATGAGGATCGTGAAGTTTTCTTAACTGGATCGTCGCCAGCGGACATCAGTGCGCGGATAGCAGTAGGTGCTGTATAGAAAATATTTACTTGGTGTTTGTCGATGACCTGCCAGAAGCGCGAGGCATCTGGGTAAGTAGGCACGCCTTCGAACATTAGCGTTACGGCGCCATTAGCGAGTGGGCCGTATAGTATATAAGAGTGCCCAGTGACCCAGCCCACATCGGCAGTACACCAATAGACGTCGCCCTCGTGATAATCGAAGACGTATTTGTGGGTGATGGTTGCGCCAAGCAGATAGCCGGCGGTCGTGTGTAGAACGCCCTTCGGCTTGCCGGTTGAGCCGGAGGTATACAGAATGAATAATGGATCTTCCGCGTCCATGAGCTCTGGCTCGCATTCACTGTCTGCGGCCTCGGTGGCTTTGTGATAGCAAACATCGCGCTCTTCATGCCAAGGAACTTCGGCATTGGTGCGGCGTACAACGAAAACGGAATGTACATTCGGGCAATGCGCTAGTGCGGCATCGACATTAGCCTTCAACGGAATCGTACGCCCGCCGCGCATACCTTCGTCGGCAGTGATAACGCTCTGGCAGTCAGAGTCTAAAATTCTGTCTTTAATGGATTCAGCAGAGAAGCCGCCAAACACGACGGAGTGCACGGCGCCGATGCGTGCGCAGGCGAGCATCGCGTAGGCCGCCTCAGGAACCATTGGCATATAGATGCAGACGCGGTCGCCTTTGCTGATGCCTCTGGCTTTAAGAGCGTTAGCGAGCTTGCAAACTTCCTGATGTAATTCGCGATAGCTTATCTTCTTATCAAGTGCTGGATCGTCGCCTTCCCAGATGATCGCAGTCTGCTCGCCGCGCAGCTCCAGATGCCTGTCGATGCAATTATAAGCAACATTTAACTTAGCTCCCTCAAACCACTTTGTGTCGGCCTTGGCAAATCCACCGCTGGTGACTGTCTTCCAGGGTTCATGCCAGTGCAGCAAAGTTTCAGCCTGTTCAGCCCAGAAGTCTTCAGGTGCATCTATGGAGTGCTGGTACATCGTCTGGAAGCTTTCTTTATTCAGATAAGTGTTGCTAGATCCGGCGTCTGAAACTGGATAGATCTTGTCTTCTGACATGGGGCATTTCCTTATCTGCTAATGGCTAGCTGTGCTAACGCTGCTGGGTATAGCGCTAGGGCCTGCAAAAATAATGGCCAATTAGTATGCCTCAAAGCAACTTTACGGGCAACTGGCAGGGTGCTACAGCCCTTTATTGGCGAGGCACTAGACGTATAGAGGGCTATCTTTCTTGAGACTATTAGCGTTGAAAACGGATGTTGTCGATCAAACGACTCTTGCCAACGAAGACGGCGCCAAGAATCGCTAGTTGGCGAGTATCTGTAGAGGGGGGTTGTAGTGTGTCGGCATTACATATCTGGAAGTAGTCAGGCTCTAAAGAAGCCTGTTTCAGTTCTTTCTTTGCCGCGTTCTCGAGCTGCTGGAATTGGGTATTGCCCTGCTGAATTTGCTCGGCACAGCTGCGTAAACAGCGATACAAGTTTGCTGCCTGTTCTTTGTGCTGCTCGCTCAAGTAATTATTGCGTGAGCTCATGGCGAGGCCGCTTTCCTCACGATGGGTCTCTATGCCATGTATCGCAATATCGAGTGCGAGATCATGGGTGAGTTTTCGAATGACTAAAAACTGCTGGTAGTCTTTTAGTCCGAAGAAGGCGGCGTCTGGCTGAACGATATTGAATAGTTTAGTTACGATTGTGGCTACGCCTTCGAAATGTCCTGGTCGGCTGGTACCGCAGAAATTTTCAGTTAGACCTGGCACGTTAATCATGGTTTGCAGTTCTAGGCCGTCGCCATAGATTTCTTTGACGGAGGGTAGAAATAGACAATCACAATCCTCGCTACGTAGGCTTTCGCGATCGGCTTCGAGGGTTCTTGGATAGGTGGCTAGGTCCTCGTTTTCTCCGAATTGCAGAGGATTGACGAAGATGCTGCAGACGATGAAGTCATAGCGATCTCTGGCCTGCCGTATCAGTTGTAGATGACCCTCGTGCAGATTGCCCATGGTTGGAACAAGCGCAATAGACTTACCCTGCGAGCGCGCAGTCCTGAGGATTTGCCGTAGGTCTTTAATCTTTTTTTGAGTTTGCATTGCTGTATTTGCTGAGAGTAATTCGAAAGCTGCTAGTTAAAGCAGTGCTCGTCGGCAGGGAACGACTGAGACTTCACCGCCTGCACATAGTCTTCGATGGCGCCGGGTATGCCATTCTTCGAATCGAGTAAGAAGTTCTTCACGAATTTAGGCGAGATCGGGGAGACGCCCAATACGTCATGCAAGACCATAATTTGTCCTGTTGTATCAGGGCCGGCCCCTATGCCAATTACGGGAATGCCTAATGAATTGGTAACGGTCTTGCCTAAACTGCGCGGCACACACTCGAGTAGCAGGGTACTGGCACCGGCATCTTCTAAGAGTTTCGCTTCAGCGATTATGGCGTCAGCCTGTTCGGTATCGCGCCCCTGAACGTGAAAGCCGCCGATTCGATTAACGGACTGAGGTGTTAGGCCCATGTGCGCGCAGACGGGAATGCCGCGTTCGGCAAGTAATCTAGTGGTATTCTCAATCCATGCCCCACCCTCTAGCTTCACCATGTGCGCACCGGCGCGCATCAGTGCGGCAGCATTCTGCAGAGTTTGAGTCTCCGAGGCATAACTCATGAAGGGCAGGTCGGCTACCAGCAGAGCGCCCTTGTTGCCACGCTTGACGCATTGCATGTGATAGATCATGTCATTCATCGTCACGGGAAGGGTGCTGTCATGGCCTTGCAGCACCATGCCTAACGAGTCACCAACAAGAATCACTTCGACTCCAGCATCGCCAAGAATTGAGGCGAAACAGGCGTCATAGGCAGTCATGCAGGCAAATTTTTCACCACGCTCTTTGATTTTGAAAAGCGTGGTTAGCGTGACATTGGCGTTGGGTGTTTGTGTGCTCATGACTGCTTTTTAGTCGCTAGTTTTGTTGAATCTCTCGGGAAGAGGATAGTAAGGCTAGAGGTAGGAGTATTCAAGCCAAACCTGTTCTCATTTCCTGATCAGAATGAAACCATAGTATCCTGCTACCCATGGATTATAAGCTATCTCTAAATGTTCAATGCCCTCTAGAGCTGTTAGAGGTTTGCCCGTCATACAAGCAAACGCCGCTTGTGGAAATCTCTCCTCTCAACAACATTCGACTGTTAGTTAAAGACGAAACAAACCGCATGGGGCTTGGCTCTTTCAAAGCCTTAGGTGGTATTTATGCGGTGGCCAAATTTCTTCTCGAGCAATGGCAAGAAGAGAATGGAAGTGAATTGCCGGTTCAGGGCTTAACTGATCCGCAAGTTCGAAGTTGGAGCAACAAGTTCACTTTCGTATGCGCCAGTGCGGGGAATCACGGAATTGCAGTGGCAAAAGGCGCTGAACTTTTCAATGCAAATTGCCGCGTTCACATTGCACACACTGTTCCAGACTCTTTTGCTAAGAGGCTGACGGCGCTTGGCGCGGCGGTGATTCGATCGGGTGAAACCTACGAGGAGAGTATGATCGCTGCCATGAATGACAATTCAAAGGGAGAGGTCTTACTCGCTGATAGCTCTTGGTCAGGGTATTACCACCTACCCATGTTAGTTATGGAAGGCTACACGGTTATCGCTGAGGAAATGCGCCAATTATTTTTACTTAAAGACAGCTGGCCGACCCATGTATTTCTTCAAGCTGGAGTTGGCGGGCTGGCAGCGAGCATGGCGTATGAGATTCGCAAAAACTGGAAACAACAACCCAGAATCATTGTGGTGGAGCCCGATGCCGCGCCTTGTCTTTTTGAGAGTCACAAGCTAGGACGCGCTACTTCCGTCAGTGGTCCAGTTTCTTCCATGGGCAGGTTGGACTGCAAGGAGCCTTCACTTATTGCATTCGAACTACTCAAAGAACTCGCTAATGATTTCGTTTGCGTGAGTGATAATGACGCGTTCACAGCCGCGGACTTTTTGGCCCAAAATAAACTTGCTACCACCCCGTCTGGTGCTGCAGGCTTAGCCGCAATACTGTCCAATGCGAAGTTAGATATCGCTATCCCTGACAACTCGATCTGCCTAGTAATTGCTACCGAAGGGAGTGTCTAGGCAAATGAGTTCAGTGGATCAGAACCGGATGTTGGTATCAGCAAATAGGAACTCAGAATCAAACTAGCCGCGAATTATTGCTGTGGGCCTGTTGTTTATTTACCTGCTCGCTTAGCTGACCTGCTATTACCTCTTGAATAATCAGTAGAACCGGCGTAATTTCGGACGAAAGATTTATTTAATAGGTTGAAAAAATAGCAATTATTGGAGATTCGAGTGAACAACAGAATTCATGCCAAACTTATCCTAGCGCTAGCCAGTATTGTGACTGCTCCCCTGATTTCGGCACAAGATGATGGTTTTCCCCGTACCGAGTATGGCCAGCCTGATCTGCAGGGCACCTATACTTTTAGAACGCTTACGCCACTGAATCGTCCTCGAGAACTGGAAGACTTCGAAGTACTCACGCCTGAGCAGGCTAAAGAGTGGGAGGAGTTCGAAAATCGCCGCCAGAACCGAGACCTGATTATTGACTCGGTAGGCGGGGCTGGATATCCACCGGGTGTTATCTCCTATAACAATTTCTGGTATGAGCGAGGCGTGCAGACCATCGCCGATCGCCGAACCTCACTTATTTATGATCCGCCCAACGGCAGACAACCAGCAGTTAATGTTGTAGGACAAGAGCGCCGAGCTGCCTATGGGCAGATGGTGTTCGAGAGTGCAGGTCCAGAAGGGCGCACAGCGGTTGACCGCTGCCTTGTAGGGTTCAATGCCGGTCCACCGATGATTCCTAGCGCCTACAATAACAATGTGCAGATCGTGCAGACCCAAGACCACATTGTGATCTTGAACGAGATGGTTCACACGGCGCGGATCATTAGGCTCGATAGTGAGCACCATACTAAGCAACTCAAGTGGGAAGGGGATTCTGTCGCCCACTGGGAAGACGCTACTCTCGTTGTTCATACCCAAAATTACTATCACGACTATAACTACGCTGGCATGTCTGAGCAGGCGCAGATAACCGAACGCTTCAGCAGGTTAGATGCAGATACCTTGAACTACGATTTTACGGTTGAAGATCCACAGTCATGGGACGCAACCTGGTCTGCGAAATTTCCACTGCGTCGCGCGGGCGATCCACTGTATGAATATGCTTGCCACGAGGGTAATCACGGATTGGTTGGTATTCTTGCTGGCTGGAGACGTTATGAATCCATGGGACTCAATGGCGATGGCTCGCCACTGTCTGAAACCGGTACGGTCGTCACCGAAGAGTGAAGAAAGCGGGCGGGGAATGTATTCTCAGACAGGATTCGACGTGAGCTGATCGAATGCCTGCATCAAGAAGTCTCTGAGTTATCGCCAGTGTAGAAGGCGGTTATTTTTTTGACTGCGTCCAACGCCTGCGTCGTCTGGGTACCTGAGGCAATAGACGCTCTGCCCCAATCTTCGCTGCTTTGTGCTACGAAAGCTCTGCCCTCGGGCGACGACGAAAACAGCCCCTTATCCATCATCGGCGCATTCGGGTTTAGTAAATGATAATCAAGCCCGATTAGGCCGGTCTCCCAACCCAGGCCAGTAGCGCCTGGGCCAAATTGGGTCCAGAATTCTGAAACCACGGCAGTATGGATGAGAGTCAGCTGGGTTTTATTCTCTGCCGCCTCGCTAAGCCGAACTTCCAGCCAGCTGACATCGTCTTGCCACTCCCACGTAACAGAAAGATAGGTAGGGGAGTTACATTCCCTGATTTCGCCACCTGCATTGCCTTCGAATTGATAGCGACCGCCTAAGTTGAGATCGCCAGTAATGGGCAGGAACCACCGTGGTATTCGCTCACTGTTGGTTAGCGCGCTCCACAGATCGTCAATAGCCGTTGGGTAGCTTCGAGTGAGATTAACAGCCTTTGCCGCCTTTCCATCACGGGTGACTGAGCTCACAGACCTTTGGGCTGCACCGAAATGATGTTCACTATCGAAATTCATACTGCCCTCTTTATTTAGCATTAACTAATACAGTAAAAGCCTAATTATTAGCAAACACCCCAGCTATGCAATTCAGGCGAACCGCCTGCTTTTTACTCCTGTCAGTTCAACGGCCCCAGCGGTGATGCTTCGCAGCCGGGTTGTTGAATCGTCCACATGGCGTGACCAATTTTCCACTCGCCTTCAATCTTTATCAGGTTTAGTACATCGACTCCGCAATGGGAGAATTCACCGTCAACGTGAAAATCGTAGGATGCCCAGAATACGGCGAGTACATCCGATATAAGCAACTCCTCGTCCCAATAGCGCTCGGTGAGTTGGGTGTCGGAGCTAAAATTCTCAGCGGAGAACCAGGTTCTTGCCGCGAATTCGTATTCCCCGGCGGTCTCTTCTGCGATGTTTAATATCTGCGCACCTTCAACTTCAAGGCTTGCTAGCAACTCACCATTGCCCGTATTAATGCTTTCAAAGAAGTTGTCTATCACCAGCTTTACGCTCGCATACTCTGGATGTGATTGCTGGGCATTGCTAGCCAAGCTTGCGAATAGCAATAAGGCGATGCCTAGAAATTTGCTAGTGATTTTCAATTCTGTTTTGTAATGCTTCATGTTGAGCTCTCATCACGTTTCTATTATTAGCATTGAATCATTATCTACAGTGGGGCGCCAATGGTGTCGTCTTGTAAATGGGAATATTCGAGAGCGACATCAAACTGCTTCCAGTTTTCTGTATCGCTCCACAGTCGCCATATGGTCGCCTTGCTCATAGGCAGAAAAAGCAGCGGGCCAAGCCATTGAAAAACTGTTTTGTGCATCATAGGCAATGCTCGGGAAGTGCGCCGTGCAAAGAGGAGGGCAGAGCAAGGGCCGATGGGCTGCGCGGCGATTTTCGGCCAGAAGCAATCATACGTAGAGCCCGGCGGCATTGCCTGAGGACCAGGCCCACTGGAAATTGAAGCCGCCCAGGTGACCACTGACATCCAGCACCTCACCGATAAAGAACAATCCCGGCTGCTGCATGGCCTCCATTGTTTTGGAGCTGATGCCGTCGGTATTAACGCCACCCAAAGTCACCTCAGCGGTGCGATACCCTTCGGTAGCCGACGGCTTTACTGTCCACTGATTGAGCTGTACGCCAATTGTCTTGAGTTGTTGGTCGGTGAATTCAGCCAAAATTGTTTCTGCTTGGGTAGGCCACCACAGGTTCTGTAACTCTGCTACTAGAGCCTTGCTCAGCTTTTGCTGCAAGACCGTTTTCAGAAGGCTTTTACCCTTCGCGTGTTTCATTTCACAAAGCCATTGATCGGCGGATAGGCCGGGTAAAAGGTTGAGTGATATCGAATCGCCTGGATGCCAGTAACTGGAGATTTGCAGTATCGCCGGTCCGCTGATTCCCCGATGGGTAAATAGCAAACTTTCACTAAACTGTTGTCCGTTGCAGCTGACTTCAACTTCTGCTGATAATCCAGCAAGACGTTCGCAGACAGCTTTGAAGTTATCGCTGAACATAAAAGGCACCAGCCCGGCCCGGCGCTCGGTAAGTTGTAAGGAAAACTGGCGAGCGATGTCATAGCCCATGTCACTGCCACCCAGACTTGGAATTGACAGCGCGCCGGTGGCTACGACAAGAGATTCGCAAGCCAGAGTGTGGGTCTCTTTTGGTTCGCTTTTGCCCCGTGCAAGCTCTAGCTGATAGCGATCTGCCTTAATGTCCTCTTGTGCAGCAATCGGGGATCGCAGCGCCGTGATACTGTTGATTTCACAGTGGCTCCAAATGGTCACGCCGGCCTGCTCGCATTCGCTCTGGAGCATTGCCAGAATTTGCTTAGCCGAATCTTTGCAGAACAATTGTTGGTGCTTGCGCTCTTCATAGTCGATGCCATGTTGCTCGACCAGCTTGATGAAATCCCATTGGGTATAGCGCTTGAGTGCAGACTTGCAGAAGTGCGGGTTGGCAGACAGGAAGTTTTCAGGCTCTATGCTGTAGTTGGTGAAATTGCAGCGCCCGCCACCGGACATTAGGATCTTCTTGCCAATCTTGTTGGCTTTTTCCAGGACCAGCACCTGCCGGCCACGCTTTGCAGCAGTCAGTGCGCACATTAAACCTGCCGCACCCCCGCCTAGAACAATTACATCACCCATATTTGGGTCCGGTCCCTTTGCTTATTATTTGGATAGGGAGTCTAACATGCAAGCTATAGTGCTTCATTGATCGCCATTAGCGCCATTAGCGCCGAAGTGAGAGGGAAGTCCGCTGTTTAGGCGCCGACGGGCCCGCGGCACTCGATGACAAGCAATAAACCCTGCTCTGCTAATGGCTTTCTGTGCGCCCGCATTGCCTTTCTCTGTCGAGCATATTGGTCGTAGCTGCTTAGCACGAGTGTGCGCTATAAGCGGACGTTTTAAAACGTGGTCTGTCCCCGTTTATACATTCTTTAAAACCCGCGCAATACTCAATTCAACCAATTAGCATTAGATGGGGAAAATTGCCCTGTTAATGAAACCGGAACTTGCTGGCTTCTACTAACCTATAGATTTAGTGTGACTATATCTAGAGCGCACAAGTCTTGTTAATAGCGGGTTTTTTGTGGAATTCAGCGCATCTTATTTAATTAAAGGGGGATTAAAGTAAAGTCCCCTTTGGTAGTTATAATGTATTAACGGACAAAGAGTCTGTTATGCAATTGTTATGTTTCTAGTTCAAAAAAGAGGAGTGAATCGCTATCAATTCTCTAGACACTTAGCAGCCTCTGTTGATAACGCTCTTCATACTTTACAGGCGA
>JAQCKF010000026.1 GCA_027592275.1 Pseudomonadota bacterium
GGTCGTAGGCTCTTGTGCTAGCGCGGATGCGGAGAATATGGCGCCGCTAGTAGAAGAATGAGTGAAAGAACGCGATTCGAGGCTGAGCTGCAGCGCATACAAGACTCCGAGGGATATTTTTATTAATTTTTAATTACGAGTTATGCGGCACTGGCCGGGCGAAATTGAGCGTAAGTATGCACATATTCGACCAGCTATAAAATCAGCTGTAGGGCCTTATTTGTGACTTTTTGTAATGTGTTCAGGTAGTGCTGCTTTGCGCTTGTTCCGGGAATTGAGGATAATGGCTCCCTGCGAAGGAAGCGGGCCCCCAAGGGAAGACTGGGGCCAGCCGACAAATCCAAATAGCTTGAATTCGTCTTTAAGTAGACAGAGGTTTTAAATGCAACGTGAATCCATGGAAGTCGATGTAGTCATTGTAGGTGGTGGGCCAGCAGGATTGTCCACGGCGTGTCGGCTTTTGCAGTTGGCGAAGGAAGCGGAGACTGAGATTTCGGTCTGCGTACTCGAGAAGGGCTCAGAGGTAGGAGCACATATCTTGTCGGGCGCGGTTTTCGAACCTTCGGCACTGAATGAATTGTTTCCAGACTGGCAGGAAAGGGGGGCTCCTTTAAATACGGCGGTAACAGGAGACGATGTCTACTATTTACCCTCTGCTGAGAAGTCCTTCAAATTCCCGGGACTATTCGTTCCGAGACCGATGCACAACGATGGTAACTATATTATTTCCTTAGGCAACCTCTGCCGCTGGCTGGCGGAACAGGCGATGGAGCTGGGCGCGGAGGTCTTTCCGGGCTTCGCGGCCGCGGAAATTCTTTACAATGAAGACGGCAGTGTTAAAGGTGTTGCGACTGGAGACATGGGCGTCGATGCCAATGGCGAGCAGAAGGCTTCTTTTGAGCCTGGATTCGAGTTTCATGCGAAGTACACGATTCTGGCCGAAGGCTGCCGCGGTCACTTGGGCAAGGAATTAATCGAAAAATTTCAACTCGACAAAGATAGCGACCCACAACACTACGGTTTGGGCCTCAAGGAAGTTTGGGAGATTCCAGAGGAGCAGCACAAGGAAGGCCTGGTCGTGCATACGGTAGGCTATCCTATGATTCATGATAGCTTTGCGGGCACCAGCGGTGGATTCCTGTATCACGTAGAGGGCAATCAGGTATCTCTCGGTCTCATCGTGGATCTCGGCTATGAGAATCCACACATTAGTCCCTTCGATGAATTTCAGAAATTCAAGCAACACCCTACTATCAAGCAATACATAAAAGGCGGCAAGAGAATAAGTTATGGCGCGAGGGCGCTCATAAAGGGCGGCCTAAATTCCTTGCCGAAGATGACATTCCCAGGCGGTCTGCTCATCGGATGTGATGCGGGTACGATGAACGCGGCCAAGATTAAGGGCAGTCATACCGCCATGAAGTCTGGAATCATCGCGGCAGAAACATTGTTCGCCGCACTGAGTGCCGAATCGACCGAGAAAGAGCTGGTCGATTACACGACGCGTTTCGCCAATTCCGATCTGCATGATGAGCTGCATAAGACGCGAAACTTTGGTCCGGAGTTTCACAAATTTGGTTTTTGGTTAGGCAGTGCACTGACTTTTATTGAGCAGAATATCTTCTTCGGGAAATTCCCGCTGACATTTCATGACAAGTCGCATAACTATGCACAGATGAAACTGGCGGCAGACAGCCCCAAAATTTCGTATCCGAAAGCCGACGGTAAGATTAGTTTCGATAAGTTATCTTCGGTGTTCCTATCGAATACGAATCATGCGGAAGACCAGCCCTGCCATCTGCAGTTAAAGGACTCAGCTATCCCCATAGAACACAACTTACCGCTCTATGATGAGCCAGCTCAGCGCTATTGCCCTGCAGGCGTGTATGAAGTTGTTGAAGAGGCGGACGGGAGTAAGAAATTCCAGATTAACGGCCAGAACTGTGTGCACTGTAAGACCTGTGATATCAAAGATCCCTCGCAGAATATCCACTGGGTAGTACCAGAAGGTAGCGGTGGGCCGAATTATCCAGCCATGTAGCCCTCCAATAGAAGGCTTGGGACAGGTTTGCGGTTTTTCTTTAAGCCCTGAGCTTTGACATGCTAAAGTAATACGCTGGAATTCTTCTCGTTAGTCCGGTGAATCTGCATGTTTCGTCAACTATCAGCGATCCCTCCAAGTCTACTGCTGGTGCTCTGCATTTCGCTGGCGTTGTTCTCATCCTCGAGCTCTGCACAGGAGCAAGTGCTCAGAGATCGCTGGGTCGAAGTACGCAGCGATAATTTTCATATCTACAGTCAAAAATCTTCCAGGCAGACGAGCCGTTTTGCGAGTGAGCTGGAAATTTGGCGTCAAGTCGCCTCTTTTACAATTTCGGGAGTCAATAGCCTTCCCAAGGCAAGTATTCCCAATCTGGTATACCTATTCAATGATGTAGAGACATTGCAAACTTTTGTCGCTACCGATGAGCCCGCTTTTTTCTCTGCTACCCCGCGCGCAAATTTTTTGGCCTTCGCGTTCGATGAGGAGGGTTCAACCACGCTAGGGCTTCATCACTATGTTCACTTTCTCGTGCGTAATTTCAATGATTTGAGTCTGCCGCGCTGGTATGAAGAAGCGCTCGCCGGCTATCTAGCTCGCGTGCAAGTAGATGGAGACGACGTCGAGTTAGAGCGCTTCAGTCGCGCCGGCAGTGAAGTGCTCGCTAATGTTTCTGAGTTGTTTTCGATGGATCGACTTCTCTATAGCGATGCTGCCCTAGTGTCACCAAGGACTATTCAGTTCGCGAACCTGAAATCTAGCGCCTTGCTGCACTATTTACTGCACGCCTATGAAGGTGAAGGCTTTGCTGACCGAAGAGAGGAATTACAAAGTTATCTGGAATATTTGTTGGAAGGGCGCAACCCTCGCTATGCCTATGACCGTTCATTTGAAGTTACCACCAAGCAGCTCGACGAAGAACTGCACAACTATTTATTAGCTAGTTCCAGGTCAGCGGGCACGGTCCAGGTCGATGTTCTGATCGAGGTGCAGATTCAGGGCGGTGGTTCCATTGAGGGAGCTCCCTTGGCGTCGGCGCTCGCGGAACTCGCGCTTAATTCTGGGAATGCGGAGGTTGCGCAAGCAATGTTCGAACTCGTCGTGGAGCAGGATGCAGGATTCGCGCGCGGACTGTCTGGTGTCGGCGACGCTTTGCGCATGAGTGAGATCGAAGGCATGGATCAGCGCATTGCCAGATACTTTATCGAGGCTGCCGAGTTGGCGCCACAGGATCCCACTATCCTATTGGACTATGGCGAGTATTGGGAGAGTGAGTTAGAGAATTGTGAAAAGGTGTGGCCCAGGAGTGAGAGGCAACAGATTACCGCAGATGTGTACGAATCCTTCAATCGCGCTCTAGAAATTAGGCCGCACAGTGCAGAAGCGAATCTCGCCATGGGTGAGTACTATCTCTTGCTGGGAAATGAATGGGAGCAGGGCGTTGTTTATCAACAGCGAGCTTTCGAGTTATTGCCCGCGGACACTTTTATCTTGGAGCAGGCAGTTCGATACGCTATTGCTGCCGATCAATTTGAAGAAGCCGAACGATTAATAGTTGAGCTAGCTCAGCCTATTCACTTTTTCGGAGAACCTGGCTGGGTGACGGCGCTGCGTGAGAGGTTGCTTAGAAAAAGGCGCGGCGAACCATATGATGTTTGTGAGTAGGTAAACTATGAAGAAATATTTCCTAAGCTATAAAACTTTACATTACGCGAATGCGTTAGTTGTTGCTGCGCTCGTATTTTTTCCCGCGTTGGTTGCGGCGGAATCGTTAGATGAAGGGGTACTCGAAGACGCCTTTTTGCTCACACTCTCCGATGCTCTCGGCGCTTATGATATTGATGTCACGTCTAACTTGAACTCGCGAGAAGTAATGCGCCAACGTATTCAGCGTCCAAGGCTCGGGCGCTTTCCGGACTTGCCTACGGACAGTCTCGCTAGTAGTGAGGAAATTGCAAACTGGGAGACCGCCTATCTGGAATCAGAGATAGGGGGCGTGGCAATCTTGCTTGATGAGATTCCAGCAATAACTACTGAGGTCTTCACTGGCCGTTGGCTGGACAGTGATGGTGAGAAGCGCCTGTTCATTACATTTTTCCAAGACGACTTAGCCGCCGCGGAAAAACTAGCCGATGTTGTGTCCGCTTATGGCCATGTTAGCGATTTATATTTTGGTGCAGAGCATGTCGCTGCCGCAGGTCAGCTGTATGCGACCGCAGCGCAGCGTCTGGCGATAGATAGTCGCTCCGCGCGTAGATATCGTAGCGAAGTAACCGAGCTAGATTTCCTCGGCGAACGCGTGCGTAGGAAAAGTACCTCCTTGTTTGTCGATGACGGGAACAGAGGCGACGACTCTCAAGCGCGCAGGGAGCCTTCGGTGTTCCTTAAAGAAACTCTCGGCGATGAATTCAATCAATCGACTATAGAGGCGATCATCGTGCCTGGGGGCGTTGCTCTTGGTGAAATTGCGAGTCTGAATTTCGTGCCTAGCGATTTGATTTTTGACGGTAAAGAGTTGATGTTAGTCGGTGAGGATGGTGAGAATTGGCGGCTGCCAGAGATTGACTTGGCAGATGCGAAAGCCTTGTTCGATTATGTGACTAGATCGGAAGCAATCAACTCCGACGCTATCGTAGATATAGATGGCGAGGGCCGGGTGCGAATATCCTCGGCACTGCGCGATACCGATGTAGGGTTTGCGATCATGCATGCTGATACGCAACCGTTCGAATTCGTGTCAAATTTGCCGGTTACGAAGAGTGTGATCATTGATAGTGGAGTAGACTGGCAGCAAGTGGAAAAGGGCGAGCCGTTGCAGTTTGAGGTCGATTATGAGGTGCGATTTCTCTCGGCGGACAATATGCGTATCGCTCAAACCCGGGCAGCGCTGAAGTATGAGTATGCATCAGAGCGGGAAAGTTCAGAATATTCAGATAGTTGGGGTAGATATGTAGGCCGATTGGACGACAATCTAGATTATTCCGGTCTAGGTCAAAGTATGGCAGGAGTGGCGACCTACGCAGGCTGGCTAGGCTTGTTCCGGCGCTTGCATGAGGATCAAGTGAGTTTTTTGCGTGGCCGTTATCAATTCATGAAAATAGATAAGTCTGGCAAGAGAACACCGAGTCGATATTAACTGCTATGAGCAATATTATGAATCGAGCATCTCAGAGAATTAGAGGTATCGCAGTCGCTGCGCTGTCTGCTGCTCTGATGAGCTGTTTCGGTATTGATATTGATACCCAGTTTGCTCAAGATGAAAATATTCACGCCGCAATAATTGAGCAAAACGCAGATCGTTACGCCGAAGTTGATCCCCTGTATATCTCGAATGAGGTTAAGCAGCTTGTTGATTCCTACATCCATCCAAGAGATGGAGATGAAGCCCGCATAGATAAACTGCAAGATATCCTCTATGGCGAAGATTTTCTGCATATTCAATATTCAAGTGAGCAGACACACACTGCTATGGAAGCGTACTACGCGCGAGAGGGCAACTGCCTGGGTGTTATGAATTTGTATATAGCGATGGCACGCTATCTGGGTTTGGATGCAGATTTTCAAACTGTCGATGTGCAGCCTAGTTGGGATCTCCGCGGCGATTTACTCGTGCTTAGTCAGCATATCAATGCCAGTGGCAAGATTAGTTCTCGACGAACCTACGTCGTCGATTTCACGCCCGAGATTTCGTTGCAACAGCTCACCTCTAGTGTCGTGTCTGATGGAATTGCGCGTTCTCTTTACTTTAATAACTTGGGTGTTGAGGAGCTTATCGAAGGGAATCTCGAGGATGCGCTTGTGTATTTCAAGAACGCGCTGTTCTTGAATGAAGATTCGTCTATTGCATGGAATAATATTGGCAGTAACTATAATCGATTGGGGAAGGAAGAGTTCGCGGAGTATGCCTATCGCATGGCGTTTAGTATCGATAGTAACAACGCAACGGCGATCAACAACCTCGCCAAACACTATCGCCGTTCTGGTGCTCTTGGCCTGGCTCAAGAATATGAAAGGGCTATAGAGCGTTTCAACAATAGGAACCCTTACTTCCATTTTGCACAAGGTAGCGTGGAATTTGATGCTGGAAATTTCGACGAGGCGCGCAAGTCCTTTCGAAAAGCCGTACGTCTAAAAGAAGAGGAGCCGGATTTTTACTACGCTCTGGCTGGTGCCTATCTGCGATTGGGAAATGAGCCTGAGGCGCAGCGCTGGGCGGATACGGCTGGGAGAATTTTGTCATTGTATGACAATATCTACCAGCCGAGTAACAACAAGGTAAAGATTATTGATTCGTCTACTATCCTACGCGACTCAAGCCCCAGCTTTAGTGTATTCGCACCGGGGGCTAGAAAAAACCGTAACTAAGTGCTGCCTCCACTACTGCTGATTTCTTAGTTCAAATTAGCATCTTGCCAGTAACGCGTGCCCTTGATAGTCGCTTGCAGAGCTAGGCCACTTTGGGTCAATTGATACACCGTTACATTATCCAGGATCGCTTCTCCACTTACAGAGCCACCTAAATCTCCGGCCTTCGCTGCCGCATCTGCCTGTCCACCAACCGATATGCCTACATCCAAGAAGCGTTCAAGTGCGTCATTGTTATGGAAGACGAAGATGGCGCGAAAGTCTTTCACCCCTGCGCCGATGCCGATGCCAACTTCACCCATGCGCATATAAGTGTCGCTGCCGTTGGCTCGAACTACGCCGATACCCCCACCAAAACTGGCTAGGATAAGATTAATATTTGCGTTGGAAAATACCGCATAGCCACTCGCACTTGCTATCTGCGCTCTCGTGTCGGGCTTAACTGAATACAGTTGTGTGAGTACTTCCTGGCGCATGTCTTGAATAGCCTGCCTGCGTTCGCTAGGGGTTCCTCGCGTCATGCCTGTAGCCGTACAAGAGGCTAGAAATAGCAGTAGCAATACGCAGGTGATAAGTCTGGCTGGCATAGTGCCTGTCTTAATATTCATGCTCGCTTCTCCAGTATAGAATTTAGTTAACTTCACTCGTAAATATGTATCCTTCGACAAGTTTCTTAACTTCGTCAATCTTAGTCTTGTCGGCCACATCGATACTGAGAACCAGTCCTCGTTTCTTCTGAATTTCGCTCGTAATAGTCGCATCTAGTGACTCCTTCGCTAGTAATTCACGAACAACTTGCTCTGAAATTTTTTGACGTAGAGTCGGTCGAAATATTTTACCGACAGCGGTGAGCGGCATCGCATCTATAAACTCGATTCTTTTTGGAATCGCCGCGCGTTCAGACATTGAGCTGGCGCAGTGATCGATAAGCTCGATCTCGGTTACATCGCTATTAGCTACCTTCACCACATAAGCCATAGGTAACTCGCCCGCATAGGGGTCGGGCAATCCTATTGCAATGGATGTCACTACGTCGGTGTGGACATTGAGCGGTTCCTCGATCAACTCGGGGTCGATGTTGTGGCCACTGCGGATAATGAGATCCTTGGCGCGTCCTGAGAGATAGAGGAAACCTTCGGCATCCATGTAACCAATATCACCGGTATTGAACCAACCATCCTCGATCCATGCGCAGGCATTATCGACATTGCTCTTATAGCCCTCAAATACCTGTGGGCCTTTGACTAGTATGACGCCGCTCTCACCTAACGGGCAGTCTTTAATGACTGTAGTTCCATCGAGCTGGGTAATGCGAATCTCTGAATAGGGTACGCGCATGCCAACGCTGCTCGGTGGTTGAATAAGTGGAGCGCGTGAAATTAGCGCCGTAGTTTCGGTCATGCCATAACCATTGCCTACCTCTACGCCAAAATTCTTCTCGAAGCTAAGCTCGAATGGTAGTGAGAGGGGGGCAGCACCCGAATTAATATTGGTCAGGCAGCTGATGTCGGCATCGCCTACCGGTATATCTGCTAGTGCCATAAGTACAGTTGGAACGGCTGAGAATTGTTTTACCTGGAAACGCTCGACGTGATTCCAAAAGTTCTTCATCGCTACCGGCGAGCGAAACCCACCAGGGGTCATCAATACAATGCGATAGCCTACCGCAAAGGCAGCGACACCTTGAATTATGCAGCCATAGATATGAAACAACGGCAGCCCACAAAGCACGGTATGCCGTTCCATGTGCGCTGTATAGACTTGCATCAACTGTCCTAAGAATGCCATGTTGCCGTGAGTCAGTTGAGCCAGTTTGGGTCGGCCAGTCGTGCCTCCCGTATGGAAGTAGGCGGCCGTTTGGTCGCCGGAGAATTTTCTACCACTGGTTAGCGATGCACCATCCATCTTTGCGATAGACGAGTCAAAATCTAGGATGTCGAAATTTCCTTTAGATAACTCTGCAGACTCTGGATTGCAAAGCCCGGGTATATTGACTTCCAATAGTGTGGTCACGCCTGTGCACTCGGATACGGCCGCGCGCACTTTTTCATTGATGTCGCTATGCTGGGATTGCGCGAGGCAGATGACAATCTTGGCATTGGCCGCTGTAATAATTTCGGCAATGTGCTCTGCTTCTAACATAGGGTTGATTGGATTGGAGATGCCGGCTGCTTGGGCGCCCCAAATAGCAAAATGAGTCTGTGGCAATATTGGCAAGATAATGGAAACAGCATCGTCTGCAGCTACGCCAAGCTCGTTTAGTAGGTTTGCTGTGCGTGTAACCTGTGCCCCTAACTCGGCGAAGCTGACTGTTTGTGCAGGTTCATCGGGCAGTCCCTGTAATAAAAACTCCAGTGCGGCTTCATCCCCGAAGCGATCCGCGCTGTCCTTTATCAAATTGTAGCTGTCGGTATAGGGGAATTGCTCAGTTAGCGGGGTTTTCTCAAATGCCTCTACATCGGCAATGGTTTCCATGACGGGTTCGGGAGTCGGTAGTTGCGACAGATCAATCAAGGGGTGTTCTCCTGGTTCTAGCTAATACTTTTTTGCAATGCCTGGCCGGCCCGAATTTCGTGACATTCAAGCAGGTTTTCTTTGCGGCAATTTATAGCACGGAATTGGATAATAGGGCTGGGTAATTGTGAGACTAGGTGCTGCGGGAATTGGAGAAATTGACCATGGTGGTTAGGGCATCGCGATATTCAGAGGGAGGCAGCACGTCGAGGCAGGCCAGTGCTTTATCGGACTCTGATTTGGCGAGCTTGCGAGCGTAATCCAACGCGCCGCAATTCTGCACGATCTCGATTACTTGATCCAGTCTCTCGGCTTGCAGTTCTTCCTCGGCGAGTGCTTGCCTAATCAACTGGGCTTGTTCTTCGCTGCCGTGTTCTAAGGCGTAGATGAGGGGAAGCGTTGGCTTTCCTTCAGCTAGGTCGTCGCCAATATTCTTGCCTAGGGCATTGCTGTCTCCGGCATAGTCCAGCACATCGTCGATTAGCTGATAGGCAGTGCCCAGGTGCATGCCAAAATTCTTCAGAGCCAGTTCTTCGTCGCTGGAGGCATTTGATAGGATCGCTCCACACTGCCCCGCGGCCTGAAACAAGATCGCCGTCTTATTCTGAATGACTTCCATGTAGTTCATCTCGGTTGGATTCGGGTTGTTCTTGCTGATTAGCTGCAGAACCTCGCCCTCTGCGATCCTATTGGTGGTGTCGGCGATGATTTCCATGATTTTCATGTTGCCGAGCGTCACCAGTATCTGGAATGCCCTAGAGTAGATGAAATCGCCCACGAGGACGCTTGAGGGGTTATTCCAATGTTCGTTAACTGTCGGTCGCCCGCGACGTAAGGACGACATATCGACGACGTCATCATGTAGCAAGGTAGCGGTATGGATGAATTCGATCACAGAAGCTAGAGATACATGTTGCTGATTGTCGATTTTGCAGGCTTTTGCGGCGAGGAGAACGAGAAGAGGGCGCAGGCGCTTGCCGCCGGCCTCAACGATATAGTGGCCAATATTTTCAACGAGCGGCACATTCGAGTAGAGCTGGTCTACAATGAATTTATCTACGGCCTTAAAGTCGTCTTCGACAACTGATCGAATTTGCTGATACATAGTCACTTTTACTGCTAATTTTCCTGATGTTGGCTGGAAACACGTCTCAATTGAAGGGAATCTCCGTGAGCACGCATGCTAGGGAGCGAAGTGAGTGCTGTCAAGCCGACTATACGTGCATATAAAGGCTTTGGATCGACTGCGCGGGTCCAAATACGCAGAGCGACTAAATACGTGCTCTTCCTGATATTTCTTCCCTGGCTATGAAAGGTAAATCTGCTTGCTTCGAGGTGATCGTTCCCGTAAAATGCCGGCCCCTATAGGAATGGGTAAATTTCCCATTCAAAAGGCGGTATCGGAGAGAATTATGTACGCGGTTATTAAGAGTGGTGGCAAGCAACACAGAGTTGAAGAAGGTGAAATTCTTCGACTTGAGAAATTGGAAGCCGCTACCGGGGAAGAAGTAAGTTTCGACAATATTCTGATGGTTGGCGAAGGCGAGTCTGTGAAGATCGGTACGCCCTATGTTGCAGGCAGCAAGGTTACTGCAGAAGTCGTTAAGCAGGGTCGAGCCAACAAGGTTACGATCATCAAATTTAATCGTCGTAAGCATTCGCGTAAGCAACAGGGTCATCGCCAGTGGTTTACAGAAGTTAAGATTACTGGAATTACAGCTTAAGGCTCGGAGTTAAGTAATGGCACATAAGAAAGCAGGTGGTAGTACTAATAATGGTCGTGATTCGGAATCGAAACGACTAGGTGTGAAGAAGTTTGGTGGCGAAGTTGCCATCGCAGGAAATATTATCGTGCGTCAGCGCGGCACTCGTTTCCATCCGGGTGAGAACGTAGGTTGTGGCAAAGACCACACCTTGTTCGCCAAGGCCGATGGTGTTGTGAAGTTCGCTGTTAAAGGCCCTAACAGCCGTAAATTCGTGAGCATCGAAGTAGCGTAGTAAAGTAGTTCGTTACTAAAAAGCCTCGTCGTTCGACGGGGCTTTTTAGTTTATGAAACACTCATCATTCAATACGGTATCACCTCGCTTCGGCGGGTTGATCTGTCAAACCATAAAATGAGCACATCGTGAAATTTGTAGACGAAGCAGAAATTGTAGCCGAGGCAGGCAATGGAGGAAGCGGCGCCTTAAGCTTTCGGCGCGAGAAATATGTCGAGCGCGGAGGCCCTGATGGTGGGGATGGCGGCGACGGCGGTAGTGTTTTCATGCAGGCGGATGCCTCGCTGAATACCTTGGTGGATTTCCGCTTTCAGCCTGTTTATCGTGCGCAGTCAGGCGCACCTGGGCAGGGTAGGCATTGTACCGGTCGCGGTGGTGACGATCTGTTGGTTAGAGTGCCGCTAGGCACCACGGTTATAGACGTGAATACTGAGGAGTTGATTGCAGACCTCAACGTGCCAGACCAGCCGGTCATGGTGGCCAAGGGCGGTTTTCACGGTATGGGCAACATCCGCTTTAAATCTAGTACCAATAGAGCGCCGCGCAAAACAACGAAGGGCAAGCCAGGGGAGATGCGAAAGCTGCAGCTTCAGCTTCGCCTCATGGCTGATGTAGGTCTGCTCGGATTCCCTAACGCAGGTAAATCGACGCTCATCCGCTCCGTGTCCGCAGCCACCCCAAAGGTTGCCGACTATCCGTTTACAACCCTAGTGCCCAATCTCGGCGTAATTAGCCTGGGAATGGAGCGCAGCTTCGTGATGGCTGATATCCCTGGGCTTATCGAGGGCGCCTCGGAAGGTGCCGGGCTTGGATTTCGATTCCTGAAGCATCTCTCCCGAACTCGTCTACTCGTGCATCTAGTCGATGCCTTGCCGGCGGATGGCAGTAATCCAATCGACAATGCCCAAAAGATTATCACGGAGCTAGAAAAGTTTAGCTCGACGCTCGCTCAGAAGGAGCGTTGGCTGGTCATTAACAAGGTGGACCTGTTAGATGCCGAACTCTTGGAGGAATTGAAGCAAGGCCTGCGTGAGCGGCTCTCGTGGGAGGGTGATATCTATGAGATATCGGCGCTAAATAAGCTGGGCTGTAAGAATATGTGTGAGGGTCTTATGGGCTCCATCGAATCCCATAGGGCGAGGCTTCTCGAGGATGAAGACTACAGAACGGAGTTGTTGGAGAAGGAGGCAGCGATGGCCTTCGAGATCCGCCGGACTATAGAGAGTACTAAATCTGCCAAGCTACAAGACGATGACCTAGTGGACGATGAATTACTAGATAGCGATTGGGAAGAATGAGCGCGCCTTGATGCGAGAATCGATAAAACAAACAAAGCGTTGGGTAGTTAAAGTTGGTAGCTCGCTAGTAACCAATAATGGCCGTGGGCTAGACCTAGGCGCGATCGAAGACTGGGCGGGTCAGCTTGTTGCTATGCAGAAGCTGGGAATACAGGTCGTGCTGGTATCTTCTGGTGCAGTGGCGGAAGGGGTCGCGCGACTCGGATTAAAATCTCGGCCTAAGCAGGTTCAACTGCAGCAGGCCGCCGCCGCAGTAGGGCAAATGGGTTTGATTCAGGCCTATGAAAGTTGTTTCATGCGCCACGGTGTGCACGCCGCACAAATCTTGCTCACTCACGACGACCTCTTCGATAGAACACGTTATTTAAACGCGCGCAGCACGCTAACTACCTTGCTAGAAATGGCAGTTATCCCAGTAGTGAACGAGAACGACACAGTTGCTACTGCTGAGTTGTGCTTCGGTGATAACGATACGCTGGCAGCGCTAGTTGCGAACCTTATTAATGCCGATGTGATGGTGATTCTCACCGATCAGGATGGTTTGTTCGATGCCGATCCACGTAATAGTACCTCCGCGAAGCTAGTTGCTAGCGCGTCTGCCATCGATGGCAGCCTGAGCGCGATGGCAGGCAAAGGCAGCAGTCTGGGTAGAGGCGGTATGGTGACTAAAATATCTGCGGCTAAGCTTGCCTCGCGATCAGGAACCAACACTCTGATCGCGAATGGGCGCGAGCAGCAGATTCTCTCTAGGTTGCTTGAAGGTGAAGAAATAGGCACGTTACTGTACGCCGATAGCGAGCCTGTAACTGCAAAGAAACAATGGCTGGCTAGTCAGCTTACTGTAAAGGGTAGCCTGGTATTAGACGCTGGTGCTGTAAAGGTGCTGAAGGATTCTGGAAGCAGCCTTTTGGCCGTTGGGATCAAGTCGTTGCTAGGCCAGTTTGCCCGGGGAGAAGTGGTCGCCTGCCTAGATGAGGCTGGTGTGGAAATCGCGCGAGGCTTAGTGAATTATACTAGTAATGAGATCGAAAAAATTAAAGGACAGAGTAGCGAGAATATCGAAAACCTCCTCGGCTATGCTGGCGAGGAAGAAATCATTCATCGTGACAATCTAATTCTGGACGACTAGCCGCGCTGAAAAAATTTCCAGGGGTCAAATCCTGGACATAAAAAAACCGGCTGAAGCCGGTTTTTTTGGGCCTGAAATTAGTCTATTTCAGTGCCTTTACTGCAGTATTCAATCGGCTCTTGTGACGAGAAGCCTTATTCTTATGAATAATTCCTCTGTCTGCCATACGGTCGATTACAGGTACCATCGCATTGTAGGCTTCAACGGCCTTAGTGTGATCACCGCCTTCGATGGCTGCAGCTACTTTCTTGATTTGAGTACGTACCATGGATCGGAAAGATGCATTGTGACGACGACGAACTTCACTCTGTTTTGCACGCTTGCGGGCCTGTAAAGAATTAGCCAATTGGAGCTCCTTATTGCACTAGATTTTAATTTTCTAGTCGGTTATTTCGTTAATAGCATTGAAAGAGGACGATTATTGCTGCGCTGCATCCCCGAATTCAGAGCGCGACACTATGCCGTTTTCACTGTCTGATGTCAATAGCAGAAAATACGGCGCGCTTTGTCTAAGCCCTTAACAATACTCAACTTATTGCTGATTGGCAGCAATAGCGTGATAATCTCTTCTTGGCATCAATCATACCAGCAAGGCTATCTACTCAATGGGTGAATCTCACTCTTCTCAGGAACAGCAGCCACAAGACAGCAAAAGAGGTGAATCCAGTCTACTGAAAGCGAGCGGTGTTACCGGTTCGATGACGCTGGTATCGCGAGTTTTAGGCTTGGCGCGCGATGTGGTTATTGCCCGTGTTTTCGGTGTGAGCGATGGGGTTGAGGCTTTTTTTGTAGCCAATAAGATTCCCAACTTCATGCGTAGATTGTTCGCCGAGGGGGCTTTCAATCAAGCTTTTGTCCCGGTTCTTTCTGAGTATCGCTCAACAAAGTCTTTGGCAGATGTGCAGCTGTTAGTAAATGCAGTTGCGGGCAGTCTGGGCGGGTTCCTACTTATTTTCACCTTCGTGGCTGTGGTTGCGGCGCCGCTAATAGCGGTACCCATTGCCTTCGGATTCACGGATGAACCTGATAAATTTGCGCTTCTTGTTGAGATGCTGCGAATCACCTTTCCCTATTTACTGCTGGTATCGATGACCGCTCTTTGCGGCTCTATTTTGAATAGCTATGCACGTTTTGCCGTTCCAGCTGTAACCCCTGCACTGCTTAATATATCGCTAATAGTTTGCTCATTTTTTCTAGTGCCTTATATGCGCGTGCCGGAATTGGCGTTGGCATGGGCTGTGTTAATCGGGGGAGTTGCGCAGCTGTTGTTTCAATTGCCATTTCTGGCTCGCATGCGGCTAATGCCAGTACCAAAGGTAGGGAAATATCACGAAGGCGTGGAGCGCATTAAGAAGTTGATGGTGCCAGCCTTGTTCGGTGTTTCGGTGAGTCAGATTAATCTATTATTTGATACGCTACTTGCTACGATGCTCGCGTCCGGCAGCGTGGCTTGGTTGTACTACTCTGATCGCCTCATGGAGTTGCCGCTAGGCACCTTCGGGATTGCGATCGCCATAGTCGTACTTCCAAGTCTCTCGAGAAAACACGCCACGGCGTCCGTGAATGATTTTGCTGAGACCTTGGATTGGGCTTTTCGCCTAGTAGTCTTGATAGCCATTCCCTCAGCATTGGCGCTGATTGTAATAGCGGAGCCGTTGTTAATCGCTCTGTTCCACAATGACAAATTCACAGTCGCAGACGTAGCAAGCTCTGCAGGCAGTCTCAAAGCCTATGCAATAGGGTTGATTGCATTCATGTCTATTAAGATATTCGCACCTGGATACTATGCGCGACAGAATACGAGCACGCCGGTAAAAATTGGTATCGTGGCGATGGTGAGTAATATGGTCATGAACCTGGTCTTCTTCATCGGTGGCCTCGCTCATGTGGGTTTAGCGTTGGCGACTAGCCTCGCTGCATTCCTGAATGCCGGGCTATTGCTGCGCGGTTTGACGGTTGATGGTGTGTTTAAGTTTCAGCCAGGTTGGGGGATTTTCCTGCTTCGGGTGGTGTTGGCGAACGCGCTAATGGTTTATTTCCTGATGAGTTTCGCAGGTGATTGGCAAGATTGGTTAAGCTGGACAATGACCGACAAGATAGTTCGGTTGGGTATTCTGGTGATAGGTGCTGTGTTCATCTATGCTGCTGTGCTCTTTGCGGCGGGTTTAAGATGGCGTCATATCTATCGTTAATTCAGAATGAGAATATTATGAAGAAGGTATACAGCACCGAAATTCTTGCGAATGCTTGGAATATTAAAAATGTTCTGGAGCAACACGACATCGAAGCGGTGATAAAGAATGAGAATCTTTTCTCGGTGTCAGGCGAGGTACCTTTTCTAGAATGCCTGCCGGAAATTTGGGTTAAGCCCCTGGACTTCGTCCGCGCCGAACAGATTATTGCCGATTTAGACACCTCGTCAGAAGAGGCGGGTCCAGATTGGGTCTGTGCAAGTTGCGGGGAATCCAATCTGAGTAATTATGCTGTTTGCTGGAGCTGCGAAAGTAGCCATGAAAAAAGTCATGAAAATGACCTGACGAATCAATAAGCATGTTGAAAATGCTCAAGCAATTTACCCTACTTAGTCTGCTAGTCGTCATGCCGTCATCATTAGTGGCTGAGTGTGTTGTACTGCTGCATGGCCTAGGCAGGCTCTCAAATTCTATGTCTGAGTTGGAGACTAAGCTGGCACCTGCGGGATATAGCGTGGCGAATATTAAGTATCCATCGCGCAGCCATCCCATCGATGAGCTGGCAGTGGATGCGATAGGTCGTGGTCTCACACAGTGCAGGAGCAAAGGTTCAGGCGAAATCCATTTCATCACCCATTCTTTGGGCGGCATACTGCTGCGTTATTATCTCTCGCAGAACACAATTCCTGAGTTGGGCCGAGTCGTGATGCTTGGGCCGCCGAATCAGGGCAGTGAGATTGTGGATGGCCTTTTGCCCCTGCCTGGTTTTGGTTTTATCGGCGGGCCGGCAGGCGTGGCATTAGGAACTGGGGAGGGAAGTATCATTGACAGTTTGGGCCCGGTTGAATTCGATCTCGGTGTCATTGCAGGAAGTACTAATATCAATCCCTTAGAGTTCCTGTTTATTGCGGGGCCCAGTGATAGTATCGTTTCCATCGAGAGCACCAAGGTGCGAGGCATGAATGCGCATATGGTATTGCCGGTAACACATACATTCATGATGCGAAACAATGAGGTGATTGAGCAGGCAATTCATTATTTGAAGACAGGTTCCTTTATTTCCGAGTCTATGAATGAAGAGGTCTATGACTAAAATGACTGATAATAGTAATTCTGACGCCGCTCTCAAAACCTCTGTCAGCCTTCATCCGAACCAAATTTCAGTGGCTGTTGAGCTTGGCCTCAATGTGGCTAAACTTAGCTCTGCGGCCGCTGTAGTCGATGCTATCGAATCTAAACTCGGCAAAGTGGCCGATCAAGAGTGTGCGCGTTGGTTCACCATCAGTGTGCTCAGACATTTGCGCAAAGCAAAGTGGGCAGAGCCCTCCGGCAGCGACCTGGATGATGCTAAGCAGAAACAACTCGCCAAAGATTGCTTGGCCGTCGAGGGTTTCTCTTCATCACTACGCACAGTCACCAAAGATGCTAGAAGCAAGTTTAGAATAATAGGCTTTGCCAGCAGTAAGAAAATCGACAGGGGCGTGTTGGCGACCGGCACCAAGGCTTACAAGATCGCGTCCAAACTTATAATCGAGACAGGATTAGCGGCGCAGAAAACGCAAGCAGCGAGTAACAAAACCCAGTCAAAAAAGAAGGCGACGGATCAGCCGTTAGGGTTAGAGCCAGAATTAAAACTAGAATCAAAACCGGAATCAAAACCGGAATCAAAAGAAGTCGAGAAGACGGTTGTCGGTCGCAGGGCGAAACGCCGTGGCTACTCTGAAGATGAATCCATTGGCGTGGAAGATAACGTGGAGGCGACGACACCGGTGAAAAATCAAACAGCGTCCATGAGCAAGGAAGAGTTTGCTGGGTTAGATGCCGCACTAAGTAAGAACGACGCCGAAATCATCCAGCAGAATTGGGGTGATCAGCAGAATGAAGATCGTTGGAGTCGCATACTGGGACTGTTAGCCGGCGTTGGTTTTTTTGTATTCGTCGCGCTGTTGTTCCTCTAGATAATTTCTAGTTCACACAGATTAAGCGCGTGACATGAATTTCCCTGTTACCGTGTTCACCTTTATCACTTCTCCCACACAGAGATACTCCGGCACTTGAATTTCTAGTCCGGTCGAGAGTGTGGCTGTTTTGGTTCTATTGGTCGCCGACGATCCAGTCACCGCTGGTGGGGTATCGGTTACTTCAAGATTCACCGATTGCGGCAATTCGATGCCAAGCAGATTGCCATCCATAATCAAGGCTACGATGTCTTCCTGTTGCTCTACTAAGTAAGCTATCTGACCCTCAAGTCGATCGGAGTCTATCGCGTACTGGCTGAAGTCTTCCATATTCATGAAGTAGTAGGTGTCACCATCTAAGTAAGAATACTGTACGCCGACGCGGACACAATCAGCTTCCTTCAGGAGATCGTCTCCCTTGAATGAAGAGTCTAGTTTCTGATGAGTCTGTAAATTATTGAAGCGGATTTTGTAGAGCGTGACCGCTCCACGAGAGGAGGGGCTCTTGCTCTCTGTCTGCTTGACGATATGTGGAATGCCGTCGATGTCGACAATCATTCCTCGCTTAAGTTCGTTGGCTTTAGGCACGCTGCTGCTTCCTCTTCTGCTAGGCTCAATAGTGTGGGGGAATCTACAGAATAGCGGTGCTGCTGTAAATAGAGTAGTTTAGGCAGTTTAGGGGTCTGTCCCCGTTACGACGATAAGGCTTTGAATAGTAGCTGTTTTCAACCATAATCCGGAATCCCAAAAAAAGCATCAAGGTACGGCAATGACAGAGCGCATTAAGGAAGTCGACAATCTTCATATTATTGGTTATGAGGAATTGGCCTCCCCAGCATCACTAAAGAGCGAGTTTTCTCTAAAAGGCAAGGCGTTGGAGACGGTGCAGAATGGCCATCGCTCGGTCAAAGGCATCCTCGATCATGAAGATTCGAGGTTGATCGTCGTCGTTGGGCCGTGTTCCATCCACAGTCCGACTGAGGCGCTCGACTATGCTCGACGCTTGAAGACGCTTGCAGATGAATTGTCGAACGAGTTATTGATCGTAATGCGCGTCTATTTCGAGAAGCCGCGAACCGCTATTGGTTGGGAAGGGCTAATTTACGATCCGCATCTCGATGGCAGTCATAAGATTGATCATGGTCTACGCATTGGTCGCCGCCTGATGTTGGATATAGCTGAAATAGGGCTGCCTATCGGCATCGAGGCCTTGGATCTAATAACACCTCAGTATCTGCAAGATTTGGTTAGCTGGACGGCGATAGGAGCGCGTACCACAGAATCCCCGACTCACAGAAAGCTTTCGAGCGGTATTTCATCTGCGGTGGGATTCAAGAACAATGTCGATGGCGGGCTGATGGTCGCGGTAAATGCGATTCGCTCAGCATCTGCTGCAAACAGTTTTATCAGTGTGACAGAAGAAGGCAAGGTTGCCATGTTTCGAACAGGGGGCAATCCCCATTGTCATGTCATTCTTAGAGGGGGCAAGTCACCCAATTATGATGTGGCGAGCGTAGCGGCATGCGAAGCAGAGCTGAAAAAGGCGGGTTTGATAGAGAATGTAATGATCGACTGCAGCCATGGCAACTCGAATAAAGATCATCGCAATCAGAAACTGGTTTTGGATGAGGTCGCACAGCAGATCAATAGCGGCAATAAGTCCATCATCGGTGTCATGATCGAGAGTAACTTGGAAGAGGGCAATCAGCCTATTCCGGATGACCTGGATGATTTGAAATACGGCGTGTCGGTTACCGATGCCTGTATCGATTGGTCAACAACTGAGACAGTACTTAGAGAATTCGCTGGGTCTATCTCTGAATCTCTGAAGGCTCGTGCTTAGGCGTGCGTAGGGGACAGACCACAATTATTGGGGTCTGCCCCCGTTTCTTACGCTTTCAGTACAGCGGCGAGGCTGTTGCTTAGATACTCTATGTTTGAGTCGTTGATGCCAGCTACATTGATGCGGCTAGAGTTAACTAGGTAGATGCTGTAATCGTTGACTAGCGTCTGAACCTGATCCACGTTCACGCCTAAGAAAGAGAACATACCTTTCTCTTTCTCGATAAAGCTAAAATCCTGCTCAATTCCAATAGACTGAATCTGCTTAACGAATTGGGCGCGCAGGCAGTTTATGCGGTCACGCATTTCGGTTAACTCAACATCCCATTCTGTGCGCAATGCGTCATTGGAGAGAATCAGCTCGACGATGGCGGCACCATGATCAGGTGGCATTGAGTACATCGCTCTCGCGGCGCCAGCTATCTGGGTTGTAGCCACTGCAGCCGCAGCATCGCTGTCGCAGATTAGCGTCATCGCACCGGTGCGTTCGCGATAGAGCCCGAAGTTCTTTGAGCAGGAACTGACCACGATCAATTCGGGCAAGGACTCGGCGAGTAGACGTGTGCCGTAGACATCTTCTTCCAGGCCATCTCCTAAACCCTGATAGGCGAGGTCGATAAACACAGTGAAGCCCTGCTTGAGTGCAACGTCTCGAATTTGTTGCCATTGCTGCTGGTTCAAATCGGCGCCACAAGGGTTATGACAGCAGCCGTGTAGTAACACGATATCTCCGCTATCAATCTTGCTAAGACAATCAATCATGGCGTCGAATTTCACACTATGACTGTCGTAGTCGTAGTAGGGATACTCGGCGATCTTGAGTCCGGCCGAACCTAGAAGAGGAACGTGGTTAGCCCAGGTTGGATTGCTAACCCAGACGGTAGCATCGGGGTTAGCTGATTTAATGAATTCTGCGGCGAGTCGCAAGCCACCACAGCCGCCGGGTGACTGCACGGTAACGCGTCGCTTGCCTAGGCTGTCATTGAGGGATTTCCCTAGTAACAACTGAGCCACTATCGCGTTGTAGCCTACAGCGCCAGTTGGACCGACGTAGCTTTTAGTAGTCTGCGAATCGAGTATCATGGCCTCGGCTTTCTTCACCGCAGTCATGACGGGCGTATCGCCGGCCTCATTTTTGTAAACGCCGATTCCCAAATCGATTTTCTTCGGGTTGCTGTCGGCACGGTAGCTAGCCATGAGTCCCAGAATGGGGTCTGCGGGAAGAGCTGGAAGTGATTGAAACATGTTATTTACTCGATCTTCTGAGGTGGGCTTTGAGGGTGTTTTGCAGCAAAGAGGCGCGTGTCATTGGACCTACACCTCCAGTTACGTAAGTAATAAAGGAGCACTTGTCTTTCACGTTCTCGAAATCAACATCACCTACGTTTCTAAAACCTGATTTCTTCGTGTCATCTGGAACTCGGGTCTGCCCCACGTCGATAACAACGGCGCCTTCTTTTACCATGTCAGCGGTGACGAACTCTGTCTTTCCAATAGCGACGATAAGTATGTCGGCTGTTGCGCAAAGCGCAGCGAGATTCTTTGTTCTGCTGTGAGCGATGGTAACGGTCGCGTTGCCGGGGTTGGTATTGCGCGACATGAGTACTGCCATGGGCGTGCCAACGATGTTGCTCCGGCCTAAGACCACGCAATGCTTTCCTTCGGTATCTATCTCATAGCGTTTTAACAGTTCCATGATGCCGTTGGGTGTGGCCGATATGAAAGTGGGCAGGCCTAGGTTCAGGCGGCCCACATTCTCGGGACAGAAACCATCGACATCCTTGGCTGGGTTGATAGCCAAGATAATCTTATTCTCATCGATATGTTTAGGCAGTGGCAGTTGCACGATGAATCCGTCGATCGCATCGTTGTTATTCAGCTCTTCTACTTTAGCGAGCAATTCCTGCTCGCTAATAGTGTCCTCGAGACGAATCGTGGTTGACTCAAAATCGACCTCAGCACAGTCTTTTACCTTGAAGGCGACGTAGTTTTGCGAGGCGCCGTCATTTCCGACGAGCACCGCCGCGAGGTGAGGAGCGCGCTGACCGCTGGCTTTGATTTCAGAGACGGTTTTAGCGATTTCTTGACGAATTTTCGCCGAGCAAGACTTGCCATCAAGCAGTTGCATAGTGATCTTCCAGTGTTTTAGAGAGCCCGTTTCAGGGTTGGGTACCTCTGAGTACTTCTATGGTACCTCTGCGAGCACTGAAGCGTTCAGCTGAGAGGCGCAGTTCGCCGTTAATGGCCTTAGTCCTTAACAAGAGCTGCTTTGAGCCGATAAATGCTTCAGGGCTCGCCCTTGCCCCGATATCTTCGTTGTCTCTTTTTGACAGGCCGGCGCATGCCAGCAAAGAGACGCCTTAATCTCGGAACAGTCCAAATGTCAGAGGTGCCATAGAAGTGCTCAGAGATACCCTAGTGCGAATGAGCTACTTCGCTGAGAATAGCGTATTTCGAAGTGGCACTATGATAAACGAGCGGCCAGTTTAGCTCAAGCTCGGCGAGCGAATATGGCTACCACTTGCCGGTATTTTCCATACTTTTCCACGGCTCGATAGCCGGTAGTGCGTTGCCCCGTTGCAGGAGTTCGATCGAAATATTATCCGGTGATCGAACGAATGCCATATGGCCATCTCGTGGCGGACGACTGATAGTTACACCGGCATCCATCAGTTTCTGGCAAGTGGCATAGATATCGTCTACGGCGTAGGCGAGGTGGCCGAAATTGCGGCCCTCGTTGTATTCTTCAGGGTCCCAGTTGTAAGTAAGCTCAACCTGCGCCTCTTCATCGTCCTCTGCTGCCAGGAATACCAGGCTAAACCTAGCCTCCTCGAAGTCGCGGCGCTGCAGCTGCTTGAGACCCAGGTGCTCGCAATAGAACTCCAAAGACTTATCAAGGTCCTTTACTCGAACCATTGTGTGAAGGTATTTCATAGAGATTACTCGGTTAGTGTCTGTAAATGGGTTGTTAGGGCTTCTATTTAGAAGAGTACGACGGATCGAATGCTTTTGCCTTCGTGCATTAGATCGAATGCCTTATTGATATCTTCCAGCGGCATCGTGTGTGTAATGAGTGGATCGATCTGTATCTTGCCATTCATATACCAATCGACAATTTTGGGTACATCGGTCCGGCCGCGTGCACCACCGAAGGCGGTGCCTTTCCACGAGCGGCCGGTTACCAGCTGAAAAGGGCGCGTCGAGATCTCTTGCCCGGCACCTGCTACACCTATGATAAAAGACTCACCCCATCCCTTGTGGGTACATTCCAGCGCCTGGCGCATGGTCGTGGTGTTGCCTATGCATTCAAATGAATAGTCTACGCCGCCATCGGTTAAGTCGATTATGGCTTCAGTGACATTGTCGATGTCTTTCGGGTTGATAAAATCGGTCAACCCGAATTCGCGAGCAAGCTTCTCGCGGTCGGCATTGAGGTCTACGCCAATGATGCGGTCGGCTCCAACCATTTTTGCTCCTTGGACGACATTCAGGCCGATACCGCCGAGTCCGAAAACGGCAACTGTACTACCCGGTTCTACCTTGGCATCGAACGCCACTGCACCTACGCCGGTAGTAACGCCGCAGCCGATATAGCACACCTTATCAAATGGTGCGTCAGAGCGAATCTTCGCTAGCGCGATCTCAGGTAGCACTGTGTAGTTGGAAAACGTAGAGCATCCCATATAGTGCAATATCGGCTTGCCATTGAGAGAGAAGCGACTGCTGCCGTCCGGCATTAGTCCGCGGCCTTGGGTTGCGCGTATCGATTGACAGAGATTTGTCTTGGGATTCAGGCAGAAATCACACTCACGACATTCGGGTGTATATAAGGGGATGACTGTGTCGCCAACCTTTAGGGAGTTAACGCCAGGGCCGATTTCGACGACAATGCCAGCACCTTCATGGCCGAGTATCGCAGGGAAAGCACCCTCAGGATCATCGCCTGACAGAGTGAATGCATCCGTGTGGCAGATTCCAGTCGCTTTGATCTCAACGAGAACTTCTCCGACTTTTGGGCCTTCTAGGTCGACTTCGACGATTTCAAGTGGCTTCCCTGCTTCGAATGCAACTGCAGCGCGTGATTTCATGAATTTCTTCCTTGTTCTATTAAGATTGTCACTGAAGCTGTTACTTAGATTATTGCCTAACTCGTCCTATTGTAAGAGTCCTGCGGTCCAGCGGCAACTTAGGCTGCCCTAGAATTGTTCTGAGGCAGCTTTGCACTTGCCCAATGCTGGAGCTTGCCGCCAGATGCGAGTATTATCGTGCGCTTAATTCTGAGCCTTGGCGAACATGAAGAGAATTGCTCTACTCCTATTTTCTCTCCTGGCAAGTGCAAGCTTCTTTGCCTTTACTCCGGTCACGTGGGCGGCACAGGTGAATGACAATATCGTGTGGATCGATGTGCGCTCCCAGCGCGAGTATCGCCGCGGGCATATCGAAGGCGCTATTAACATTCCTCACGGTGATATCGGTCATAAAATATTCGTAGAAGTGCCTGACACCTTTAAAGAAGTGCACATATATGATGGCAGTCAGGGGACATTCGCAGGCATTGCGCTCGAAATGTTAATGGAGATAGGTTTTCAGGAGGTAGTTAACGAAGGCGGCTATGATGCTCTGCTTGAGAAGCAGGGCCTCAGTGAAGAGTAAATTGATCGCCCCTATAGAATTCGCCACTTCATCCCACGTTTCACCCTCAACCGGCTTAATGCTGCACTGATTCTGTCTACAACCGCTTATGGAAATCGCTATAGTAGTATTTGTCATATTCGTTGGCTCGTTTGTTCAGAGTTCAATCGGTTTCGGCTTGGCTATAGTCGCGGCTCCAATTCTTTTCCTGATAGATCCGCTTTATGTTCCTGCGCCCATCACTATCTCGGCGTTAACGCTGTCGGTTGCTAATTCTTATAGCCACTGGCGTTCAATCTCGTTCCGTGGTTTAAGGTTTGCGATTCTAGGGCGAGTCCCTGGAACCATATCTGGTGGCTTCCTGCTGCTGTGGATCGACCAGCAAGCGTTAGCGCTCTGGTTGGGTTTGTCGGTTCTCGTTGCGGTAGCTCTGAGTATGAGTAATATCGTATTTAAGGCGAATGGGAAGTCGCTTTTCTTCGCAGGTTTTCTTTCTGGATTCATGGGCACCAGTACGTCAATCGGTGGGCCGCCTATGGCGCTGGTGATGCAACACCAAGAGAATGACTTTATTAGGGCGAATCTGGCGGCGTTCTTTGTGGTTAGTTGTTTTATGTCTCTCGTGATGTTGTCCAGTATCGGACGTTTTGGTATGGAACATATTATGATCTCCCTGCCGCTGATGCCTGCCACGTTAGTAGGCTACTGGGTAGCGATGCGTACGATGCATCGAATCTCACACGAGAATCTCCGGCGTGTCTCGCTAGGACTCTGTGTGATCGCAGGTTTAGCAGCCATCGCCTCTTATTGGATTTATGGTTGCCAGTGCGGATGTTAAAGTGAAGCTTGGTGCGCTAATGCAAAAGCCATAAGCCGCGATTCGGCGGTGCTAGATAGGCGTTCTTCTCATAGGCTTCACTGTTATTCGAATAGAAGCCTTTTTTGTGGTTAACTCACACGCACTACGCCTGTATTGCATAACAGTGATTGATCGATAGAGTTTCAAACGAGTCAGAGAAGGTAGAAAAATGGCAGCTTGGCCAATCGAAATTAGCGTGGAGTCCTTCAACGAGGCCTGGACCTTAGAGGGAGAGACTTTTTGGCGCAGTGTTTTCGAAATGCACAAACATAAAATGGAGATAAAGAATCCAAAGATCGCCATTGGAAATCTTGAAAAGATATTTTCAGCAACTTTCACTCTTGCCAATACTAAGGGTTTTCAGGCGATGAGTCTGAGGGATCTGAGTCGAGAGACGGGCATAAGCATGGGCGGCCTATATGCCTACATCGGTAGCAAGAACGATCTCGCCTCAGTAATAGAAGGTGTATTAAGAAATACTATCGAGCAGATCGTCGGTGGACTAAGTGCTCATAATCTAGAGCCACTCCAGTGCTTGCGCGCAATCGTCTATGGGGAAATATTCGCCATAGAGAAATTGAGCCCTTGGTACTACTTCTGTTTTATGGAACTAAAGGGGTTGCCGCGGGAACAACAACAACAAACACTCGAGCTTGAGTTGCGTTTTGAAGGCATAGTAATAGATGCGATACTTGAAGGCGTGGCAAGCGGTCAATTCATTTGTGATCAGCCTAAATTACTGGCTTCTCAGGTAACAGCCCAGTTGCAGCAATGGCACTTGAAACAATGGAAATTTAAATTGCGGGATATTGGTAAGCAAGAGTATGCGCAGTTTGTTTTCGAGAGCCTACTTAAGTGTCTGCAATATCCAGCTGCTGGCATTGAGGACAGTAATAACAGTGCCGCCGCGAATTCAGAGGTGCCTTAACTATTCCCCGCTGTTAGGCCTTTCTTCTGCGCATAGAAGCTACGAATTTCTTTCATGTCACTTTCTAATTCCCCAGTGGGGTAGAAGAAGTCTGCGAATCCGGCTTCTTTTTTTTCAGCATCCACGTAGCCCATCAAGATGGGCACGCCAGCGTTATTCGCTATGTGATAAAAGCCGGTCTTCCATTCGCTTACCTTGCGCCTAGTCCCTTCAGGTGGCACTAGAACTACAAAATTGTCGTTACTCTTAAACTGACCGACGATATCGTACACAACGTTGTGTGACTTGGTGCGATTGATCGGAATGCCTCCTAGCCATTTCATGATGCCGGAAAATGGGAAGGGGAAGAGGGTGTGTTTGCCCATCCAATAAAGCTGCAAGCGTAATTCTAATACAACCAATAGCATTAAAGGGAAATCCCAGTTGCTGGTGTGAGGCGCGCCAATGAGGACATATTTTGGAACAGATACTTTGCTGCCGACTGACGTCCAGCCTACGAGCCTTAGGATCAAAATTGCTAGAAAGCGCAGCAGCGGTGTGACTAGAGGAGTAGAAAAAATCGTGGTTCGCATCGTCGTCTATTCTGGTTGGACGAGAACAGTATAGCAGTGGTTCGCTTAGCTAGGGCACCTCTGAATAACGCGGATAGCTCTCAGCGGAGCCTAAAGCACCCATCTGCGTTGTTGTGCTTCTTGCTAAGGACTAAGGCCATTAGCTTCAAAACACGCCTAGCAGATGAGTGCTTTAGGCTCCGCCCGAAGGGGCTTACAGGCGAGCCCGCCCTCTTCGTTGTCACTTTTTGGCGTACGGACGTATGCCAGCAAAGTGACGTCTAGATGGCAAGCTCGCCTGTAAACCTGAGAACCATCCGCGTTGTTCAGAGGTGCCCTAAGGTAATTCTGAATAATTCCATGGTAGCTCTGGCCTTGACCTTGGAATAGTTCGATGGCACAGAGGTGCCTTAAAATTATTCAACCCGAAGCTAGAGCCAGAATATTCGGGCTCTTTCACGTAGGCTATTCGTAGTGAAAGGTAACGGTAAAGTATTCCTTTCGCCTTGACGCTGATGTAATCAACATGCCCTCTGGTGTCTAAGTATTGACTGGGGTGGTACAGGCTAAGCGAGTAACCTGTGCGACTGATCAGTCTTTTTCTTGGGTAAGTTATAACATCATTTATATGGACTGCATCGTGATCGATGCCGGTGAAGCTAACGCCGGTTACCGCTCTGTTTGGATACGGATTTTCGACGATTCGCGTTCGACGAGAGCTGCCGCCTCTGACAGGTTCGCTGGTGAAACCCGCGACCATGTCGAGAGTGCTGATCTCTGCCTAGAGCCGCGTGCTGGGCAGCCTGGGTTACTAGAAAGGCAGACGCGACATTGAGTAGTAAATCTTCTACATCATTGCTGCGGCGACCATGATCCGCATAGGCCGCACTAGAACCAAAGATCAGGGTTGTGGCTAAAGATAGTAGTGTTGCTCTAGTTAAATTCGTCATAGCAGTTCTCCTCTTTCTAGGACCCATATTAACCACCCCAGATGAACTAGGAATGAATAGAACTTAGTTTATGGCTGCCCGGGGTCGTAGGACGTTTGAGTGAGTGCTTGGTTTAACTCAGGACGTAATTGGTCGAGGTTTGCGTGGCGCCTGGTTAGGCCCAATAGGGATGTAGATATGGGGCGGCTGAGCTCAATATTTGGATTAGATGGATGTCGCGCTAGAGAGGGATGTGACTATTGTTACTCTTCATCAAACAGGCTGTTCAATTCAGCAAGAGCCTTGTCCGCTTGAGCAGTGGGCGACGTCTGTGCTTCGGTATCTGACTCTACTTCTTCTCCGAACAGCTCAGCTAGACTGGCCTTCGCAGCTGTTGCTGCCGCCTGATCTTTCTTTTCGTAGGCTTTGGGATTTACTTTGAAGAAGTCGCAAAAGTTAGCCTTCTCATTATCCAGCACAGATTCTGCGCGATCTTCGCTGCAGCTATCTGCTAGGTTGGGTGCATAGTTTTTACAAGAAATACAGGCATGTAAATCGGCATTGCAGGTGCTGCATTCTTCATATCTGGAGAAAGGCAGGAGCAATTCGCGAAGGGTGGCTCCGCATTTCCAACACTGAATAGTTATGTTGCTACTTGCCATGGTGTTCGGGTCGCCTGTTTACCACTCTTGAAAATACGACTGAACATCGACTTCACATGGTCGTTTAGTGCCGCCATTAATCGTTCCTATGTAAAGAAACCCAATGATCTTCTCCACAGTGCTAAGCCCTAGGCCACTCTTGACGATTGGGTCATAGGCCAAGGAGCCGGTTCTCCACATTGCGCCTAAGCCTTGGGCAAAAGCGGCTAGCAGCATATTCTGAGTGGCCGCGCCTGCAGACAAATCTTGCTCGATCTCAGGCACCTTGGGGTGAGGTTTGAAGCTTGATATGCAAACAATGACTAGCGGCGCGCGTAGCGGCTTGCCGCGTAGCTTTTCTATTGCGGCTTGATCTAGAGATGCATCCTTCGCTACGCCGGCCTCGGCGAAGAGTTCGCCGAGTTTCTCTCGCGAGACTCCTTTAACTACGAGGAAGCGCCAGGGTCGTAGCACAGCATGGTCGGCTGCGCTGAACGCGGCTTTGTAGATATTCTCGAGCATCTCCTGGCAGGGGAGTGGGTCGCCTAGCTTGGGAACGGAACTTCTCAGGTGTAGAGCGTCTAATGCATCCATAGTGTGCGTGTTTCCGAATCGGTAGATTGTTTTTGATAAGCCTGCTTTGGTAAGGCTCGTCAGATACTAGGCAAAGCATAAAGCAATCCCTGAGCACTGGAAACCGCAGCCAGAAAAAACTCGCATTAACCACATGAAATTCAGGGATTTGTGTGCTCCGCATCTCATGATTATTATGCGCGATACTGGTATACTTTAGCACTATGCAGTCGATAGCAAATGTGTGAAAGCTGTTTGTTTTAGTCGGTAAGCTAAAACTTACTATTTGAATGTGTCGGCACCCCGAAATGAGTACACAGGATTAAGCTATGAATTCCAAGGTAGATGTTATAGCGGTTGGCAATGATCGGTCAGTGTATCCACAGGAAAAATCGCGTTGGTTTGGTAGCGTTAAGAAAAAAACGTTGCGACTCGCTTTCTCTTTTTATTCCCCAGATGGCAATGAAATAGCGATGCCAATCGCAAGCATGTCAGCCTATCTAAAGCGCGATTTCCCGAATGTGGAAGTGCTACTAGAGCCCGTGCTAATTCTGCGTGATGCGAAAAAATACTCCCCTGAAAATTATGCGCGCATGATTCAGGATCTGAATGCGGATGTTATCGCCTTCTCGATCATGAGTCCGCACTGGTATCCGATGGAGCCTTACTTCGCGGAAATCAAAAAATTGATGCCGGACCTGCCACTTGTAATTGGTGGCTATCAGGCAATGCTATCGCAAGAGCAAACAATAGAGAGCCCTAGTGTCGACTACATTTGCGTAGGAGACGGTGAACACGCCATAGGTAACCTCGTGCAGCATTTGCAGGGCACTAAACATGGCCCAGCCGATGGCATGTGGGAAAAACTAATCGACGGTTCTGTTTATGAAACAGAAGCGCATCAGATCGGCGACCTGGCCTCACTGCCTTTTCCCGACTACGATGTCTTTGAAAAAGAGGATGGCTTTAAAGATGTAAACTCCTCAATTTTTGGACCAAAGGGAGTGCTTGTTCTGCCAGTTATGACAGGGCGAGGTTGTCCATACCGTTGCACCTATTGCTGCAATACGCCAATCTTGGAGGGCTGGAAAACCAAGAAGACATTTCTTCGAAAGTATGACCCGCAAGACATGGTGGATGAGCTTATTCGTCTGCGAGATAAGTACGGTGTAGGCTATTTCGAATTTTGGGATGAGCTGTTTCTTTCCAATCTAAAATTCGTTAGAGCATTCTTCCCGCTCTATGGGGAACAGATCGGTCTTCCTTTCTCGATAAATTCACGTGTAGAGGTGATGAACGAAGCGTTCTGTAAGACGGCAGCAGATGCAGGCTGCCACACCATCTGGTTTGGCATAGAGAGTGGTGATGAAGAGTTCAGAGCGAAGATGCTGGGTCGCAAGATGACCAACAAGCAAGTAATCGAGGCCGCGGCTAACTGCAAGAAGGCGGGCATCAATCGACTAACGTTTAATATTGTAGGTGCGCCGCTAGAAACTGCTGAAAACATGCGCAAGACCCTTGAGCTAAACAAAACTATCGCGCCAGAGCATTTCTTCTTCTTCCCTTATATTCCTCTGCGTGGAACGCCGCTTTACAACATCGCGAAGGAAGAAGGCTTATTGCTTAACTCGAAGAGAGAGCTACACTATCTTTCAGCTGCAAATGACCAACAGTTTACGATGAACATGAAGGAGCAGCCGGAGTTACTCACGCAAGAAGAGTACAATGATATTTGTATGGAGATGTTGGCCTTCCAGCAGGTTAACAATCGACTGAGCTACGACGATGGCCCTGGTGGTGAGACAGGCAGTGCGACAGTTGAGGACAAGAGTTTCAGTTTCGTTGAGTCCGCTAGTGCTAGTGAGGCTGATGCACTAGTGCCTCCGCCTGCCGCTGCCTCGTTGCTGGACGGTGTGAAAAACTTATTTCGCAGCTAGCTCTAGGCACGTCAAGTTCAGCGAGAAGGGCGAGTCAAAAGAGTTGAAGGCGCTGTGCTGGTCCGTTTTACGGTCCAGCTTTCGGCGAACTAGGCAGTATTCACGGCTGAATTCGCGTGAATCTCCCGCTCTCCTGAGATTGCCTTCTTGAATGAGCGCAATGATATAGCCGCCATCAAGAGATTCCCGCACAGAGCACCCCCGAAGAACCCCGCTAACCCAAACCACTGACTTCCCACGTAAGCAAGTGGCACGTAGAACACAAAAAAGCGTGCTGAGCTTAGATACAGGGCGGACATAGGTCGATGCAGTGCATTCAATGACGAGTTGGTCAGAATGATGATGCCCTGCATGCCGTAGCCCAGTGGCAGAATCCAGAGAAATAGTTTTATAGTCTCAATAACTTCGGGATCGTCTGAGAATGTCGAGGCGATCACGCCTGCACCCAGTGCAAGTACCACATAGACCAGCATCTGCCATCCGAGAATAAATTTGATCGAGAGTCGATAGCCTTCCTCAACTCGATCGATCTTGCCTGCGCCGAAATTCTGGCTGATTAGTGGGGGCAGGGAAGAGGACATCGCTAAGACGATCAATGTGGCCATGGGTTCGAGCCTGGCTCCTACGCCGAAGGCGGCAACTGCCTCGTCTCCGAAGCTCGCGGCGATTGCCGTCATGATCCCTGCAGCTAGAGGCGTCATCATATTTGCCCCCGCGGCTGGAACGCCAATGCGCAGCATCTCGCGCCCGGACGAAAGCATGACAGGCCGACTGGGTAACGAGCCGCTGACCAGTTCTTTTTTAATGACGAGGATGTACATCAAATAGAAATAGCCGACTCCCCAGGCAATAACTGTTGCCCAGGCAGCGCCCTGAATGCCCATTGCTGGTATGGGGCCGAGGCCGAATATGAAGATGGGGTCGAGGATGGCGTTGATGAGGCCCGCTGCAGCCATCAATATGCTGGGTGTCTTGGTATCGCCACAAGCTCGCAATATGCTATTGCCCGTCATGATACAGACGACCATGATGCTGCCTGGAAACCAGACGACCATATACTCCCTGATTGCGGGCATTAGCGATTCGCGCGCTCCCATCAAGTTGAATATGTTGTCCATGAAGAACCAGCAGATAGCCACAACAATGGTGGCGAGTAGCAAGGAGATGTAGTTAATTACGGTGGAGGCTTCTTTAGCTTTCTCGTATTCAGAGCGCCCTAGATACTTGCCGACGACAGCTGAGGCGCCAATGCCAAGGCCGATAGCGAGGCTCATGATGGTAAAGGTAACCGGAAAGGTAAAGCTAATTGCAGTTAGCGCTTCGGTGCCAAGGAAGCTGATGAATAATGTGTCTACCAGGCTAAACGTAAATAGCATGAGCATGCCGATGATCATCGGAGTTGTCATGCGGATGAGGGATTTTTGAATGGAGCCTTCTGACAGATTAAAGCTGTGCTTATTGCTGGTCGAAGACATAGTCAATTTATTGCCTAGTGAGGAATGCTAAATCAAAATCGATGCTGAGCGTCAGTGTTGATTAATATACCTTACTTTGGAAAGTATGCCCAGGCTGACACAGAAAGTTGCAAAGCCTAAGCAGTCAGGCCTTTGCGTAGTATGCTCAGTTGCTTGTATATCTTCGGATTGCCGTACAACAATTCCTTCGCGTCAGTCAGGTTAGGGTTCCCGTTTTCGCTGGCCAATAGTCCACCGGCTTCTTGCAGGATGAGTTTGGCAGCGGCTAAGGAAAGCATGTTTTGGTTCGCCGAACAGCCACCCTGCATACGGTCTGCCGCAATCTGCACCATATCCAAAGCCGTGCAGCCGGAGATCCTCGAGCTGGCACCCGCGGTCATGATTTCTGCTTGCAGTCCCAGGGCGAGATTTTGTGGCATGCCATCGGGGTTGAGACCGATAAGACTTCCGGAAATCTCCGTGCGCTTGCCTACGCGAATACGATGCGAGTTGAGTCGAGCGCCTTTACCCCTAGTTGCAATGAACTCTTCGCGTAGAAGAGGGCAGACTACGATTGCATGCTGAACTACTCCGTCAATCTGACAGGCTAGTGATACGCCGAACTGTGTATAGCCAGTAGCGAAATTTCTATTCCCTAAAAGTGGGTCGATAAGCCAAACAGTACTCTTGTTTTGCCCCTGTTTGAGGCCAGAGGCACGGGAGTGAAAACTGTGTTCGGGGTGGGCCTTTTCTAAATGGTAGAAGATTGTTTTTTCGGCTTCTAAATCCATAGACGTGAGGAAATGGGCAGGATCGTCATTGATGATTTTGATTCTGTCGAGACGGTCGCTGCTATGTGCTATAGCCTCGGCCGCATCTCTAGCGGCTTGAAGCGCGATATTTAACAAGGGATGCATTGCTGACTTCCTGAGCGTGCTAACGGGCTCTAGCCAGTTAGGAAACAATTTTGGGCTTCTATCGAGATGAGCTAGCCCATTTGCCGCGGGTCTGTAGGAGGATTCTTGGGGAATTACTTCCGCGCATGAACTGCGCTACAGCCGCCGGTATTCGGGGCTATGATAGCAAACAAAAGAAAGCAGAAGGAAACTATTACTATTTAGGGTGCCAAGGTACCCATCTTGCATGAATTTACCTGTTCTTAGCCCGCGATAGCGACTCTATCCTGCTATAATTCGCGCCTCTTTGTTTATGAGTAGCGACAGCAAAATGTTTGATTTCAGCCAGATCAGTGTAGTTCTAGTGAATACCTCTCATCCGGGAAATATCGGAGCTACTGCTCGAGCGATGAAGAATATGGGGCTTAGCAAATTGACTCTGGTTCAGCCTGAGGACTTTCCTAGCGGTGTGGCCGTGGGTCGGGCGGTTTCTGCCGTCGATATTCTTGATAATGCCCGAGTGGTTTCCAGTCTGCAGGAGGCTGTTGAGGGCTGTGGTCTGGTCATCGGCGCAAGTGCGAGGTCTCGTAACATTCCTTGGCCGATGGTTTCGCCGGAGCAGTGTGGGGTGAAGTCAGTGGCAGAGGCGGCAGTCAACAAAGTCGCACTGGTATTTGGCCGCGAAGATGCGGGACTGAATAACGAGGAGCTCCAGTTGTGTCATTTCCATGTGCAGATACCGGCAGATCCGAACTACAGCTCATTAAATCTGTCAGCGGCCGTGATGGTAGTTTGTTATGAAGTGCGCAAGGCTGCATTAGCTTTGGATGGGCGAGCGGCGGTTGCTGAGGATGAGCTTTGGGATCAGGAGAAGGCGAATGGCGAGCAGGTTGAACACTTCTATGTTCATCTAGAGAGAGTGATGACGGCCATTAAATTTCATGATCCGGAGAATCCGCGACAGCTTATGCCAAGAATGCGCCGTTTGTTTAGTCGTATCAGGATCGATGTAATGGAGATGAATATACTCAGAGGTATTTTGTCGAATATAGAATACCGGCTGGAGAGTGAGAAGAAGCTCAAGGCTCAGCTTGAAGGAAACGAAACTGTTGAGGAGCCTCAGTCTTAGGCGTTATTGAGTATAATTTGGGTGTTTTTTGCCAATTAATTATTTAAATCGGATTAGTGACAGGTGTAGTTATCTGAAGTGACGAGGCAGACTTTTTATTTCAGCGATGGCCCTTATTTACAGGCAATGCAAGGCCTGCATGCAGCCCTGTCTGGTTCTGAGGCGTTCGTTAAATTTATCGGACAGCCACGAACGGGTAAGAGTGGCGTCTGTGAGAAGCTAGCTCAGTTCATGCGCCTCAAGGGCTATCGGGTTATCTATTTTAACTATCCAGTCGAATCCCCGGATATGCTGCACAGCATGCTAACTAAAGAGCTCGATATTCCGGGTAGCTTTAATATTTTACGGCATCTTGAAGGCGTGTTGGCTGAGCAGACCCAGAAACCTCTAGTACTTATCTTCGACGACGCCCATCTGTTAAGTGACATAACCCTGATTGAAATTTACCGGCTAGCCAGTGTTCAAATTGAGCAGACGCGCGTCATTAATATTGCGCTGTGCGCAGAGCCAGAATTAGAGAGGCGGCTTAGCAAGAAAAAAGAATTTAATTCTCTGCTGCAGAATGTGTCCCATAACTTCCTGCTTGAGCCAATGAATGTGGCCACAACTTCTCGCTTTCTGTCAGCGTATCTCGAGAAGATGGAGCTAGCGAGCTTGCAGCTGGAGCCAGCAGCGCTAATTCAATTCACTAAGTCCTGCAAGGGCTTCCCCGGTCCAGCTTACTCGTTGTGCCAGCTAGTATTTGCTAGTCGTCAGGACAGCATTGAGCAGAGCGCACTAACGAAAGAAGAATTGCTGCTTGCGATTCGAAACGCGAATGTTGAGCAACCGGTCTCTAGCAGTCTTCTTAGAGAAGGGAATCGATGGATGCTATTCGGTCCTATCGCCGCTGTTGTTGTTATTGCATCACTCGCTTTGTTAGTGAGCCAGCTGACCCCGCCTGAGCTGCGCAGCGAAATAGAAGAGGATTCATCGCTAAGCTCGATTGCAAAATCTCCATTCGCTCTCGATGAGGGGGTGGTTGCCATTGCTGACCGCCCGACATCGACAAGCAGCCTATCGCAAGCCGAAAGTGTAAGCAGTAGTGGGCAGGACGCTGCGATTTCCCCGGGACTTCAAGTTGATGAGCTAAATGGAGCACAGCCTGCGGACGAAGAAGAATTGCCAGTTTCCGATTCTACTCTTGCTCTGGTTACGGCGCAGGAGAGGGGAATCTCAAACGAGACTATTACGGAGCCCCTGATTGAGAAAATGGCATCCGGCGACCCGGTACAGCTAGTGAATGTAATCTTGACCCGACCGATGCTCGCTCTAGATGACGATGAGATTCAGAGATTGCCGGAATTAGTACCGGATATAATACGGGAAGTAGTACTGGAAGTAGTACAGGTCTGGTTAGAGGCTTGGGAAGGACAATACTTAGAGCAGTATTTCGCCAGTTACGATGTTGATTTTGTTCCTCGCTATCACCGCAGCAAATCGGCGTGGCAAGGCAACCGAGAACGAGTGATAGGCGATGCGAACCAGATTAGACTCGAGATGTCGGACTTCGAGCTCATTAGTGAAGACGCCGAGATCATGGAGGTGCATTTCTGGCTTGCCTATAGCTCGCCAAGCTATCGTGACGATACGCATAAGAAACTCATATTGAAGAAACTGCCCACGGGGAATGGCAGTGGGCTGAGGCTATTGATTCTCGAAGAGATAAATCTCTAGGTTCGTGTCTAGGGGATTTTCTCCCTGGAGAGGCGAATTCTTGCCGAGCTCAGAGTAGATTGACACTTAGTTAGTACTGCCATCCATACTAACGTCTGCGTTGGTTGGTTCTTTTCTGAAGGTGTTTTGGCTTAGCTTTTGGAATTAGAAAATTGTCTCCATCACCAATTAAGTCAGCTCTGCCGAGTTCGTGTAGAGCCTCTCTCAGCATTGGCCAATTCTTTTCATCGTGGTAACGCAGGAATGCTTTCTGCAGGCGTCGCTGGTCGATGTCTTTGCAAATGGCGAGCTTCTCGCTCTTGTAACGCACTTTCTCCAGCGGATTTCGCTCTGAATAATACATGGCGGTAGCCAGTGCCATCGGTGATGGGTAGAAGGTCTGAACCTGATCTGGTCTGAAGTTTCTCTGTTTAAGCCACAGGCTGAGATTCAGCATGTCTTCGGTATCGCTTCCCGGATGAGCGGCGATGAAATAAGGAATCAGATACTGCTCCTTGCCTGCTTTCTTTGAGAACTTATCAAACAATACTTTGAAGTCATCATAGGCAGAGATACCTGGCTTCATCATCTTCGAGAGTGTCTTGTCCTCACTGTGCTCCGGCGCAATTTTCAGATAGCCGCCAACATGATGCGTCACTAACTCCTCTATATACTCAGGGTCTTTCAGTGCAAGGTCGTAGCGAAGACCTGACGCTATGGCGACGCGCTTAACACCGGGTACCGCTCGCGCTTTTCTATACAACTGTGTCGTGGGGCTGTGATCCGTGTTCAGATGCTTGCAGATGCTGGGGTAGACACAGGAGAGTCGTTTGCAAGTCTTCTGAATCTTCGGCGACTTGCAATTCAGCTTGTACATGTTCGCCGTGGGTCCGCCGAGATCTGAGATAGTTCCGGTAAACCCAGGGACTTGATCTCTGATTTTTCCAATTTCACGCAGAATAGATTCTTCCGAACGACTCTGAATGATACGTCCCTCATGTTCAGTAATGGAGCAGAACGTACAGCCGCCAAAACAGCCGCGCATGATATTTACGGAGGTCTTGATCATGTCATATGCAGGAATTTTTGCGTCGCCATATGACGGGTGTGGTCTCCGCTGATAAGGAAGGTCGAAGATCCAATCCATCTCTTCGGTTTCCAGAGGAATCGGCGGTGTGTTAACCCATATCTCTTGTGTCCCATGTTTCTGAACTAGAGGCTTTGCATTGTAGGGATTCGCCTCTTGATGCAGCACCCGTGATGCGTGTGCATACAGGGCAGGGTCATTTGTCACTTTACTGAAGGAGGGAAGTCGAATATAGGTGGTTTCGGAGTCGTACTTCTCTTTGCGTTGCAATGGCAGCGGGATAATCCGCACGGCCTGGGGCGCTTGATCGTTATCGGGACTCGCTGTTTTTGGGCTATCTGTCTCGGAACTCTTTGCTTCGCCACTCTGTGTTTCGGAGTTTTCCCCATCATTCTTATTGTATTCATAGGGGTTCGGCAGTTGCTCGATCTTCGAGGGCCAATCAATGCGAGTTGAATCGATCTCGGTCCAACCCTGGGGAACTTCTGCGGCTACGCGCGCAGTTCCGCGCAAAAATTTCATGTCCGCGACTGTCTTGCCAGCAGCAAATTGATGAGCAACTTCTACTAGGGCTCGTTCCGCGTTTCCAAACAACAATATGTTCGCATTCGAGTCGATTAAAACAGAGCGTCTTACGCTGTCGCTCCAGTAATCGTATTGCGCGATGCGTCGCAGACTGGCTTCGATGCCGCCGATGACGATAGGGGTGTCGTAGTAGGCTTCGCGACAGCGCTGGCTGTAGACAATAACCGATCGATCCGGACGCCTGCCTGCTTCGCCATTCGGTGTGTAGGCATCATCACTGCGCATGCGCAGGTCAGCAGTATAGCGATTGATCAATGAATCCATGTTGCCAGCAGTAATACCGAAGAAAAGATTCGGCTTGCCGAGTATCTTGAAGGGGTCGGCGCTATCCCAAGAAGGTTGCGAAATAATCCCAACCCTAAACCCCTGCGCCTCTAACAATCTTCCTATGACGGCCATGCCGAAGCTTGGGTGATCGACATAGGCATCTCCTGTGACGATGATTATGTCGCAGCTATCCCAGCCCAATTGATCCATCTCATCGCGTGACATGGGTAGATAGGGTGCTGTGTCGAAGCACTCCGCCCAGTATTTCGGATAAGAGAAAAGTTTTCGCGGGGAATGTCCTGAATCGGTGGCTGAGGATTTCTTGTCTGATTTTTGCGGCATGCTTGTCTGGAGCTCGTTTTATGTAATGGCGAATTAAGGGCAAATTGAAAATTAGCAACTTGTCTCGTTGTATCTAGAAAAATTGATCCAGTGGGAGTTCGTCTCCATTTACCCGCAGAACGCTATCTTGCAGACTGGCTTCTATCAAAACTCTGCTGTTCGCAATAGTAAGATAACCCTGCTGTACATAGGGATCGACTACTCCGGCTAGTGGGCTGCGCAGAATAGATTCCAGGTCTAGAGATACCTCGAGTGTCATATTCAATGCAGCGATGGCGGCGTTGATATCTAATTCGGCGGCGGTGTTTAACGCGCTGAGGCCCGTCCATCGAGCGCGTAGTTCAGCAGTATGATCTCCGTCGTAGGAGTTTGCTTCTATTTTGTTATTGAACTCTAGCGGATTCTGTAAGACGAGTAGATACAATTCCTGCCCAAGTTCGGTGAAGTCTGCTGACACCGTTTCGGCGCCGGCATTGATTTCGTTCTGCAGCTCGCTAAGTAGTCTGGAATAGTCGCGTATCAGTTCATTGTTAACTTGTTTGATTTCAGTAAGCCAACTGAACGAGCTGACTGGGATTTCGCTCTCGATACTCGCGACACGAATCCTCTGGTAGAGCTCACTGAAATTATCCTCAGTGCTCGAGGCCTGTAGGCCGTAGTCCATGCCTATGTCTGACATTGAAAATGGCAGGGGCAGAGTGCTGCTGACTACAGGGATAGCAAGAGTGGCGCGACTCTCGGCGAGTATGTCATTCATCTGGGCCGTAGAACTCGTTAAGGTCATTCCAGAAATTAGAACATTGGAATTTGCTGCATTCTCGGTAGCTGAGAACTCGCCCATCTGCATTGAGAAGTAAGCTGACTGATCTGAAGCTACGTCCACATTCGCGTCTAAGCCACTAAAGTTGAATTCTCCGGTCGCATCGCTAAAGTTCAGTGCGCTGATATTCATATCCACCCGCATCGATTGATCGAAGCGCGCCAATAGATTGAGTTTGATGTCCGGCAGGGGGAAGGAGAGTTCGGCAATTGCGATGTCGAACAAGTTATTGCGAATACTCGGCTGGATAACTGCATACGCCAGGCCGATGCGAAGTCCCTCTTCGGTCTGCAGAAGCGGGCCGTGATCGATATCGAAATCCATAGTTAGTGCGATCGCGTCGGTACCAATAGATGTATAGATAAACTCTATGGTTGTTGAGCTGCTAAACCAGCCGTCGCTAAACTCGTTGCGACGAATCTCAAATTGACTCTCGGCCTCTGGTGGGATGAGCGCGAGCAGATTGTCGATAGTCGCGCGCTCTATGCCTGCGCCAATAACCTTTGGCATAAGAGTAAGCGCCAGAAGAATCAGCACAGCGACTGCTAGGGGTATTTTTACTGCTAGAGATTTCATAAATTACCGAGTCGTACGTAGCTAGTGCTGCTTAGCCTGATCAAGCGCCTCACTATAGCAGGATTCGCGGCGAAATTTTCGTGTTTAGGCTCTGTGTGCCGTGATTTTGTAGGCGCAACGCCTCGCGCCGGCAAGAAGATGATCAGTGCGCGTAACCGTTGCCTTATTTTCGAAAAGGCGCTGAAAAATTTCCAGTTCAGACTTGCAGAATTGCTGACAGCTGGTTGCCGCACTACAGATTGGACAATGATTCTCTATAAGCATCCAGCCATCGGGCAACAGGCGTACTTCGGCCATATAGCCTTCTTCGCTACGCAGCTGAGCGAGTCGTTCTATCTGTGGTTGTAGTTCGGGGGCGGTGGCATCTAATTGGGCGCGATAGGTGGCTTCGATTTTTTCGCTGCGCTCATCGATCAGTTGGTTAAGGCTTTCCTCGCCAAGTGAGGAGCGGATGACATCAATCAGTTCGATTGTTGTTTGCGAGTGGCTGTCTGGGAACCTTGCATGTCCGTCCTTGCTCAATTTCCACATATGCACGGGACGTCCGCGCGTCTGGCGCTCCTCCTGAGTTTGTTCTACCAATCCTTTAGACTCTAAGTCAGTGAGGTGCTGGCGAGCCCCCATAGTTGTCATATCTAATTGTTTTGAAAGGATTTTAACCGATTGAGGCCCTCGCGTTTTTAGGCAGTGCGTAATTCGATCTTGGCTTTTTGGCAGTTCCATAACGTTGACCCACATTAACTTGGTACGGATTATCTCCTTAATCGGCACTTTAAATAAAGTATTTACTTTGTTTAAAGAATTGGTTATTTTTTCATAATTAGTAAAGTTTTTTATTTACTAATAGGACTAGCAAAATAAAACTAAAGGACTTAGTAATGCAAATACTTGAGCATATCCACCTAAGTGTGGCTTCGATTGAGGCTACGCAGCGCTTTTTAAAACTGGCGGTACCGGAATATAGCCCTCGGGGCGGCGGGCATCGAGCCGTGTGACGCCAGTGCGCTCGATGAGCATCCACACCGGCGTCGAGTCTATTACTGCGATGACAATGGCGTAGATTGGGAGTTTGTCGAGTATCTCTCCGAAGATCCTGAGCAGCGTAACGACTATTCACATTGACCTCGCCATTGGGTAGCATGAGCCAGCTTCTCCCTCTCATCATCTATCGCATGCTTGGCATGCCTACCGGACACTCCGGGCAAGGCGCATATGAGTTTCGACGCACCGCTGCTGGTAACCTTTGTTGCTTACCTGATTCTGATATTGTTCCTAGGCATTAAGGCCTATAGGCGTACACATAGCCTGGACGATTACATTCTAGGCGGTCGTAAGCTCGGTGCGGTTGTTACCGCGCTCAGTGTCGGTGCCTCGGACATGAGTGGATGGCTCCTGTTGGGGCTACCTGGCGCTATTTATCTATCGGGGCTCAGTGAGATTTGGATTGGCATAGGTCTAGTGTTGGGGGCCTATTGCAACTGGTTGTTCGTATCCAAGCGACTTCGAATCTACAGCCAGCATGCCAACAACTCGCTCACCCTGCCGGATTACTTCGAGAACCGCTTCAACGATACGACTAGAGTTTTGCGCCTCGTGTCGGCCTTCGTAATTCTGCTGTTCTTTACCTTCTATACGGCGTCGGGGTTAGTAGGCGGGGCAATACTGTTCGAGAACAGTTTCGGTATGCAATATTCCACCGCGTTAATCTCCGGCGGGTTGATAATAGTTGGCTACACGTTCATTGGCGGATTTCTCGCGGTTGCTTGGACTGATGCTGTGCAAGCGGTTCTCATGTTCTTGGCGCTACTCGTCGCACCGACAGTGGTGATAATTAGTAGTGGTGGAACGGACGTTGTGTGGCAGCAGATGCAGGCCGTGAACCCGCAAAGCACTGAGTTGTTCAGCAACATGACACTCATTGGATTTCTATCTCTAATAGCATGGGGCTTGGGCTATGCAGGCCAGCCGCACATCCTGGCGAGATTCATGGCCGTCGAGAACCCCCAGAAGCTAGTCGCAGCAAGACGCATCGCCATGACCTGGATGGTACTGGTGCTATTCGGCTCGGTAGCCACGGGCTTGGCCGGCATCGCTTTTTTCGCAGACAATCCACTGGAAAACCCAGAGACAGTTTTTATAGCGCTTAGCCAGCAGCTATTTAACCCTTGGGTCGCCGGAATCATAACAGCCGCAATATTGTCGGCGATCATGTCCACAGTAGACTCACAGCTATTGGTTTCGTCTTCTGTAATTAGTGAAGATTTCTATCGCGTGTTCGTTAGGCCGCAAGCGTCAGAAAAGGAATTGTTAATGGTGAGTAGAGGCGCAGTGGTCGCCATTGCGCTGCTGGCCATGGTTATTGCAAGCGATAGAGAGAGTAGGGTGCTAGATCTCGTAAGCTACGCTTGGGCAGGCTTCGGCGCCGCGTTTGGTCCAGTGATTGTATTCTCATTGTTCTGGCGATCGATGACTGCCACATCGGCGATTGCCGGCATGATCGTCGGCGCCGTAACAGTCGTCGTTTGGTCTAATCTAAGTGGCGGGATCTTCGATCTATACGAAATAGTACCTGGCTTCGCTTTGGCATCGGTGGTTATCGTAATTATCACACTGTTAAAGCCGGCAACGGATGCGCAAGCGCTAAACACATTCGAAGAAGTCGAACAGTTAGTTAAGGATTAAGCTGCATGCGGATATGAGGAATACCATCTTCATCGTAAGGCTCTGATTCAGTCTCAAATCCAAGCTCAATATAAAACTGCTGTAGATATAGCTGCGCAGAAATAGTTATTACCTCGCCAGGCCAATGCTCCTTGCAGAAGGCCAGTGAGTTCAACATGAGTGCCTTGCCGATACCGCTACCTCGAGCCGACTTCTTGGTGACAACCCTGCCAATTGAGGCGCCTTCATATTTTGCTCCAGGCGGAAGTAGTCTGGCATAGCTAACTAGTGAAGATTCATCACTCGCCGATAGAAGGCCCATCACATGCAGTGCTTCATGATCGAAGCCGTCTACGTCTTGATACGCGCAGTCCTGCTCCACGATAAATATCTCAGCACGCAGCTGCAGCAGGCCATACAAGTCCTGGGTGTCCAATTCATCGAACTGCCTACACGACCAAACAATTTTCATTTCCAACACTTCCACAGACGAACTACCAGTTTTAGGGCGTCCCATTCTAGCCCAAGTCGCATAAAGATGTGTTCGCTCAGAGAGGATACAAAAACAGGTAACAGCGATGCTATACTGCGCCCCCACAAGCCCCGGTGGCACAGCTGGATAGCGCGGCCCCCTCCTAAGGGGCAGGTCAGAGGTTCAAATCCTCTCCGGGGCACCATATATACCCCATAAACCTTTGTTATAAATACAATTTTGTATTATAACAGACCCGCGGTTACGTAAATCGTTACGGAATTGGGTCTAAATGGTATCGACAAGTTAACTCGGCCTAAGTGATAATTTGCCCATGACATCTACCACAGTGATGTATAAGCGCCACCGCTTCCCACCTGAAATCATCCAATACGCCGTTTGGCTCTACCATCGATTTAATCTCAGTCATCGTGATATCGAAGACTTGATGTCACAACGCGGTATTGAGGTTAGCTACGAGGCCATTCGCTTGTGGTGCAATAAATTCGGGGCAAAATATGCCCAACGTTTGAGAAGAAAGCACCAAGGCTATGGCGATACTTTCTTCATTGATGAGGTGTTCGTTAAGATCCAGGGGAAGCAGCACTATTTGTGGCGTGCTGTGGATCAGGATGGTGAGGTTGTTGATGTATTCTTGCAGAAACGACGAGATGGAAAGGCTGCAAAGCGCTTCTTTAGGCGGTTATTACGTAAAAACCACGGCGAACCACGTAAGATTGTCACGGACAAATTGCGAAGCTATAATGTGGCTCACAGGGAATTGATACCAGAGGCGATCCACGACACATCCCAATATGCCAACAATCGATGTGAACTATCGCACGAACCTACGCGAGTGAGGGAGCGGGGCATGCGTAAATTCAAATCGATGCATCAGGCGCAGCGATTTTTGAGTGCACATGCAGCTGTCTATAACTTATTTAACCTGGGCAGACATTTAGTATCAGCGGAAAACTATCGATATTTCAGACTGCGTGCTTTTTCGTCTTGGGAAAAGGCAGCCGCGATATAGAAATGGTTCTACGGAGATTTTCTTGGATTTAGACAGTTAACTTGTCGATACCTAGTGGAAAGTTCATACCGGGTTCACGAATAAAGCACAGATGCGATCCTCTGTTAGCAGCCTGTGAGTGCTCCTCTGGTTCTTATGGTGCTGGACTCGACTGCCAGACAGGGATACCTTCTCTACTTTCTCCGAAGGAATTACGCGCATGAATCCTACTCTCGCAAGCATAGCCTTATCGGGATCACTGGCAGTGGTTTCGTTTACAGCAACGGCACAACAAACCGCGACTTCGACAGCCGATCCCTACGCCAATATTCCAAGGCCGGGTGCTCAAACCTTTCCGTTGGCTGCGCCAGCAGGTGTTAATAGCGGAGCGCGTGAGATTGCACCAGCCGGTGCCGTCAATACTGGACCGTTTGATCCCGCTCAGTGGGTTTATGGAGACGCGTTTGATACCTCCGCTGGTGCCAGTATATGGAATCCGGTCAAGGCGAAGATGCTTGCAGGCGGGAAAGTGACAGGCGGTACTATATTTGCCGCTACTGATGCCAGTACCTATTGCGCAATGGCTAATGCCGGCTACGATTTCGTCTGGACAGAAATGCAGCACGACCAGCGCGACTGGGAGTCGGTGGCAAGGATGTGGCGCACTTGTCCCCATGCCAATGCCGTCCCTGGCGTGCGGGTTGCCTATACGGATGAGCGTGAGATTCAGCACGCATTGGATGCCGGTGCGCTGGTACTGGTAGTGCCGACCATAGATACAGTTGAGGAGGCCCAAGAGGTGGTTAACTGGGCCTATTTCCCCCCGCTCGGCCGCCGCAGCAATGGCGGGGGACAGGCGTTCGGTGCCGAAATGTGGGGTACAGTGCCCGGTGGCTACCGCGCTACGATTAACACCAATTTGGTGTTGGTGTTGATGATCGAGACCCTGGAGGGGGTTAAGAATGCGGCGGAAATTGCCAAGGTTCCGGGTGTATCGGCTATTTTTGCAGCGAGTGGTGACTTGGGAAATTTCTCTGGCTATCGGCAAGGACAAGCTGACTACGAGCGGATAGTGAATATCGTTCACGATGCGGCGCTGGATGCTGGCGTGCGTTTGTGTGGTTCGCTGGCCTGGCGTGATCGACCGGATTTTACCTGCTTTCAAGCGGGCAGCGAGACTGCTGCTATCGCTCGCGGTGCGGCCGTCGAATTGGGGGAATTGCAGAATACCCAGGGCAAGGTGAGCACTGGTCCATTCGCCGGCAGGCAGGACTGAGCCTGAACCTACTCCATGGAAATCATCGGGGCGCGTTGTATTCCGCTACTTTTTTCTGTAACTGCAATTGAGAACGAATAGTCGATATAGATTACTGAGCAGGAAGCCTTGATGGTTAAGTTGATCGAAAAATTA
>JAQCKF010000007.1 GCA_027592275.1 Pseudomonadota bacterium
TTGCTGAGAGGGCAGCTTAGAATGAATTTCTCATCCTGCGAGTGGTACTAACTTAGGGGAAAGGTCACTACCACCGTATTCGTCTTTACGCTGATTGGTTTTCTGTACCAGAAAGCTGGAGACCAGGTATCCCGCTGAGCCGATAATCTCAACGCCGTCATACCCTGCCTTTTTCGCTAACACAGCACAATTCACATGGTCATTGATCTGCTTTTCAACGCCTGCTGTATCTAGCTCGTTGGGAATGAATTTTGAAATAGGTGATTTTATAGCAGACGGTGCTACCGACGCTGTAGTTCTGGCCAATGGCCCAGCATGAAGGATTTGTAAGCAGATTTTTACATCGGGTGCTGTTTGATGCACGGCGTCGGTGACAATTTTATGCTGATCAGCTTCTACTTCAGTTGACAGTTTGGCATGATTCTCACTTCCGGACTCTTCATTCGGTGCAATACCACCGGTAATAATCATCCCAACCCCGCCCGCTGCACGCTCAGAATAATACGCTGCCATACGTTCGAAACCGTTTTCAGTTTCCTCTAGACCGGTATGCATCGAGCCCATGATGGCTCGGTTGCGTATCTGGGTAAGCCCGAGATCCAACGGCTCGAAAAGATTAGGGTATTTCATGGTTCACCATCAATTCTCGAATAGGGAAATATTGTGATTAGGCTGACACTTGAGAATAAGAACGATAAACGCCATCCCAATTTATGTCCACGCCTCCTATTAACCGAATTATCACCTTACTTGATCAGGGAATATTCGACCCCCTGGGTGAATCACTGACCTCAGAGCACATTCATAGTTAGGCACATCGTGCTATGCAAATAGCTCTACAATCCTATGTGACTAGCGGCCTATGTCTGAATCCTGCGCTTCACGAATCGTCTGCTGTGCCGCTAGTGGCAAGATATAACCATCCGCAACATTCTGCAGAGCTACTTCCCTGACGGCATCCACGTAGGAGTTGTGATTAGGGTAGAGCGCATCTAGCGTTGCTTGATCGAAGGGCTGATGCGAGCCATAGAGAAAACAGAAGCGATTGCTGCCATTATTCATGCCCGTATTCTTCGCCGTAGCGACAACGTGCTCCGCGAGACGAATACCACCTAGCACGTTGCCGTATTCATCGCGGGCGAATTCTACCTGGGGCATCATACGTCTGAGTTGCAGCGGCTCGGCTGTGGGTGGCGCTATGTCATCGCGTATCCATACAACCAAATGCTCGAAAGCGGCATTCATGACGTCACGGAAGGGTACGCGGCTATAGGTTGGCAAGTCGCAGCCCTGATCTCGTGGCTGCACGTTCTCTAGTGACAGATTCTCACGCAAGTTTCTAACTTTGCCGTATTCGATCTCGAAGGGTATGTCTACGTGAGAACTACCCGCCACTTCCCAATGACGAAACGTGTCTGTATCCGGCTGCGGTGTCGCCGCGCGGCGTGGCATGTCTGTCTCTGCCATGATCTTGAAAATCTTTACACTCTGATCGTCTCTAATCCGACCGCCGCCACCATGCACCATCACGCCGTCGTAGACTGGCTCGAGTGGATGTACGTTATTGAGGTAGGTTGCGAGGCGACTGGCCGACTGTGAATGGCCGGTGGCGATTATCTGCTCAGCCTTGAGGCCATTCAAAATATCCACTTCGCCGTTAGCTGAAGACTCGCCGACTCTATGTATAGCTTTTCCAACAGCGGAAAATATATCGTAAGAAAGCTCGTCGCTGGTCGCCATGCCATCGTGAGTTACATCTAGTGAGCCGTAGCGAGCGTCGCTCCACTGCTTCATAGTATCGATACCCATCTGTTGAGCCGAAACTACAACATAGGCATAGCCATTACGAATGAAATGACTACCTGACTGCCACCAATCGATATCTTTGTCCGGACCACCGGTTACGTTGATCCATTCGACGATGACGATGCCGTTGAATGCAGAGGCTTCGGGCCGGCGCACTATGAGACGCGTCTTGTACCGATGGTCGCTATCGACAATTGAGGCATTCTCTAACCCCGAATCACTGTAGCGATTCGCCCTGCCCTGGATGAAATACTCTTCCTCTACATAGCCAGCAGCTTCTAGCTCAATTGCGCTCGCACTGTAGATAGTATTAAGAGTTCCGCTGCCTGCTTTGTCCGCTAGGATCGGGCCGGTAATTGTAGCATTCGGCACTTGTGCAACTGACTGGCTAGTAACTAGAAGCAACGCAGTTGCAAACCCAGTAACGTTCCAAATTTTTCGGTTCATAGCATGCTCCGACTACTTACATTGCAAAGAAAAGCTTATTGCCAAGAACTAACTAGTTCATCATAGTCAATGGTGATGCCTTGCGGCTTCTCGTTAGCTAACTTTGGCTTAGGCGCGCCGGGCTGGCTCAGCCAATACTCTCGGCTCTGTGGCTCGTTCAGTCGCGGCCCACACTCACCCAATACATCAGCTCGCTCCAACCTCTGCATCAGGCGTTCTTGGGCCACCGCGAGAGCCGTCAGCGCTTCTTGCGGCGTCTTGGCACCAGAGGAGGCATCACCTATGTTCTGCCACCAAAGCTGCGCTAGTCGCGGATAGTCCGGCACATTCGTGCCGGTAGGTGTCCACTGCACACGGGCAGGAGAGCGATAAAACTCTACCAATCCACCGAGCTCTACCGAGCGCTCACTGAAGCTCTCATGACGGATATCCGAATCGCGAATAATGGTGAGCCCTACATGGCTCTTCTTTAGAGAAACTGTCTTCGAGGTAACGAACTGGGCATACAGCCATGCCGCCTTCGCTCTGTCCACCGGCGTCGACTTCATCAATGTCCAGGCACCAGTATCTTGATATCCCAGCTTCTGTCCTTCTTCCCAGTACGCTCCATGGGGCGAAGGCGCCATACGCCACTTCGGCGTGCCATCGTCATTCATTACCGGCAGACCCGGCAGAACCATGTCGGCGGTAAACGTTGTATACCAAAAAATTTGCTGTGCGATATTGCCCTGCGCAGGAACTGGGCCCGCCTCGCTGAATACCATGCCCGCGGCCTCGGGAGGTGCGTAGCGCTGCAGCCAATCTACGTATTTAGTAACGGAATATACTGCAGCTGGACCATCAGTTGCGCCGCCGCGCTCAACAGTCGAACCCACGGGACGACAGCCGTCAACTCTAAGACCCCATTCATCCACAGGCAGACCGTTAGGAATACCCTTGTCTCCGGCACCCGCCATCGACAGCCATGCATCGGTGAAGCGCCAGCCTAGCGACGGATCCTTCTTGCCGTAGTCCATGTGCCCATAAACTGTCTGCCCATCGATCTCGCCGACATCGTTACTAAAGAATTCTGCGATGTCCTCATAAGCAGACCAGTTCACTGGCACGCCCAGCTCATAGCCGTACTTGTCACTGAACTGCTGCTTCAGGTCGGGATCAGTGAACCAGTCATACCGAAACCAGTAGAGATTGGCGAATTGCTGATCCGGCAATTGATAGATTTTTCCATCTGGGCCGGTGGTAAAGGAGATGCCGATAAAATCTTCTAAATCTAATGTGGGCGACGTGACATCGCTTGCCTCGCTCGCCATCCAGTCGCTCAGGTTACGTACCTGCTGGTAACGAAAGTGTGTGCCTATCAAGTCGGAGTCATTCACGTAGGCATCGTAGATGTTTTCACCCGATTGCATCTGCGTCTGCAGCTTTTCTACTACGTCGCCCTCGCCTATCAGGTCGTGAGTTACCTGAATACCAGTGATCTCTGTAAACGCCTTCGCTAAAACCTGCGCCTCATACTCGTGGGTTGTAATAGTCTCTGAAACCACTTTGATTTCCATGCCCACGAAAGGTCGTGCCGCGTCGATAAACCACTGCATCTCTGCAAGCTGTTGTTCGTTATTGAGCGTAGAGGGCTGAAACTCTGGAAGCCACCGCTGTGCATCTTCAACATCAGCAAAGCTTGTCGCTATCGTTGATAGAAATACCGCACAGCTGAGCAACGTTTTTGGGAACCCTATTTTTGAAAACCTAAGTTGACGAGCGATCATGCAAAACCCCTTCTAATTAATTTCAACCACGACTCACTGCGCGGCGCACAACAAAATTTTCTTCTCTAAACGAAGCGAAAAACCAACAAGGCGTAGACCACACATGCAGCAAGACCCCACCACAGGTTCAGACCCACTAGGGTCAACCAAGCCATGCAGATAAACGCACTACCAAGCAGAGAGACGAATAGTCTATCTCCGCGGGTGGTTTCGAAACGCAGAATACCGAGGCGCGGACCACCACCGGGGCTAAAATATTCCCAGATCGACATAGTGAGAAGCAGCGAGGCGATCACCGCGAAGAATATCGCTGTGGGTTGTGTCCAAGCCATCCAACTTAGGTCCATTGATACCTTCAATAACTGTGTTTTTATGAATATTTCGAGAGGTCTGAGCTTAACAAAATTTTACTCTTACCCCAATTGTTTATATGCCGCCCAAGCCTCTGAGCCCGGCGGATCAGTCGCTAATTGAGCTTGCTTCTATAGACCTGACGCGCCTCCTCAAACTGCGCGAAGACGTGAGCCTTCTCAGTCTCGGAACGCCAGCCTGGCCATGCATCGGCGAGTGCTTGCAGTTTATCGATCCAGCGGATCGCATAGTCAACCGATTGCGGGTTTCGAATCGGCTGATCGCCTACCTGAAACCATATTGGATTAGTGAATGCCTGCACATAACCAACATCGAAAGGAAAACGCTGATCTCTTTCCCCTTCCGTGCGCAGGTGACACCAGCCGCTGCGCTGAATTGAATGTTCGAATGAAATATCCAAACTATTTCTATTTCTGCGTAGTGGAAAAGTCTCAACGAGCTCGCCATTACAGACGAGTGCCACCTCTTCAAGCTCAGTAATAGAACGCAGGCGCCCAGAGATTGTTACCTCACCGCCGCTAGGGGGTAGCTGAACTGTATCGCCTGGTAATGAGTTACCTACTTGCATCTCCAGCAGAGGGCCAGAGCTAACAAACGCACGGCCACGCTTCAAACCATTAAACCAAGCATCCATATCCAGGCCGAGGTTTCCGGTATAGACATAGGTGCGATACGAGCCAATCAGCTTGCTGCGATGCAGTGAGGATATCGAGTCCTCTCCACCTGTTGCCGTTACTCGCAGACCGTTGTTCCAGACTGCGTACAGCGGGTAGAAGCCCGATGTCGCAGAGTCCGACCACTCCAATGCATCGGCAGTGCCCAGGGCCGCATCCACCATAAATCCCTTGCCACCACCTAGATTACCTTCCAGCGGATCTTCCTCTCCCAGGTAGGGATGCACATAACCCGTTATAGCGCCCTGCGCCTTCGCCTTGCGGAACATGTCGGTGTTACTCGGGTATAAGCTCTCAACAGCAGTGCCCTCATAGCCGGTAACAAACGGCGAGATTAGATGCTCGCGCATGCCAAACATGAACACGTGGCCGTAGAATGGCGGCCTATACTCCTGACCCACTACAACAATCTGATCTTTCTCTGAAATAGGGTGCTGCCCACCGCCGGGCACGAAGAATTGATAGTCCAGAATGCGATTGTCTTTATTCGCCACTTGCTCGAGCACCAAGTCCTGATCCTCAGAGCGCGACATCATCATTAAGTTTTCTAAGGTGTTGTGTAGATTGCCACCGTAGTTCGCATGCACATGAGTTGAGGCGCTATACCAACCTTTCGCTCCCATGTCGGTCATCTGCTCCAACTCAACAGTCAACTGAGCGACTTCTCCCTCTGCCACTTCCACCTGAATACTTTGTGGAAAATACTCGAACCCTTTTACAAAATTTAGCGAAGCTTCACCGACGGGAAGAGTTAGCTCAAACTCGCCGGCGTTGTGAAATATCTGATCACCTCGAGTACCTGCTCGCGCATACGCATCGTTAGGTGTGTAGAATTTTCCATCGGACGCTTCTAGATGAACTCGATTATGCGTGGCGTCGCCGCTGCCATCTACAACTCGCACTTTCAAATAGCCCATAGGACGCTTGAAATGAAATTCACTCATTGCCACACGAATTAGTTTTCCACCATACGTCTCTAGTAGTTGTAACTGCGGGAGCCCTCCCTCATTAGATATAAAGGCTATCCATTCACCATCTGGCGACCAACGCGGATGAAAAGCATCGTGCTGGAAGAATGTCATCTTGTACGGCTCGCCGCCTTGAGTTGGCTGCACATAAAGATTATTGAATTGATCGGCAGAGCCGCTAGTAGAGGTATAAACGAAGCGGCGTCCATCGATCGACACATCCGGCCGCGTACGATACAAAGTCTGCTCGGCGAGAACCGTAGTGGCCTGCAGGATTCCATCTGCTACCGCCGGTACACGCAGCACATTGCCCGAGCCTAGCGGCACATTTCTATTCGATACGATCAGTAGCTCATTGCCATCGGGTAACCATGCCGGCGTGATATGCATGTCACCGCTACCGAAATAGAGTCTGTTACTGCCGTATTCATTGTCACGGCTAACGGCTATAGGCTCGCCTGCCCATTCGCCGTCCGAAATTAACCTAACGTAAACATTGAAGTAGCCACTGGGGTTGGTAGAGACATAGGCTACCTTACTACCGTCGGGTGAAAAAACCGGGTCTGTATAGATAGCCTGGTCGTCGGTTAGCCTGTGAGACTCACCAGTCTCAGTATTCAAAATTTCAAGCTGAATGCGTTGGTGCTCATAGTCAGCTGTATATATTATCCATTTCCCGTCGGGGGACCAATCCGGCGAGGAGTGATACGCATCGTTGTAAGTGAGCTCATAAGCTCCACCCGTATCCGGGTCAACTTTCCAGATACTTCCCTGCATCGCTACCGCTATCCACTCACCATCGGGTGACCAGTCCGGGGCCCACGGTGTTGCACTCGGCGAAGGGGGAAAGTAGAAATTGTGCATGTAGTTTCCACCGCTACGCGCAGCAGGATAGAAAAGTGCCTGCGCCGTTATCTCGACACTTAGGAAACTTACAGCGATGAATAGGACTAGGGAATATAAGCGAATTGGCTTCATAAAAATTCGGGCTCCACAGTGCTGGGGTAGAAATTATTGTTATGCGTGATTAGGCCAAGACTATACCAATATTCGCCGGATCGCATTAGTCATTGAGAGGCTTAAGGACTAGCAACTTTGAGGTGCGCAGCAGGTTAACCGAGTTAAGGCTACACCCGGCCCAAAGCAAAACCCTTAGCTATGTGATTTCTCACGAAGTAAATCACCAGCGCACCGGGAATAATTGTAAGAATACCCGCTGCAGCGAGCACCCCCCAGTCAAGACCGGAGGCAGAAACGGTGCGCGTCATAACAGCACTGATAGGCTTCGCGTCGGTGACTGTCAGAGTGCGAGCAATGAGAAGCTCAACCCAAGAAAACATGAAACAGAAAAAAGCGGCGACACCGATTCCCGAGCCGATAAGTGGAGTAAATATTTTGACGAAGAACCGCGGGAACGAATAGCCATCGATGTAGGCCGTCTCGTCTATCTCTTTCGGCACGCCGGACATGAATCCCTCAAGTATCCATACTGCTAACGGCACATTGAACAGGCAGTGAGCGAGCGCCACGGCGATATGCGTATCGATTAAACCAAAGGCCGAATACAACTGAAAGAATGGCAAGACGAAGACTGCAGGAGGTGCCATGCGATTGGTAAGCAGCCAGAAGAAGAGATGCTTGTCTCCCAAGAATTTATAGCGAGAGAAGGCATAAGCAGCTGGCAGTGCGACGCTGATGGCGATAACCATGTTCATCACTACGTAGGTAAGCGAATTGATGTAACCGTTGTACCAAGACGGATCGGTAAAGATAGTGATGTAGTTGTCCAGCGTGAAGTCCTGCGGCCACAGCGTAAACGTGGATAGGATCTCCTGATTGGTCTTGAAGCTCATGTTCAGCAGCCAATACAGAGGCAGCATCAAGAAGATTATGTAGGCGGTGATGCCAGTACGCTTAACCTTGAGCATGCTATTCGCCGAGATCGCCATTACTGTGGCCCTGGCCCATTGGTCTGCTCATCGTTATCGTAGCTCGTCATCACCGTGTAGAAAATCCAGCAAACCAAAAGGATGATGAGGAAATAGATAAGCGACATGGCCGCAGCAGGACCAAGATCGAATTGACCCACTGCCATTTGCACGAGGTCGATAGAGAGGAAGGTTGTGATATTACCCGGCCCTCCACCTGTCACCACAAACGGCTCGGTGTAGATCATAAAAGAATCCATGAAGCGCAGCAGAACGGCGATCAGCAACACACGCTTTATCTTAGGCAGCTGTATGAAGCGAAATACCGCCCAGCGTGAGGCACCATCGATACGCGCTGCCTGGTAGTAAACTTCAGGTATCGATACTAGTCCTGAATAGCACAGCAGCACGACCAAAGAGGTCCAGTGCCAGACATCCATGAGTATCAGCGTCAGCCAAGCGTCCAAATTATTTTGCGTGTAATTATAATCGATGCCAAGACTGGCGAGTCCATGACCCAACAGACCGATATCTACTCTTCCAAACACTTGCCATATGGTACCGACCACATTCCAGGGGATCAATAGCGGCAGAGCCATTAGCACGAGACATACGGACACGCCCCAACCTCGTTTCGGCATCGCCAGCGCTATCAATATGCCCAAAGGGATTTCAATGGCGAGGATTAGACCTGAAAACAATAACGTTCTTAGTAGTGCGTTATGAAATCGCTCCGAGGAGAGTATCTCTTGAAACCATTCTGTGCCGACCCAAAAAAATTCATTGTTCCCAAACGTATCCTGCACGGAGTAGTTAACCACGGTCATTAGCGGGATAATCGCGCTGATGGCAACTAAGATCAGCACTGGCAGCACCATAAACCAGGCTTTGTTGTTCTGAACCTTCTGGATACTCATATTGTTTGGTCTCCCCTGCCACTGGCGACTCTATAGTCGTCTGCATAGAGATTAATGCGCGCCGAATCAAAGGAAACGCAGGGGTTTTCGGGAATCGCGACGCCGTCCTCAACTAAAGCACACAGCGCAGCGCCCGCTATCTCGCCGCGGACAATAATGTGCCTACCTACGTCTTCAAGCGCAGTAACCGTAAGTGGCAATCCTTCGCTTGAAGATAATTTAATATGCTCGGGGCGAATGCCCAACTCGAAGCGGGCGGTAGGGTCATCGACAGCTATGTTCAGAGGGAATTTCTTCCCTGCGAATACCGCCTCGCTTCCATCGACCTCGCAGGGCAGCACGTTCATACCTGGCGAGCCAATAAACTTGCCAACGAAGGTGTGTTCCGGAGTCTCGAAGAGTTGCTGAGGTGTCCCTATCTGCACGACCGCCCCCTCGTACATAACGATCACCTGATCGGCGAATGTGAGTGCCTCGGTCTGGTCATGAGTCACATAGATCATCGTATGTTGAAAGCGCTGATGAATCTTCTTTAACTCGGTACGCAATTGCCATTTCAGATGCGGATCGATAACAGTCAAGGGCTCATCGAAGAGAATTGCCTGAACGTCGGTTCTAACCAGCCCTCGGCCTAGAGAAATCTTCTGCTTATCATCGGCGGTCAGCGAGCGTGCCCGATCATTCGCTCGCTCCTGCAAGTCCAGCATCTGTAGTACGTCCGCTACTCGTTTCTCAATTTCATTTTTGGCTATGCCCCTGTTGCGCAAAGGAAATGCCAGATTATCGGCGACAGTCATCGTGTCGTAGACCACAGGAAACTGAAATACCTGCGCGATATTGCGCTGCTCAGTCGTCAGGTCTGTCACATCGATGTCGTCGAAGAGCACTCTTCCCTCGGACGGTCGGAGTAAGCCTGAGATGATATTTAGCAGCGTCGTCTTGCCGCAACCCGATGGCCCGAGCAAGGCGTAGGCACCGCCATCACTCCAGCTCTGCTGCATGCTATTGAGCGCGTAGTCGGGGGCCGACGGATAACGATGTGCCAATGATTGTAGTTGTATAGATGCCATTTTTGTCTAATTTTTTTTTGTCGACGGCCATTCAACAAGCGCGTGGTGGCTGTCGAACAAGAATAGATGCTGTGGTTTCACATAAAATACTACGGTACTCGCTACTGCAAAATTCTGCACGTCGTGGAGCAGCGCGACCCAGGGGTTGTCTTCCATAGAAAAATGCACGAACGTCTCGGAGCCAGTCAATTCTGTGACTGACACACTGCCTTTAACCTCCAAGTCATCCAGACCCTCTCTTTCGCGACTAAGATGATGCGGCCGCACCGCCAAAGTGTATTTCCCGTCCGGTATCTGCTCGATGTTGATTCCGAGCTTTTGCTGACTATTCGCGAAAGCTAACTGCCCTGCAATGCATTCCACCTTTGCGCTATTCAGCGGCGGATCTGAAAAAATCTTGGCCGAGCGCAGGCTGGCGGGCGTTCGGTACAGCTCCAAAGTTGGACCGAACTGCTCGACCCTACCCTCGTGCAGACATACCGTATTGCCGCCGAGAACTAGGGCCTCTGTAGGCTCAGTGGTGGCGTAGACCAAGACTGCACCCATGGCCGCGAATAAGGCAGGCAGTTCAGCACGCAGTTCTTCGCGTAGTTTGTAATCAAGATTTGCCAGCGGCTCATCCAATAACACTAAGTCGGCCTTCTTAACGAGCGCTCGCGCCAACGCGACTCTTTGTTGCTGCCCTCCGGAAAGAGTATCTGGGGTACGATCGAGCATTTCTGTCATTTGCAGCAATTCGGCTACTTCCGCTACTTGCCTATTTATCTGACTCTTTTCAACTCGAGCTACCCGAAGCGGTGAGGCAATATTCTCAAACACCGTCAGCGAGGGATAGTTGATGAATTGTTGATACACCATTGCTACGTTGCGTTTCTGCACAGCCATGCCCAATACCGATACACCATCGAAGAGCAACTCACCTCTATCGGGTTTATCGAGGCCGGCCATAATGCGCATCAGGGAAGTCTTGCCGCAGAGCGTGGGGCCGAGAAGAATATTCAATTCGCCGCGCTGCATCGACAGAGAAATATCATCAAGGATAACCTCCTCCCCCTGATGACGTGTAATGTTTCGCAGCTCAAGCATTCAGTGTTTCCATTTCCTAGTTCGCAGGAAAAGACTGTTCTATGTAGTTAGCAAGTGAATCACGTTCCGCGCGTGAAAATTTTAGACCTAGTTTACTGCGTCGCCAGAGAATATCGTCTGTGGACTTCGCCCATTCTTCTGTGCAGAGGTAATCTACTTCTCTCTGGTAGAGGTTATGGCCAAACTTCACACCTAGATCGCTCATAGCTGAAGCATCACCCAAGATATCGAAGCTGAGAGTACCGTAGCTGTTCAACCATCGGTTGATAAGATCCGGACCCAGCCACGCATACTTCGAGACCATTTTTTGAAATAGATGCTCCGGGAGATCAAAGTCTCCTCCAGGCAGTGTTGCATCCTTAGTCCACACCGGACCCATAGTGGGCAACGCGTCCTTTAGCTTACTCAACACATCTTCCGCGAGGACTCGATAGGTAGTCACTTTGCCACCATAGACTGACAGTATTGGATGAGGATCAGATTCCAACTCTAAGTTGTAGTCTCTTGACACCTTGCTCGCATTTACTTCTTCATCGTCTATGAGCGGTCTCACTCCTGCGAAGCTGTATACAACATCCGAATGCAAGATCGATTTCTTGAAGTATAGATTCACTATCGAGAGCAGGTAACTGATCTCTTCTTTAGAGATTTCAAAACGCTCCAGACTTCCCTTGTGCTCAGCTTCTGTCGTGCCTATCAAGGTGTAGTCTTGCAGCCACGGGATTACAAAAATTACCCTGCCGTCATGATGCTGCAACATGAAAGCCTGTGAGCCAGAGTGCATACGTGGCACTACGATATGACTGCCTTTGACGAGGCGAATTTCATGCTCTGCATCTTCATTACTGAGTTGCTCAGATAGAGCGGCGACCCAGGGACCTGTCGCATTCACGATGGCTTTGCAATCGATTTCAGTGTCAGTATTGCTAGCGTGATCATGAAGAGTAACGCGCCAGCCATTTTCTAGAGACGTCATGCTCGTGCACTCTGTGCGCGTGAGTATCTGCGCTCCGCGCTGCTTCGCCTGCAGTGCATTCAATACGACTAGGCGCGAGTCATCTACCTGAGCATCCCAATATTCGAAGCCACGGGTAATTGCCGAATTTAGCGGGCCTTCGGGATCTATCTTGATGGAGCGCGAGCCCTTAAAACGCTTGCGTCGCGCCAAATTGTCATACAAGAATAGCCCGATTCGAATAAGCCATGAGCTTCGAGAGTGTGGCAACTGAGGAATGTGAAAGGCAAGTGGCTTAATGATATGTGCGGCCGCTGCGGTGAGCACTTCGCGCTCTTGCAGCGACTTTCGAACCAAGCCAAATTCGTAGAATTCGAGATAGCGCAAGCCGCCGTGGATAAGCTTAGTGCTCCAAGAAGAGGTTCCCGAGGCAAGGTCGGCCTTTTCGCAGAGGACAACATCCAAACCACGACCCGCAGCATCGGCAGCGATGCCGGCTCCATTGATGCCGCCACCGATTATAAGAAGATCATGCATAGATTTTTTGGCTCAGAGCCTCTTGCTTGGTAGTGGCCTAATTTAGCCGACGAACTTGCCCAAGAAATAGACAGTTAGTGTAACATGAGGAGCTGTTTTTCTCATGATTCAATCTCCGCAATGCAATGAGATTCTTGCAAGGTTTAGGAGATTGAAAGACAAGGGAATAGTCCGATATTATTGAAGAGAGTACTAGCATGAACAATTGCATTCTCGCGATCGACCAGGGCACTACCAGCAGTCGCGCCCTGATATTCGACTCTCTGGGCAATAAACTATCTGTGGGCCAGCAGGAATTCACGCAGCACTTCCCTAACAACGGCTGGGTAGAGCACGATGCAATGGAAATTTGGCGCAGTACTGTCGCTAGTTGCCGCAATGCACTCGAATCAGCCTCAATTACAGCTGAACAGATTCGTTGCATAGGAATAACCAATCAACGCGAGACAACCATCGTGTGGGACAGAGAGACCGGCCTGCCGATCTACAATGCAATCGTTTGGCAGGACCGTCGAACCAGCGACTACTGCGAAGAATTAAAGGCTCAAGATTTAGAAGAAACGATTCAGCAGAAAACGGGCTTGCTAATTGATGCTTACTTTTCTGCGAGTAAGATTCACTGGATACTGGAAAATATTGCGGGTGCCAGAGAGCGAGCTGAAAAAGGCGAACTCGCTTTCGGTACAGTCGATTGTTTCTTGCTGTGGCATCTTAGCAAGGGTCGTAGTCACCGCACCGATGCTACGAACGCATCCAGAACACAGCTTTTTAATATTCATACTCAGCAGTGGGACGACGAGTTACTCGAAATTTTCGATATACCCGCCTCACTCTTACCAACTGTTGAGGATTGTGCCGCTGAGTATGGCGAGTGTGATGCCGAGTTCTTCGGAAGCGCCATTCCCATTACGGGAATGATTGGCGATCAACAGGCAGCGGCATTCGGGCAGTGTTGCTTCTCCGCAGGCATGGCCAAAAGCACCTATGGCACCGGTTGCTTCCTCTTGTTGAATACGGGCAGTCAGGTGGTCCAATCTGAAAATCGCCTACTAAGCACGGTTGCCTTTCGCCTCAATGGCGAAACCAGCTATGCCATCGAAGGCAGCATCTTCATGGCAGGTGCTACGATGCAATGGATCAGAGACGGCTTAAAACTCATAGAACAGGCCAGCGAGTCTGAGGCGTTGGCGGAGCAAACCAGCGAAGACCTAAGTGTCTATCTGGTGCCTGCTTTTACCGGCCTAGGAGCGCCCTATTGGGACCCAGAAGCGCGAGGGGCCTTGTACGGCCTCACTCGCGATAGTGGCGTAAAAGAAGTGGTCACTGCCGCCCTACTCAGTGTCTGCTATCAGAGCAAAGACCTATTAGTCGCGATCGAAGCGGATGGTGGCACCGTAGCTAGCCTTCGCGTCGATGGAGGAATGGCCAACAATGACTACGTGATGCAAAAGTTGTCTGATCTGCTAAATCTAGAAGTACTAAGACCCGAACTCACAGAGACCACAGCCCTGGGCGCGGCCTATGTCGCCGGCCTACAGGCTGGCATCTTTGAATCACTAGATGAAATCAGCGCGAAGTGGAAACTAGACCAACGCTTCGAGGCGGGCAAAGATGATGCTTGGAGAGAGAAACAGTATGACGGCTGGTTGGATGCCGTCTCGAGAACCCGAACCAACTTTATTGACAGGGAAAATTAGGAATGGAGCTTCACCTTATTCGGCACGGAGAAACCAACTGGAACAAAGAACGACGAGTTCAGGGTCAGAGCGATTCGCATCTAACAGATTTAGGCATCCAACAAGCGAAGGAACTTGGACAGCGAATTGCGCACCTAGAGTTTGATAAGATTTATTGCAGCAGCAGCCTGCGCACGCGGCAGACCGCGGAGCATGTATTCCCTGAGTCGACAACGCAGATCGATTATCTCGATGAGCTACGCGAAATATTTCTCGGACCCTGGGAAGGCCTCCTCTATGAAGATCTTGCTCAGAGTGAACCGGATTCTCATCGCCATTTCTGGGAGCAGCCTCATCTGTTTCGGTTAAGTGGTGCAGAGAGTTTTTTTGAGTTACAGCAGCGGGCAATCGATGCGGTGGCGCAAATTGAGATCACTCACCGAGCGGATTCTGTGAGTGGTAGGAAAGTCGCGATAGTGAGTCACGGGGCGCTAATAAAATCTTATCTTTGTCACGTTGAAGGCCGTACTATGGACCAACTCTGGGCACCTCCAAGAATGCACAATTGCGCCCACAGCATCGTAGCTTTCAGCTCAGACGATGGCACCAATACCACTAATATTTTACAATACGCAGACGAGCCATTTATCAAGGGACCATCATGAATACCGAAACTACCGAGCAAGCAAAACCGAGACTTTGGCTAAAAATCGGCGGACTCGCCAGTCTAGTGTTAGGTCTAGGCTTAGGACTGCTCACGCTCGCCTCGGCCGCGGGCATCTGGCTAGGCTTCTGGGACTTCAGACGCGGGTTTTCGCTTCTCGGTGCGGCTAACCAATACGGTCAATGGCTTGCCTGGACCTGTCTTCTATTAGCCGCTGCCACGCTCATAGCCAGCCAATTGCTCAAAGTTCAGAATGCTGGAAAATTCGTGAGCTTCGCAGCAATTGGTGCATTGGTAGCTTGGGTTGCTTATCTTATTCCAGAAAGCTTCCGCCCCGGCGAAGATGTGAACTACCCGCCGATTCACGACATCTCAACTAATCGAGTTAATCCTCCTGAGTTTGTTGCCGTAGCTCCACTGCGTGCCGATGCGCCGAATACATTGGTCTATGGTGGCTCCAACAATATGACACCGCAGCGACTGATCGAGCTAACAGATGAGGCCTACCCCGATCTAGTTACACGACGCTATAGCGAACCCGTAAATGTGATTTTCGAGAAGGCGCTGGCGGCAGTCGATGATTTAGGCTGGGAGCTTGTTGCACAAGACGCTTCCGCTGGCAGAATAGAAGCTACGGACACAACATTCTGGTTCCGCTTTAAAGATGATGTTGTAATCAAGATCGATCAGCAGGGATCCGATACTGCAGTTGATGTCAGGTCGGTTTCCCGAGTGGGCACCGGCGACGTTGGAGCGAATGCAATACGAATGCGTAAACTGTTTGCCTTGCTCGAGAATTAGAAATACTTCCACAATAATTGTTCCTCAAAGAAAATAGCGCGTCTATGCAGTTAGAAAACAAACAAACTAATATGCTCTGGTTCGTTAGTATCGTTCTAACTGTTCTGGCCCTGTCACAGATCATCGGCTACTGGGTAAACAGCGCAATACCGCAGAACACATCGCTAGAGTGGAGTAGCGTGATTCACTTCACTCATATCCGTAATCATGGCGGTGTGTTTGGCATGTTGCAGGGAATGGGCGGGGTGTTTGCCGCGATTAGCATCGCACTTCTGATAGGCGTAAGCGCCTATCTCTGGATCAGTCCGTCGATCAAGCGCTATGAGTATATTTGCTTCGGCTTCATAGTCGGCGGAGGGGCCAGCAACATCCTGGATCGATTTGTGTATGGTAGCGTGATCGACTTTATCAACATTCAACATATCCCCTACTGGAACTACATATTCAATACTGCCGATGTCATGGTCCATATCGGCATCTGGCCTCTTCTTTTCTTTAGCTTCTTTGCAAGCACAGACCAAAGCGATTCGAGCATACCGAAGTAGATTTCGACTTACTAAACTCGAGGCGTAAAAAAACCCGACTACCATAAGCGATCGGGTTTTTTATTCGTTGCTAGTACTAACCTAGCTAACTAGTTAGATTCTGTAGCAGATCGTATATTCGTTATCTTCAGAATAAAGAGCTGCAAGTACTGTGTTGGATGGATCCTCGTTTGTACCACTCGAACCGAGAGTTGCTCGCAGGCGACCCGTTGCACCTAGGCCGTCATCAAGCTCGTTGTCGATAGAGATCGCAGCAGAACCAGGAACCTGACTCAAGCACACTTTAGAACCAGTCAAGTTGCCACCCATAACGGCTGTAGTAACACCCATGAATCCACCCCAAGCGTTTGTAGGTAGAGACAGTAGACCTGCATCTGCGGGATTACCCGCGATGAAACCAGCAGCTCTTAGATGCTGCCAAAATTCCTGCGCTTCACCGGCACCCGTGAACACCTCATTAGTTGCCACTTCTAGGACACCATCAGCATCACCTGCATCAACGGCTGCCCAACCAGAACCGCGTGCTGTTAGAGTAGCCGAGGGGCCATCATCACCGGGCATGCGACCATATCGATCTTGGTAGGCGAAAATTGCTGCAGCTGTTCCGTTCATGTCTTTAACAGCTTGCTTCACTCGAGAGTTTTCAATCAACTCCTGACCCTGCAGTACGCCGCCTACTAACAAACCGATGATTACCAACACAATGGCAATCTCGATAAGCGTAAAACCTTTTTGCTTTTCCATGTTCTTAATTGAACTTCTCATCAAATCATCCCCTTGAGGCGAAAATGTAGGCACTTCAAATTCGTTATTTTACAATTATACTTCCCGCACATTGTCCAGAACTGTTTTAAAAAGCCTGACCTTGCGAAACGATCAAGCTTTTCAAGATTTGTCAGAGGATTTCGGTCGAAAAACTACAAAGTTCGAATCTGAGTGTAGTCTGTATAGCCCATTAATATCTTCTCGATACCATCCTGTCTTCTGGTATGCATGCCAGCCTTTATCGCCGCAATATGTACTTCCGATGCAGGGGCCCGGCGCAAAACCATCTTCTTGATCTCAGAATTATTCATCAAGAGTTCGTGAACACCCATGCGCCCTCTATAGCCCGTATCGAGGCAATCCATACACCCCGGCGCCTTATAGAGAGTGAACTGGCCTTTCTGCGCAAAGTCCTTGCGCCAGATTTCAATCTGCTCAATAACCTCTTTATCATTAGGCTCGGAACGAGAATCGCCCGACATTGACTCACTGCAATACTCGGCCGCAAGAAATTCGAGCTCTCTCGTCTCAGGTGTGTATGCTTTCTTACAAGAGGTGCACAAGGTTCTGGTGAGGCGCTGGGAAAGTACACCGATCATCGCATCGGCGAAGTTGAATGGGTCCATATCCATATCTAATAAGCGCACAATACTTTCTGCTGCGCTATTGGTATGCAGTGTTGATAACACCAAGTGACCGGTTAGCGATGCTTCGATCGCAGTAGACGCTGTTTCACGGTCACGCATCTCACCTACCATGATGATATCTGGGTCAGCACGAAGGAAGGCTCTCATTGCGATAGAGAATGTCATCCCAACCTTATCGTTTACCTCGACTTGACGTAGCCCCGGCTGAGTGATTTCCACGGGATCTTCCGCTGTCCAAATTTTCCGCTCGCTACCATTCAAATAATTCAAAATGGAATGCAAGGTTGTACTCTTACCAGAACCGGTAGGGCCACAAACGAGAAATAAACCATGTGGCCTAGAAATGCCATCTAGTAGACGGTCAAGGTTATCACTGCTTAATCCAATGGCGTTGACCGGCATACACTTACCGCCACTAAGCAGACGAATAACAACGTCTTCTATACCGCCGGCAGTGGGAATAGTCGCAACGCGTAGCTCTACATCAACTGGAGCGAAGTGTCTGAAATTAATCTTTCCATCCTGAGGCTTGTTCTTGTTGGAAATATCTAGGTGCGCCATTACCTTGATTCTGGAAACGAACACAGCGCGATATTTTGTTGGAAACTTGTAGTAAGTCGCTAGTACTCCATCTTTCCTGAAGCGCACGACAACTTTCTGCTTTCCCATGCCGGGTTCTATATGTATGTCCGACACCTTCTGTCGATGCGCATCTTCGATAATCTTATTAACGATGCGGACCACAACATTGTACGTAACTTGCGCAGTTTCTGCTGCAGAGAAGAGTGTCGAATCGTAGGAATCGTCTTCACCGTCGGCGTCTATCTCGCCATCGAAATCAGCTATCGTCGCCTCAATGTCCTCGGATGAATAATAGAACTGTAACGCCCAGTTAATGTCCTCTGGGGACGCCATGACAGGCTCGACATATTTGTTGATATTAAAACTTAGAGCGTCAGTAATCTGCCAATCCATCGGGTTCTCGATCGCAACAACAATTTTTCCCTCGTAGACATAAAGTGGTACAACCTTGTGCTTAAATGCGATTGCAGCCGTGAGCACTCGAATAACTTCCGGCTCCACAATAAATTCGCGCAGGTTTACAAAGGGAATACCTAACTTCTTGGCGAGGCTCTGTTGAATCTCGTCCTTCGCTATAACTCCGGCGTTGACCAAAATCTCGCCAAGCGCACTCTTACGACTCTTCTTCTGTTCTTTCAATGCGTCTTGAAGCTGGGCATCCGTTACCAGATTTTCCGATATCAGAATCTCTCCGAGTTTTAGGTTCGGCATATACTTTTGCCGAGAAAGCGCCCCCTCCAATTCATCTGCATCGACGATCTTATTACTTACTAAATATTCGCCAATAGTACGCGAGCGTTCTGATTGCTGCTCCTCGAGAGCGGTGCTTAGCGCTTCCTGAGAAATTTGTTTCTCTTGAACGAGCAGGTCACCGATCTGACCACCAATGGTATTACTTTCTATTGCGGCTTTGGAGACGAAGAGGTGAGTACAGTAGCGCCACTTGCGTCCGACTTTTGTCTGCTCATAGAAATGGATCCCGTTCTTGTCGGTGCGCGAACCGTAAGTCTTGCCGGTGATTTCCGTTCTATCTTTAAAAAACACCTCGAAGGAACGCGCAGCCGTGTCGACATCCAGACCTCTAATTTTCTCTTAGTATTCTGGCTTTCCAACATCAATTGATACGGTTTCTCCAGCCGAAGAAACTTAATGTTGGCCATATCAATATCGATACTATCGCTAGCGCGAGGCTCGAGTATGCTGATTGTTTCTGTAGCCGCGTTGAACTGAGTGAGTCTGCCCTTAGTGCGGGTATTATTATTCAGCTCAATAGTTACTGAGGTATTGGAGTATTCAGGACCCTCATGCACATCCGAAAATGGTGGAGGCTGAAGGTCAATTTTCATTATAGTGGGGGATTGTGAACCCATGCCCATAGAAGGCTCCATCACAATCGATGATTCGCTTTGCATTTTTACTCCTCAATTCCTTCAGTACTTTAGCAGGAATTGGAAAACTGCAAAATTTGTGCATCTTATTGAATTTATTGACTATTCAGCTTATTTTCGATCTCTTTTTTTACCAAACAAGGCGAGACTTTGAAATTCGTTCTGCTTCGAATCAGATAGCTTTTTATCTAACCAGCTTAGTTCTACAGAAATTGACCAACCTCGCTAGGCTTCCAGTGGTCAAGCCTACTCCGGTCAGCACAAGCGTACAGGCAAATAACATAAAAAATGTGACTTCTTCCGCAAGAAAAAGATTCGCCCAAAACAGACTGAACAGAGGAATCATGAATGTATTGGTGACAGCGAGATTGGACCCTATGCGCGATATGAGTCTATAAAACAGAACGAAGGCGAAGCCTGTACAAATTATCCCCAGAGAAAAGACGCTCAACCAAATCGAGCCCGTTGGCATAATCTCGGGCATTTGCCACAGAGCAAGGGGTAGTAAAGTTAGCGAGGAGAACATCAAACTACCTGTCGTAACTGCCACGCCACTAACACCGCGTAGATATTGAGCCATTAGGTTTATTGCCAAACCATAGAATACCGACCCTAATATGGCTGCCGCTATCGCCATCATATTTACGTTTGAGCCGAACGGCCCAGACTGATCGAGCATTAGTAGCACGACACCAAAAAAACCGATGAACATACCTCCTATTGCTTTCAACGCGAGTCGTTGCTGCCACAAAGTGAACGCAAAGATGGCTGTAAAAAAAGGAACGGTGGCATTGATAATTGAAGCGAAGCCGGCACCTATACTCAGGGTAGCGTAAGCCAAAAGACAGAATGGCACCGTCATATTACAAAAGCTGAGAAGTAGAATAGGCCGCCAGTTTGACACTATCTCATGCTGCTTTCCCAGCGCGATGCAAACTGGCAATAGCACTAGCAATGCTGAAGCCACGCGCATCTCAATGAGAAAGAAGGGGCCAAACACGGGAGAGCTAATCCGCAGAAACAAAAAAGAGGCTCCCCAAATTCCAGAGAGTAGTATTAGCACGAGATAGTCTTCTAGCTCGGGTTCACTCACCTGCATGTAGGAAAACCTATGTTGCGTAACTTCAATGAAAATTGTAATTGCTGGACAGGCCGTCGAGTTGCTTTACCGGACAGCCCCTTGGACTGACTAGGCTGCGTAGACCGTTAGCGCCGCAGCTACTGCCTTGCTAACATCTGCTTGCAGGCCTTGCGCAGCAAGTACGTTGCCGAGTGCGGAAATACAAAGCAACACATTGCTTTTGTTACTCGCGAAACCCATCAGACCGATGCGCCACACTGACCCCGCCAACGCGCCGAGGCCAGAGCCAATTTCAAGATTGTAGTCATTTAATAGCGCCGTGCGCACGGCCGCATCATCTATGGAAGCTGGGAATGAGACAGCGTTTAACTGAGGAAGACGGTACTCCTTGTCCACAACAAATTTAAGACCCAAAGCTTCCAGACCAGCAACTAACGCTTCGTGATTAAGAGCATGCCTATCCCAAGCATTCTGCAACCCTTCTTCCTGCAGAATCAACAGGGATTCGTGTAAGGCATACAGAGAATTCACCGGGGCCGTATGGTGGTAGGAGCGTTTCGCATCACTTCCCCAATACCCCATAACTAAGTTTAGGTCGAGGAACCAGCTCTGGACTTTCGATTCCCGCTCACGTATTGACCGAACCGCTCGCTCGGAGAAAGATACAGGAGACAACCCGGGGACACAGGAGAGACACTTCTGCGTGCCGGAATAGATCGCGTCGATACCCCACGCATCTACCTCCAACTCGATTCCACCTAATGATGTAACGGCATCGACAATGGAGAGACAATCGTACTTAGCAGCCAAACCACATAGCACTTCTACATCAGAACGCGTTCCTGTTGATGTTTCGGCGTGCACAAAGGCGATGGCCTTTGCATCTGGATTCTCAGTCAAAGCTCGCTCGACCTTGTCGATATCAATGGTGCTACCCCAAGGGTCTTCCACCACGATTGCCTGGGCACCACAACGCTCTACATTTTCTTTCATGCGCCCGCCAAACACGCCATTCTGACAAATAATCACTTTGTCACCGCGTTCGATCAAGTTTACAAATACTGTTTCCATACCTGCAGAGCCGGGGGCAGATACCGGCATTGTAAGTTCGTTTTCTGTTTTAAAGGCGTACTGCAGAAGCTGCTTGATCTCATCCATCATCTCGATAAAGGCAGGGTCAAGATGTCCTATCGTAGGTCGGGACAAGGCCTCAAGAATTCGTGGATTAACATCAGAAGGACCAGGGCCCATGAGCGTACGAACTGGCGGATGAAATGATTTCATTTAGTGCTAACCTCGAGTGTGCCTTTGTAAAAACGGGATCCATAAAAAAGCCGAGTATAACCCGGCTTTTTCCAATACACTTGAAAACTAACTGCTTAATCCTCAGTAGCTTCCACCACTGAATCGTAAGTTTGCGCATTGGGTCGATCTACTAATTCGACATAAGCCATTGTCGCTTTATCACCGGCGCGCTCGCCACACTTAAGAATGCGGATATAGCCACCAGGGCGATCCGTGTAGCGCGGACCTAGTTCGGTAAACAATTTACCCACGGCAGCTTTGCTGCGAGTACGACTGAATGCCAAGCGGCGGTTCGCCACACTGTCTTTCTTTGCCAGAGTAATCAAAGGTTCAGCAACGGACCTCAGTTCCTTAGCCTTGATAAGTGTGGTTTTAATAATCTCATGCTCAACTAATGAGATAGCCATATTTCTGAACATGGCTTGTCGGTGCGAACTGTTTCTATTTAGCTGGCGACCGCTTTGTCTATGACGCATAACTCGTTACCTTATCTAAGGACTGAACTTAATCTAAGCTGCCCGATCGTCTGATTTAAGACTAGACGGAGGCCAATTTTCTAGACGCAGACCAAGTGATAGTCCACGCGTAGCCAATACGTCTTTAATCTCAGTTAGAGACTTCTTACCTAGGTTTGGTGTCTTCAACAGCTCAACTTCTGTACGCTGAATAAGATCGCCAATGTAATAAATATCTTCGGCCTTAAGGCAGTTCGCAGAGCGTACTGTCAACTCAAGATCATCGACCGGACGAAGAAGGATAGGATCGATCTCGTCTTCATGTACTTCTGGCTCTGCAACAATTTCACTTTGCAAGTCGACGAATACCGCTAGTTGATGCTGCAAGATTGTAGCGGCGCAACGAATAGCTTCTTCTGGATCAATAGTGCCGTTAGTTTCAACATCGATAACTAACTTATCCAAATCAGTGCGTTGCTCAACACGGGCACTTTCTACCGCGTAAGACACACGAATAACTGGCGTATAGGAAGCGTCGAGGACTAGCCTTCCAACGCTTCGAGTCTCATCGTCTTCAGAAACACGACTATCTGCAGGAGAGTAGCCTCTTCCTTTGCGAACAGTTAGGCGCATGTTTAGCTCACCATTCGCATTCAGGTTCGCGATAACATGATCTGGATTCATGATCTCAACATCATGGTCCACAGCTATATCGCCTGCAGTAACGGTGCCGGACCCTTTCTTGTTTAGAGTAAGAACCGCCTCTTCCTTGTTATTTAGCACTACGGCGAGGCCTTTGAGGTTAAGCAAAATTTCTATTACATCCTCGCGCACGCCTTCTATAGTGCTGTACTCATGTACAACGCCATCGATCTCAACTTCCTCAACTGCAGCACCAGGCATAGAAGAAAGTAAGATTCTTCGTAGTGCATTACCCAATGTATGGCCAAAGCCCCGTTCTAGCGGCTCTAATACGACCTTTGAGTGACAGGAGTCAAACTCGTCGACCTGTATCACTTGCGGCGTTAGAAAATCTGATAAAGAAATTTGCATGAAATCCACCTTTTGTGTGATTGTCACTACTTAGAATATAGCTCTACGATTAGGTTTTCGTTGATCTCTGAAGGCAGATCTTCACGCTCAGGCTTGCGCGTGAACTGACCTTCTAGCTTGTTTTGATCTACTGTTATCCAATCGATCGGATTACGCTGCGAAGCTAATTCCAATGCTGATTTAATTCGTAACTGTTCTTTCGCTTTCTGACGAATGGCAATAGAGTCACCTTCAGAAACACGGTAAGAAGCAATATTTACCACCTCACCATTAACTGTAATGGATTTGTGAGCAACAAGTTGCCGTGATTCGGCGCGAGTAGAGCCAAAACCCATGCGATAGACAACGTTATCTAGACGGCATTCCAATAGCTGCAATAGGTTCTCACCCGTTGCACCTTTAATTCGAGCCGCTTCCTTATAGTAGCCTCGGAATTGCTTCTCTAGCACACCATAAGTTCGCCTAACTTTTTGCTTCTCACGAAGTTGCACACCGTAATCAGATAGGCGGCCACGACGTGCACCGTGCTGGCCAGGAATCGTATCGGCTTTGCACTTGCTATCTAATGGACGAACACCGCTCTTCAAGAACAGATCTGTTCCTTCACGGCGGGACAACTTACATTTTGGGCCTAAATAACGGGCCATAGTCTATCTCCTGTGCTCTTGCACGTATCAGAAGAGCTTCTGCTTACTTACCGTTTAAACGCGACGCTTCTTAGGGGGTCTGCAACCATTGTGTGGAATAGGCGTGACGTCAGTAATATTTCCGACTCGAAGACCGCAATTATTCAGCGCTCTTACAGCCGACTCACGACCAGGACCAGGACCGTTAACCTTCACGTCCAATGTCTGTAATCCATAAAGCTCAATCGCCGCTTTTCCTGCCTTCTCTGCCGCAACCTGAGCTGCGAAAGGCGTGCTCTTTCTGGAACCACGGAAACCGGAACCGCCGGCAGTCGCCCAGGACAAAGCATTACCCTTACGATCTGTAATAGTAATGATCGTGTTGTTAAAAGATGCATGGATAAAAGCAAGGCCATCAATAACGGCATTGCGGGTTTTCTTCTTAGTCGACTTTTCTGCTGGCTTAGCCATAAATTATTCCATCTAACTCTAAATATTACTCGATTCGGGGTCAGAGTAAAAATTCTTCATCTGTTTCACAATTTTCACTGAACTGTGAAAGAATTTTTACTCTGACCCCAATTAGTATCACTTACGAATTGGCTTACGTGGACCTTTTCTCGTTCTAGCATTTGTTTTCGTACGCTGACCACGAACTGGCAGAGAACGACGATGACGAATACCACGATTGCAACCTAAGTCCATAAGCCGCTTGATGTTCATAGATACCGAGCGTCTGAGATCACCCTCAGTAGTAAGGTTCGCCACTTCCGCGCGAATACTGTCCAATTGCTCAGGGCTGAGCTCACTAGTCTTAGTCGACGCCGTGATTCCAGTCTTGTCGCAAATCGCTGTTGCAGTAGTTGGGCCTATTCCAAACACATAACGCAAAGAAATAACGATGTGCTTGTTATCGGGTATGTTGACTCCGGCAATACGTGCCATAAAAGGTGCTCCGTTCTCTACTATTCTTAACTATAGAATTCAGTCGTGTCAGAATTAACCCTGACGTTGCTTGTGTCTTGGTTCAGACTTGCAAATTACTCGCACAGAACCATTACGCTTAATTACTTTGCAGTTTCGGCAAATCTTCTTAACAGATGCTCTAACTTTCATGTTCGTTCTCCATTATTCTCTAAGTAGCATCTCGGGACATCAACGACCCAGAGAGTGACTAAATACCACTACGTCCATAGTTGCCTAACTTCGATTTCTTCATCAGGGAATCATACTGATGAGACATTAGGTGCGACTGTACCTGTGACCAGAAGTCCATAGTTACAACCACCGAAATCAATAGCGCTGTGCCACCCAAGTTAAAGGGCACGTTGGCAAACATTTGCATAAAATTCGGCAACAAACATACAAGCGTGATGTACACAGCGCCGAACATAGTCAGTCTAGTGATTACACCGTCGATGTACTTCGCAGTTTGCTCGCCAGGTCGAATGCCGGGAATAAACGCACTTGAGCGCTTCAAGTTCTCGGCAACATCGCGAGGATTAAACACTAGTGCTGTATAGAAGAAGCAGAAGAATATAATCATCGCGCTAAAAATAATGATGTAAAGAGGCTGACCCGGGCCTATGAGGAATGCTAATTCCTGTAACCACTCGGAACCCTCAGCCTGACCAAACCAGTTCGCGATACTGGCAGGGAATAGCAAGATGCTACTGGCGAAAATCGCTGGTATAACGCCAGCCATATTAATCTTAAGTGGTAGATGGCTAGCTTGAGCCTGATACATCTTTCTACCTTGCTGGCGTTTCGCATAGTTGACGGTAATGCGACGTTGTGCTCTTTCTATATAGACGATACAGGCAACAACACCGATCGCGATCAACCCTACGACTAGCAGTAACACACCATTGATCTGCCCTTCGTATGCTTGCGTCAACGATGTACCGATAGCAGCTGGAAAGCCTGCAACGATGCCAGCGAAGATCAACATCGATATACCGTTGCCGATGCCTTTCTCTGTGATCTGCTCACCCAGCCACATAAGAAACATTGCGCCGGTAACCAAGGATACGATCGCCGTAATATTAAATGCTAAGCCAGGCGCATAAGCCATGGGGGACAGCAGACCAACGGTCATTCCAGTACCCTGAACCGTCGCTAACACCAATGCACCATAACGCGTGTATTGGGATATCTTGCGACGACCCGACTCGCCTTCTTTCTTTAACTGATCTAGCTGCGGGCTTACCGCAGAAAGCAGCTGCATGATAATCGAGGCCGATATATAAGGCATGATACCCAGCGCCAGGATGCTCATTCTTTCCAGAGCACCACCACCGAACATATTGATCATATCCGTGAACGTACCTTCCTGTGCTGAGAAGAAAGACGCCAACTGCAATGGGTCAATTCCAGGAACAGGGATATGTGTGCCGATTCGGTATACGAAAATGGCAAACAATAGGAACAATAAGCGTGCCTTGAGCTCGCCTAGTCCCGCGCCTATGTTTTCTGGAGTTATGTTTGGTTTATTTGCCATTATCTATTTTACTAGTTCGCTATTCTTCTGCCGCAGGAGCGTCGTCTTTTTTAGCCTTAGCCGGCTTCTCCGCCTTAGCGGGCTTCTTCGCCGCTTCTGCTGGCTTCTCAGCTTTCTTCGCTAACTTCTTAACTTTTACAGGAGCTTCGATGTCGATGACCTTGCCACCGGCAGCTTCGATTGCTGCACGTGCACCTTTAGTTACGCTAATGCCTTCGAGAGTTACAGCCTTAGTTACATCACCAGACAACATAACCTTCGCTCTCTTAATTCCAGCAGTAATCAGATTCGCCTTTCGCAACACTTCTATAGTGATAACGTCAGCATCTAACTTGTTTAATTCTGATGTGCGAACCTCGGCTGAAACACGACCTATACGTGAGCTAAAGCCGTACTTAGGTAGACGCATTTGCAAAGGCATCTGACCGCCTTCGAATCCCGGTCGAACTGTACCGCCGGTACGAGACTTCTGACCTTTGTGACCACTGCCAGCAGTCTTGCCCGAGCCACTACCGATACCGCGACCGATGCGTTTCTTGGCTTTATGACTGCCTGGAGCTGGGCTTAATGTATTTAATTCCATCACGATTTCCTTAGTCTACGGCGACCATGTAGCTAACTTTGTTAATCATTCCGCGTACTGATGGAGTATCTTCCACCTCGACGGATTGGTTCATGCGACGCAGGCCCAAGCCTCTCAAGCAAAGCTTGTGCTTTGGAAGTGTGCCGATCGGGCTACGAACTAATGTAACTTTGACTGTCTTTTTCTTCGCCATTTTTTTAACCGCCTAATCCTTAACCCGTCTAGTCTTTAACCGAGTATCTCTTCGACTGACTTACCGCGTTTTCCGGCAATGTCTTCGGGTGAACGCATGTCTCGCAGACCGTTAAAAGTAGCTCGCACTACGTTAACTGGGTTAGTTGAGCCATAACACTTTGCTAGTACATTCTGTACACCCGCCAATTCCAGAATCGCTCGCATTGCACCACCGGCGATTACACCAGTACCTTCTGATGCTGGCTGCATGTATACCTTAGACGCCCCATGCTTTGCCTTTATTGGATATTGCAAAGTATGGCCATCCAAGCTCACCGTAATCATGTTACGACGGGCTGCTTCCATAGCCTTCTGAATCGCCAAAGGAACCTCACGAGCTTTACCGCGACCAAAACCGATGCGGCCATTGCCGTCACCAACTGCAGTAAGCGCTGTAAAACCAAAAATCCGTCCACCCTTAACCACTTTGGCTACGCGGTTAACCTGGATCAGCTTTTCCTGCATGCCTTCTTCGTTCTTATCAGGCTGGTCTCTATATGCCATAGTTGAAAACCCTTAAAATTCCAATCCGCCTTCACGAGCCGCTTCGGCGAGAGCCTTAATGCGGCCGTGATAGGCATAACCTGATCGATCAAAAGCAACTTTTCCAATGCCAGCTGCTTTAGCTCGTTCAGCGATTAATTTTCCGACTTTGCCAGCTGCATCGACATTGCCAGTCTTTCCACTACGTGCATCTTTCTCAACTGTAGATGCAGAAGCCAAAATTTGATCACCAGAAGCTGAGATTACTTGTGCATAGATATGTCTAGGCGAGCGGTATACGCACAATCTGTTTACGCGTAATTCGCTAATCTTTGCTCTGGCTCTTTTTGCCCGTCTAATACGAGCTACTTTTTTAACGTTCATATCTATGTGCCCTATTTCTTCTTCGCTTCTTTTCTAAATACACGCTCATCAACGTAGCGAATTCCTTTGCCCTTATAAGGCTCAGGTGGACGAAAATCTCTGATTTCCGCAGCCACTTGACCTACTAACTGCTTGTCAGCACCAGAGATCACAATTTCTGTTTGTGAAGGTGTTTCCGCAGAGACGCCTTCTGGGAGTTGATAGTTGATCGGGTGAGAATATCCAACAGTGATATTGATTTTGTTACCCTCAGCCTTGGCTCTATAACCAACGCCTTGTAGTTCTAATTTCTTTACAAACCCTATGCTAACACCCAGCATCATGTTGTTTATTAGCGAGCGGAAAGTACCAGCCATGGCATTTGCCTGACGCGAGCCATCCTTCGCTGAGATACTAAGAATCTCACCATCGCGTGCCACACCAACAGAATTATGCAGTTCCAAGCGAAGGTTTCCCTTGCTGCCCTTTACCAGAATCTCGGTATCGCTAACGTTTGTTTCTACGCCTTTCGGTATCTCTACCGGGCTATTTGCTACTCTAGACATAATATTGCTCTATTGACGATTCTAATTCTCGCTCGCGAGACCAGAATCGAGTATCAACACCAATTAGAAAACTGTGCAAAGAACCTCGCCGCCGATTCCGGCCACGCGTGCTTGTGTTTCAGTCATCAGGCCTTTGTTTGTAGACATTATTGAGATGCCCAAACCAGCTCTGACCTTTGGTAAATTTTCTTTACCTTTATAGCTACGCAGACCCGGTCGGCTTGCGCGCTTAATTTCTTCTATAACTGGTTTGCCCTGAAAATACTTCAGGTCTATATTCAGGACAGGCTTGCCGCCATTTTCATCTATCTGATAATCAGCAATATAGCCTTCGTCGTGTAAAACTTTAGCTATTGCCACCTTCATCTTAGAAGAAGGCATACCGACCGTTGGCAATTTCGCCATCTGCGCGTTACGAACGCGAGTTAAAAGATCTGCTATGGGATCTGACATGCTCATAATTCTTCTCCGACTACCAGCTGGCCTTAGTTAAACCAGGCACATCGCCGCGCATAGCAGCTTCACGCAGCTTATGACGACACAAACCAAATTTACGATACACACTATGAGGACGGCCTGTAATCTGGCATCTTCGTCGCTGACGAACTGGACTGGCATCACGAGGCAGTTTCTGCAACTTAACCTGTGCTTCCCACTTATCCTCGTCGCTCGCATTAGCATCATTAAGAACAGCTTTTATAGCGGCACGTTTGGCAGCGAATTTCTCAACTGTCTTAGTGCGCTTGTGCTCTCTAGCTATCATTGAAGTCTTAGCCATTATTAAGAATCCTTTTCTTCATCAGTTGCAGGCGCATCAACCGCCGCAGGTGTTTCGTCTACTGTATCGATGACTGGCGCAATTGGCGCAACTTCCGCTTTTTGATCTTCAGCAACCGGTGTTAAGCCTCTAAAAGGAAAGCCCATTGCCTTCAATAATGCTCGCCCTTCGTCATTACTTTCTGCTGTAGTAGTAATGGCGATGTCCAGTCCACGCAAACTATCGATTTTGTCGTAGTCGATCTCTGGGAAAATAATTTGCTCAGTAACGCCCATAGCATAGTTGCCACGACCGTCGAAAGACTTAGGGTTCAGACCACGAAAATCCCTGATACGAGGAATCGAAATACCAACCAGTCTTTCCAAGAAGTCATACATACGCTCGCCACGAAGAGTAACCTTACAACCTACAGGCCAACCTTCACGAACTTTAAATGCAGCGACAGACTTTCGAGCCTTCGTGATCACAACTTTTTGTCCGCAAATCTGGGTCAAATCATTGGCAGCATTTTCAAGAATCTTCTTGTCTGTCAATGCCTCGCCAACACCCATATTCAGCACGACCTTAGTAATCTTAGGCACGCGCATAGGATTGTCATAACCAAACTCCTTGATTAGAACGGGTATTACTTCTTTCTTATAAAATTCTTTAAACTGAGCCATGCTTGGCAACCTACCGTTATTAATCTATGTCTTGACCGTTTGACTTAAAGACACGCTTCTTATCGCCGTCTTCAAGCACCTGAATACCAACGCGGTCTGCTTTGTTGGTCTCAGAATTAAAAATAGCAACGTTCGAAATACTAAGCGCTGCCTCTTTCTCAACAATTCCACCAGCCTGACCGGCGTTAGGGTTTGGCTTAGTGTGACGTTTAACCATATTCACACCATGAACGATTACTCGATCAGTACCAACGAGACGGGAAATAGTTCCGCGTTTACCCTTGTCTTTGCCAGTGATTACTATCACTTCATCATCACGTTTAAGTTTGCGCATTTCCTGCCTTGCCTCTCTAACTCTGTTCTTTTGACGCCTAAAGTACTTCTGGCGCCAATGAAATAATTCGCATAAATTTTTCTGTTCGCAGTTCTCTAGTAACTGGACCAAAAACACGAGTGCCGATTGGAGCATTTTGTGCGTTCAACAAAATCGCCGCGTTATCGTCGAAACGAATCTGTGAACCATCACCACGTCGAACACCTTTCTTGGTGCGTACGACCAACGCAGTCAATACCTGTCCCTTTTTTACCTTACCGCGCGGAATCGCTTCTTTGACGGTAACTTTTATCATGTCGCCAATGCGAGCGTAACGACGATGAGATCCGCCCAACACCTTAATACACATTACGCGTCTAGCGCCGCTGTTATCCGCGACATCTAAGTAAGACTGCACTTGAATCATCGATTCACTCCAGTTGCATTCACTTGAAGAATGCAAACTCTTAATCTAAAGCTAATTTAAACTTGCGCTGCCCGCTCGTCTATTGACACCAAAGACCAAGACTTTGTCTTGGACAGAGGACGCACTTCCTTAATCGTTACTTCGTCACCTGGCAAACAATCGTTGTTCGCATCATGCGCATGAATCTTGGTAGACCGTTTTATGATCTTTCCATATACCGGGTGTGTTACCCGACGCTCTACGAGCACAACGATGGACTTGTCCATCTTGTTGCTGATTACCTTCCCAGAGGTCGTACGAGCAGTTTTCTCAATATTCTCAGTAGCCGACATATCTATGATCCACTTCTCTGTTTTTCGGTGATAATTGTTTTCACGCGGGAAATATCCCTGCGCACAGCACCAATCAAGTGAACCTGATTCAACTGACCGGTACCATTCTTCATACGGTAGTTAAACTGATCCTTATGAAGATCCTGCAATTGTGTCTGCAGCTCTTCTACCGACTTTTCTCTCAACTCACTGGCTTTCATTACATTACCGTCCGCTTTACGAAGGCTGTTTCGAAAGGCAATTTGGCGGCTGCCAAATCAAAGGCTTCTCGAGCCAGACTTTCGTCAACGCCTTCCATTTCAAACATAATTCTTCCTGGCTGAATCTGGGCTACCCAGTACTCAACGTTACCCTTACCTTTACCCTGTCTAACTTCGAGAGGCTTCTGCGTAATAGGCTTGTCAGGGAATACCCGAATCCAAATCTTTCCGCCACGTTTTACGTGTCTAGTCATTGCTCGACGAGCAGCTTCGATCTGTCGTGCAGTCAATCGTCCACGTGATATGGCTTTCAAACCATAATCACCAAAATCTACGTTGCTGCCTCTATGTGAAAGACCACGATTGCGGCCCTTCATCATCTTGCGAAATTTTGTGCGCTTTGGTTGTAACACGTCTCTTTACCCTTGGTTCGCTTTAGCGGGAACAGGAGCAGGAGTAGGAGTAATCGCCTCGTCCAGATCCATAACCTCACCTTTAAATATCCAAACTTTTACGCCAATCAAGCCATAAGTAGTGCTTGCTTCAGCAGTTCCATAATCGATATCCGCTCTTAGTGTGTGCAAAGGTACGCGACCTTCTCTATACCATTCAGAACGTGCAATATCAGCACCACCTAAACGACCACCCACTTGAATTTTTATGCCTTGTGCGCCCTGGCGCATGGCATTCTGTACGGCACGCTTCATTGCGCGACGAAACATCACACGCCGCTCTAGCTGCGAAGCAACATCATCTGCAACTAATTGTGCGTCTAGGTCTGGCTTCCGTATTTCTTCGATATTGATCTGCACGGGAACACCCATCTTCGCAGTCAATGTATTGCGAAGTGATTCAACGTCTTCGCCTTTCTTACCAATCACGATACCCGGTCTAGCCGTGAAGATCGTAATCTTAGCTGTTTTTGCAGGACGCTCTATCTCAACTCTGGAAACGGACGCACTAGCTAATTTCTTCTTGATGAAATCTCTAACAGAAAGATCCACAAGCAAGTTAGCTGCGTATTCTTTTCCCTCGGCATACCACACAGAAGTGTGCTTCTTGACTATACCAAGACGTATTCCAGTTGGATGTATTTTCTGACCCATCTGATACCCCTAGCTATCTGCGACTGTGATTGTAATGTGACAAGAACGCTTGAGAATTCGATCAGCGCGACCCTTTGCTCTCGGCATAATGCGTTTCATTGTCATGCCCTCATCAACCATAATCGTTGATACTTTCAATTCATCTACGTCAGCACCTTCGTTGTGCTCCGCATTGGCTATTGCCGAATTCAATACTTTCTTAATGATTGCAGCGCCTTTTTTAGGGCTGTAAGTCAAAACCAACAAAGCCTCTTCGACAGCCTTGCCGCGTATTTGATCAGCTACAAGTCGCGCTTTTTGAGCGGAGAGACGTGCACCTTTTAATCTTGCTTGAACTTCCATAATTATCGTGCCTTCTTATCAGCGTTATGACCGCGATAAGTGCGAGTTGTAGAGAACTCACCTAGCTTATGACCGACCATGTCTTCATTAATAGAGACTGGTACATGCTGTCGCCCATTGTGGACGGCGATGGTCAAACCAATCATGTCCGGAGAAACCATTGAACGTCGTGACCAAGTCTTTATTGGACGCTTGTCGTTATTCTCTGATGCGGTCTGCACCTTCTTCATTAGATGAAGATCGATGAATGGGCCTTTTTTTAGCGAACGTGGCACTAGTGAATACCTCTACTGAAGCCTTAGCGGCTTGAATTTCTGCGACGAACAATCATGCTATCCGTGCGCTTGTTAGTTCTAGTTTTAAAACCCTTAGTCTTCGTTCCCCAAGGTGAAACTGGGTGACGACCACCGGAAGTTCTTCCTTCACCACCACCATGTGGGTGATCTACTGGGTTCATGGCAACACCACGAACTGTAGGTCTTACACCTCTCCAACGCTTAGCACCGGCTTTACCGAGTGAGCGTAGTGAATGCTCGGAGTTAGACACTTCACCCATAGTCGCGCGACAGTCACTCAACACCTTACGCATTTCGCCAGAGCGAAGACGAAGTGTTGCGTAGTTGCCTTCTCGTGCAACTAGCTGCAAAGAAGTGCCCGCGCTACGAGCAATTTGTGCACCCTTACCAGGCTTCAATTCGCAGCAATGAACCGTACTACCTAGCGGTATGTTTCTAAGCGGCAAACAATTGCCAACTTTGATGGCAGCATCATCACCAGACATAACCGAATCGCCAGTTTTAACTTTACCAGGCGCTATCATGTAGCGACGCTCACCATCGGCGTACAACAACAATGCGATATTAGCGGAGCGATTTGGATCGTATTCCAGACGCTCTACCTTTGCTGCGATTCCGTCTTTATTTCTCTTGAAATCGATGATGCGATATCTTTGCTTGTGCCCACCGCCTATATGACGTGTGGTAATGCGACCCCTGTTATTTCTGCCGCCAGTTCTTGACTTAGGCGCAGTAAGGGCAGCATAAGGTTCGCCCTTATGTAGATCGGGATGAACAACCTTGACGACAAAACGGCGTCCTGGTGAAGTAGGTTTACACTTAACCACTGGCATGACTTACCCCTTTATCCCTTAACCTATATCCGCAAAGTCAATTTCATGACCCGCTTCAAGTTTGACATACGCCTTCTTCCAATCTGAACGACGTCTAATTTTACCCTTCGGACCGCGCTTGGTCTTTCCTTTAACCACTAGCACCTGCAAGTCAGCAACGACAACATTAAATATTGTCTCTACAGCTGTCTTGATCTCTGACTTTGTAGCATCTGTCGTGACCTTGAACGCGTACTGGTTATTCAATTCACCCATAATGGTGGTCTTTTCAGATACGTGCGGTCCGAGAATTACTGAATAGATTCTTTCAATGTTCATGCCAACATCTCCTCTACTTTCTTCAATGCGGAGACAGTAATCAGCACATTCTCAAAGCCGATCAGGCTAACAGGATCGATACCAGCAACATCCAACGCATCAACCTTATGAAGGTTGCGAGCTGCGAGATACAGGTTCTTTTCTACTTCCTCGGAAATAATAAGGACATTATCTAATTCAAATTCTTTCAGTTTGTTAACGAGTTCCTGAGTCTTATGTGAACCCAGTTCAAATTCGTTAACCACGAACAGTCTGCCATTACGAATTAGCTCGGACAGAATGCACTGCATCGCACCGCGATACATTTTCTTATTGAGTTTTTTCGAGTGATCCGCAGGGCGTGCAGCAAAGGTGACACCGCCGCCGCGCCAGATTGGAGATCGGATGGTTCCGGCACGTGCTCGGCCGGTACCCTTTTGACGCCAAGGCTTACGACCGCCTCCGCGAACTTCAGAACGAGTTTTCTGCTTAACTGAACCCTGTCGGGCGCCAGCCATATAAGTCACAACAGTCTGATGGACCAAAGGCTCGTTATAGGCCTTGTCGAAAGACTCGTCTGAGAGTGAAACTGTTTCTTTGCCCGTCTTCTTGCCGGGCAATGCAAGATTTAATTCCATTGCTTACCCCTTGGCCTTATTCTTAGTCTTGACGGCTGGACGAACGATTACATTTGATCCAGTGGCGCCTGGAACAGCACCCTTAATAAGAAGAAGATTATTTTCAATATCAACTCTTATTACTTCTAGCGACTGGGTTGTGTGTCTAACGTTACCCATTTGACCCGCCATTTTCTTTCCCTTCCATACTCGACCAGGTGTCTGACACTGACCAATAGAGCCAGGTGCACGGTGAGATAGAGAGTTACCGTGGGTGGCGTCCTGCATTTGAAAATTATGTCGCTTAACGCCGCCCTGAAAACCTTTACCTTTCGAAGTGCCAGTTACATCTACCATTTGGCCAACTTCAAACTGGTCAACCTTAATCTCGCTTCCCGTCTCGATCTCAGCTGTGTCTGTTGTACGGAATTCCCAAAGACCTGAACCGGCCTCACAGCTCGCCTTGGCGAAATGACCCGCCATACCTTTCGATACGCGTGAAGATCGACGCGATCCAGTAGTAACCTGAATAGCACTATAACCATCAATATCTGGAGTCTTAACTTGCGTGACCCGGTTTGGCTGAACTTCCACAACCGTAACGGGCACAGATGTGCCTTCTTCAGTGAAAATGCGGGTCATACCGCTTTTCAGACCGACTAATCCAATCGACATTTTATTAAACCTCATCGTGCAAGGGGCTAAAACCCGCTATGGCCGCTGATGCGTTACACTATGTTCACCACCGCAGGGGTAGCTAATAGTTCAGTGCGCCAAATCTTTTAAAAAAGGGCAAAGAGGACTGAATGCTCTTTGCCTGGTTATGTTCTACTCAGACTGGTTAACCCAGACTAATTTGTACTTCCACACCTGCCGCAAGGTCTAGCTTCATCAGGGCATCAACTGTCTTCTCAGTTGGCACGACGATATCTAGCAGTCGCTTGTGAGTGCGAATTTCATACTGATCTCGGGCATCTTTGTTTACGTGAGGCGAAGTCAATATAGTAAATCTTTCTTTATTTGTTGGCAGTGGGATAGGTCCGCGGACCTGAGCGCCAGTGCGACGTGCAGTATCAACAATTTCTTGGGTAGATTGATCAATCAGGCGATGATCGAAGGCCTTAAGGCGGATTCTAATTCGCTGATTTTGCATCTACTTCGAGCTCCAAAAAATTCTTTAAAATTAATAAGTTACTGACCGTTTCCCGTTTGGCTTTTAATTAATAGCCAAATGAGGGATGCGAATCTTAAGGTTTTGACCCTATCCTGTCAAGGGATAACCGTCTGAAAGCCGCTTTTTCTCTGACTTTCCGGGAGAATGAGCCTACCGCCGATACTTAACCTTTAGAAACTTGAGGCGCTGCCTCCCCTCCTACCCATTTAGGAAGAATGACTAGCCACCGACCAGCATTAAAAACTTACCAAGCTGCTCAAAACTTACGAATATAGTGGCTTTTATTGCTTCATGGAATTTAGCTTGAAACCTAGCCGGGAAATTCCCTTAAATACGACAAAGCCAGCAATCCTCTCAGATTGCTGGCTTTGACTGAACGCTGTATCGAAATTATTCGATGATCTTAGCTACAACGCCCGCGCCTACTGTACGACCACCCTCGCGGATAGCAAAACGTAGACCGTCATCCATCGCGATCGGGGCAATCAAAGTCACAACCATGTTCACGTTGTCACCAGGCATTACCATCTCAACGCCTTCTGGCAGCTCACAAGCACCTGTCACGTCCGTTGTACGGAAGTAAAACTGTGGTCGATAGCCTTTAAAGAATGGCGTATGACGGCCACCCTCATCCTTATTCAGGATATACACCTCAGCCTCGAACGTAGTATGAGGCGTTACAGATCCGGGCTTGCCCAGTACCTGACCGCGCTCAACGTCTTCACGCTTAGTACCACGCAGCAGAACTCCTACGTTCTCGCCTGCACGGCCTTCGTCCAACAGCTTACGGAACATCTCAACACCCGTACAAACTGTCTTCTGTGTGTCTTTAATACCAACGATGTCTAGCTCGTCGCCAACATTTACAATGCCGCGCTCGATTCGACCTGTTACAACAGTACCGCGACCGGAGATTGAGAATACGTCTTCGATTGGCATCAAGAATGGCTTCTCAACGTCACGAACCGGATCAGGGATGTAGCTGTCTAGAGTCTCAACCAACTTCTGTACCGCAGGCATGCCGATATCAGAGGTGTCGCCTTCAAGAGCCTTAAGAGCAGAACCAACAATAATAGGCGTGTCGTCGCCTGGGAATTCGTATTGATCCAATAACTCACGGATCTCCATCTCTACCAATTCAATCAATTCTTCGTCATCAACCATGTCCGCTTTGTTCATGAACACAACAATGTAAGGAACGCCTACCTGAAGTGCCAACAGGATGTGCTCACGGGTCTGTGGCATTGGGCCGTCTGCAGCGGAACAAACCAAAATAGCGCCGTCCATCTGAGCAGCACCGGTGATCATGTTCTTCACATAATCCGCGTGACCTGGACAGTCAACATGAGCATAGTGACGATTAGGCGAATCGTATTCAACATGCGAGGTATTAATAGTAATACCGCGCTCTCTTTCTTCAGGCGCATTATCTATCTGCGCAAAATCACGTACTTCGCCTCCGCCCCATAGCTCAAAACAGACCTTAGTCAAAGCCGCTGTTAACGTCGTCTTACCATGGTCAACGTGACCAATTGTACCTACGTTAACGTGTAATTTATTTCGTTCGAATTTTTGCTTCGCCATCTTCGACTGCTCCTATCTATTCTAAGCGTCATCAATTAATTTTGAATCAGGTTCCGCTTTTATATTCAGAATCACTATAAAGAAACACTACCTGCTTCCGATCTATTTAAACTGTATACCTAAACTGTCTTACCTTTGCCCACCAAAAGAATGGTGCTCACACTCGGAGTTGAACCGAGGACCTCTTCATTACCAATGAAGTGCTCTACCGCCTGAGCTATGCGAGCCGCACATTAGTAATCTCAGCCCCTGCCCTGCACCGGCACTAGTGTCGGCTTCCTCATGCATTGATCAGGCTACTCAAGCAGCTTGATCGTCTTGCTAAATGTTCCAACTTTTTAGCTAAAATTGGAGCGGGTAGCGGGGATCGAACCCGCGTATCCAGCTTGGAAGGCTGGGGTTCTACCGCTGAACTATACCCGCCTACAAAATCTACTCCGCTAACTAGCTATGAGTTGGTGGAGGGGGGTGGATTTGAACCACCGAAGCTTGCGCGTCAGATTTACAGTCTGATCCCTTTGGCCACTCGGGAACCCCTCCAACATGAACTTCCAAGGGCTAAAATCCTCGGCACTCTCACTCAGGAGCGGCATTTTATGGGAATTGACTCCCTTGTGCAATCGTTTCACAGAGATTTTCTGTAATGATCAAATTGGGCCGACCTGCCGTCAAATCTGGCCATGCGGGGTTTTCCAAGACATATTGCTCCAGCACTTGCAGCTGAACTTGAATTTCGCCAGTAGAACGCGGAATTTCTTCTATCTGGGGAGCATAACCCAGCCCCTGAACCCCATTGCGCGCGACCTGCGCATCACCAAGCTCTGAGAAAACACCGAGCGCGATCCCGTTCTCCAACAATCCACGGGTGATTAGGTAGATTTCACTCTCCATATCAGCCGCTATAAGGCCCTCACTCAAGCCATCTAGGGTAATAGTTGCGATCCCGCGCGAGGACGCCGGAGGTATAAAAACTCGATATTGTGAGCTCAACGGGTCGCCACGAAGAACCACATTGGAAGCAAAAGCAGCCTCGCCCATCTCCGCAATCAAGCTGGAGGCATCATCTATAGTGCTGAAACTCCCTATTGTGAAGCAATTCAGTGCAGGCTGAGCCGCGAGCTGCGCCTCATATTCACTGACCAGAGTTAAGCCACTATTGAGCAGAAACCTGGGAGTACTCTTTACCGATGGCGCGATGGGCTCTGCCGCATAGCGAACCCAAGAGAAGTAGCCGATATTGGCCAATAGGAGGAAAATCGTTATATAACGCATGGCCTAACCCCTTCCTAGATTGCTGCCAGGGTGTGGACAAGCGACATCGAGACCATCAAACACAAGAGAAGTGACAATTTCACTGCGATTGAGACCTGCTAAGCCATGCAGCAATTCAGCATCTCCACCTGTAAAGTAAATTTCAGCATCACCCGCCCTACGTAAAGACGCGCTCTGCTGCTTTATTGTTGCCAGCAACGCTGTCACAGTTCCATTAAATACGGCCTCATCCGTTGAATGACCCAAACTTTCGGAATACGCGGAATAATTGTCGCTAAGCCGAATGGCCGTGTTTGATTCCAAGCTGCGGTGCATCAATCTTAAGCCCGGGATAATATGACCGCCCAAATGCAGCCCCTGCGCATCGACCACATCGATAGTAAGCGCGGTACCACTATCTATAACCATGCAGGCGCCGCCTGCCCTGCGATAAGCGGCAAGCATAGCTAGCCACCTATCTATACCGAGTCGGCTGACATCCGCATACTGATTGGTCACTCCCCCGCAGCTTTGGGTTACGCTCGCCTGCACTAGAGCTACTGAGTGCTTTGCTCGAACCCAATCTTCTAGCCTCTTATTTACATCACCGCCGCGCACACTGCACATACGCGCAAAGGTTATTGCTGTGTCTAGCTCTGTGACTCGCTGCAACTCATCAAATCCGGGCACATGGCCTGCCTTGACCACCGCCAAGTCGCCCGCTGCAAGCAGTCGCCATTTGATCCGTGAATTGCCTACATCAAGCTCTAATATCATGTGCTGATTAATACTCACTCTGAAAGCGGACGCAACGATGGAAATACTTCCCCGCAATTGATCGATTGTATGCCCTGGGTTGTTTGTAGCAGTAATGAACCCTCTGAATCCACTCCCAGCGATTTCCCGGTAAGCCGGCTTTCACCATTTTGAATTTCGATATCGTTCATTCGATAACAATCCAGAGCATTCCAGCGTTCTTCGAATGAGGAGAATCCGCTGTTTTCGTATTCCTCTAAATTTCGGCTCAGTTGATTCAAGAGCTGTGCGAGTAGAATCACTCGAGAGGGCGGCTCCCTGATGATGCTGTTCAGGTCAGTAACCGGCCGATCGATGCTCTCTAGTGAACCCGCTGACAATTCGATATTCACTCCGATGCCGAAGACAACGAAGCGTGCAGCGTCTTTGTTCTGCAATTCCAAAAGGATGCCGGATAACTTCTTCTTCTCAAAAAGCACATCGTTGGGCCATTTCAACTGAAGGCCTTGTGCGCCTAATTCTCGCAGTGCCTCGAGCACGCTAATAGCGGTAACCAGAGATAGAGCCTGTAGCGCATTGGCCTCCAACGAGAAACGACGAGTCACAGATAAATAGATGCCCGCATTCTTCGGGCTCACCCACTGACGACCCCGGCGGCCCCTTCCAGCAGTTTGTAAACTGGCAACAACTACCCTGTTCTGCGTATTGCCAGATTGAATCTGCCGAAGCGCTTCAGAATTTGTGGAATCAATCTCATCAAAAATCTGGATCTTATCTAGTGATTTCTCAGACTCCAGATTTAGCAGATTTCGAAGCGTTTGTTCGTCCATAGATTTAGCGGCAACTCAATTAACTGGGAATAAGTCGTAAATAAAAACCTTTTTATAAAAAAAGGAGCGTGGATATTGCTTTGAACAGCATCCGATCGCTCCTTCTTTCAATGGGAACTAGAGTTAATAACACCCTAGCTACTGAACAAAATCCAGCACCTACTCTCCCGTGTTTGCAACGTCCGACGATTCAATGGCAATCTCGCCACTTCTGATCTTCGAAATTACGCCTAGCGCTTCCAGCATAACCATGATGCTAGTGATCATCACCAATACTTCGATAACAACCAATGCCCATTGACCATTCTGATAATGACTCACGATGTACCAGCAAGAGGCCCAGAATGCCATTACGAAGATAAAGATCATCGGTAATAAAATAGCTTTTGTCGGGCGTCCTAATCGCATCAGATAAACTGAAATTAACAGCAAGGTCATCGCAGCCAAAATCTGATTAGTGCCGCCAAAAACAGGCCAGATCAAAGCGCCGCCGTCTCCGGGATAGTTACCCGCTGACACACCGAATGCCAACATCAGGCAAGCTGCTATCGCTACCAGTGTAGCGATAATGCTGTTCTTGAACGGAGCGATGTTATAGATGCTGCCCCACTCTTGAATGATATAGCGCTGCAGGCGTAAGCCCGCATCCATAGTAGTACCCGCGAAGAGCACCACCATTACAGCTAGCATGGTTTGTGAGAAAGCAATGGGGATGCCCCAGCCTGTGGAAATTAAAATCGCACCGCCGTCAATAAAGCCTTTCTGTCCAGGGCCACTCGCGTAACCAGAATAGATCGCATCCCATTCCGCTCCTGTTGCCGCGTAGAGAGAGCCGGTCACAGCAACGATTGTTATCAATGCCAGCGAACCTTCACCAAGCGCACCAAGATAACCAACAAAGCGCGCGTCCTTCTCATTGCTTAGCTGCTTAGAGCTGGTTCCGGAAGCTACGATACCGTGGAATCCAGACAAGGCACCACAGGCAATTGTGACGAATAGAATTGGCCATATAGGCGGCGTATCAACAGCCAGATTCGGATTGAACGCTGGTGCAGAAACATTTGGCAACGCGATAAACACCGCACTGTAGAGAACGAACAAACCTAGGACTAGCTGCGCACCATTGATGTAGTCACGTGGTTGCAACAACAGCCATACCGGCAACATCGAAGCAATACCTGCGTAGACAAACAGCAGGATAATCCAGTTGCCATTGGCACCCAGACCAAAAAGATCACCTGGTAATTCCAGAGGCATCACACTACCGACGTAGATCGTGAAGTAGAGAATCGCAACACCAATTACAGATATCAGCAGTAGGTTGTAGCTTTTACGAATCAGTATTCCGATGCATATCGCTACTGGAATTGCTGCCCAGGCGGGGAAAACCGATGACGGGAAGATAACCATGTCTGTCGCAATGATGGTCGCGAACATCGCGTTAACCAACACCAGCAACAGAAAGATGATAACCATGAACAAGGCAGACGCACGCTTGCCAATAACATCGGAGGAAAGAGCACCGATTGACTTCGCGCCGTGGCGGTTACTTGCCCATAAGGCTCCCATGTCGTGAACACCGGCGAAAAATATGCTGCCGAACGTCACCCACAATAGGGCCGGAACCCAACCCCAATATACAGCGATCGCAGGACCTACAATCGGTGCCGCACCGGCTACAGCGGTGAAGTGAGCGCCCCAGAGCACATACTTATTAGTAGGCACATAGTCGATGCCATCGTTGATTCGATGCGCGGGAGTCACATAGTCAGGGTCTAACTGATAGATTTTCTGTGCGATGAATTTGGAATAGACAAACCAGCCAAAAGAAAAACCGACCAGGCCGAAAATGACGATGAAGATCGAGGACATAGAGCGCTCTCCGGGATTATTATTATGAAATCTAAGTCCGGCATCATAGCAAGTTAGGGGACGGCGATACAACGGAAAGTCTTGTAATTACTGGCTTTTTTAGGAGGCTCACAGCTGGTGTTACTACTCGAATCCTGACTTCTTTGCAAAGTAAGATCATCATTCAATTAGCCTGGCCAATAGCACTTATCATTGAGCAAAAAAAACCCGGTCATCTGTATGATCGGGTTTTTCCTAGCTAAGCCACGTGCTTAGTTAGATGGTGCCGCTGCATGGTATGTCCAATAACCGATGAACATCTCATCCCAACTCTGCAATCCAAAAACAAGCTCCTGAGAAGGATCAGGATTGGCTGGATTGAATTCGGAATTATCAAAAGCGCCTGTAACGTGCACTTTAGTGCCCGCCTTGATCTGCACCGGCTCTTCTAATTCATAAGTAGGCTGCCATGCGTAGCTATAGTTTGGAACGCTAAGCAGGTCAGTCATTGTGCCATCTTCATTTTCCATGGCGAACTTCATGTCCTTGCCACGAAAGTGCATGTGAGCACGCAGGCCTGTAACTACCACGTCCTCGTCGAACGTATATTGAGCCGCTGATTCGTAGTCCTGGTCGTACGCAGGGATCTTGAACTGTGAAGCTACCGAACGAGTGAAATTCTCGTACTTAGGTGGCTCGTCGTACATATACAGACCAATAAGCGTTTCATCAGTTGTCGCTTTACCGTTAGTAGTAAAGTGGAACTGCATGGACAACTTATGATCCTTAGGAATGTACACGCCTGTCTCATCACGGAATGTCATCGCATCGACCTTGCCGGGGGCATAACCCTCCAGGAAACGACGAGCAACAGAAGTTGTGTTGCCTTCTCCACCGTCGAAGTTTTCGGCAGGTGCAGTTACGTAGGTGAGAAGGTGATGAAGAACTGACTCGTCACCGGGGATAAACTGAACGGCTTTAACCCACTTGTCTTCGTCGAAAGGAAGTTCAACATCTACATCGATATAGTCGAGCACACCAGTCGCAGGAATTTCCATCTTCGGGGCCTTAATGATGAAGTCAGGCTCGCCTAGGCTCCACTCTTTCCAGTTAGGCAGATCGATCTCTGTTAACGGGTCAATGGCCGCAACACCGCGAGGCGCTCCAGCATCAATCCAGTGAACTAGAGTCTGCAAGTCTGCATCTGTCATGTAACGGGCATTGCTAAAGTGGCCGATGTCTGGATCAACTTGTGTTGGAGGCATGCGCTTAGTAATAAGCGTTTCGCGAATCATCGGTGACCAGCCCTGCAGCATCAAGTGGCTGTCCATAGCGAATGGTCCAATTCCACCTTCACGATGACAAGTTGCGCATTGCTCAGCAATGATTGGCGCTACTTCTGTTGCATAATCTGGCACTGCACTTGCGTGAGTTTCTCTAACTGGGAATTCGAGATCACAACCAACAGCATCAATAATCATTGTGCGCTCTACCGTGCCAGCTAATTCGCTAGACAATGTAGCTGCTGCACTTGTTACGGGACCTCGGTAGAGAATCGTAAGGCGCTCAGGGTCAAGGATAACGATCTCGCCAGCCTTAGTCAGAGACAGAGTTTCTGAAACGATCTGTCCGTCGTCGAGCAGCAAGGGCAAATCCGAACCAAGTGCCGCTTTGGCTGATCGAATCGTCTCAATATTTGACTCTGCAGAGGAGTTGATCAACGCAAAGGCGATACCCTGATCGCTCCATTGTGACGCCATAGCCTCTAGGCTGGCTACGGAGGAATTAATGGCTGAACAGCTGCTATCGAAAGACATTAATACCAATGCCTCTTTGTTGCGGTAACGACTCAATTGATGAAAGTCGCCGCTGCTATCCATAAGTCCGAAATCACCGACTCTATCTGGCAGCGCCATGGCTGAGGCAGATAGAGCTGAAGTGATCAGAACTATTCCATATCCGATTACTTTATTCATTTTCCGTGCTCCAAGAAGCCGGCAATTAGGCTATTTGTAAACGTATTTATTAAGCTGAGCAGTTTAGCGTAGGTGAGTCGAAATGTGCAGTCTGAAACATTACTTTTTGTAACAAAATAGCGCAGATACAGAACCGTCTATCTCAGCTTTAGCGAGGCTCCGCCAAAAAATCCGAGATTTGGGTGCAGGCTATGAAGCATAGCCCCAATGCCACGGTAAAAAGGCCGAAATCGGCCTTTTCTAGAGGAGGTTATAGTGAAGACCTAAATGGAGGTTAAGTTTGTGTCTACTTACTGGTCTTATTGTAGGAAAGATAGCCAATAAACATCTCATCCCAACTCTGAGCGCCTCCCGTGACAGCAGCGGCTGGATCTGGGTTGCCTAGGTTATATTGGGAGTTATCAAAGGCGCCTTCGATCATCACTCTAGAACCGGCGGGTAGCAACATAGGCTCCGAGAGTCGATAGGTTGGTTGCCAAGCGAAGTTGTAGTCAGGCACATTAATGATCTGGTCTTTCGTGCCATCTGGATAGACAACGCTAAAGCGCATGCGCTTGCCACGATAATGCATATGCGGGCGCAGTCCATGCAACACCACCTCGTCCTCGAACACATGAGACGCACGCATCTCATGATCGAATACACCCGGTGGAATTTCGATGTTAGTCCCACCATGGCTAAGGGAATAAGTAGAGTACTGATAATCGGGTTCTTCGTCGGCGAAATACAGACCTAGCTTTGTACTGTCGATCGCTTCTTTTCCGAATGTCGTGTAATGCAGAGACATTTGCACCGCAGATCCCTTGGGTACGAATACACCTGTTTCTTCGGGATAGGTTACTGCCTCATCTTTGCCCGGAGCATAGCCTTCTAGAAATTCTCTGTAGTTGTCATTCTCTCCCTCAACGATTTCTTCAGCATAGTCGGCTGGAACGATATAGCTCAGCAGGTGATGAAGAACACGTCGATCGCCGGGAAGGTGCTGCACAGACTTAACCCAGACGTCTTCGGAGAAAGGCAGATTGATCGTGACACGCTCGTAGTCTAAGACACCGGTTGCAGGCACCGTGAAAGCGGGCACGTCGACGATGTAATCGGGTTCACCCAGCTCCCAAACGGAATTTGGGGGCGCGATTAGAGTGAGTGGGTCGACATCACTGATACCGCGAGGCGAGCCTGCATCTATCCAGTGAACAAGAGTTTGTAACTCCTGCGCATCCATATAACGAGCGTTGGTAAAATGTTTCACATTGGGATCAACTTGAGCAGGCGGCATGCGTTTAGTCATCATGACTTCTTTCATCATGGGCGACCAACCTTGAACCATCATATGCGAGTCCATCGCGAATGGTGCTATGCCCCCTTCTACATGGCAGCTAACACATTTCTCTTCCAGTATTGGAGCAACCTCAGTCGCATAGTCAGGCGTATAACTGGCATGCATCTCTCGGGCTGGGAATTGCAGCTCACAACCGATCGCATCGGTAGTGATCGTTTGCTCGATTGAGGCTGCATCATCGGCAACCGCCGCGGACAACACATCTGCGAAAACGGTAGTACCTGCTACGGGCTCAATATTTAGCGCGGGGCGTGCTCGAATCGGGTCGGTATCTAGGCCGCCGCGGTAAAGAATCTGACCGCGCGTAGGCTCCAAAACTACTATCTCACCAGCCTTGCTTAGGCCAAGACTTTCGGCAACAAGCTGACTGTCATCTAACAAGATAGGCATATCGAAATTGTGCAGATTGTCCATTAGGCGAACATCGGCGGGACTATCACTGGCGTCGGAATTGATGGCAAGGAAGGTAATTCCTTGTTGCTCCCAAGTAGTACGTAGCAGACGATACTTGTGCAGCTGCTCAATATTATCGATGCAGCTCGCCGCCGTAGCAATAATGACTACAGCCTTGCTGTCGCCATATTTCTGCAATTGATGGTAGACGCCGTCATGATCAATTAGCGCGAAATTTCCAACTCGCTCAACTCCCGCATGGGCTTGGACCGCGAAGATACTGCTCAATAGAACGAGAAATACTGCGCCTAGCTTTTTCATGTAAATAACCTTTCAGTTAGCAAAGTAACACGGTCGCTACTCAGTGAAAGAGTGGAGCGGGAATTCCTCTTTATTACTCACTTCGTGCTACCGCACAGCCTACGGCAGAATCCGTTTAGACCTGAATTCAAGCAATGTCAGGCAGCTTAGCGCAATCTGCTTATTAACGAATACCTATAGAATGTAGGGCTTTGTGACAAATTGAAACCGAATGGGCGCAAACTTCTCCACTAAGTCCTATTAATTCAATAGTTTAGGGATGTGTAGCCGGCTCGAAAACACATATAACACCGGCAACAGGGCTAGCCAAATACTTCCAATTTAGCTCTCGGCGTCGCGGCTCTCGCCATAACTGGCCATGTTCTCAACGAGCGAGAATCGACGGAAAAGTTCGTACATTCCCCACAGCGCGAGTCCGACAACGATTAACATCATGCCCCAGCGCATTAACCCTGAGAAGAAAATCGAATCGAAGATCGGCATCTGCATTTGATACTGCGCGAGTGTATTGCCCCTGTCGAGCATCCAATGCCAAGCACTGTGTGCCACCAAAGCGGACAGCAGAATAGTGCCAACGCGCTCAGCAACGAAGAAACGAAACAGGATGCGCAGCAAAGGAATGACCAGGAGAAGCACAAGGATCTGACCAAGTTCCACACCTACATTGAACGCCAGCAATGAAGAGAACAGATGCCCGCCAGCAAACTGCAGCGTGTCGCTAAACAAGAAAGAAAAACCAAAGCCGTGAACCAAACCAAAACCAAAAGCAGCCACCCAGCGGTGCTGCAGTTTTGCGCCAACTATGTTCTCGAATGCCATGTAGACAATGGAGAGAGCTATCAGGGTTTCGATCAACGGGGGGAACCAAAGTGCGTTAGGCGCCATACCAAATGCCGAGCTAATAAGAGTTATCGAGTGGGCGATAGTAAAAGACGTTACCACTGGAATTAACGCGCGCATGTTGCGCAGAGGTATCACTAGACAGAATAGAAACAACAAGTGATCTATGCCGTCTAGAATATGCTCGAAGCCCATATTCACAAACCGGAGTGCGGCCTGATACCAGCGTGGATCCAACAACACCACACCTGGATTACCGAGGTAGTTGAAGACTCGTTCTGCGCCGGATGGCAATAGGAAGCGCAGCACCGTTGTGGTCTGATTCGACAAGGTGCCTATCTCTGGATTGATGGAGAATTCAGACTGATCCGACGAGATGGGATAGGTCACCATGACATCCAACACACCCTGCCGCCAAAATAAATCCACCGAATCTTCCAGCCGGGGGCTAAGAATATTTTCTAAGGCATCATCATAGGTAGTGAAGGATCTATTAGATGGTAGCGAGACGCGTACGGTTTCCAGTTGCTTCTCGGTCAATTCCTCACCGTTCTCATAGAAGCGCATAGATTCAGTGATATAAACACGAGCCGCATCATTCAGAGCAAACTCCGCCTCGGAGAACTGAAGATAGCCGGGGCCTCGCAGCGGAAAACTGATCTCACCAAAAGCCTCCATGGGCACACGCAGTAATGCCGTCAGTTGATTCCCTTCAGGTTTGACGAATGCATATACAGTGACACGGCTGGGAATATCGTGCGCCAAACTCAGTGATGGCATCAAGAGAGCGGCGAGCAACACACAGGGCGTTGTGAGTTTTTTAAGTAAAACTATGCTTAATTTGGTGCTAATTTTCTTCATAATTATTTGTTTATTATTAGTAATTTCAGTTAGATAGCTAGGACATAGTGAAAGTCGGCTACAGTCTCAATGGCGCATCAATCGCTATCCACTAAAGGCTGTTACAAATACTTACACCAAGCCCCGGATAATTTGGCCTGTGAGTATACTGTCTACAAAGAAATGAGTATACTCGGCCTTGCTCTGGAAGAGTTAACCCCCCCGCAACTCGGGCATTTGGAGGAAAATAAGAATGAAAAAGAAATTAATTATAGGTGCAACTCTGGTCGTTGCATTGGTTGTCCTTGGTCTTGGACAATCAAAGATACAAGAGCCAAGCATCGCTGCATCTAATGATGTAATGGCACCACATTTTCTCGTGGACCCATTCTGGCCTAAGCCACTCCCAAATCATTGGGCAATGGGTAACACAATCGGCGTTGACGTAGACGAGAGAGATCATATCTTCATCGTTCACAGAAATGACGCGTCTCAGTTCGGTGGCAACACTGAAATTGGTCTACAAGGCGGCGTAGCAGAATGCTGTACTCCTGCACCACCAATCATTGAAATCGACATTGAAGGCAACATCATCAATGCGTGGGGCGGACCTGTTGAAGGTGCTCCTTACACTTGGCCTGCATCAAACCACGGTATCGAAATCGCACCTAACGGTGACGTTTGGATCGGTGGTAACGGCGCTGGTGACTCACACGTTCTCGTGTTTACACGTGACGGCGAGTACATCCGTACAATCGGTATGCAAGGCGAAGACCGCGATAGTAACAGCGAGACCCATTACGGTCGCGTTGCTGAGATCGCTATCGACGTTGAAGCTAACGAAGCCTACTTCGCTGATGGATATCAGAACAAGCGCGTTGCAGTTGTCGACGTAGCTACTGGTGCTTTCAAGCGTTACTGGGGTGCTTACGGCAATACTCCTGACGATGAAGCTGATGTAACTTATGTTCCTGGCCAGCCTGGACCACAGCAATTCCGTGGCCCAGTTCACTGTGCAGAGCCTTCAAACGACGGACTTGTCTATGTATGTGACCGTGGTGCTGACCGAGTTCAGGTCTTCCGCAAAGACGGTACTTACGTAAGAGAAGTTGTTTATAACCCAGCTACGTTGAATCAAGGTTCAACCTGGGATATCGCTTTCTCACGCGACCCTGAGCAAGAGTTCATCTATCTTGCAGACGGTCAGAACTTCAAGATCTCTGTAATCGATCGTGAGTCAATGGAAGTACTTTACACTTTCGGTCAAGGTGGCCGTCAGCCAGGTACATTCTACGCACCTCACAGTATTGCCACTGACTCTCAGAACAACATCTACACTACTGAGACTTATGAAGGCAGCCGCGTACAGAAATTCCTATACCAAGGAGTTCGCCCGGTAACAGTAGTAGATCGCGCGCCAACTTGGCCTGCTGACGAGCTGTAAGAAACTCTTCAAAGCGTTTTAAACTAAGCCGTATCGAAGCAATTCGATACGGCTTTTTTGTGTTTGATGATCGCTGCTGAATAGACTAAAGTATTCTATAAGTATCATCTATAAAACACTCGGCGCAGGAGAAACGGCAACTCATCTTTATAACTCTTTACTCGGTTCTCATTCTATAAGTATCATCTCTAACATGCTGAGTGCAGGAGAAACGGCAACTCATCTTTACAACTCTTTACTCGGTTCTGATCATGTTTAGCATGTCAATTATGCTCAGAACCCAAACAGACAGCGCTAATTCTAATGTTAAATTAGCCGCAACTAACAACAAATCAATATGCGACGAGAGACTCATCTCCATGAAAATCCGATACCTGATTTCACTGTGTGCCGCCTGCATTAGTTTGTTCTCTATCCCCGCCCTAGCCGCGGAAGATATTGTCATCAACTACGAAAAGACTGGTAACCCGCGCGCTGATCTAAGCAATATGAAAGTTAGTTTGCGTATTGCCGAATTCACAGATGGTCGTTCAGTAGAAAACTCACGCCTAATTTCAGATGCTCAGCTTTTGGGTGCCAATGGTTTTCAAGCGGAGAAGGCGATCGCGGAAATAATTCAGGATGCCATGCAAAGCGGCTTCGCCAACGCGAACGCAAATCTGGTGGATACAGATGGCGATATGTTCCTACAGGGGAACCTGACGGCCACTGAGGCAAAGATCATCGATCGTAGCGGCGTTGAGACGTTAGAATTAACACTGCGCGCCTCTGTACAACTAATGAGCGGTAGTCGCACGGTGTGGCAGACAAACCTATTCGGTCGCGGTAGAGCTCCTGCCAGTGAAGGCATGGCCGTCACTGTAAGTGCGGCTCTGGATAGACTCATCAATGAGCTTATCGGCGATGACTATTTCCTAGCTGAGATTCGCTAGAAAATTGTTTTAGTCATTCTAACTTTAGACCCTCTGCCTAGAAACAACCCAGACTCGTATCCAACGATCCCAATACTAGTCTAGGGTTTTCTGGAAAAAAATCTAATCCTGTAGCCGTCTCAATTTCATCGATAGTGGCTGTGGTATCGCAGTGATGAACGTGTACGGGTAAATCTTGATCGAAGATAAACGCCGTAGCCCGATTATCTGCCGAGACTACAATCTTGAAAAATGCATCTGGTACTCTGTGCTGAGTCTGTGTTTCCAAATTCGCAGCGACTGGTGTTTCTCTGAAAATAGGCCCGGTCAGAACATACACTTCACGCTCTCGGTTAACCAAATTTCGAATTGACCATTCCAAACCATACCACGCACCCAAACTCAAGTTCCGGCTACGCGCCACAGCATTGCTCATGTAATTAACTTCATTCCAGTAAGGCGTGCCTGCAAAATTAACCAGCGGCACTAATTGCGCACGAGTAAGTCCAGCCTCTTCGACATTGATAAAATCCGCCGCACTCAGCGTCTCCTCGACGAAGTCATCGATCATGACTGCGCGCGATAGGCTCGACGCAATTCCTATCGAGCCGGATGTAACCCGATAGGCCGCCCAATCCGCCACCTTGTTGCGCGTGTTGTATGAAAGCGCATAGATAGGACGAAGAATCAGGTGGTTCTCTGAGCTGCCTCCTGCCGGGCAGCCGTACAAACAATGAGCTATACGCAGTTCAGCAGCCTGACTTTGAGACAGAGAGGCTATCAACAATACTGCCAGAGCAGCTATCCGAGATAGGCACAGAACACCTGCTGAGAACGGCAGGCGACCTAAGCAAATGAATACATCTGTCTGTTTAGTGCGTTTCAGAAGCAAGCTATCACCTCACTGAGGGTCTGGAGCGACGCGGAATGCAGATGAATTCTAACGCTTGCAGCCCCTTAAACTCCAGCGCCGGTTAAGCATTAATTCGAACCTTTCAATGACTTAATTTTGCTCAGTGACTCGGCTACAGCTCGCATTCTGTGATCCCTAACATTGCCAACACTTGGGCAGCTTGCTGTAGTGAAAAGCTGAGAATCCCGCAAAAACACTGAGAAGCAGTCCAATTCGGTGAAAAACAGCTATTCGATTATTAAAATTCACACTGTTTTTAATTTTCAGGAAGTATTCCTTGAATTTGCACTCTACTATGCATCCTTAAATAGAAAGCAGTACCTTATATTTATGAAGTTTGAGGAAAGCAAAATGCTTAGATTTTCAATGATTGCCAAAATCGCAACTGCATCCCTGATGACAGTTTTCGTTGGCATGTCCGCCAACGCCGCTGATCGAATTAGTGATTTTTCACTGACCGATTCGCAAGGCCGGTTTTTCCAGTTAAGCCGCCATGGCGACGAGCAGGCTATTGTTCTTTTTTCCTATGACCCCCAAAGCAGAGACGCACGTCGTGCCGCTTCTGATCTTGCGGACGTCGCTGAGCAATTCGAAGGACAGAAGGTCGAATTCTTAATGATCAATTCAACTGGCTCAGCTGACAAGCTGGCTATGCGAGAAGCAGCAGAGAAAGAAGACATCACTCTGCGCATTCTCATGGATGACACACAATTAGTAGCCGAAGAGCTTGGCCTTAGCCGAGCTGCAGAAGTAGTAATTCTTGACCCGGCAGCTAAAGAAGTTGTTTACCGCGGCGCACTTAACGATCGCTTTTCTGAAGGCAGCCGCGCAAGGCGCGCCAAAGAGCACTATGTTGCAGACGCACTAACCGCATTTATTGCTGGCGAAGGCATCGCGGCCGAGCAAGTTGCTAGCAAGGGCGATGCGATCGACTTCTCAGCTAGCGCTGCTGTTGTCGCTTCAGTTTCCTACGCCAACGACGTTGCACCTATCCTTAAGGAACGCTGTGTTTCATGCCATATGGAAGGCGGCATAGCCCCTTTCGCAATGAGCAGCCACCAGATGGTTCAAGGCTGGTCGCCAATGATTCGTGAAACGCTTTACACCAAGCGCATGCCTCCGGGTCAGATCGATAATGAATTCGTCGAAAGCTTCCACGGCGTAAATCACATCACCATCGAAGAGACTCAGAAGCTGGTTAGCTGGATCAATGCAGGCTCTCCAAACAATGACGATTCGGATCCTCTTGCGGAATATCGTCCGGAAGTTGTTAAGTGGGCTAACGGCACACCTGACATGATCATCCCTATTCCCGCGCAGCGCATTCCAGCGACTGGCGTTCAAGACTATCGCAACTTAATGCTTCCTCTGGATCTCGAAGATGATATCTGGGTAAAGGCAGTTGCGTTTGCACCAGGTGACACCACTGTACTTCACCACATCATCGCCTTCTCGTATGGCGCAGATGGAATGAATGAATTTGAAATACTGAATCAGGGCATCGGGCTTGGCGCTTACGCTCCGGGCAATTCCCTTAATACCTACCCAGATGGTGCTGGCTACCCGCTAGAAGCTGGTGGTGGCTTGATGCTACAAATGCACTACACCACTTCCGGTAAAGAAGCAGTAGATGCATCAGAAATCGGAATCTACCTTTGGGACGAAGAACCTGATCGCCCTATTCGTGGCGGCTCAGCAGCAGACCTTGAGATTAGCATCGAGCCATTCGAAGCTGATCACGAGATGATCGCAACTAAGACATTCCGTAAAGATGCCCTCCTGACAATGATAGGACCGCACATGCACTACCGCGGTTCCGATGCGAATTTCAAACTCGTCTACCCTGATGGCAAGGTAGAGGAAATCCTCAACGTACCTAATTATCAGTTTAACTGGCAGAAGACTTATGACTTTAAAGAGCCTAAGTTCCTACCTGCCGGCACTGAGATGGTGTTCAGGGCTACATTCGACAACTCGGCGAATAACCCATTCAACCCTGACCCATCGTCAACGATCTCGTGGGGGGAACAAACCTGGCAAGAGATGTTCTTCGGCTTCTTCCGCTATGTGGATGCGGAATCAAGCGAAGGTGAGTAGTCTTAGCTAGCTGTTTGTAAAACCCGGTCACTGTAAAGTAACCGGGTTTTTTTTCGCCTAAAATTCCTAAAAAAAAACATTAAGGCTTACCGCTGCGTAGAGCAACAAGAATGCTGCTTCAGAGCGATGTGACAGCCTAAAGGGAAGTTGCTAATATCGAGACTCCTACATCTACTAGATAAGAACCCGAAAACAATGAATAAGCTATTCCTTTGCGCGCTAGCCTTGCCACTGGGAGCCTCCTTGAGCGCCTCTCTTGTTGCTGATACCACCGTCTATATGAACGTCAATGGCTACACGCTCAACGCGAATCGCGAGCTACAGCAGTTTAACGCCATACAGTTTACTGATGATCGTGTCGATCGTGTTTTCGTACAAGGCGAAGAATTACCAGAACTGGCAGATCTGCTTATCGACGGCGATGGTCAGACGCTACTACCCGGGCTGATCGATGCGCACGGGCACATTCTAAGTTATGGCCTAAGTCTGTTGCGCGTTGATTTGGTGGGAACACAGACAGAAATCGAGGCGGTGCAGCGCGTCGCAGACTTCGCTGAGAATAGCGAACAGCTCGAATGGATACAGGGGCGCGGCTGGAATCAGGTGTTGTGGGATAGTAACGAATTCCCATCGGCAGAGAGCCTGGATGCGGCCGTGTCAGAAAAACCTGTTTGGCTCAGCCGTGTCGACGGCCACGCGGGCTGGGCAAACAGCGCGGCTATGGAACTAGCCGGAGTCGACCGTCAAAGCGAAGACCCAAACGGCGGTCAAATTATTCGTGACGAGGACGGAAATCCTACCGGCGTATTCATCGACAATGCCATGGCTCTAATTCGATCACAGATTCCAGCAATCAGTATGGAAGAACAAAAATTCGCTCTGCGCACAGCGATGCTCGAATTAGCAAAACAGGGCTTGACCAGCGTTCACGATGCCGGCGCAGGAAGCGACACAATAGAAGCTTACAAGCAGCTACTAGACGATGGCCCTCTTCCCATCCGCGTCAACGTAATGTTGTCCGCAGGAGACAGTTTCTATGAGCAGCGCCTAGCCGAGGGGCACTATCGCAGCGCAGATGACACGCTTACCATGAACAGCGTAAAAATCGCCGCTGATGGAGCACTAGGCAGCCGTGGTGCCGCTATGATAGACGACTACTCCGACCAATCCGGGCACACAGGTCTTTTGTTGCACAATCCGGAACGTCTTGAGTATTTTATGCGTGCGGCCATGAACGCTGGCTTTCAGGTGAATACTCATGCGATCGGCGACAAGGCGAATAAGGATGTGTTGGACAACTACGAGCAGCTCATCGCCGAAACGAACTCTAGAGATTTGAGACACCGCGTAGAGCACGCACAAATTTTGCGCTATGAAGACATACTGCGCTTCGCAGAGCTAGGAGTTATTCCTTCGATGCAGGCAACACACGCCACCAGTGACAAGAACATGGCAGTCGACAGGATAGGCGATGTACGTATCCAGGGTGCCTATGCCTGGCGCAAGCTAATCGACGCTGGCGCGCTGATAGCTAACGGGTCCGACTTTCCTGTTGAGTCACCGAACCCCTTCTTCGGCCTGCACGCAGCGATCACTCGTCAGGACAAGAACAACCAACCTCCAGGGGGTTGGTTCCCCGAAGAGAAGATGACTGCTATTGAAGCCTTCGCCAGTTTCACCATCGACGCGGCCTACTCGGGTCATCAGGAAAAACTACTAGGCACTTTAGAACCTGGCAAGAAGGCAGATTTTATTATTTTGGATAGAGATATATTTGCGATAGATGAGAGCGAGATCTGGCAAATAGAAGTAGAAAAAACTTGGGTTAATGGGCAACGTGTTCCAAACTAGTACATAACTCGAACTTACTTAAGTTCCATTGCTGATGCTTCACGGCACAGGTGAACGACTATGAACCAAAATCCTCTGTCAGCATTGCTGCTGTGCACCTTACTTGTTGCCTGTTCGCCTCAGGAGATTGAGCCGGCAAGCCCAGCGATTGCCTCGGCAGCGCAAGTTGATCCCGCAGAGCTAGCCCGTTGGGAAGAGCTAGCAAGCAACGTCACCATCAGCAGGGACAAATGGGGCATCGCGCACATCTACGGCAAGACTGATGCCGATACCGTATTTGGCACGTTATATGCACAGGCCGAAGACGATTTTAATCGAGTCGAAACAAATTACATCAATGCCATGGGTCGTTTGGCAGAGGCTGAGGGCGAAGCCGAGCTGTTTCGCGATCTACGCATGAAGCTGTTCATCGACCCCGCCGATATGCAGGCGCAGTATGCCCAAAGCCCCGAATGGTTGCAGGGCCTTATGAATGCGTTCGCCGACGGCCTCAACTATTACCTCTACACCCACCCTGAGGTAACACCGAGAGTCATCGATCGTTTCGAGCCATGGATGGCATTGACGTTCTCTGAAGGTAGCATCAACGGCGATATTGAGAGAGTCAATCTTCAGGAACTACAACGCTTCTATGGTGACGGCAGCTTAGTAGCGCAAGTCGAATCTATTTCCGATGGCGAGCCGCGCGGATCCAATGGCTTCGCTATTGCCCCTTCGAACACGGAAAATGGTGAGGCGCTGCTTCTAATAAACCCACATACCTCTTTCTTCTTCCGCTCAGAGCTGCATATGGTCAGCGAGGAAGGATTGAATGCCTATGGCGCCGTTACCTGGGGACAGTTCTTCATCTATCAGGGCTTCAATGAGAATGCTGGCTGGATGCATACGTCAAGCCGCGCCGATGCAATCGATGAATATCTCGAAACCATTGTGCAGAAAGATGACGGCTACTATTACTTGTTCGGCGATGAGGAACGAAAGCTAAGAGAGACTGAGCTCAGCCTTCCGTATAAGAATGGTGATGATATGGGAGCTCAAAACTTCACTGTCTACCACAGTCATAACGGACCGGTAATTCGCGAGCAGGAAGGCAAGTGGGTAAGCATTAAACTTATGCAGGAGCCGCTTAAGGCGCTCACTCAGTCCTACACCCGCACCAAGGCGCAGAATCATGAAGAGTTTTACGCGAGCATGGAGCTGCAAACCAACTCTTCGAACAATACCGTGTACGCCGATTCCGATGGCAATATTGCCTACTATCACGGCAACTTCGTTCCGGTTCGTGACACCTCCTTCGATTGGAACAGCCCGCTAGATGGCAGCGATCCGGCTACCCAGTGGCAGGGCCTGCATACAGTCGACGAGATAATTCATCTGTTGAACCCGCCCAATGGATGGATTCAAAACACTAACAACTGGCCGTTTACAGCGGCGGGGGAATATAGCCCACAAGCAGAGGACTACCCTCCCTATATGGCAAACAACTCGGAAAACCCTCGTGGCATACACGCCGTTCGAGTCTTGCAAGACCGCAGCGATTTCACAATAGACAGGCTTATCGAGGCTGCCTACGACCCCACCCTAACGGCGTTTGAAGACCTAATCCCCGCACTCCTAATCACTGCGGCTGTAGACCGACAAGGCGAGCTTCCAGCCTCGATTCAGTCGCAAACGCTGGAGTACATCGACTTGCTTCGAGGCTGGGACTACAAGTATTCGCTGGACTCAACCGCAACCACACTCGCCGTCTATTGGGGACAGATACTGATGAATGAGGTGTCCGCCGACGCGGCGGCGGCCGATATTAATGTCTATGAATATATGGCAAAAAACGCGAGCAGCGATGAGAAGCTGCTTACCTTGCGCCAGGCAGCAAACCAGCTAGAAGCAGACTTTGGCGACTGGAAAGTTCCTTGGGGAGAGGTAAATCGCTATCAGCGGTTGAACGGCGATATCGTGCAGAATTTTAACGATGAGGCAGAAAGCCTGCCCGTAGCCTTCGGGTCCTCTCGTTGGGGCTCGCTAGCGTCTTTTGGTAGCAGAACCTATCCCGGCACCAAGAAGATGTACGGCACCAGTGGCAACAGCTTCGTCGCAGTGGTGGAGTTCGGGGATAGAGTTACCGCAAAGGCTATAACCGTAGGCGGGCTGCACAATGATCCAAACTCACCCCATTTCGATGATCAAGCGCAGATGTATACTCAGGGCGAATTTAGAGACGTGCTGTTCTATAGAGAGGACATCGAGGCGAATCTGGAAAGAGAATATTCTCCCGGGAATTAACTTAACGCAGACAGAATCTATTGATAAGCCAATAGCACAAATTTGTCTGCAAGAATGTTCTCCTGAAAACGAAAAATGCCTCGACACAGGTCGAGGCATTTTATCAGTAGCTTGACGCTAAGAGTGTATCAAGGGATCTGGCAACTGCTTGTTAGTAACCGATCGCAGCGCCATCGCCACGGCGAGAATCTGCCGCACCTTCGAACAAACCGTTCTCACGATCATGGTAAACAGCCATAGCTGCTCCCTGTCCTCCGCGCTCTGTCACACGGTGGCCCTTCTCTTCATACAGACGAACCGTATCGGGGGATAAGCCACCGGCCTCCATGCTAGTTACATCTGGCAACCACTGGTGGTGTATACGCCCTGCTTCCACAGACTCCGCTATATTCATTTCATGATCGATGACATTTAATATCACTTGCATGGTGGTATTGATGATCGTCTTTCCACCTGGGCTGCCTGCCGTAAAAACCGGCTTGCCATCCTTCGCAACAATGGTGGGCGTCATGCTAGACAGTGGACGCTTCTCTGGCTCGACCAGATTGGGAGCCGTGCCAATTAATCCACGCGCAGTAGTGACACCTGGCACCGCATTGAAGTCGCCCATTTCGTTGTTGAGCAGATAACCTCCGCCGGCAACGACAATTCCAGAGCCGTATCCGAATTCCAGCGTATAAGTCATGCTGACCATATTGCCCTCTTTATCGACAATCGAGAAATGCGTAGTTTCCTCGCTCTCGTAGATCTGCGCGAAATCTGCTGGGCTACTTTCAGATGCCTTATCCATGTCGATGGAAGCACGTAGAGTCTCTGCGTAATCTTTATCCATCAAACGTTGCAACGGCATACCTTCATTGAAGTCAGGATCGCCCAGGTGTTCTGCGCGATCTGCATAGGCGCGGCGCATAGTCTCGGTTAGCACATGCAAGTAGTCAGCGGAATTGTGACCCATGCCGGCAAGATCGAAGCCTTCGAGTATGTTCAACATCTCAACCAGAGCGACACCGCCAGAACTTGGTGGTGGCATGCTCAAGATGTCATAACCCCGATAAGTGCCGCGAATGGGCTCGCGTTCTTGTGGCTTATACTTCAGTAAATCTTCCTCGGTTATTATTCCACCAATGTCCGCCATGAAACCCGCTAGACGTTCGGCGTTCTCACCTTTGTAGAATCCGTCAGCGCCATTGTTTTGAATAAGCTCCAAGGTGTGAGCTAAATCCGGCTGACGCCAAGTTTCGCCCAACTCGTAGAGCGAGCCATCAGCCTTAAAGAACTTGGCAGCGGAGGAAGGATACTGGTCGAAGCGAGTCTTGCTTCTGGCAAATCCAGTATAGAGGGAATAGTTAATTGGAATACCGTCGCGAGCCAGCTTAACCGCTGGAGCAACAAGATCGGCCCAAGGTAGGCTGCCTAGCTCTTGATGTGCCTTCCACAAACCGGCAACGGTTCCTGGTACGCCTACTGCTAGGGCTCCGATATGGTTTGAGTTGGCAACAACATTTCCATCGAGACCCAGATACATGCGTTCGGTAGAAGCAAGTGGCGCCTTCTCTCTGAAATCAAAGGTAGTGGCATGGCCATCATCGCCGTGATAGACCATAAATCCACCACCGCCGATATTGCCCGCGCTAGGCCAAGTTACTGCTAAGGCGAATGCAGTTGCAACGGCAGCATCGACCGCGTTGCCACCTGCCTTAAGTGCCTCTACACCCACTTCGGACGCCAGTTTAGACGCACTCGTGACAATGCCATTCTTCACTCGCAGTGGCGTTCTACCGCCCTCTGAGAAGGAAGATGAAACCAGCAGGAGACTGAGAAAAATTACTACGCCTTTTAGGGACTTGCGACCAAACAGTTGATGACTCATTACATTGCTCTCAAATAGTGCGCTAAGTTAAATTGCCTTTTTGCAATCAGATGGTTTCAGAATCTTTGCGGACCTGCATTTTAATGCATACTGACCGCCGAAACAGAGAATCAGGGCTCTTGGTAAAGACTAAGAAATTTTAGCTTTTCGGCTTTTTCGAGCCCTACGGAATGGGCATGACCTGCGAGCGAGCTCGTACTAAAAAACAACATTCTGAGCACACCTCAACGTTACGGCGCAGTACTCATTACAGTTCCAAGTCGACGGGGGTCGGCTGCACCTTCCAGACCATTTTCGCCTACTAAGATAACATGCAAACCAGAGTTCTCGCCCTGACTTTCTCGTACCTGATAACCATATTCCGTCAACGCTGCTGACAAGGCTGGGCCTGGCTCCACACCAACTTCTACGCGCACGGTTTGCCCACGAGCGATGATATTGGGAAAGTTAATCGCTGACTGAACTGACAATTGCCAGTCGACAATACCTAGTAGAGTCTTGGCAGTATAGGCAGGAATAGAATTGCCTCCAGGCGAGCCGGTAACCATAAACAGGTCATTGTCTGCATTAAGCACGATGGTCGGTGACATGGACGAGCGGGGTCGGGCACCGGGACGCACCATGTTCGCAGCTTCCGGCTCGTCTGGATCATAGTTCCTAGCGAAATCGGTCATCTCATTGTTGAGTACAAAGCCAGCTGCCCAGCGTTTGGATCCAAAGGCCGATTCCACAGTCATAGTGGCTGAGACTGCATTACCTTCACTGTCCACGATAGAAAAGTGCGTAGTGCCAGCTGGCTCGTGGGTACTGTCTTCGGCAAATACTGCCGCACTGCCATTTCCTAAGACGAGCATAGGGTCACCATGGACCGGTACTGCACCAGGCGCTGTAAGGTTGTTGGCGCGAGAGTCTAAATAACGCGAGTCAAGCAACTCCGCCACCGGCACATCTACATGATCCGGATCACCAAAATAATAATCGCGGTCGGCATAGGCAAGTCGCTGAGCGTCCACGAAGGCCTTAACTCGCTGAGTAGTCGTGGGATTGGGTGGCAATAATTTATCATAGAGTTTGGCAATCATAATCTGCATAGCACCGGATGAGGGAGGGGTCGCCGCGCAAATATTGAATTCACGCCAGAGACCACATACAGCAGGTCGCTCTATTACTTTGTAATTGGCCATGTCTTCCATGGTGAGAGTGCCACCGTCATCTCCTGCCTGTGCGGCAGCGACTATAGACTCTGCAATTTCGCCAGTATAGAACGCCACCGGACCTTCGGTAGCGACGCGGCGAAGAGTTGCAGCATACTCAGGATTTCGATTCAGTGCGCCGGCTTGAAGTGGCTCGCCATCAGGGTAAAAATATTCTGCCGCCCCTTCATTCTCATCAAGGCGACTACGGCTTGCCATAGCAGGGAGATAACTCGCCATTTTGCTTGATACTTCAAAACCTTGCTCGGCGAGTTGGATAGCCGGCTCAAACAGGTCAGCCCAAGGCAGTTTGCCATAAGTGTCGTGCGTGCTTTTATACAGTGCTATGGCGCTGGGTACGCCGATTGCATTGCCGCTTTGGTTTGCATCGAAATAGCCCATGGGGCGCTCGCCATCCATGAACATATCAGCACGAGCACCGCTGGGGGCCGCTTCACGTCCATCAAAAAAGCGCACTTCCCGGTCAGACCGTTCGAAGACCAACATGAAACCCCCGCCCCCAAGCCCTGAGCTTTCGGGTTCAAGCAAACCGAGTACGGCGTGCGCAGCGATAGCTGCATCGACTGCATGCCCCCCACGCGACAGCATCTGAGCTGCTGCCTCGGTGGCCAGCGGGTTAGCCACGGCGGCCATAAAACCATGAGACCACGAACTTTCCTGTGTCGATTCGCTGCTAGTCGTGGTTGTCTGTGAATAAGCAGTGAAGGAACCTACTAACAATAGTAGTACAGCAGATTTTGAAAAAGGGACTCTCATATTGATTCTCGGCACAATTGGCTATTCTCATCATGGCACTAGCGGATCTTAACTCTCACCGTAAGGACCCATGTTCACGCCATAATACCGTGCCTACTATCGAGAAAACATCGGTTTAATGGGCAAGAATATCCTCTTTATCTGGCCTACCCTCACCTATTGTGAAATTTACAGGGGTAAAGACCTACGAATCGGTCATTTTCCCGTTAATCCATTGTAATCAGGCAATTCTAAGTGCTAGTTTTACTGACTCTATTCATCAGCGGTGACTACGAAGTACTAAGCGCGTCCTTCTCCGTCGTTTCGCTTTGATGTATATAGCAGCAAGAATCTTACTTTTAACTTAACTATCAACACATCAATGAGACTCTACAACTATGGTTTTCCATTTAAGATCACTAAAGCTAGCTACGGCGATTACTTTTCTTGCGGCTTTTCTAACCGCTTGCAGTGAAGATGCTGCTCCAACTCAGAGCTCTGTACCGACAGCCGAGCCAGTCGCAATCGTTGCAGTAGAGACCGAACAGCAGCTAGTCGAGCGCGCTCTGCGCATCCACGAAAGAGTCATCACACTAGACACTCACGCGGACATCAATACGAGCAATTTTACGCCCGAGGTTAACTACACATCCGATCTAGACACCCAAGTGAACCTACCTAAGATGGAACAAGGTGGGTTGGATGTGGCTTGGTTCATCGTCTACACCAGTCAGTCGACTCTCGACGCAGAAGGCTATGCGGCAGCATACGCGAACGCCATCGACAAGTTCGATGCCATTCATCGCCTCGCAGAAGACATTGCACCGCAGCTAATCGAGATTGCCTATACCTCAGATGACGTAAGAAGAATCATCGCTCAGGGCAAGAAAGTCGCAATGATTGGCATCGAGAATGCCTATCCCGTTGGCTTAGACATGGCCAACATAAAAGATTTTCAGGAACGCGGCGGTCGCTACATGTCCTTAGCGCATAACGGACATAGCCAGTTCTCAGATTCGAATACGGGCGAGCGCGACAATATTTGGCTACACGATGGCTTAAGCGAAATGGGAAGAGAAGCCGTTACCGAGATGAACAAATGGGGAATCATGATCGATGTATCTCACCCCTCAAAGGAGGCCATCATGCAGATGCTGGATCTCACTCGTGCGCCTCTAATAGCCTCTCACTCTTCCGCTCGCGCGATGAGCGAACACAGTCGCAACTTGGATGATGAGCAATTGCTGCGCATCAAGGACAATGGCGGCGTCGTGCAGACAGTGGCCTTTAGCAGCTACCTGAACGCGGACAAGAATGCGCTATTTAGTGAAACGCGAAGTAACTTGATTGCCGAGATCGCCGCAGACCTGGATTTTGAAGTTCTCAGCTTTGCAGAAATTGGCGCCTTGAATGAACTACAAAGAACACTATACCGCGGCCTCATGGATCAGGTTAATGCCCTAGCTGCACCACGTCTGGAAGCCGAGGTTAACGCGATAGCAGCGCCGGTTGATGTAGTAGATTTCGTCAATCACATCGACTACATGGTGGAGCTGATCGGGCTAGAGCATGTGGGCATTAGCTCAGACTTCGATGGCGGTGGAGGCATCAGCGGCTGGAACGATGCTTCGGAGACAGCGAATGTGACCGTAGAATTGGTGCGCCGCGGCTATAACGAAGAACAGATTGGTCTGCTTTGGAGTGGCAATCTGTTGAGAGTGCTTGACGATGTGCAGCGCATAGCAGCCGAGATTCAAGCAGAATAGGCCTTAAAGTCTAAGCAAAACCCTAGCCTTATTGAGCAGCACTAACTGGTACCAGAATGTCGTTGAATTCAGTAAGCGATCACGGAGTCAAAAATGAATAACTTTACACGATTGATTTCCACATTAGCAGTAAGCTGTTGCTGCATTGTAGCTAGCAATGCCGACGACGGCGGCTCTACTATAATGAGTAAGGCAGAAATCGATGCCACACTAAAACAGGGTCTAGCCAACTTGGCGACGGGCAGGACCGTGAGTGATTTCGTTATGCGCCATATTGGTGTTGGCGAAGAAAACATGGGCGTGTCAGTTGTGCAGCGTAGCAAGACCGAAGCCAATGGCGTCGAGTCCGGCATCGCGCACACCGATCTCGATGAGATCTATTATATCGTTGCTGGCGAGGGCACTATGGTTACCGGCGGCGAGTTTGTCGACAAGCAGACCAGCGTTAGCTCGTTACTTGGGCCGATGGAACGCGGAGAGATTCGTGGCGGCGTGCTACAAAAAGTTAAACCAGGCGATATCGCTATAATTCCGAAAGGCATGCCCCACGGCTGGCACGAGATGACAACCGATACAATCAGCTACATCATCTTTCGCGGCGATCCGAACAAGGTAATGGAAATAAAAACTAGCGCAGACTAAGAATTGACCTGAATCGAGAAAGGGGTATCGACAGCCGATATCCCTTTTTTTGGTTTACTTCTAACAGGCACCCCAGGGCCGAACACTTCGATAGTGTGAGCAAAGCGCCCTGAAACAGAGCACAAAACTCGAATAGGCTACCAGTTAGCTCAATATTCATTCATTTTAGACCTACTGGTCTGCTAATGTTTTGGTGACAGCAAGAGGAGGAGCATCGATCCTAAAAATCCCTTTGTAGGATTTTCTTTAATGCATATTGGCGCCTTAGCCCCAATTCTGACGACTAGGTCACATAAGACCCTCAGTTATCTGGGTTTTGAGTGATGTTTCTTACATTTTATCTTTCTGAGAGGTATAGAATAACGGCCATAGTCCCTAGAATAATAGAAAGAGCTCTAGAATTGGGCCAAATACAAAAAGCATAACCGATGGCTAACTACGAATACCGACGAAGTCACTCACTGAGTACTAAGATTGCGACCTATTTGCTTTCTCTGCTATTCTCTCTAGGCGCACCAATCAGTGCTGCACAGTCAAGTAGCGAAGAAAGTCTAGAGCTAGCCGGCCATATAATAGTCGTTAGTGGCAGTGTGATCGCAAGAGACACATCTGGCGACAGGCCTTTGCGTCGGAAAGACCCTATCTATGTTGGTGACACTATCTTCACTGACGTTCAAGCATCTACTTAGATTCGAATGGTTGACCAAGCGCTAATTGCCTTGAAAGAATCGACCGAATTCGCCATCGTTGCCTATCAATACGAACAAGATGTCAGCAGCGACGAGTCTACTATCGAACTTATTCAAGGAGGCTTCCGAACAATAACCGGCAGAATCGACCAGCAAAACAGAAAAGCCTACACAGCACAAATTTCCGACTTCGCTACAATCGGAATTCGCGGCACCGATTTTGAAGTTGTTATTACAGATAACGGTGTTTTTACCGGCGTCTATGACGGCGGAACGACCGTCTCAAATGGCTCTGGCAGTTTGGATCTTGGCATACGAGCCAACTATGACTTCGCCCAGGTTGCTACACCAAATTCGCCACCCACAGGCTTGTTGCAGCAACCTCCCGGTTTAGGAATTGCGCCATTCGCAGCAACTATCGACGCGGAAGAAGAGGATTCGACTGACGACGAAAATCAGAATAGCGAACCTGAAAATAGTGATGACGCCGACTCTAACACCAATGAACCCACAGACGACCAGACTGGCGATGATGACGCACAGGCTGATGCTGACACGAGTGGAAACGCCGGCTGCTAGATTTAATGCCTGTGTCGCACTGACCGGCTGAACTCACAACTCGTACAAGACGTTGCGAGCATAAGTTCCAACCAAGGCGGAAACACCGAGGAAGAACCAAGCAGCTCCTCACTCAACCTGCAAACCCCCACTACCGAATTAGCTATACAAGAGACGCAAGCCGACACTAGCGGCGCCTTAGCCAAGGCAGTCAGGAAGACGCCGTTTCCAACTTGACTGTTAATCCCAGTGAGACCAGCACCGATGGTTCTGTCTCCTGCGCGACCGATTCATCTCTCTGCCTACAACTATTTGATGGCCAGGTGATAGGCGATACTGACACGAACGGTGGCGATGACAGTTCGGACAATAATGAAAACACCAACTTCGGAAACAACGGCAACAACGGTAACGGAAATTCCGGTGGCAACGGTCAGACCCTACTAAAACCCGAACTAACCGTCGACATCCAAGGCGTAAGCTGGGGTAGATGGGATAATTCGGTCGACGATAATTTCGTAGTTATCAGCCAGGTAGATGATAACCTCGTACTGGTGGCAACTAGCGATTACCTAGCTCAGGTAAACCCAGCACCTATCGGCAAACTAACTGGCAGTCACAACTACGCCACCACAATAGCCTCTTCTTTCATAGGCAACGGAAGCGCCGGGGACATATCCAGTCTGATAGCTGGCATGAGTGTAGATTTCGAAACAGGTGTAATCGATCAGGGAACTCTAGCTGTTTTAGTCGCAGATCAAGCATGGAATATCGAATTTGAAGGGTCTGTAAACAATGGTCTAGTTGAACTAAATGCTAGTAGCGGGCAGTTATTAGATAGCACTGGCATCATCAGCAATTCTATCAACGCAAACCTCGGGGGTGTCTTCAGCGGAAATACCGGCTCGGCATTCGTAGGCGGATTCGATCTAATAGATGAAATGAATACCTACAATACTGTCAACGGACTATTCACCATAGAACGTTAACAGTCAGCAGGTGAGGCAATCCTGCCCCACCTGCATTTCTCAGTCAGTCTAGATACATCGTGTTCTAACGCGCCGGTCGCGCGTGTGCCGCACCTCTAAATATCGCATTCATCAGCATAACGTTGAGGCCATCCATATAGGCACGTACGGTTGGGTCTTGTGTGAACGCGATAACTTCCCCCGCGCCATAAGACTCTGATACTACGAAAGGCTTATAAGCAAGTTGCCTGCGATTCTCATCCCAGATATATCCGCTCGCGAGCAGGTCATCGGGACCCTGAAATCGAGCCACATTAAAGCCATCGCTTAGGCGAACCGGCGTATACACATCGCTGCCTCGAACCAAGACGTTGAGCACAGGTGCTACTCCCGCACTAAGCCAATGTTCCTGATCGACATCCGCTCTCACCAGCACGCCGGCGACAGCATCTGGGTAGTTCTCGAGGGCATGAGTCTGGGCTTCATATTGGTCTAGTGAAGTTAGGTATTGGCCGTCTACGGCAGACTCTTCAACCGCGTCTGCATTCTCGGTTTCTACAACTTCCTCCTCGAGCACGGCGCGCTCGCGCCGAATGGAAAGTAGATTTACATCCAGGTCCGCCAGAAAGCGCGTCGCATTGCCAAGGCTAATGATCACACCCCCCTGCCTCACCCAAGTCTTTATGTTCTCGATTCCCGATTCGCCAAGCATCGACTTGTAACCCGCGCCATTCATTATAGGCAGTATGAGAACCTGGTAGCGATTCAGATTTGCCGAACGTAGATTGTCTACTCGTATCGCGGTAATCGGGAAATCGAATTGACGCTCGATAACGAAACGCGTATTGCCGGCACTGTAGGAAGCAGTAGGCACATCCCATGCCATGGCGACTTTAGGCTCGTTGTGCCGCACAACGTTGGCGCTACCGAAGCTTGGCCCATCCGTTACCCAGCTATCGTTAACCGCGACAACATTCGCGCCGGTCTGGCTTGCCAGGCGGCTTACAGTTTCATGTACAGTGCTAGGGTTATCGACGATATCGAGAATTAGCGTTCCCGCAGGATACTCATTGCCGATATTAGTGAACGCCCTATCGTTGCTCTTTACTGCTAACCCTTCGCGTAAAGCTCTTGCCAGAAATTTAACCGCAGGTGCTGAGCCCCATGGAACAAGATAGGAAACGGAGGCACGGCCGCCTGTCACACTGCCAGGCTGCACGAGATCGGTACCTACAAGCTCGAAATCACCACTTGGGATGCGCCCGCAGATCTCTGTTTGGACGTTCATCATCAGTGGCAACGACCACGCTGTTACGTCATAGATCTCATCCGGCAAGTTGCGCGCGCGGCGCCGCTCCTGCTCCGCAAGAAAGCCTTCTTCCATGCCAACCTCAGTGTCCAGCAAGGTGCGGATGAAGCGCTTGGATGGCTGATCGGTACGAATCAGGTAAGAACCCGGCTGGTAGGATTCGCCACAGGCATTAAACGAAGATAGTGCACGCTGCACTTCAATGTCTTGCCGACTTAGCAAGCCGGCGAGTTTATTTGCAGCAGCTTGATCTGCCTGAACTGGCAGAATATAGGCTCGAATATCTTCATTCTCACCCTCTTCAATCGCGCTAACTCGGTATTCATAGAAATCTTGAAGAAACTTCTCTCTGTTCTGCGCAACCGTTTCAGCCGTGGCGAGTGAAGTCACAAAGTGATTTCTAACGGTATAGCGATAATGTAAATCGTTGCCATCATACTGCCTGACTACTAATCCGCGAGCGGAAGCTTGCTCGTAGGTCATCGCTATGCTGCCAAAATAGGAAGGCCAGCTGGCACCGTAGCCAGGATAGAACGCGTCATACACCTCACGAGTAAAATAGTCGAAGCCGAACATATCAAAGTAGAGTGCGTTGTTGCGCCCAAACAGCTGCAGGCTTGATCGTTGTGCCTCTGCCAGATGAGGATTGTACGGAATCGCCTCCGGCGCAAAGAAATAGGTCCCATCAGAACCCATCTCATGTGCATCCACATACGCGACTGGATACCATTCCAACATCGCCTTGGTCCGGCCTTGTGTCTCTGGCTGTGTCTGTATAAACCAATCGCGGTTCATGTCGAAGAGATAGTGGTTTGTTCTGCCACCCGGCCACGGTTCATCATGCTCTGCCGAGAGCCTATCTGAATCTGGCTGCAGACCCTGTGCTGTTACAAAATTGTGAATGAATCGATCGCGCCCATCGGGATTCTGCATCGGGTCAATGACTACGATAGTGTTCTGTAAAATCGAATCGACACGATCATCGCCGGTTGACGCGAGTAGATGGTAAGCAGTCAGCATAGATGCATCGGTAGATGAAATTTCATTGCCGTGCACACCATAGGATAACCAAGTTACCGCTGGCTGCTCCGCAATAATCCTATTCGCTGCAGCCTCGTCGGTAACACGTGGGTCGGCTAAGGCCTGCATATTGGCCTTAGCTTCGCTCAAGCCTACAATATTCTCAACACTCGACACTACGGCGTAGATTAATTCTCGATTCTGCCAACTACGCGCATATTCTACGACTTCAATTCGATCGGGCGCCGCCTCGGCTAGGGCGTGAAAATAGCGAATCGCATCTCGATGCCAGGTGATTCGCTCACCGGGCTGATAACCAAGCACGTCAAAGACAGTGGGTATCGCTGGGTCATAATTAGTATCGGGCCAGTACTCGAAATCATCCTGCGCCTGCAGGGGAAGACTGATACTGAAGATCATTAGTGTCGCTAGGGAAAGTGATCGAAGATGCATTGTATCTCTCTCGGAATTGGGTTTAATTCAAGTTTGCGAATTTGATTCTAATTTTCGCATCAATAGACTAGCGTTTTTCCTGCCCCCAATCTACTGAATCCAGAACACTACTCAGCCGCCAAAAGTATTGTGTTACTCCTATGCAGCAGGTATAAATGAAGTCCCTGGTGCATATTTAGCGATAGCGGAAAGACTATGACAGAGAAGACTCCTAATACGATTAGAAATACGATCGAACTGGCTTTCGAGGAGCTATCCACAGAAGAAATGAAAACCCGGGCTTTAGACTTTAATACGCTATTGCAGAAAAGAAGGACCGTACGTGACTTTTCCCCAAGAAAGGTACCGCGAGAGGTAATCGATGCCTGCCTTACAGCAGGCGGCAGCGCTCCCAGCGGCGCGCATAGACAACCCTGGCACTTCGCTTTGATCAGCGACCCCAGTATCAAACGAGAGATACGATCCGCCGCAGAAATAGAAGAAAAAGAATTTTACGAAAAGCGTGCGCCTCAAGACTGGCTTGATGCGCTCGCGCCACTTGGGACAGACTCGAGTAAACCCTTTCTCGAACACGCGCCTTTTCTCATAGTAATATTCGCGCAGAAATTTAAACTAGATGCGCTGGGCAACAGGCAGAAGAACTACTATGTGACTGAATCAGCCAGCATTGCAACCGGCTTGTTAATCGCTGCCCTGCACAATGCGGGTCTAGCAACCCTGACTCACACCCCTAGCCCGATGAAATTCTTGAATACGATCCTAGGAAGACCCGTTACAGAGAAACCCTTGATGGTGATCGTAACTGGCTACCCCGAGAAGGGAACCCGGATACCGGATATACAGCGTAAGGCTCTGAATGAGTTTGTTAGCGTTCATGAAGAGTGGCCTGCTATCGAAGCACCAATGAAGCTACTCTAAGCTCTTAAGTTCCTTTGTATATCAAGAACTTACGTGACTGGCTATACCCACATTGAATCATAACAGTGGCTACCATTGTCTAGCTAGGGTTCATTGACAAAACACTATTTCTAAATCTGAAAAAAAAATGAATAAAAATAACGTAAAGAGCCCTAGTGGGTGGGTTTTCTTCAGAGTTTACGTTATAAAGTCTTAAGCATCCCCTCTTTTCAGGAGCACAAATTGAAGAACATTCGAACGATACTTCTAGTTATTACGATTGTCGGTAGCTGTGGTTTGCTAAACCCTGTGAATGCTGCTGAATTGCTTCCGGAAGTGCCTACTGGCGCTCAGGCTCTGTCTTTGCGGGGAGAGGCGCTATACGCTGCAGACCTTAATGACAGCGCACGGGTAAATCTTGAAATCGCACAGACTAATTACGAATCGAATCCGAACGACGCTGACAATATCATCTGGCTTGGTCGTCGCATCGCCTACGCCGGAGACTACCGTCTTTCGATTGAAACCTTTTCCGAGGGTGTGAACAAATTCCCCAAAGATCCCCGCTTTTATCGCCATCGTGGACATCGCTACATTTCCATTAGAGAGTTCGATCGAGCGATTGCTGACTTTGAGACTGCTGCTGAACTGATGCAGGATTTGCCCACGCAAGTTGAACCTGATGGCTTACCTAATGCCCAGAATATTCCGTTAACTAGCACTCAAGGCAACGTCTGGTATCACCTAGGATTAGCCTATTACCTGAAACAGGATTGGCCAAGGGCACTCACCGCTTTTCGCAATGGATATAAGCTAGGCGGCTATGATGATAATCTCGTTTCGACTGGCCATTGGATTTATATGATCCTTCGTCGCATGGGAAACGAGGAGGAAGCTGCTATTGCGCTAAATGGAATTTCCGCTGACATGAACATCATCGAAAATATGAGCTACCATGAGCTTTGCCTTCTTTATAAGGAAGAGATCGAAATTGAAAGCATGATGGCGGCCAATGGTGATGACCCTAGTAACGCCGTAGTAGCATATGGCATTGCAAGTTACTTTTATTACAACGGCGAGAGGCAACGCTCAGACGAATTATTACAACTTATAGTATCCGGTTCTAGCTGGAGTTCATTTGGATTTATTGCCGCTGAAGCCGATATCGCTAACCCGCGGCGTTAGAGCTTGATCTAATCATAGACTTTAGAAACGGGCGGAGACCCCAAGGAGCAACACGCCTCCTACGAGTAAAGGAGCCATGTATCTCACAATAAACTGCCAGACACTAAACATCGTATCGCTCAAGCCAGAGAGTTCAAAACGCATCACTTCTCGCGGTGCTATCCAGCCGGCAAAAACTGCAATTAATATTCCTCCTATGGGCATCATAACCTGCCCTGAAAAGAAATCTATTTCTTCATTTATGTGTGGATAGAACGCGCTTACAGCGCCTACCACCCAGGCGATTGCGCCTAGCCCCAGCACGGCAGTCTTGCGCTGTAGATGCAACTGCTCTTCGACAGCAACAGCAGCGAGCATCAACATCGCAATAGAGGACGTGAGTGCACCCAGAGCAGCGAGACTAAAAAATAGTCCACCAACCAGAGAGCCAGCGGGCATTTGCAAAAATGAATGAGGCATGGTGCTGAAGATCAAACCCATGCCCATTGCCGGATCCAGGTTGAACTGGAAAACGATAGGAAAGATCATGAGCCCAGCCATAAGGGCCACAATGGTGTCAGCTGTTGCAATGACCAGGCCGTCATTGGCAATGTTAGCTTTCTTGTCTAAATATGCGCCGAAGGTCAACATAGCTGCGCCGCCCACAACCACAGAGAAAAATGCTTGTCCGAAGGCGGCCAGCATGACTTGCGGCGTTAATTCATCAAAACGAGGGCTAAGCAGATAGTCGATGGCAGCGCTCGCGTCACCGTTTCTGATGGAATAAACAGAAAGCAACGTGAGCATGATAAAAAACGCAGGCATACCTATTCGAGAGAAACCCTCAAGGCCCTTGTGCAATCCGCGCAGCACAATGGCAACAGTTATTATCATGAATAGCGTTTGCCAGAGAAACGCACGCATAGGTGTCGCATAAATCTCTGGCACTGCACCTTCGACAAAACCGCCGCTAAATCCAGCCACGGCGTACGCCAATACTCGACCAGATATAACACCGTAGATGCATAGCACCATATAGGTCGCTAACGCTCCAATGCCACCGACTAGGCCCCACCAAGGCGAGCGACCAGCAGCGCGAGCCATTTCTTTGGTTGAGCCAACGGCAGACAGGCCCATATGTCGGCCCACAGCAAGCTCTCCTATTAGCACCGGATATACGATGCCAATAATGCACAAAAGATAGACAAGTACGAAAGCCGATCCGCCGTTCTCCCCAGCCTGAAAAGGAAATCGCCACAGGTTACCGAGGCCAACGGAAGCGCCAATGCCGACCATCAAAAACGAAAACCGATTTGTCCAGCGTGCCGTTGTAGGTGTAGCCATAGAACGTCTCTTTATTGTTTTTGTTTTACCAATGGGACGGCAAAACCAATTATGCCATTGAATATATTCTGTTGCATTTCACCCTCGAGAGTCACCTGCTGACTGTAATCATGGCTATTGAGCTTACCTTACCTGACTTGAGTAACTGATACCCAAATCTGACGAGGCTCCGCCGGAGAAGATTCGTTCGCTATCACTGGCAAGTTGGGAAAACGCAGGCGCGCTCGCTAGAGCAAAAAGCGCTACTGCTGCAAGAATCACTGTTGCTCTTAACATTTTCTGACTCCACATGCTCAATTCTCAGTAAGCTAACATAAATCCAATTATCAATAACAGGCCATAAAAAAAGGCCTGAGACTTAGGTCGCAGGCCTTTTTAAACTGAACTAACATCTACTGAGGTGGATTGCCTCGAGGCGTGCCGGGCTTACGCCATTCACCGTACAAGAACTCTTCAGCAAATTCAGCGCACTTGAATTCGAGCAGCTGCATATTATCCGCAACGTGGCGATATAGTGGAAAACTAATAGTCCAGGGTGCTGTAAAAGTATTTGGATCCGTAATGGTCGCTTCGTACTGAACGTGGTCCGCGCCTGTCAGAGTCCAACGCTCCTCGACTACCATTTCGTAGCTGTGGTGATTGCCAGAACGGTCAAACCATGTATCAGGCATCTGACCAGAAACTCGGACTACCAGCGTATCGCCTTCCCAATGTGCATTCGAATGTCCCATCCATGCGTCAACCTGTGATTCCAATTCTGGCTGATCGACATAGACGATGCGATTAGACTCGGCAACCTCATAAGCCATAAGAATTACACCTTCAGATTGCACAATCTGGAAAGGGAAAGGCATATAGTTAGCGCGAGGTACACCTGGCATATAACACTTAGTCAGTGGATCATTGTCTAGCGCACTAGCTTTGTTAGCATCGCGAACGCGCAGCGACTGTTCGTTGTAAGGAATCCTGCCTCCTTCAACAATTCCTAAACCGGCTGGCGTTGCAGAGAGCGCTCCCATCAAACCTGAATGAGGACCTTCCGATGCCGCATGAGGCTCAACGTCATAGTGCGCCGATGTCATCGCCTGCCATATGCCACTAAGATCTGGCTTGCCACTAGGTGTGCGTGGAATCTCACCACTTTGCGCAGCTGCCTGCGTGATCGAGAAAATACCCACTAGGGTGAATAGTCCAAGCTTCGCTATTTGTTTTTGAATTAGAGTTTTCATTTACTGCCCTTAATTGTTTTTGTCTTTTAGCTAATATTTCGGATTTATTAATCCAATCACTAACTGTTCCTTATTGTGCGCCTTCGGCTTCCCGACGATCTTCCATGCGCTTGCCGCGCAGGATATTGAACATGCCGTAGTTGCCTTCATGGCAAGCATATTCGTATAGCTGACCCGCCACTTTTGTCATCGGTACAACAGCGGTAATCTTGTCGGTGAACGTAGACGGGTCATCAATGGTGAATTCGTAGTCAACGGTACCAAATGCTGACCGTGTGAACTTTTCGGTCAATACTAAGTCCATGGTATTTCCAGTACTTGAAAACGTCTGTCGTAGGCCATTGAAATTCTTTGTTTCTACTACGAGTGAGTCACCCTCGTACCATCCGCGAGAATCGCCCGACCAGAGTCGAATATCATCTGATAATTCTGGCTTGTCTCCAAGACGAACGATGCGCGCATCGTGAATCATCTCCGTCATGATAACTGCCGTATCTTTGTTCTGAAAAATTTGTACATTGTTGTTGTACAGACTAGGTGTAAACGGAGGGCCAGAGTTAAAGCCAACTAAGCATCGCTCAGAAGTGCCTCGATCCTCGGGTCCATCCTTGGCAATACCACCGACAACGAAACGAACAGGTCGAGTGCTCGGAATATCAGGGCCCAAGCCGCCAAATTGTCTCTGTGCTCCTTCTGCGGCAGGAGGAATTCGGCCGTCTAGCGGATACACAATATGCGAAGTGCGAACCGTATCGCCAATATTCGCCATCTCAAACCAAAAATCGTTATAACCGCCAGGGTCATCCGTAGCAGATGGAGCTTCCGGGCTCACGACTAGTATTGCAGCTGCAGCATCTGCGGCTTCCGCCGCTGCTTCTTGCCGTGCAATAGCAGACTGAACCTCTTCACGTGTCAGAAATTCCTGATCTGCGAACTGCGCGGGACGCTGCATGGGCGTACTCGAGCTGAAGTTCCAAACACCCTGCAAATCTGGATGGCCATATTCGGTTTTAGGTGCTTCATAAGACTCATCCTGAGCCATGGCAAAGCTGCAGAAAGTGGCTGAAAACGCCAAAACAAGTGGTAGTGAAGATTTCATTCGACCCCCCGAGGGTTAATCATGCTGAGCCCGTAACTTAGAGGTTTAGTGTCTAAGAATCAATAGAAATGCGGCTAATTTACGGAGTTGTGGGATTACCCGAGTGAGCGTCAATGGAGCGGCTCTCAGGGAATTGAAGACCCTAGGAAGGCCGAACCCTCAGGGTGGGAATCCGCACCCCACTGGGAGAGCGAATTCCTAAAGGAGTGCTACTTTCTAGTAAGCCGTGCCAGCAGGCTAGAGGTATCCCAGCGCGCGCCGCCCATTTCCTGTATCTCGGCGTAGAAACTATCCACCAATTCTGCCACGGGCAAATCAGCGCCGTTGTTCTTTGCCTCGGCAATAGCAATTCCTAAATCCTTGCGCATCCAATCTACGGCAAAGCCAAATTCGTATTGGTCTGCGAGCATAGTTTCAAAGCGATTGTCCATCTGCCAAGAACCCGCTGCTCCCTTCGAAATAGTCTCTATCAGCGCCGCGCCATCAAGCCCTGCCTTCTGCGCAAAGTTAAGACCCTCGGCGAGGCCCTGAACGATACCTGCGATGCACACCTGATTAACCATTTTTGCCAGCTGCCCGCTGCCCGCTGGGCCGAGTAATTTACTAAATTTTGAATAGCTTTCAAACACAGGTTTAACAGCTTCATAGTCCGAACCTTCACCGCCCACCATTACCGTCAATGCTCCGTTCTCCGCACCGGCCTGCCCCCCAGACACAGGCGCGTCCAGAAATCCAACACCCCCCGCAGCTGCTGCCGAATTTATCTCCCGTGCTAGCGTGGCCGACGCTGTCGTGTGATCAATTAGTAGCGCACCTGAGCGCATAGTCGACAACGCACCAGCATCGCCGAGCAAAACCTGACGCACATCGTCATCGTTACCCACGCAGCTCAACACAACATCGCAGCCGCTGGCAGCGGCGGCCGGACTCTGAGCCATACTTCCCTTGTACTGCTCCACCCAACGCTGCGCTTTTTCGGCAGTTCGATTGTAGACACAGACATCTATGCCTGCATTCTTAAGATGCCCGGCCATGGGATATCCCATTACCCCAAGTCCAATAAACGCAGCCTTCATTTGTTACTCCTTTCTATTTAGTCGATACTGTTCTTCAATCTGTTATTTCCTGTAGACAGATAATCCTCGGGCGAAAGTTTCAACTATCGCAATGTCTTCCAATCCCAGCGGATCTGCTGTTACTGGATTCTGCTCGAGGATAACCAAATCTGCGCGCTTGCCTACCGTTATGGAACCCTTCTCGTCTTCCTCAAAATATTGATAGGCCGCCCCTTGTGTTACCGCATAGAGCGCCTCCATTAATGAGGCACGCTGATCTGGCCCTAGCACATAGCCGCTTCGGGTCAGACGATTCACTGTGATGGAAACGAGGCGCATGATATCCGGCGGCACGACTGGTGAGTCGTTATGGACCGTGAAAGGAATGCCGAGCTCGACTGTAGCCTTCACAGGACTTATGAAGCTGGCGCGCTCCTCACCGAAACTGAGTCGATGCCAGTCGCCCCAGAAATAGGGATGGACCGCATAGTAAGAAGGAACAATACCTAGCTCTTTAAACTGCTCCAGCTGATCCGGCCTCGCCAATTGTGCATGAATAGCGACCGTCCGATGATCGGGAAGCGTGTTTCCGCTAACAGCCTCTTTGACTCCCTCTATCATCAGCTGAATAGCCGCATCTCCATTCGCATGCGCCAGCACAGGCACGCCTCTGGCTAATAAATCTGGCATGCGCGCCTTATAGGCTTCGGGACTGTAACTAGGATAGGCGACATAGTCGGCACTCTGTCCAGGAGGGCCTTGGGTGTAGGGCTGTGACATCCAAGCAGTTCTGCCCTGCGGCGAACCATCGAGCGTAAATTTGACCCCGCCGACGCGAAAACCACCCGTATAACTCTCTTCCGCGCTTACCGCTTGGAGCTCTTCATCGCTTAGCGGATTGGCCATTATGTACGCGACTATATCCACGGCATAAGGCTCAGCCTCTGCCTCCGCACGCATCAAATCTGCATAAGCCGTGCTGATGTTCGCGTCTTGTATCGTAGTAATTCCATAGCCAGCATAGATGTCGATGGCTTCTCGTCTGAGGCGACTTAACTCCTGGGGTCCCATATTGCCGGTAGAACCGGGAAACGCCCCCATCGCCGTCTCTTCCATTACTCCGTCGGGTTCGTTACTTCCTGCCCGGCGTCGGATTATCCCACCCTCTGGATTTTGCGTTGAGCTGGAAAGTCCTGCCTGATCCAGAGCCATCGAGTTGGCAGCCAGCAAGTGTCCTGATACATGCCTAACTATAATGGGGTGATTCGTGGAGGCGCGATCTAGATCGTCGCGATTCGGATGTCGCCCTTCCGCTAACAACGAGTCGTCATAACCAAACCCGAACACAAGATCTCCAGCGGGGGTTTGTTCCTGCTCGATACGCAGACGCAGCGCACGCACGATATCCTCTATGCTGGTGACGCCGCCTACAGGCGGCGAGGAGAGATCGAGAAGAGCGGCGTAACGCGATACGCCAGAGAAATGACCGTGCGCATCGATGAAACCGGGAAGCAGGGCTCGATCACCCAATTCTATTACTCGAGTATCGTCTCCTCTTAACTCAAAGACCTCCGCTCGCGAACCGCTAGCTACAATACGATCACCACGCACTGCAACTGCCATTACATCGGAGGCGTCCATTGTAATTATATTCTCACCAGTGAAGATGAGATCTGCCTGTTGTGCAATTGAGTTTGTGCTGAATACCGACAAAAGTAATACAGCACTGGCGACTATTAATTTTATTCGTTGTTTTAGTGACACAGCAGTTCCCCGCGGGTAGTAGATCAATTAGCTAATCAACTACATTGTCTATTAGTAAATAGCAGCTAGCAATCAGGTCGAGAATAGTGAAAAACAAATAGTGCAGCGTAATTAGGCAGAGTGCAATAACAGTGCACTGTAGAGTGCAAGACCCGCTTTAGAAAAAACCTCTCAGTACGAGCTTAGAGTCGACTGCCAGTCTTGTCGTAATACCATCAGCAACTCATCCACAGACTGAAACCTGTTTGCCGCATCCTTTTGCAGACAACGCATCGCGACTGTCTCGAGTAAGGGCGGCACATGTTGTTTGGTGATCTCCGAGGGAAGTGGAGGTATATCTCTGAGAACACTCTCAACAATATGATGAATCTTCTCGCCATTAGCAGGACACTTACCCGACAGAACTTCATACAGCACCGCGCCAAAGCTGTAGATATCTGTGCGCGCATCGATATTCGGATCCTTGTTGATCTGTTCAGGCGACATGTAGTGCACGGTACCCTGCAGCTTGCCCTGCCCGGTCAAGCTAATATCATCGACAGCTGGCGAATCAACATCTACGTCTTCAACCGCCGTGCCATCGGGATGCCAAACTTTGGCGAGACCCCAATCGAGCACCAGCACCTCACCAAAAGGACCTGCCAATATGTTTTCCGGCTTGATATCGCGATGCGCCACGCCGTGGTTGTGGGCATACTTCAACGCATAGGCAACCTGGTTCAGCAACTTCATCAGTTGCGTCAGGTCATAACGCTCACGGTAGTCTAAAATCTCTCGAAGCGTATAGCCGTGCACCAACTTCATCGTGAAGTAGGGGTTGCCTTTGGTATCGCGGCCAAGCTCGTAGGTTGGCACGGTATTGGGGTGCTGCAACATAGCCGTTACACGCGCCTCTCTTATCAATCGCTGCTGTTCAATCTCATCATCCGCAAACTCCGGCTTGAGTGTTTTGTAGCAAACGAATCGTGAGAGATGCAGATCTTTGCATGATTTAATCAACGACTTACCACCTGTCGCTATGGTGCTAAAGAATGCATAGCGAGTTCGCTGGTCAATTTTCTCCGGCAATTTCTTGTCGGTTTCCTCGAGGAAAACTGAGCCATAACTTTTCGGTGGTTCTGGAAATTCCAACATAATCTAGGAAACCGTCTCGATCTGCGCGCGGATGAACTGGCCTATGGATTGCCAGGGACTAAAAATACTCTTGAAAATTAACAGATTATGCAGACAAAACACAGCGACACGCGCTAGTTTCAGACTAATTGTAATGAGAAAGCAGAACGCTCTGGTTATACTAACAACAGAAATACTGGCAACATAAATCAAGGATCGAGAATTAACTATGCCCAATGAAAAAGAGCCGGTAGTAATCGAATCGAGTTTCCACGTTCGCTATGCCGAGACTGACGCCATGAGCGTTGTTCACCATGCGGGTTATTTAGTCTACTTTGAAGAGGCGCGCAGTCACTATATGCGCGAACTCGGCAGCGACTATGCGAATATCGAAAACGCTGGTTTTCGACTACCAGTGAGCGAGGTAGGCCTGCGTTATGTAGGCAGTTTGCGCTATGGCGACAGGGTGAAAGTTCGCGCCTGGGTTGAAGAGAACAGAAGTAGGAAAATTCGCTTTGCCTATGAAGTCTACAAGGAAGGTGATGAATCGATTCTGGTCACTGGCTTTACTCAACATATTTGGACTGACCATAATGGCAGAGTTACTCGCGCACCCCAGCAGTGGGTAGATATGATGGCAAGCTAAGTCCCTGCAATATTCCCCATAACAGGCTGCCCAAAAATACCGTCTAATCAGAGCCAATCCCGTGTGATTGGGCGCTCTCACAGGCACAAAGCCTCAAGGAACTTTCATCTGGGAAGACCTTTCAGATAAGAATTATTGAATCAAAGTGTGGCGGGTTGATTGATCTTTACCTACGAGCGGGGAAGTAGCTGCAACTCCATGGGCCAGAAAGACACCTAAAATGCCGCTAAATCCGGCGAACAGGAGGGATTTAGAGGGGTTTCGGCGTGTCCAAGGGACGCGGTTTCCACTGTACTGAACGCCGTTATACAGCTAACATCAGTACCTAATCGGGAAACCGCCCTACTATTGGGCTAAGAAAGGTCATGAAAGAAGTACTCGACAAAGTCAGACTTGTTGCGGTGAGAACACTCACGCGCCATGTCGTGGCTGCCTTGGATAACTCAGCATTGCAGATTGAGGCTCAAGCGATGCAGTTCACGAACGCAAAGCTGCCGCCTATCCGCGAGGAATCCCGAGCGATTGCCGAGCGCTTCATGACCCTGCTAAATGCTTACTTCGATGCCCTGACGAGTTTCAGAGCAAAGGAAGAGGAAGATGAATCTGCTTAAGACCAACTCTCCCTGGTTGATCACGACTATTTAGAGGCAATCCTTGCTATGGAGGGCATGGTAAATCATCTTCGCAATAGCGATAGACCAGAATATGTACGCTTAACAACCCGTCTGGATTCTCTGTTCCCCAATACTACTATCGATGAAACAAATAACCCTCTCGATCCCGAGCAGATCGGTGACTGTTTTAATGAGGCAATTCGTCCACTCGGGCTAAAAGCTCACTACCTACTCACGATCTATCGCGAATTCAACAAGACAGCTTTCCATAACATGGAAAGCGTACTCGCCGAGGCAAACGAAGTCCTAATCGAAATTGGTGTTATGCCAAATCTCGACATGAGGGCAAAAAACAGAGAGTTAGCAAAGCAGAAGCGCGATGCCGAACGATCCTTAGACAATTCCCAAGGCAGTGTGGCCCCTGACCGCAGTCGAGGTAAGACCGAAATCACCCGCAAGATCCAAGAGACGGTTGAGAGCGCGAAACCAGATGAGAATCAAGCCGAGCTGTTTTCAATGATGCAGACGCTGGTTAGAGGCTTAGCAGATCAGCAGAGAAATCAGTCAGCTTTGCCTGTTAATATACCCGTAACGACCAGCCATCAAACCGCAGATTTACAAACAGAAAACGAGAACCTAAAACTGCAACAAGCGCAGTTGATATATGTACTTAACAACCTGCAGAGCCGCCTAAACCTCGGCGACACATCGATCACTGGGCCAAGCGACAGTGGCATCGGTGACAGTAGTATCGGCGAATCTATATCACAAACTCTCGAGCAGAGCAGCAGTTCGGGTGATATCGGCGCTATCGACGTACAATCCTCCGATGTAATCAATCTCGTCACGCTACTTTACAAAGAAATATGGAACGATGATTCTTTGCCGCTGATAATGAAGGAATTGATTGGCCGAACACAGATATCAATCATGAAGATAGCATTGAGCGATACTGGCTTCTTCGATGACGAACAACATCCGGGCAGAGTGATTCTCAACGAGTTTGCCATGGCAGGCATCGCCTGAACCGAGAAAGAAACATTGGAAAGAGATCCTGTGTACAGCAAGGTTCGCGAACTGGTAGAACGCCTATTGGCGGAAGAGAATGCCAACAAGAATTTTGTACAGGGTCTTATCAATGAGCTGCGAGAGATTAAGAATGATTTCAGCCCAATCGATGCAGCTCTCGAACAGCGAATTCGTGAAACTGACGATCCCAGCGAGCGACCAGAAGATGTCCATGAATTCGTTAGGCAGAAGGTTAAGGAGCGCGTCTTGCGAGACGATCTCGACCCCTCTATTCAAAACCTACTAGACACGCACTTTCATAATTTTTTAGTGCAGCTGATTATGAAGGAAGGCCCAGGGGGAAGCTCATGGAAACCAGTCATGAGCACCATCGATGTCTTATTGTGGACTGTAAAGGCAGACAAGCTTCCTGGTGACAAAAGTCGCTTTGAGAAAATCAATCCGCGCCTGTTGGATAATATCGAAAAAGCTCTGGAGATCGGCGGCGCCTCGAAGTCGAAGAGGAAGAAGATTCTGCGCCAGCTAAAACAGGTGCAACAGTATAGCTTTCATATGGCGGAGATCAGCGGTGCAAATAGGCTTCGAAGTGTCGGCGGCGCGGCAGACAATGGCACAGCCGACGCGGAGCCGCGACGAGAACGCAATGAGCCCCCTTCTCTGCCTAGAGACGATCCATATCTTCGCCGTATAGACAAGCTGCCGATAGGCACTTGGTTTGCATTTAAAGGGGCAGCTGGCGTGCCGGTCCGTTGTAAGCTCGCTTCCAAGATTGACAGCATCGACAAGCTATTCTTCGTGAACAGCAAGGGCGAAAAGGCTGTAGAGCTCACTCGAATGCGCCTCGCTCAAGAGCTAAAAGCGGGCTCGGTTAAGATACTCACTGAAGGCTCCTTGGTCGGCAGAGCTATGGAGTCGGTCATCAGCAACCTTCGTGATACCTCACATAGCCAAGAAGCTGACGCGGCAGCGAACTAGGCTACAACCTCAGTTCAAACATGCGGGTCTGCGCGCTCGAATCCTCAGTTTCCAACTAGTAACTGCGGATGATCTCAGAGAAGATCTCATTCACTGGGTAGCCACCGGCTGTCCAGCCTAATCGAACAATAACCAAATCGAGAGATGGGATTACCATGAGGTATTGCTGTCGATTGCCTTGAGCTGAATAGGCATCGGCTGGCATATCGGACCAGCGCAGCTCCTCGTTGCCTCGATTCAGCCACCACTGATAACCATAGGCTCTCTGATTCTCAGAGGTATTTGGTGTTGTTGCCCTGCTCACCCAATCCTCAGTCATAATCCTCGCCCCGTTAATGGTTCCGCCATTCAACATCAGCTGCCCAATACGCGCCCAATCTCGCGCCGATGCGTATAAATAAGAACTGCCCATGAACACACCGCTGGCATCAACCTCGAAGATGGCATTCTGGAAAGCGAGCGCCTGATGTATACTCTCCATGTAGGCATCGTAATTTCCTTGGTTGCCACCCGCCTTCTCGAAATAAATCCGCGCCAGTAGGTTCGCAGTACCCGAGCTGTAGTTGAACCGACTGCCCGGCGCATGCAGAGCAGCCTTGTCCATTACGAAATCCGAAGACGAGGGTTCGGTAAATAGCATGGCAGTCGCATCGTCACCTGGATTGTATTCCTCGGAGAAGGCGAGGCCATCGGTCATTGTTAGCATATCGCTGATACGAATTTGCGAGCGCTCGTCACCGGCCCATAACTCAAATTCCGGAGCCGCGTCCAAATCTAATTCTTCGTGGTATTCTAAATTCGCCAGCATAATTGCCGTCAAGCTCTTCGCCATGGACCACCCCAGCAGTGGCGTATCTGCATCCGCCCCCTGACCATAGGCTTCGGCAACTACCTTGCCGCGATGCGCGACCAGAAAAGCCCGTGTGTTAAATCCCTCTTCGTTATCTTTGGCAAGCAAGCGCTGAAGCATGCCTTCCATGTCTGAGTCAGCAGCGCCTATATTATCTCCAGCCGGCCAAGCTTCATCGCTAGCGGATACTTGTTCTGTCTGCAGCGAAGCGCGCTGGTTAAATCCTGAGTAGTCGATCGCGCAGCCAATGTTAGGTAGATAGCTCGCTGTTTTCTCACTCAACCCAAACAGAGAAGTCGTTACGCTCTTCTGCACATCGTCGTAATCTACTGTTATCTCCTGCAAGATTCCCGAGTACTGAACAAGGTCATCGAAAGACTGTTGCTGCGAAAACCCAGAAACATAACGCGCACTGCAGAGCAACTTCGAGCCTATTCCTGTAGCCACTCCCGGCGCAGCCATTAAGTAGGAAGAAGGAAAGCCGGCAAAGGAAGCCACGCCTAACAAGAGCGCGAGAAAACCGATCAAACCGATCAAACCGAAGAGTATTTTTTTGATGATGCTAACTCCAACGACTTAGCCTAATTAATGTTGACCTAGCTAGGCTAGGGCTCTCAATTTGCCGCCGGCAAGAAATAAGATCACTCCAACCGCAGCTGCAGACGCTGCTATCCAATAAGACAGGCTGTACAAGTTGTCATTGGCAGCGAATGCTAATCCCAAAACAGCGGGGCCGGCAGCTGAGCCCCAAGAAGACATGAGATTCGCTGCCGCAAAAATCCTCGCGTATTCACGAATGCCAAAAGCCTCTGCTATCAATAGCGGCTGCAACATCAGCAGATTGCCCACGGAGGCGCCGAACATGGCAAGGCCTAGGCAGAGCGTCAGCACATTCACGCCCGAGGCGAGGAAGGTGAGAGAAACTGCCTGCAAAATCATTATGCCGATGGCGAATAAGCGAATCGACATTCTATCGATCAACCAACCACCGATCAGGCGGCCGACGATGCTAGCAATAGGCAGTATCGCAACTGCCATCGCAGTCTGCGACTCGCTTAACAATTCTCTCGCCAAGCCATATTGGTGAGCAATGCCTCCAACCTGCGCCATCATCAGAAATATGTAGCCGATGCTAATACCCCAGAAGAAGCGCGTATCCCGAGCCTGCTTAAAGGTAATGCCATCTAACGCCAATTCTCTAGAAACTACACTCGGCTTGCTATCGTCACTATCCTGCTCTGCGCTGACTGTCGACGAGTTAGCTGGGGGCTCCTCGCCATCTGGCAGCAGGCCCATCGACTCGGGGCTCGCCCGCAGCCAGATCCAAGTGATAGGAATTACTCCTATTATGTAGAGTAAGCCCATAAGCGGGGCAGCAAATTCGAAGCCCATAGACTTAACAAGCAACACACACAGCGGTGTCAAAATGACGCCACCTAGAGACAAACCAGTGGACGCGATCGACAAAGCCATAGCTCTTTTCCTATGGAACCACCGAGTTACTAACGTAGTAGCAGGAATCAGCGAGGATGCTGAGAAACCAACACCGAAAAGCATAAAGGCCAGATACAGCTGCCAGATCTCTTGTACAAATGCCAGGGAACTCAGTGCTAAGCAGGAGATTACTGCCCCTGCACTGATGCAAATTCTCGGGTCATAGTCTTGCACCCATTTCGCAACCCACAAGCCAGTTACTCCACCTGATAGGAAAAACAGCGATACAGCGAACGAGGCTGTTTGCACATCGAAGCTGGGATTGGCAGCCAGCGCATTGAGATAGATGGCGTGGTTATAGAAACTCAAGCCACTGGTAAACGTCAGCTGAGCCAAAATGGCGAAGACAATCTTCCATCCATAGAATAAAGGTTTTTTACTATCTGCCATGAGTGTGCATAGTTAACATCGTCGAAGAAAATATCACTTGCTGCGGCTTAAATTAGCAATAACCAACAGCAATCTATTAGGGCTCGGTGCACTACACAAGGAGCGGTGGTAGTAAAATATTCTGAACTGTTTAGACCAGCTATTGTTCTTAGTCACTGATTGTAGAATGTGAAATAGCCCGTAAACATTTCTTCCCAGCTCTCTAATCCGAAGGTGACCTCTTTATCTGGGTCAGGATTAGACGGGTTTGATATCGAGTTATCGAAGGCACCAATCACTCGCAGTATGCTGCCAGCAGCTACGTGCTCTGCCTCATCTAATAAATAGTCCGGTTGCCATCCATAGTTGTAGGCAGGAACGCTGAATAACTCTCGAGTTTGCCCTTCGGGATTTTCTACAACAAACTTCATGCGCTTGCCACGAAAATTCATTCGGGCGCGCACTCCTGTGACAATAATGTCTTGCTCGACCGGCTGCTCTGCCTGAACCTCAAAGTCGTTAGCATTTGGCGGCAGTAGGAAGCGGCTTGCGACAGCGTGCGTCAGCCTTTCTTTTAGATTCGGCTCATCACTGAAATACAATCCAAAATGCGTTTCGTCAACCGCAGACTGACCATTGGTCACATAGTGAAACTGCATCGATAGCCTGTGTCCCTGTGGAACTAATACGCCCGTTCCCTCATCGAATTCGATAGCGTTGGTTTTTCCTGGTAGGTAGCTGCCAACAAAGCGGCGCGTAACAGACTCGCTTATCCGCTCGTCTCCCCAGAAGTCTTCGTCCGGCGCTGTAACGAACGTCACCAAGTGGTGCAACACAGACTCTTCGCCTGCGATGTATTGAATAGCGCGCAGCCATTTGTCCTCAAGGAAGGGCAGTTCGACATTATCATAGACATAGTCCATAACGCCGGTGGAGGGAATCTCGTTCCTTGAACCGGACACAATGAAGTCTGGCTCGCCATAAACCCATTCGGAACGGTCTTGTGCAGCGAACACTTCCAAGGGGTCTACCTCGCTGTCACCCCTTGGCGCGCGGTTGTTAATCCAATGCACAAGCGTCTGCACATCATTGGGATCGAGATAACGCGCAGATTCGGAGTGACCAATATAGGGATCGACCTGTGTGGGAGGCATGCGCTTATTTAACAGCACTTCCTTAATCATCGGTGACCAGCCAAGAACCATGATGTAGCTATCCAAGGCAAAAGGCCCTACTCCGCCCTGGCGATGACAATCGGCACAATTCTCTATAATGATGGGAGCGATTTCGCTGGCAAAGTCTGGTGGCGACTCACTGTGTAGTTCCTTCATTTGGTAGTCAATGGCGCAGCCTGCACCGGATTGCCGGACCGTGTCGCTTACACCCTCGCCGGTGATCGAGGTAAGGACCGATTCGAGTGCTTGCGATGGCTGCCCCTTGTAGAAAAGCGAGAGGCGCTCGGGGTTAAGCACCAGCACGTCCCCTGCATTTTCAATATTCAGTGTTTCCGAGACCAATTGGCCGTCGTCTTCTAGTATAGGTAGCTCGGTACCTAATCCGTAAAGCTGGGGCCGATCAAGGTCTTGAGAGTCGATCAGTAGAAATTCGAAATCGTTTCCGGCGTACTCGCGAGCGATACTTTTGAAGTTATCTAACAGCGCGTCCATCGTCGCGCATTCATCGGAGTAAGCCATGAGCACCAGCGCCTTGCGATGCTGATAGCGGCTCAATTGATGGAACGTGCCAGCGTTGTCCAGCAGCGCAAAGTCGCCTACGCGATCTAGAGCTGCTGGGGCGAGGCTCGAAAAAGCACTTAGTAATAACCCACCAATAATCTTTAGCGAACACCTCCGGTACTTGCTACCAATGGGATTCACATTGCTACTCGCTGACGGTTTGCGCTTCAATTCCACGACTTAAGTTTCCTAAATTTGGATCAGGCCAAATGGGATAACCAATAGACCGCTCAGGTGCGGTTTTAGCTACGACCATCCGCACGGCTGACTGTTACTAAAATTGCTGCGCGAATCCTCTCATACTCGGGAGGATACTGACAATTCCCCAGCTTGTTACATTTTGTTTAAAAAAAGCCCTCTAGCCCGCGAATTCTCGGCGGTTGCAAACTAGACTCTAAGTACAATGACGTTTATCCTAGCGTCCCTGTTTTAATGTATTTAGTAGTTTAGCTTTCATTACTATTCTCACTCTGGCAGATTGATAATAAAAGTAAGACAGAACAATTGAACCTGATCTTTGGAGATAACATCGATGCGACCGTATCAAAAAACTTTTGCGCTAGTAGCCTTTGCCTTAACGGCAGTCTTTAGCCTCCAGGCACAAGCCCAATCTGCAGACAATGGCCGTTTCTTGAGCCTTGCGCCACCTACTGGCCTGCCTATCATCCCTGTCATGGAAGGATGGATTTCTAACCCAGATGGCACAGCAAGCTTTTCCTTTGGCTTCATTAACCGAAACGATGTGCCAGTTGATATCCCTATAGGCACTACGAACTACATTGAGCCGGCCAAATACAGCGGCATGCAGCCCACACATTTCCCGGCAGGACGCTCGACTGGTATGTTCACAGTAACTGTCCCTGAATCTGAAAAAGGCGACGACATCTGGTGGCATATCAAGACTGGCAACGAAGAAGCCTTGAAAGTCCCTGGCCGATACGGCATAGGTGCGTACGAGCTAGACTTCATCCTTCCCCGTCCACAAGGCGCCATGCAGCCACTCGCCGGCTTCGGTGAAGACGGCCAAAGATCTGCGGGTCTTTTCGCACAGGTGGGTGACCATCAAGGCACCGTTACAGTTGGTGTGCCGGTGATTCTTTCGGTCAATGTCGAAGATATCTCGGAACGAGACTCCACTGACCCACGCTTCCTAGAGCCGATTGCAATAGGCGTTGCGTTCAGCAAGTATCAGGGCCCTGGCGTGGTGGAATTCGCACATCATGAGAGTACTGCAATTCCTGAGAACCCATATAAGGAAGATGACCGAAGATTCCGTTTCTTCCGTGAGATTACTCCTGGCCAAATTAAGGTGGAAGGCGGCAGCGGTGTAGCTAAAACAATTGCCACTTTCTCTGAGCCGGGTGAATACATGATTCACACCAAGGTAGACAACTTTGCCGGTCCAGACAGCTCGGACGGCGACCAGTGCTGCTGGACGAATATTGTTCAAAAGGTAACTGTAAGCCCGTAAGTATTTGTTATTATTAACTTTCTGACCGGCCTTCACGGCCGGCCAGAGAGCAAACAGGAGTATTTCTTCGAGATTCCCTGCCGGGCAGGCGCCAGCCGCAACTTTCAGCGAATAAAACCCCCAAATGTGTTTCAATTTGTTGCAATGATTCCCCGAAAATAGCCGTATTTGATGGACATTTAGGGAGCAGCCAATTAAAATTTTTGTCAGGTATTAACAGCAAAATTCAACTAAAACTTTAATTCTGATTGATTACTCTCACTTTGAGGAGAAAGGTATGAAAACAGTACGCGTATTGACTGCTACAGTAAGCGGCGTATTCCTCGCATTTGGCCTACAGGCTAGTGCACAGGACGACGCAGTTACTTACAACAGTCACGTTGCTCAGATTATCAACGAGAATTGCGTTGTATGTCACACAGAAGGCGGCATCGGCCCTATGCAACTCTCTAGCTATGATCAGGTCCGTCCTTGGGCGCCTTTGATTCAGCTTCGTGTTGCTAACCGCGAAATGCCTCCCTATGCATACGACCACGGTATCGGCATCCAGGACCTTCAAGGCGACTGGCGCTTAGAGCAAGCAGAAATCGACACTATCGTAGCTTGGGTTAACCAAGGCTCACCAATGGGTGATGCGGACATCGTTGCACCAGTTGCAGACGTTAAAGACCCTAGCGAATGGAACTTCGCTGCCAATCTGGGCCAGCCTGACCAAATCATTGCTTCTGTGCCTATCGATATTCCTGCAAACGGAAACGACCTTTGGCACAAGCACTATGTTGATACTGGTGTGACTCAGGATCGCTGCATCAAAGCGGTTCAGGTTAAGCCACGTGGAGACGCCGCCTCGGTTGTTCACCACGCTAACTCTGACGTTGAATCGCAAGACGAAAACGGCGAGTGGCAAAAGTATGGCCAGCTTACTGAATACGCTATGGGCAAGTGGGGCGAGCTAGTCCCTGAGGGTGTCTGCCGTACGCTTCCTGCGAACTCACGCGTTTCTTGGGACATTCACATGTTCCCAGGCGGTGTTGGCGCAACTGCTCCAGGCACAATGATCAAAGACAACGTTGTTGAAATCGGCCTTTGGTTTCACGATGAAGACTACATGACTGCTTCAGCAAAGACTCCTTACAAGCAGGACCTGAAACTGTATCAACTACGTGATGGCTATGAGAGCGGCGAGCTAATCGTTCCTCCTAACGGCTACACGATGACTCAGGGTTTTCATTCTTTCGATCACCCGGTTCGCATCGATAGCTTCCAGCCACACGGTCACTTGCGCATGAATGCAGCCTCTCTGGAAATTTTCTACCCAGAAACTGGCAGCACTGAGCAAATCAGCCAGGTCTCTAACTGGAGTGCAACATGGCATCACAGCCATCTGTATGCAGAAGATGCTGCTCCTCTGCTTCCAGCAGGCGCGGTAATGGTAATCAAGCAGTGGTACGACAACACAGCTAACAACCCAAATAACCCTGATCCTGATCAGTGGGTTGTAGGCGGAAGCCGCACTGGAGACGAGATGTCTCACGCTTGGATCGCGGTCACTCACCTCGATGACGAAGGCTATGACAATATCGTTGCAGATCGCAGAGAAAAAGAAGAGCGCTCACTAGCCGGTAACGACTAGTACCTAGCTAATTAGAATTGGGCTAACCTCTTCTAAGAAGTCCAAAAGGCCGGCTAATCTCGATTAACCGGCCTTTTTTATTGTCTGGAATTTGTCAATATAGTCGCTGTTACTGCTTTATCCAGCCTCTAAAAAGAGGTATGCTCTAAACTAATCTGCTGAAATAATAAGATTCATGTATCCAATAAATGGAATACTTGACCCTAATAGAATCGAGATTTCCCTAAGGATCAAAAGGAGAGATTTATGAGTATTTCAAAAGGCTGGTTAGGCCTCGCAGCGCTTGCCGCAGCAGGGTTTCAAGTTTCGGCGCTGGCTCAGTCAGCTGCTGATCATGACGTCACCTACAACGGTGAAGTCGGAAAGATTCTCAACGAGAACTGCGTAGTCTGCCACCGCGAAGGCGGAATCGGACCCATGCAGCTTACAAATTACGATCAGGTTCGCCCTTGGGCACCACTGATCCAGATGCGAGTCGCGAATCGCGAAATGCCTCCGTATGCCTATGACCATGGCATCGGCATTCAGGACCTCGAAGGCGACTGGCGCTTAGAACAGACAGAGATCGATACTATCGTAGCTTGGGTAAACCAGGGTTCGCCAATGGGCGATGCAGATATTGTCGTGGTTATGCCAGAGATGGCTGACCCTAGCGAATGGACTTTCGCTTCTCAGTTCGGTCAGCCGGACACCGTCATTCCTTCCATCTCTATCGACATCCCAGCCAACGGCAACGACCTTTGGAGTAATCACTACGTACCCAGCGGTATGACAGCAGATCGCTGCATCAAGGCCGTACAGGTTAAGCCAAGAGGCGATGCCAAGGCCGTAGTTCACCATGCGAACTCGTCAGTTGTGTTAGAACAGCCAGACGGCACCATGGAGCGACAGAGCATGCTTACCGAGTATGCCATGGGCAAATGGGGCGAGATCGTTCCTGAAGGCGTATGTCGCACGCTGCCAAAAGACGCAATAGTTAGCTGGAGCATTCACATGTTCCCAGGTGGCGTTGGCGCGACAGCTCCGGGCACTATGATTGAAGACAACGTGGTTGAGATCGGCCTCTGGTTGCACCCGGTAGGTTACGAGGAAGAAGCTAAATACAAGCAGGACCTAGCTCTCTATCAGATCAGCCCGCAGGAAGACATTGTTATCCCGCCGAATGGTTATTCCATGACACAGGGATTTCACTCGTTCGATCACCCGGTTCGTCTTGACAGCTTCCAACCTCATGGCCACTTGCGCATGAATGCTGCCTCGCTGGAAATCTTCTATCCGGAGACTGGTCGCACTGAGCAGGTCAGCCAGGTCTCAAAGTGGAGCGCTACATGGCACCACAGTCACATCTACAACGAAGACGTAGCTCCCTTAATACCTGCCGGCGCGGTATTGGTATTGAAGCAGTGGTACGACAACACAGCTGACAACCCCAACAACCCTGATCCGGATATGTGGGTAATGGGCGGCAGCCGTACTGGCGATGAGATGACTCACGCTTGGTTAGCTATCACTCATCTAGACGATGAAGGCTTCGAGCAGATGGTTGCCGAACGCAAAGATAAAGAAGAGCGTTCACTAGCCGGTAACGACTAGTAGCACAGCGTCACGAGAAAACAAAAAGGCCGAGAGTTTGCGCTCTCGGCCTTTTTTATTGATCTGGATTCTTGTTAGCGATAAATTTATCCTGTTGCCTATTTATCCATCTACCTATCCAAGAAGTGGAAGTCCGCAGGACCAGCCCGCCGCACCACAATCACTGCATCCTCTCCACCGACTGGCACGTCCCAGGAATGATTTAGCTTACCGGGTATGACGATATAGCTACCCGTACTCACCGAGTGACTCTCCTCGCCCAGAACGATTGTCACAGTGCCCTGCACCACCACCACAAACTCGTCATGGGTGTGCCAATGCGTATCGAAGTGCGAACCAGCTGGGAACTTCGCATAGTAGGTTATACCTCCCGTAGCAGAGTCGGTTCCTTGCCGCGCGGTTTGAACTCCCACAGGAGCGCCGTTTCCGCCGCCGGGCGGGCCCCACTGAATATCCTCGAGCGGGATCGCTACTGGGTCGTACTCGCTGGCCAGAGATTCTTCAGCTTGAAGTAGGGAGTTGGCGATGAGTGTAGAACTCAAAGCCAGGGCAAAATACATTTTCTTAATCACGGTGTTAATCTCCAATCCTAGTTAGTAGTAGGACATTAGAATTATTACGAAACACCTGCAACGTTACCATGATCTTAACCAATGGTATTCAAGCCTGCGAGGTGAGCCCTTTTCCCTGACCAGAATAGAGCTGAATCTTTAAGGATTCCAATTGGGCAGAATGGCACCTATATGACTCCATCCCCTCAATCTCGATTGCATGCTTGTAGGACGATTCTGCAAGCTGAGTATTTCCAGATTTCAATGCCAGTTCTGCAAATGCGATTTCCGCTTCCCACTCACTAAATCGAGCTCCTGTATCCCTTGCAATCGAAAGAGCTTCGACGAGGTCCGGCTCTGGCTAGCTCCAACGCGCCGCAAGATCCAAAGCAACGTTATTCAGTGGACGGTGATTTCAGTAGGCGGTTGTATCATCACGGTACAGCTGTATTACTACAACAACCCTGCTCAGGTAGAACAGGACCCTAACACTATCGCAAGAGACCAACAGCTAAGATCGCTAGTGCAGTGTATGTTGATATTTAGAGAGATTGGTCTAGATTTGCAAGATGGGCGCATGCCGGATGGCACCATGATCTGCGGCGATTCTCCTGCCCTAAATGTGGTTAGAAATGAGGACGGCGTTCTGCATATTTATCATCCGAATCCGCAATATTACGGCTATAAAGAAATCTCCGTAAGCAATGAAGTGCCTGAGCCAAGCATAATTCGCATACAGCCATAGTCTATACTCTAGACGACTCATCTTAGAGAGTTTACTACGCAAAAACTTTTTGCCTTCTTCATTACTACCCATACGGTTTCATTGTTTCCCTATTTCGAAACAAAAAAAAGGAGCTCATGATGAGCTCCTTTTAGTTTATCTGATCACCAGAGTGATCATCATAGTGCCGCATTTATCTACGACGGTTTTACGATTCCTTAGAAATCGTATACAAAACGTGCGTAGAGTGAACGACCCATTGGATCCTGCAAGCTACCCACTACACCAGCAAACTCTGGTGAACGCTGAGCTTGACGATCAAACATGTTACGTGAACCGACAGTAAACGCACCTTCGCCACCCCACAGCTCAAGGCCGCGGTACGAGTAGGACATATCCATGTCAGTCCATGCATCCACTTGCGTCATGTTCTTCGGTCTAAAAGTTCCACCGAAGTAGTCCATAAAGGTATACTGTGGACCGTCATAATTCTCTACCTCACCAATATAATGCACTGTAGAGGTTATAGAGTGATTACCCCGTTGCCAGCCCATACGGAAATTGGCCTTCCACTCAGGTAGTGTTGTTGCTGCCGCAGTAAGATCGTTGTACTGACCAGCGCCATCTTTGATCGGTTGGCTTGCGTCCTGCTGATAGTAGAAATGATCAATAAACGTGGCCTGCAGGTTGAATCTGAGGTTACCCAAATCGCCAATACTCATAGTGTAGTTAGCCGCGATATCGAAGGCTTCTACTTCCACAGACTGAGCATTGACAGTACTGACATTATTCACCTGTAAAATCGAGGTGATGTCATTAGGATCTCGAATGAAGTCCTTGTTTGATGCCGGGTTAGCCATCCAGGATATCAACTGAGCAGTTGAGGGTTGATTGCCAACCCTACCATCGCCAGCGAAGCCAGTTGCAGCCTTGAAGTTCTGGAATTCAAGCTCCATTTTAGCTTGGCCATTGATGCTGATGATACGATTATCGAACACCGTATTATTCCACGTTAGATTAAAACTAAAATCACCGAGGTTTATGTCGAATCCTAACTGCTGAGACTCTGCCTCCTCATTTTCAAGAGTTGCATTACCACCACCACAAGCCGTAGTAAACGCGGAGAATGGTCCAAAGCGGTCTGTCACAGTAGTAAGGCCACAAGTGGTTGGGTTCAACAACTGCTCCAAGGAAGGTGCGATGAACGCAGTACCTTGAGTAGCACGCAAAGTCAACCAGTCAGTTGCTGCATAAGTAAGACCGAACTTCGGGTCGGTGGACTCTTGACCAGTACTGAAATCCTCACGACGCACCGCAAGTTCTACTTCCAGATTGGATAGAACTGGAACCGACAATTCAAGAAAGAGTGCATCGACTGAACGAACACCAGTAGTAATCTCTTCCTGCTCGGTGCCACCAATCCAGGTATCACCAGCGAGTTCCGTTTTAGAAGGCGTATTGGTAAACTTGTCTTCTCTACGCTGGTAACCAAACGCAGCAGCGATGGGGCCACCCGGTAGCTCGAATCCGCCCAAAGGCACTAGACCGTTTAAGACAATGTCGTATACATCCAATTCATCCAGGACCAATTCTCTATCCCTAGCGGCGATAGCATTAATCACATGAACTGAATTCTGATCAGCCTGATCTGTTACGAAGAAGGGGTTGTAACAAGCGTCGCGGTCATTAGCCACATCACAGTTCAGTCCCTTTATCATTGCAGTTATGTCGTAGGTTTGCGAACCTACATACGATAGTTCTCTCACGTTGGAAGAATATGATGCCGTACCTTCCCAACCTTCAATAAAAGGCACGGTGAAATCTGCCTGCGCGCTCCAACGACTGACATGATCTGAACTGGTTTCAAGATTGTCCATGTCGCTGGTATGACCATCAGATGGAGTATGAGTCTTGTTGAGAGGGCGCAGGGTTCGCGCTCGCACGTCTTCAAAAAGAGGCACACCATTAGCGCCAGTTCCGGAAACCAAATAGTCTGGTGTACCGTCGCCGTTAAGGTCGGCAGTACCACGATCCGGAATCCCGTTCATATCTGCATCAAAACCGAATAGAGCAGCGCCAGTGCTGTCTACAGCACGGAAAGGGTTGCCTGGAATTTCACCACGTATAGCAGGAAGTTCGCCAATACGGGAGTTACCCGGATTGGAAGTCGAGCCATAGGCCGTTTCAGCCAGACGTACACGGAAGCCTTGTAGGGAAACCGTCAAGTCATCACTGTATTCCCAAGTCGCATTTCCGTAGAACTGGCTGGTTTGAGTAGGCTCGCGATAGCTACGGTTATCACCAAAATCAAACCAGCAGCTGCCATTAAGGAGCATACCGAATTTATTGGTAGCCTCGCCCGGGGTGTACGACGTACGCTCTGAGGCTGGCGCACAATTGGGGTCTGCCTTGTTAGCTGCCGCACCAGTATATTGGCCATTGGCGTCTCGTCCTGGCACACGGTAGTTGCCCGGAGCATTGGAAGAGAATGTCAGTCCGGCATTGGCCAGAGTATTACGCTCAGCCCATTCTAGACGGCTGTTTGCACGGAATTGACCAGCAACAACTACATCAATAGGACCGATTTCACCGCCCCACATCATTTGCACGGAGTGCTCGTCATAGTCGCCGCGAGTATCTTGCTCGGCGAATGTATCCATCTTAAAACCGTCATAGGACTTATATGGAACAAAGTTGACCACACCGGCCACCGCTTCGTTACCGTACAATGCAGCCGCTCCATCAGCCACGATATCCAGACGCGCGATAGCAATGCTAGGAATCAAGGCATTTACGTTTTGATTTACCAGACGCTTACCGTCTAGCAGAGTCAAGGTAGATCTAGCACCCAAGCCTCTCAAGTCAACGCTACTGCTGCGAGAATTTTGACCCTGAATAGTGTTTGTAATCGCTGATGCATCACCTTGCACGAAGGCAAGGTTCTGAATAACCTCACCAATGTTTAGTGTACCTTCCGCTTCTAAGTCTTCAGCATTCAGCTGAACGATTGAAGACGCACCTGTAAAACCTTCAGATCTTCGGATATATGAACCAGTAACGACTACTTCTTCCACTGTGTCCTGCTGAGCAATTGAGTGGCTCGCTAGGGGCAGCAATGAAATCGAGATCGCTGCGCATAGTAAATTGCGCTTGTGTGGGATTCTTCGTTGCATATTTCTCTCCATTATTTTAAATAGTTTACTTTTTAATAAAGCTTTATTCTTAGTAAAAACAATAAGTTTTTCAAAACATGATCTTCCGGAATATTTTGATTAACCTATCTGAGCAAGCAGCCAAATTTTTTGACGAATTGGTCTCTCACACGGGTGCCAAATAATACAAAAAATTCAGCAACCGTCAGAGTGTACCTATTTTGATAGTGCTTAAAAAGCACTATTTTCGGGCATTCCCTACATAAGAGGGCGCCTCTCGGGAAGTGCAGAGGACGCCCAATGCATTATTTTTGTGCGCGCTGCTAAAACGGGACGATAGGTAACAAACACCTAGCCGTAGCCTCTCGAGTTTATTTATATATAATAACTACTTATAACTTATTGGATGCTTCCCGTATTGGTTGATCCGATCGGCCGCTCGATCTAATTTTTGACTATTTAAGAGTAAGTTTTTCCTCTAGTGTAAAAACTGAACCCGATTTTCGATAAGCGCAAGATTTTCACGACGACAGGTAGCTATAGCCACTGTAAAGCGATATTAACAGGATTATACTTATCTACAGGACATGCAATTTTGAAGGCCTGAGTAGGCAAAGAGGAAATAGGAATGAATAAACTAAAATCCACAGTTCTGTCGAGGTTATGCAGCTTGCTTCTACTCGCTGTCGCCTCTACACAATCGATTGCTGTCGAGGACCAGATAGTCATAGAGGGTCTAAACCCCTCGCAATTGCGTAGCGAGATCAAAAAAATCGAGACCGAATTCTACAAAATCTTCAATGCCAATACAGAGGATAAGAACCTCGCTATCGTCTGCTACAATCATCTGCCCACAGGCTCCAACATTAAGCAGGATATCTGTGAGCCGCAATTCGCGGTCGACAAACGTGCGGAGAATGCCAATGATTCGCAATACGAAATAGATGTACTACTCACAGCGCAGGGCATGCGACGAGAGCTAACGACTGAGTATGCGGCGCTGTCTGAGGCCATGGCTAATCTTGCTAAAGAGAATAAATATTTTGGCGAGTTAAACGGTATTCTAGGGGCGCTGCGGGAAGAGCTAGAGAGTAGGTAATGCTTCACAGGGGCCAGATTCAAACTGACGGTAACCCTAAATTTTTGAATAAAAAAAGGCCAGAGAAATTTCCCTCTGGCCTTTTTTGTATCAGTTAATGTCTAATAATTTAGCACCTAGCCACTAGCGTACTGAGTACTTGGTAAAAGCACCACCTGCCTGCGATAGTGAGTTCGGTCCCTCTGCCGCGTAGACGTTGCCATCTGCATCAACAGCGATACCTTCTCCTGCCGTTCCTTGATAGACCCGATTGTCACGCTCAAATGGCTGGATGAAGCCCACGATTCGATCTTCATTCAGTGGACCGATGCGCACGCCGTTTCTCCAACCTACGTGACCAGTAGGGCTAGACTCAGAATCGATTGCATAAACCATATCATCGGCAGTGATGAATAGTCCGCTGATGCGGCCAAACATATAGCGCGACTCTAAGTAATTACCGTCTTGGTCAAATATTTCCAGGCGGTGATTTCCACGATCGGCAACCCAAAGACGCCCCTGTGAATCAAACTCCATTGCATGTGGCGTACGGAATTCACCGTGCCGGACACCGATGCTACCCCACTCTTTGATGCGCCTGCCCTCGGGAGAAAACTTAATGATTCTCGCCGTGCTGCCTTCTGCTCGACCATCGATCATAGCCTGATCGCTGGTCATGCCCTGGCCATTGTGCCCGTCTGATACATAGATGCTGCCATCGGGTCCTACGATCACATCGTTCGGCTGATTGAATTGATTTGGGCCGCTACCTGCCGAACCCGCTGTACCCAGACTCATCAGCAAATCACCGTCGGCGCTGAACTTATGTACTTGCTGGCCCTTGGTGCCATCTGAATTTGTCGCGAAATCAGTTACCCAAACGCTGCCGTCAGCAGCAGCATGAATACCGTGGGGAGTCATCATAACACCGCCGCCGAAATTCGCTAATACTGCGCCAGTATTGCGATCGAATTTGAATATTGGATCGACTGGATTCGTGTCACAGTTAATTGGAGTGCCGCCACCGAATGTGCCTGCGCCGCAGCGCTCATAAGCCCAGATATGTCCGTCATTAGGATCGATGTCGATACCAGCCGTTGAACCCCAGTTTCTTCCAGCGGGCAGGTCGCCCCAGTTCTGGGTGACGATGGGGGCGGGATTGGGTAGACCATCGCCCGAGATAGGATTGCCGGGACTTCCGCAGCCGGTTAGCAACGCAGATACGCAGGCGAATAGCGTAAATTTGGATAGTGGTGATAGAGACAATGAAGTCATAAATGCTCCCTGGATATTTTGTTGTTTTGATTAGAAGTACTATCTCAGAGAATAAAAGCAATCCCACCCCAAGTCCACTGGTTGCACTATCAGCAAAGGAGAAAAATAAGGTGATTGGCATAGCACAGGGTTAGGCCCTGATCCTACTACCGGAAATCGTTAGTAAGCACTAACATATTTCTTTGCCGCGCCTGCCTTATTGCGCTTTTTTGATGCGTTTTTTTAGTCGTGAGCCGGCACCTAAGCCGGTCTGGCTCTAAAGACTATTTAGGGCGTCTTGATACCTCTACTAAAATTTCATTGCGCCGCATGAATGGCGGAACAAATGGTGGGTTGTAGAACGCAGTCTCGGGTTCTCCGAGGATTTTTATATTTTCCTCCGATAACGCCGCCATCAATCGTGATTCATACTTATCAAAATTTCTAGTAGTCCACCGACCCGAGTACCGAATCGCCGCCACGAGCTTCTCGGGCACCATGCGAATAATGATTCTTTCATCCTCAGGCTTTGGCGCGTCGATCATCGAATAACTAGAGGGGAGCATGAAGCCGACCTTCCATCCCGCTCCTACCTCCAAAGGCTCAGCCTGATTGATGCGCAAATCTTCTGCCTGAATCCTGCTCTGCTGGACCGGCGCAGTCATCGCGATATTTGCCTCGCCGTTATTGTCACCTGTTATGTAGTTGAAGAGTCGCCTAAAACCTTCGTTAGAGGCATCCCTCCAACTTTCCACACCGACAATTTCAGTCTCCGCAACTATGAAAGATTCATAACGGCGATACTCAACCGCTCCATCAACAAACAGGACTTCGTACTCCGGTTTTTCAATAGCTACCGCGAATGAATTGAAGGCGACTCCCAATACAAATAGTGCCTGTGTGAGTATAAATTTCATTTCGAACATTCTCATCATCAATTTAATTATAGGCGTTATAGCATCATTACGTAGCCTCGAGCAATCTGGTTCAATAACTTTGCACTCTTCCCGCCGACTTCAATTTATATTTATTTGTGGTGATCCGAAGGCGATTTTGATTCGTTGCTATGAGTTCTATCAATTCAATTTACAAATTTTTCGGAGTAGTTATGAACATTTTCAAAAGAAACCTTCTTACAGTTGTCGCTCTCCTGCCCCTCGCTCTTGCGAGCGTTAGTGCCAAGGCGGATGACATAGTCGACACAGCTGTCGCCGCCGGGCAATTCTCCACACTAGTTGCTGCCGTTCAGGCAGCAGGTCTCGTCGACACACTGAAAGGCGAAGGCCCATTCACCGTCTTCGCGCCGACAGATGCAGCATTTGCTGCATTGCCTGAAGGCACAGTAGAAAACCTGCTCAAGCCTGAGAACAAAGATCAGCTAGTAGCTGTGCTGACCTATCATGTGGTCGCTGGCAAAGTGATGTCCGCAGATATTGCTGGCAAGACTATGGAAGTCGACAGCTTGCAGGGTAGCGCTATCAGTGTGAATGCAATGAACGGCGTAATGGTCGACAATGCCCACGTGATAACGGCAGATATCGAGACGGACAACGGTGTTATCCATGTTATCGATGCAGTGATTCTGCCCAACTAAATTTGCTGCTTCCCATAATGTAGGGTTTAAAGGCCGACTCTGTCGGCCTTTTCTTAACAAATTTTTTTTCTGCCCTATCTTTTCCTTCTTAACACCAATTCCTTTAGAACACGTTGCCCAAAAGTAATTAAATCTGCCGCAACTGACATTTAATCGCTGCAATCACAACTCTGGATAGCTAGAATTAGCGTAGACTCTTAACGCAGTTAGAAATTCAATTTTTGGATGATTGCCAATGACTAGGCTGAATGCAGAAGAACCAACTATATTTGATGAATTTCTAGCGTTGGAGGCGGCAGGCGGAATTATCCTCATAGCCGCAGCACTCTCAGCATTGGTTCTTGCTAATACCCCCCTATCCGTTTACTACGATTTACTGCTGTCTACCCCAGTAGCCTTACAAGTAGGCTCCCTAGAGATTGCAAAACCCCTGCTGCTCTGGATCAACGACGGGCTAATGGCTATTTTTTTCTTCCTCATTGGCCTGGAGCTAAAAAGAGAATTAATAGAGGGGGAACTCTCAAAGCCAGAGAATCTTGTTATGCCAGCGATTGGTGCTATCGGCGGCATACTCGTGCCTGGCCTAATCTATGCCTGGCTCAATTGGGGAGATGACGTGGCGATGCAGGGCTGGGCCATACCGACTGCGACGGATATAGCCTTTGCCCTCGGAATCTTATCTCTACTAGGATCTAGAATTCCGCTGAGCGTCAAGGTATTCCTAACATCTCTGGCTATATTCGATGATGTCGCAGCCATTGTAATTATTGCGATTTTCTATACCGACAATATTTCAACTTTGGCGCTGTACTTCGTCGTCCTGTGCCTTCCTCTATTACTCTATCTAAATCTACGCGGGACAAACACTAGATTTCCTTTCATTCTACTAGGCACTCTCATGTGGGTAGCAATGTTGAAGTCTGGAATTCATGCCACACTTACCGGCGTGCTAGTTGCACTTTTTATCCCGCTACGATGTGCCGAAAATCCCAAGGACTCCATGCTTAAGAGTTTGGAGCATGACTTACACGGCACCGTCGCTTTTTTTGTATTGCCCCTTTTTGCCTTTGCCAATGCTGGTATTAGTCTGACCAACGTAGGTGCCGAACAATTACTCCACCCCGTTCCCATGGGAATAGCCCTCGGCTTGTTCCTAGGCAAACAGTTCGGTATTTTTTCACTTTGCTGGATTGCTATTCGGCTAGGAATTACCAAACTGCCGGAGGGCATGAGCTATCGTTCACTGTTTGGAACCGCAGCACTGTGCGGTGTTGGGTTCACTATGAGTCTGTTTATAGGTTCACTGGCGTTTCAGGCGACTGGCGTGAATAACATGTTCGATGAACGCCTCGGAATTATCGTCGGATCCGTTTTATCAGGTATCGTGGGCTATCTGGTCCTACGCGCCTGCTACAACGAACCCGTTAAATCCGAATAACTACAACTAAGCTAGTCGCTCTGTAGTTGTAGCCACGCCTTCATCATATTCGTCACCTTCTCCGGTGTTTCATGATGAGGGAAGTGACCCACTCCGGGCAAAGTAACGAGAGTCCAGTCTTGATCCAGTTCTTTCCATGTATCGTTCAAAGAATTTGCGATCAAGGCAGTGTCATTCAAGCCATGAAACTGCAAGACTGGCATCTTTATTCTCTCAACTTCGAGAAAAGCTCCAGACGTATACGGCTCTCTTGGGAAGTTCGCTCTATAATAATTCATCATCGCGTCGGCGCTTGAATTTTCGAATGCTTCCAAGTAAATCGCTAGCAAGTCTTCATCACCCCGGGAGAGAGACGTTGCAAGCCGTTCTGCAGTGATATTTTCATGGGAATTGAGCCCTTGAAAATTGCGCGCATACTGTGAATTTCGATGCTGCTCATCCATCTTGGCCAATTCTTGCGCCAAGTTTTTTACATGAGGCAAATTTAGAATAATCAAATGCGTAGTGAGCTCAGGTCGCGCTGCAGCGAAACTCCAAGCTATCCCACCACCCCAATCGTGACCGATGATGACTGCACTTTCACGACCCTCATTTTCAATAATCGCGGCAACGTCATTTATCAGAAGCTCCATGTCGTAGTTTTCAACACCGACCGGCTTGTCACTCATGTTATAGCCGCGCGTGTCCATTGCAGCGACGGTATAATCGCTAGCAAGCCCTTCCATTTGGTGGCGCCACGTATACCAGAAATCTGGGAAGCCATGGATAAAAACTGCTAGCGGGCCAGAACCAGCCTTGGCATAGTGAATCGACACACCATCGTTGTCGGCAAATTTATGTTCCACCGTGTCTGCAAACTCCGCAGCAAACACAGAGCCTGTATTTAGCAAGCAAACAATGACCAACAACTTTCGAATAATTCTATGCATGTTTAATCCAATGTGGATTTATTTTAGTTGATGTAGTGCAGCCTTCAAAATTGGTGACTTCTGTCATCTACAAACTACGTAGCCCTACTCTAATACTGTGGAAGAGACACTCGTGGACTAGATCGAAATGTCAACTAGATAGCGGGGAACTTTAGTTCTAGGCCGCAAGGGTCAGGACGCATCATTACACTTTAAAACGCAGCTCTGGAAAAATGGTTTACTTACTGATCGATTAAGGCCTTACGCGAACATACTTCTCGAAGCGCTGACGCCCCACCTGCCCTGCGTAGATACTGCCCTCGGCGTCGGTTGCCAAGAACTCTATACCACTACCGTTTTGAACTTCATAGTCTGGAATGAAGTCGGTAATCCAACTAGTCTTCGCATCACCGATGCGAATGCCACGTTGCCATCCCGGATTCCACTGCTCGCCCGACATACCATCGGCGACGTATATCTTGTCGTTAGCATCTATCCAGATGCCGCTCGGTCTGCCGAATTGAGTCCATATAGAGAGAAGCTCTCCCTGTTGATTGAATATCTGTATACGATTGTTACCGCGATCGGCAACGAAGAGCCTGCCCTGGGAATCCATCTTCAAGTCGTGAGGATCATTGAATCTACTCACCTCGCGACTAAGAGAATCAATGCCTCCTCCGAGTTGCAAGAGTAGCTCCCCCACAGCAGAGAACTTCAAAACACGGTTGTTGCCACCGCGATGGCCATCGGCAATCCAAACATCTCCGTTGGGTGCAACCTGCACAGCCGAAGGCCCATTGAAGTGAGTAGCATCGTCACCGGCTACACCTGCTTCACCCAAACGCATCAATACCTCACCATTTTGGTTCAGTTTTATTACCTGATGTCCCATTCCCAGATCGAAGCCATCCGCGCCTCTAGCATCACCGTGCGGTGCGCCTTCAGTCACCCAAAGATTACCTTCACTATCGAGATCGAAGCCATGTGGCCACGCAAACAATCCGCCCCCTATACTCTTCACCACGTCACCGTTGGAGTCTAGTTTGTGAATCGGCGAAAGATCCGAACCCGCGCATTGATTTGTACTGCAGCGCTCGACGATCCACATGTGCTCGCCATCGGGGTCAGGATGCACACCGGTGACTACACCCATCTCACGCCCATCTGGCAGTTCACCCCAATTATAGATTACCTGATAGGGATTTTCGGAGACTGCTTGCGCAGTCGAGCCTCCTTGCAATTCCACTACGCTCAACACACTTAGAGCGAGCAACAAAGCAAGGAAAGTTCTGTTTAGACCATTTTGAGATAAATGCATGCTGCTCCTGGCTGAGTATTATGGCGCTATTGTTTAGCCCTAATGTAGATCAGATTGAAATCTATGTCGATACTCTAGCTTTGAGCTAAACCAGCTAGCTGATCGGTTAAACATTCATCCAAGCTTATCAATCTGCCGTATGATATCGATTCAAATCTAGAAAAATGCAGACCTACAATGAAATCCCTAGCTATCATCGGTGCCGGCATCGCCGGCATCACTCTCGCAAGGCAGTTACAGGGCAGCGCTGAAGTTAGAATATTTGAAAAGTCGCGGGGCCTCGGTGGACGAATGGCCACGCGCAGGGCTGACTCCTACCAATTCGATCATGGCGCCCAGTTCTTTACGGCGCGCTCAGAGCAGTTTCAGAACCTGATCAATGACTGCGTGGCAGATAAACAGATTCAAGCCTGGCTGCCACGAATTCTTACTCTTGACTCACAGAAGAAACCGTTCAAACGAGAATGGTTCGAGCCTCACTACGTTGCCACGCCAGACATGAATAGCTTGTGTAAGACACTCGCACTTGGGCTCAATGTAACTATGAACACTCAAGTGGCTGGCATTGATGCAGTCAAACAGGGTTGGCAGCTTAAAGATTCATCTGGGGAACAACTCGGCCAATTCGATTGGGTGATTTCCACAGCGCCGGCTCCGCAAGCAAATGAGCTGTTACCAGACTGCTTTGCCTACAAATCGCAGCTGAGCACAGTCGACTTCTCTCCCTGCTTCAGTTTGATGCTTGGCTACAAGTCCGCACATAAGTTAAATTTCGATGCAGCCGTGGTTAGGAATTCGCCTCTTAGCTGGATCGCCTCGAATTCCAGCAAACCGGATCGTCCATCCTCTTTCTCATTAATGGTTCATAGCGACAATACATGGGCGCGGACTCAGCTCGAAAGCAACATAGATGATGTACGCCACAGAATGTTAGAAGCATTGGATAAATTAATGGGCGATGCGCTGCCGCCGCCCGACCATATAGCGATTCATCGCTGGAAATACGCCAAGGCGGATACAAATTGTGAAGAGAGTTTTCTACTCGATGAATCAAACCGGCTTGCTGCGTGTGGCGACTGGTGCAGCGGACACCGAGTCGAGGATGCCTATCTCAGCGGATTAAAACTCGGAGAACAATTACAAACGCTCTGGTACGGCAGGACTTAACCCACTATCGAGTCGCCCTTTTCCTTGAAAAAAGAAAATACGCTCTCTAGGTCCACCGGATAGTCATTCTCATCCAACACACGTTTGATGGTTCGCTCGGAGTCATTACTCCCTTCGGAGGAGGTATCGATGATGAGTGGCGAGCGAGCGTGCTTTTTCTCATCGAGTACTATGCTGACCCTGGGATTGAGACGGCTGTTCTTGTTCGAATCAATGACGACAGCGCCCTCACCAGTCTTTAGCTCAACCAAAGAACCTGTTGGGTAGATCCCTAGGCATTCTATGAATTTTTCAACGAGGATTGGTTCGAACTGAGTATCACGACAGCTAAAGAGAATCTTGATCGCCTCTGCCGCCGGGCGCGACTTGTCATAACAGCGGCTCGTGGTTATTGCATCATAGGTATCGACGATAGAAATCATGCGGGTATAGAGGTTCAAGGTGTCGGCCCGCACACCCCTTGGATAGCCCGATCCATCCATGCGCTCGTGATGACCGTATGCCGCCTCGATTACTACCTTTGGCATATTCTCATCTTTAGCAAGAATGTCTCTGCCTGTAAGACAGTGACTCTTAATGACTGCGAATTCTTCTTCGCTGAGGCTAGACGGTTTATCGAGAATCTTTTGATCCACCTCCAGCTTGCCAACATCATGCAGCATGCCGCACATGCCCAACATCTCTAACTCATCCAGGCTCATATCAAGATGCCTACCGAAGGCTATCGCCAATATGCCAACGTTCAGGCAGTGTTCAGCAATATAATTGTCTTTGCTGCGCAGGCGGCCTAGCCACATAAGCGCGTTCGGATTGGTAACGATGCTCTTGACACAGGACTTAACCGAAGAACGGATACGGGTGACATTGATACCCTCACCTGCGACAAGGCGCTTTAAGTTTTCTTGAATCTCACTGCCCGCAACCACATGCGCCTTCTGCGCAGCAACAAATTCTCTCTCGACTGGCTTTAATATGGGTGGCGCCGTTGTTTCCGTAGGCACTGGTTCCCGGGATGTCTGAATAGTTCGGCTTTTCTTTTTATCGATGAATATATGCTCGCATTCCTTACGCACCTCGCCAACCTGCTTGTCCGTGGTCAGCAAAACCCCCTGAAACAGGAAGCGTGTCTCCAGCCAAGGGCGGTCGGGAAAAGACATATACATCCCCACCTTAATATCCGAGCCCTTGACCTTTACAAGTCGCTCAACGTTAGGTGGCACAAATTCAGTCATTCTATGAACCATTGCAGGAATACTTCCGCTAGTTTCTCAGAATTTTGCTCCTGAGCAAACAGTTAGCACAAGCTCTTTTTTCGAAATAACAGAATCCTCCGAAAATGAGAACTGGCTAGTGTAATTACCGGCGTAAGAGACAACTTCTAGCTTGCCAGGGACGGTTACCGCAGAAAGCTGCCCTACAGCGCAATAGTCAATGATTACCGGCAGGTAGCGGCCTGCGGTCATTAGAGGCCAACATCAATTGAGGGTCACATACTTTCTTGCGTATGGCCGGAGGTGTAGACTTACAACCTAGATAAGCAAAAAGAAGCCGATTGAAAGATTCAGGCCAGAGAGCCTTACAGGCATGCCCCCTAAAGACCCCAAACACAGCCAAGTAGCGAGCGCCTCACAAGCGCAGCCGCCCATGTCTATCGAAGATGGATTGTCTGTGGCTATGCAACATCAATCTACTGGCCGAATTGGCGAAGCCGAGAAAATCTACCGGCAGATTTTAGAGGTAGATCCAAACCAGCCAGTCGCGCTGCATCTGCTCGGCGTGATAGCTCACATGGCTGGGCAGAGTGACGCCGGTATTCAGATGATAAGAAAGGCTATTGGTCACGCGCCTGAATATCTTGGCGCGCTGTGCAACCTCGGACATGTATTTCTCGATCTGGGCAGATTAGATGAGGCTATCGCGAGTTACACACAAGTGATTGCTCTCAAACCAGACCATGCTGAGACGCATGCAAATCTCGCCCTCGCCTTACAAAATTCCGGCAGGGTCGACGAAGCGATAGACAGCTATAACCGCTCTCTCAATTTGGATTCCAAGGCTACCAACACACACTGCAACCTTGGAAACGCGTACTTAGATAAGGGAGAATTCGATGCGGCTGAGGCTAGTTACCGAAAAGCACTAGTGATTCGACCCGACTTTGCCGAAGTGCATTGCAACCTCGGCTCGGCCTTGAAAAATCAGGGCTTAGTAGATGAGGCTATCGCCTGCTATCAGCAGGCGATAATGCACAAACCGGACTATGCTGACGCGCACAACAATCTGGGCACAGCATTACAAAAACAAGGAGATGTCATCGAGGCAGTCAATAAATATCGCAAAGCACTGTCACTGAACGTCAACTTCGCTGATGCCCACTGCAATCTCGGGAGCGCGCTATGGAGTCTTCGCAAGCTAGAAGAAGCCGCTGCCTGCTATCGCACGGCATTAGAGCTCAACCCTTCAATGAGAGAGGCTGCTGGCTCGCTGGGCTCAGTATTGCTAGCCATGGGCAAAACGAAAGAAGGATTAGAGATGGAAAGAAGTGGCTTCGGTGTGATCAATTTCGATACCCGCAAAGGCGTCGACTACAACTTTGGAAACAGCGCATGAAACGCATCGACCTAGAATTATCTCAACCCAGCCCGCATTTCATAGGAAGCTGGAGCATTGAGCCATTATCAATCTGTGACGAAGTAGTTAATTTTTTCGAAACACATCGCAGCAATCACACGAAGGGACGGACGGCTGGCGGGCTGAGTACCGAGTCTAAGAACTCTACCGATCTCGCGATACGACCCCGAGACCTAGAGCTACCCGACCATGAACCACTTCGAACCTACATTGAATCACTGTTCGATTGTTACAAGGACTACTTAGAGCAATGGCCCTTCCTGGAAAGTGTTTTACCAAGCGCCGAGGTCGGCTCGTTCAATATTCAAAAATATGAGCCAGGCGGACATTTTATGAAGGTTCATTCGGAGCGCACGACGATTGACACATCACACCGCGTGCTTGCCTGGATGACTTACCTGAATGATGTCGAAGATGGAGGTTCCACTCGCTTCGAACATCAAGCCTTTGAGAGTCAGCCACAGAAAGGAAAGACACTAATCTGGCCCGGGGAATGGACCCATGCCCATAGAGGAAATGTTGTAAACTCGGGAGTCAAATACATCATTACCGGCTGGATGCATTTCCCACCCTACGCATAGCACTATCTAGTCAATACTTGAAAAGCCATCCATGACTTTTTTAGTATGGCGTGCGCCCTTAACGGGCAATAGTTGCACATCCCTGTGCAACTTAGTCTCCCAGAAAAATGCCTGAAGCGGCAGTTTTCTATTCAAAACTTTAGCCACAATTGAGGCTACATAATTGATATCCGCATCGAGATGCATTTTTCAGGGTCGACTAACTATCTGAACCTGCAGCAAAGGATTCTATCTGCCGCAGCATATTGTTGATAAAGCCGTCGAGCATCTCTTCATCTTGGGATCGCATGTGTACAAATTGACAGCGTAGATAAGTAGTACCGCTGTCCGCATCATTTATCATTGCGATTAGATGAGCTCCAGTTTGCAACGTTTCGTCGTTGGGCAGGCTTATCTTACAGGCATCGAGAACCTGCGGGTCTCGCAGTTCCTGACCTAAATCTTGATTAACTTTGAACTTGGCTCCAGTTGTAGAGATATCCATGACTGCACCTTCTATTAACGCACCACTCACTAGATACAGTACAACAGGAACTTCAGTTATAGCCTCTAAGTTTACACGCACAGTTTTTCGCAGCTGCGTACAGGCAATTTTATAGGGTAGGTCAAAGTGGTGGAGAGACGAAGTCTTCGAAAGAGGATATTCCTCAGGCGATATATTGAGATTACTCTTAAAAATGATCGACACGCCACCGCTCTGCGCGAGAAACATTAGTGGGTCACTTGCCTGCATCTGAGAAATTCTTGGTTCGTAACCAACGGTGAACACCCCTTCGTTAGCTTTAACTCCTACTAACTCCAAGGCTACAGAGCTAACTTTCTTCCCCTGCGTACTTACATAGGAGAATGCCCACTTTTGAGAAATCGCCATCTTTAGAAGCTGTATGACTTCCTTACGGTGAGTAATATCGCCATCTGTAAGGCTTATAGAATTCATTCTTTAAGCCCTTGTTTCTAGTCTTTATCCCTATGACCATCACCGATCTAGAGTTCCCTAACCTTAAAGTATGCCCTTGTTGTGAACACAGCCTGCCCAGCAACACAATACTAAGAAAAAACGAGTGAAAAGCATAGCCGATTGGTTCTCAATTTTCAGAATCTACTTGCAGTGCACTAAAATTCTCAGACTGCGAAATAGTTACCCTGGTTTTTCTCATTTCGGTGTTAGCTAACCACTGAATTCGCTCTCAATTTTTCTATTTCCGCCGGCTTAAGATGCAAGCATTCACTCAAAATCTCATTGGTGTGCTCGCCTAGCTTCGCCGCCCAAGAAGCTGCCGCACTATCCGTGCCTGCAAGCTTAAATGGCATATTCTGAATTAAAAAATCACCGAGTACATCATCAAAAATAGAGGCAAATGAATTTCGCTCCACCACTTGAGGATGGGCAAACAAATCGTCGACCTGCTGATATAAGCTGCAAGGCACTCCGGCACGGTTCAGCGCTTCTTCACATTCGCGTGCGCTAAGGGAGGCAGACCAACGCTCGATTTCCTCCGCCAGCAAATAGAAATTTTCGGTTCGTGGCCCCCTCACAAATCGAGGATCTTCCAACAAGTCCGGCCGATTAAGCGCTGCTGCCAGACATTCCAAATTCTTATCCGAAACCACACATGCCATAACGTAGCCATCCTTCACCTTGACTGGGAAGAATCTGCCTATTAGTGCAGGCTGCTCCATCTGTGCGGACTGTATATGCGCGGGAATTAGCGTCATCATAGATTCCATCATGCTGACATCGATATAACCGCCCCCACCTCCGCGCTCACGTCCCAGCAGCGCCGTCTGAATTGCTCCAAAGGCGTAACTTCCTGTAAGAATATCCGCGACCATGATCTCCCAATTGCTAGGGCGCATGACCTCATCTTCATTCGGCCCTTTTTGTGACTGGGCGTGCACACTGTCGAATCCGCTAGCAGCATGAACTATTGGCGCATACGCTGCGCGGTTCACATGAGGGCCACTCTGACCGAATCCAGAAATTGAACAATAGACTAGCTCTGGGTTTTCAGGTTGCAAGCTTTCAAAGTCCAGTCCGAATTTAGCCATTATGCCAGGCCTAAAATTCTCTATCACGATATCCGCATCGTTTATCAATTGTCTAACCAATGACTGTCCAGCGGACTGCTTCAAATCTACTGCGATGCTGCGCTTGCCTGCATTAAAGTGCGCAAATACTGGCGTAATTCCATTCACTCCGCGAGTGAGGTCCCCAACACCAGGACTCTCCACTTTGATCACTTCAGCGCCACAATCACGGAGGAAGCGAGAACATATGGGGCCAGCAAAAACAGCTGAGAAGTCGACAACCTTATAGCCGTCGAGGGGTTTACTTTTACTCATGAATTACACTCTGTCTAAAAAACGTAAGATTACATTCGCGGCTGGTGGGTCTGTCATTAAGAATGGCATGCAATCAATTGGCGGGAAACTGAATTCTACTTCTTATTGCGTCAATACAACCCTTAGGGACAGCCACTTTCTCGGACTGCCCCCAAAGGCAATGGAACACTCTTAGCTTAGTTTGATTGTTGCGCAGCCTCTTCCATCTCCAGTCTACGCGCCCCAGCTAATATGCCAGGCATAGAGTAGTTTCCTTCGTGGCAAGCATATTCGAAGAGCCGATCGTCTGTCGCGTAGAAGCTCAACTCTGCAGTCCAAGGCTGACTGTAAATATTGCTGTCCTCTACGGTAAACTGGTAGAAAATTTCATCCTCAGAATATCGACTGAATCGCTCGATAATATGACCTTCTTTAGTTATCGGCACCGAGCTCTGGCTGAGTTGCAGTGGGTCAATGTTCACTGTCTCTGCAACAAGCACGCCATCCTCATACCAACCTACTGAATCACCGAACCATTGTTCTAGTACTACCGGCCTACGATTTGCGCGCGCATCTGCCGCCGAATCGTAGATCGGAATTATACGCGCATCGTGGACCATTTCGACGAGGATCATGACGTAGTCTTCGGTCTGAACGAATTGGTAAGTATTGTTATACAAGGCGGACATCATGCCCGGACCTGCCTTATTTCCAAAACCTATAAGACAGCGCTCCGCGTTTGGGATTGCCTCAGGTCCTCGAGCATCTCCAAAGCCTGTCTCATAGCGAGAACCAAAATTGCGCCGCTCGAAATCATAATTTGGATTCTCAAGACGGGGCACCTGACCATTCTCAGGGATTACGACGTAGGAAGTCCGGTAATCTCCTTTTATCAAAGCAAGATTTGCGCCTGGCTCTACCCAGAAATTGTTGTAGGCACGGGTACCGAAATCCTCATCGGCAGCGGTTGGGGTGTTGTTCACGCCATCACCCTCGTCCAAGCCCCCCTCAAGGCCCGCAATTGGCGTGTTGGCAGCAATCACTCTGGCCTCTTCTGGCGTGACTACCAGCGTCTCGACCCCGCCTGGGCGAGAGAGTTTCGTGAGCGAGGCATTGGTCCAAACACCCTGTAAATCCGGTCTCGCGCTGTCCTGCGCCTGCACAGGCAGGGTTAATAAACTGGCACATACGAGTAAAGCACTCATTCTTGTTGTTATTTTCACCGAGATTGCCATGCGTTGTCTCCTAGCAAATTGGGACTCTAATTCGATTTACACCCTGCTAACCTAGCGAGTTCCCTGTACCAGCAAAAGGGTGATAATAATGGGTAACCATTTGAACCTTGATAAAGGCAAAAGTCAAAGAAGTGCCCACAATACGCGCTTTGAAGTGGATTGGCTGAACTTCGGCCAACTCTAGCTGGGCGACCCCAGCTCTTGTTAAGTTCGTCAAACCCAAAAATTTAATGCTAAAAAGACAGATAACGCCTTACAAAGCCTAAGCGCGATCTGACTTTTTACTTAATCTCTACAAGCTATCCGCTATCCCCTCCAACGTTTCCGCCAAAGCCGCATAGCGAACTCCCGAGATGCCATTGAAATCAACAGCAACTTCAGAGAAGTCATCAGCAAGATTGTTGAGCGCGCGAACCGTGCTGCGTCGATTACCATTATCTCCAGCTAGCAAAGCCTCAGCACGCTCTAGCGCATCGCTTAGTTCGCTCGCCTGGTTTGCACTGAGTCGGTTTTCACGTTGCAGCTGATCCATATACGCTCGTGCGACAACCGGTACTGCTGGCCACTCGACGATCTCCTGAGTCTGCGCATTGACGATACCGTTTAACTCCGGCAAAGAAGCCGCCGCGATTTCGTTCTCGGTAAGATAATCGCTAGCCCTCAGGGCGAACACATCGAGACCACGCGAAATTTCTGTGCCGTAGATGTGGCCGCTATACCAATACGTTGACCAGTATCCTCCAGTAATCAATTCTTCCTCATCAATGGGTCCGCGGTCGAAGAACGCGATCTCAACGGGGTTCATTGAATCGGTAAAATCTACGATCGATACACCACCCTGATACCAAGCTTGAACGAATATATCGCGGCCAGGTACAGGAATCAGTGAGCCGTTGTGAGCAACACAGTTTTCCGTATCAGTTTGCGGGGCCGACATTTTGTAATGACTACGGAATTGTAGTTTACCATCGACGATGTCATAGAAAGCATCCGCGCCCCACGTTAGAGGATCTTGCGCTCTACATCTAGGACGACCACCGCCACCCCATTCGTCGGTAAAGATCACTTTGTCACCGCGATTATTAAAAGTAGCCGAGTGCCAATAAGAGAACCCGGGATCGATAACTTGATCTAGCCGTTCCGGATTCGCCGGGTCGGAGATATCCAGCAGGATGCCATTACCAGAACACGCGCCAGCGGCTAAACCGATACCGGGGAATGTGGTGATGTCATGACACTGATTTGTTTGACTCGTAGTCTGCGTGTCATCTCCGTGATCGCCTCCGTCCCACAAGCCTGCCAATGTTCCACTATCAGGATCAGCGAAGATAAATGGACGGTTAACGATGCGAGCTGCAGCAGGGTTTTCTGCGGGAATCTCAATGACTTCTATGCGAAATAGCGCCGAGTTCTCATCTTCGAAGGGTGAATCGCTGGAACAACCTGCCAACTCCTCGTCATCGCGTACCGCACTGGTGCCTGACACATAAACATAGATATTGCCTGAAACCGTAGTCGGGTCGGACACCACAGTATGTGTGTGAGAACCGCGACAAGTTTGTACCGCGGCAACTTGAATTGGATTGGTGAAATCACTTACATCGAAGATGCGAATACCCTTTACTCTCTCATCACTGACCGGTTCCGGCACTCCTTGTAGCCCACAGTCCAATCTTCCTCGAACTTCCTGTACAGACATTATTAGCAAGTTACCCACTAGCGATACGTCTCCCTGCCCACCTGGACATACTACGGAGCCTATATGCCGTGGCGCTCGTGCGTTACTGATGTCGTAGGTATTAAAACCATGGTAGTTACCCGCCACCATGTAGTTACCGGAGAACAGTAAATCGGTATTTGAGAAACTCAACAAGGCCGGACGTGGATCTGAATTTTCGTCTTCGTCTTCGTCCGGCGTCTCAGGGGCATTGCCATTTGCAGCTGCTTCAATTTCTTGCAGGCGTTTCAAAGAAATCCCAGAAGGTCTTTCAGGGTCGAAGAAACCTGCAGGCTTAGGCAGCGATGCAACGATCTGCATATTCAACGCGGCCTCGCCTGCATCTCGGAAGCCTGCCGCCAAACCAACACGCGGATCAGGATTCAAGCTTGCCAGCAGAAGGTCCATGCGTTCGATCTCCGATGTCTGGTCGGAGGTCACATCGGAGGTGAATTCGTAAAGGAGTGGATCTTGTACAGAGCCGCGCTGGTCTAACAGCATCTCAACCATTTCAAGAGCACCTTGATGGTGATCGATCATATACTCCAAATAAAGCCGGTTAAACTCGGGGCCGGTAGAGGCCGCTAACTCTTCCATCTGCTCATCGCTGAGCATGCCCTTCATACGCTCGAAACCGGGTTGATGATGGACATCCTCCGCAGCAGCATCAAGCCCCTGATCGCGAAGCCAGCCCTGCATCATAGAAATCTCATCGTCCTGCGACAACGTAATGCGCGCGGCTACTGCCAAAACCGTCGTGTTGTTAGTGCGCTCTTGAGCAAGCGCCGACATCTCTTTCGCCTGCGCGTGATGTGAAATCATGCCTCGCAGGAACTGAATGTCACCTAGGGAGTAGGAGATACCAGCGAGGTCTGAAGCCTCTTCTGCGGTAATAACCCGACTCGCCTGCCCGGGCGCGCCGGGCTGGATGATGGGTACCTGAGCGTGTAGTACTGAAGAAATACTGAATGCCGTTAGCGCAGCCAGCACGGCCCAACCAGAAGTAGAATGAATCAACCTTGGGAAAGACATATTGATAGCTCCCTAAACGTAATCGTGATTATTACTAAACATTAAAAATAAGACCTAGAAGTATGCCTGAAACGGCAGGCAACACCAATACGGCAAATGGCTGGCTGGCGGCAATCAGAAGCAGGAACTATTGCCTTCGAAATATCAGGAAGAGATCATTGTGGCAAAATCTGCCTATTGTTCAGCCAATAAAAAGCCCCATTCGGGAATGCCGAATGGGGCTTAAATAACTTTGCAATAAAATCGTGTCTACTCAGGAACCGCCATAAATTCAACATGAATCTCAAGCTCGATATTATCGCCTACGCCGAAGCTTGTGAATCTATCTAGACCAAAATCGGAGCGTAAAAATTCACCGCTTGCTGAGAAGCCTAACGTATAGCTGCGAGTAAGGAAGTTTCGACCGCCGCCATGAAAATTGATTTCCAAATTCATAGGAAGCGTAACGCCGAGTAGAGTCATGTCGCCTTGAAAGACGAAAGTGTCTTCGTCGATTGATTCAACAAAGGCAGTCGTTTTGAATGCGGCTTGCGGGAACTCTTCAACATTGAACCAGTTGTCGCCACGCAGCTCTTCTGCAAAGACATCATTATTGATATCCAAACCTGCTGTGTTAATTACTACTTCGAGGGTCGAGGCTTCGATGTTTTCCGGATCGAAATCCAACGATGCATCGAAGTCGTTAAATCTACCGATAAAGGTAGAGAACCCTAGATGATTAATTTTCCACAACAACGTCGCATGATCTGAATCAAGCGTGTATGCGCCGCCTCTAAGCTCGGTTATGTCTGTGTTGAAATCAGGAGTCAGCAATCGATCGCATGAAACCAGGAATGCCGAGCAAACTAATACTAGTAAAAGACGGCGTGTGTTGAAAGAAAATCGAGTAAGCATTGATATAACCTATTTGTTAGTAAATCCAGTAATTATTCTTGTACCGCGTAGACATCTACAGTAACCGTTACGTCGTTTGGAACCTCGGAAGTATTCGCCCAGTAGCCTTGGCCAACGCCATAATCGAGACGCTGCAGAATCACTTCACTGGTGAGGTTAAAACAAACGCTTCCATCACATGTCTCAACACTAAGATCGAATGGAAAAGTCAGCGGATGAGTCTGGTCACGAATTGTTAATATGCCGTCGGCTTCAAATGAAGTCACGCCAGTTAGCCGGCACTTCTCAGCCTTAAATGTTGCTGTCGGCCATGCGTCCACATCGAACAATTCATAATCGAGCAAGTAGTCCAGAACTTCTGGTGAATCGACATCAATATCAGCGATGTTAATAGTTACATTGAATTCGCAACTAGTAGGGCTCATAGGATCGATATCAAAAGTAGCCTGAATATTTGTAAATCGACCCTCATAGGGATCAGTACCGTAGGCGTACTTAAAAATTACCGATGAATTTCCGGGATCAATTACCCAGTCAGCTGCCTGGATAGGCAGACCAATCAACAATAGGGGTAGCGCAAGTACAGTTCGATTTAAATAAGTTCGCATAGTCATAATAACTCCTAGTTTAAAAATTACGGAAGGGCTAGTGCCACTAACTGAGTGGGGCCAGCGTTACCGCTAACAAACATGGCAATGTACTGCTTGCCATCGACTTCATAAGTCATGGGTTGCCCAGATTGCATATTGGGCAGATCTATTTCAGCGACAATTTCGCCGGTTTGCTTATCGTAGGCACGGAATATGGGGCTAGCACCTGGGCCCCCGCCGCCTTCACCTGCAAACAACAATGTTTTAGTCAAAACTAATCCCGCTCTTGTTGGCACTCCCGTGCGCGGAATGTCCACACCCTGCAAGGCCGGGTGATTCTTAATGCTCTCTGGGGTGTCGGCATTCGCCACCTGAAACACGTGGTCGCCCGAGTTCATATCGATGGCAGTAATGCGGCCGTAGGGAGGCTTAATAACATCCAAGCCTTGCACTCTTGGTACACGTACGCCGAAAGCCATGCTGTAGGCAAGGTCCGAATCCGGATCGTTACCTACAGATAATAGCGCCAGCGCCGTTCTTGAGGGCACGTAGATAATGCCCGTTTCCGGATCCATTGCCGCCCCTTCCCAGTTAGCACCACCGGTAGACGAAGGCAAACTTAGTACCCCGCGTGTGCCGTCCGCCGCATCAACAAGAGAGGGCGGCGTATAAAGGTTGGGACCGAAGCGAAAATCTGAAACCGCTTCCATTGCCGCAGCTCGAAGCTCCGGTGTGAAATCGATTATGTCGTCTTCCGAAACTCCCTGACGGTCAAATGGCGCTGGCCTGGTTGGGAATGGCTGTGTCGGTGCATACCATTCACCAGGTACATCGCCTGCCGGAACTGGTAGTTCTTCGATTGGCCATACTGGCTCACCAGTAATTCTGTCGAAAGTGTAAACCCAATTTTGCTTAGTAACTTGCATGACGATCTTACGACCGTTTGGCAAATCCGCGACTACCGGGGCCGAAGGATTGTCCCAATCCCAGATGTCATGGTGAATTAACTGGAAATGCCACTGGCGCTCTCCAGTTTGTATATCCACCGCAACGAGTGCGTTGGCGAATAGATTGTCACCCGGACGATCACCGCCGTAACGGTCACCTGTTGCCGACTCTACCGGTAGGTAAAGGTGGCCCATCTCTGGGTCGCCTGACATGGTCGCCCAAACACCAGCGTTACCAGTAAATTCAACACCACCATCTAGCCACGTTTCAAAACCAACTTCACCACGCTCCGGAATGGTGTGGAAGGTCCACTTGAGTTCGCCGGTCCGCGCATCGTAGGCACGGACATCGCCTTTAACATTCGACTTGGAACGCGGTCTCATACCCACACGGTGAGCCGGTCCTACCACAACCACATCGTTCATCACGAACGGAGGCATGGAAGAACCAATATCGATGTCATCGTATCTGTCGTCTTCAGCGTTTCTGAGGCCCATGAACAGGTCTACGCTGCCATTTTCGCCAAAATTTGGATCTGGAATGCCAGTCTTTGCATCTAGTGAAACCAACTGAAAGCCTGGAGTAATGCTTAGGATGCGGTCCTCACCGTTGGATCGATAGTGTGACAATCCGCGCCCAGCACCTTTACGAGGAGCATGATCGAATCTCTCACCTTCTTGCGGCCGCCATAGCCACAGTAGTTGTCCGGTAGCGGCGTCGATAGCTCCGACATTTCGCGTATTGCCCATGGTGACATAGAGAACACCATCGATAGCGATGGGTGTAGACGGATTGTTAAATTCAGCCGAGGGGCCTATAGGGCCAGTGTTGAAGCTCCATGCGACTGCAAGCTCGCCAACGTTCTCTGCATTGATCTGGTCTAGAGGAGAATAGCGCTGGGCAAATTTACCGCCGTGATGATCCGGCCAGTCTCCCTCGTTAACTGTGGTGCCGGACTGGCTCCAAGTGACTGAGGTGCAGGCTATAGCAACGACACTCAGGATGAATGATGAAATCAGTCTTTTTGTTGCGAACATCTCAGTCTCCAGATAATAATTCTTTAATTCCAGCGCACCGGCTTAACGAGCCTACTGCGTCGTCTTACCGCTTAAACCACACCCAATAAACACTGAATTTGGGGGCATTAATTGCCTGCTACAAGCGGGAGAGGAAGGATAAGCAATCTCTGTCCTACAAGCAAGTGCACTACTACACTGTGTTTCCAAAACCATGATAGATATCAAATGCTTAACCAAATATGAATAAGCTGGCTTGTAATTCTTTGTAACGAGTAAAATCATGCGCCCGCCTACCGCTAGAAAACTTCTCTCTACCACTTGATTGACACTCAAAACGGCTATTTATTCCTAGATTACTGAGATAGACTCGATATACTAATTTACTCGGAATCCCGGCCCCAGGAGAACACCATGAAAAATACAATCGTACAAAAGTTCCTATTGATAGCCGCTATCGGACTGTTTTCGCAGTTTTCAGTAGCCCAAGACAACACAGCCAATGCTGCTGCAGCGAAGCAGATTGCTGACATCGTTGCCAGTCTTAACCATTACCCTTCGGATTCTGACAAAATGGCACTCAATGCGATCATCGAAGATTCCGCATTGGCAGGTAATGTACGCGCTATGGCCAGCGCCGTAGTCAATATCGAGCATGCCGCAAATGCGGAAGGCAAAACTGCCATGGCAGCGCTCCAGGCAAATGAAGAGGCTCGTGATCGAGCAAGGGCATTGGCCGGAATTATCGCAAGCTTCAACCACACGGCAAGTGCAGACGCGAAGGCTGAACTAGCACAACTATTTCCATAGAAAGTTAGTGTCAAGAAGCACCCGTTTAACAGGCTCGCTTATCCCGTATAGGCGAGCCTGAATTGATTTGAACTAGAGAGGAATACATTATGTTTCGCAATTTGTTAAAACTTGCTAGCACCGCCCTGCTAGCAACTGCGGCGGCTGGCGTTAACGCGCAGTCGGACGTATATCATGCAGCCAACCATGACTACACAGTCGTGACGGTAGCCGAAGATCTGGTACAACCATGGTCTATGGCCTGGTTGCCTGGCGGTGATATGCTAATTACAGAAAAACCTGGCCGCCTGAGAGTCGTTCGTGACGGCAACCTTCTTCCCGAAGCGGTTCCCGGTGTCCCAGATGTATTCTATGAAGGCCAAGGTGGTTTGTTTGACGTCTTGCCGCATCCAAACTTCAGCGACAACCGCTGGGTTTATCTTACCTATTCCAAAAAAACTGAAGGCAGCTCGGCAACAGCCATAGCGCGCGGTCGTTTTGAGAATGATCGCCTGACCAATGTCGTAGAAATCTTCGAAGCACAAGCAGTTGGCTTTGGACACTACGGCGGCAAGATCGTTTTCGATAACGATGGCTATATGTTCCTGACCCTAGGCGATCGCATGGCTCCGCCTGTTGGTGATGAAGCCGCTCTGCGCGCTCACCCTGCACAGGATCGCAGCAATCACCAAGGTGTTATTGTGCGTCTGAACGATGATGGCACTGTACCCAGTGACAATCCGTTTGTTGGGCAGTCTGGCATACTTCCTGAAATCTGGAGCTACGGTCACCGCAGCCCTCAGGGACTAGCGATTCACCCCGAGACAGGTGATCTTTGGGAGTCTGAACACGGACCACAAGGCGGCGATGAAATTAATCGCATCGAGCCTGGCAATAACTATGGCTGGCCTGTAGTTGGTCGCGGCGCAAACTATGGCGCATTCGGCAGACCTATCCATATCGGTATCAGCGAAGAAGGCATGGTACAACCTGCGCAGTTCTGGGTACCTTCAATCGCGACATCGGGCCTCATGGTCTACTCAGGCGATAAGTTCCCAATGTGGTATGGCAACATCTTCTCTGGCTCTTTAGCTGGGGAACAACTTGCTCGCTTGCAACTGTCTGACGACTACAGCAGCGTAGTTGTAGAAGAAACTCTTGTGTATGACATCGGTCGAATTCGTGACGTGCGTCAGGGTCTTGATGGCTATATCTACTTAGCTGTTTCCGATCGCAATGGCGAGGCAACTTCGGTTGTTCGCTTAGAGCCGGCTGACTAAGTCTACCGCTCAATGTTTGTAAAAAGGGGCCTAGATGGCCCCTTTTTTGTGGCTCTACATTCCGCTATCGCTTTGCAGAAAAACTGGCGAAATTCATCAATCAGTAGCCTTTTCACACACCCCATCCACAGCCTGGCCCCGCAGCACATTGTGGAACTCTCAGCTCGATAGACCGAGAAGCCCATATTTTATAGCCTCCACGGCAACACCCCTCACTATAAGCTGCGCTGGCGCGATTGTTGCTTTACTTAGTTACTGCCAACAGTACCTAACAACAATAGCTGACACGCGAGCACAACCTTGATTCAATCAAGGCTAGCTCTGGAAGAATTTTTAAGGAGACAGTTTATGGCCGACATGCTGCAGTTCGAATCGAAAGACGAAGACCCACAACAGCAAGATACTGATCAGGCAGATAAACAACGTCAGAGCGCTGCGTCCCGCCGCTACAGTAGCGACGAAGTCGCCGACATAATTCGCTTCAGTCTATTGGACGAATCTGGCAAGCAAGATGAGGCTGTCGATCATGACGAGCTACTCTCCATAGGCAAAGAATTCGGCGTCGAAGATGCACAGATTGATCGTGCTATTCGCTCGCTCGAGGAAGAACGTCGAACTAAGGACAAAGAACAACATCTCTGGCAAAAATTCAAAGCCCATTGCATGACTTCTATCGCCGTCATGATTCTGTGCTTTATCATTAATATTTTTACTGGAATGGCTATTTTCTGGTCGAGCTATGTGGCATTCGCCTTGGGCCTATTTCTACTAGGACACTATGCCGGTGTTCGTTTTGCGCCAGAGTTTGTTGAGATGGCTCTGGAACGAAGTCGTGGACTCGCACGAAATTACTACGAAGACCAATACATGGACGATAAAAATATGGCGTTCAATGTCTGGGATAATTCGGGCCTATTAGAATCGGATGGCTTGCTATCCTTCGCTAATAACACCCTTAAAATTGAGTACCAGACAACCGATTCCGTGTTGGGAATATTCAAGACATCAGTGAAAGAAATCGAAGTCAGCGTGGAGGATATTCGTCAAGTACGAATAGAACGCAAGATGTTCGGCTCAGAACTTGTCTTACAAGGTAGCAGTCTTCGCATTTTTAGAAATTTGCCGGGTAGTACGGGAGGAGATCTGCGAATCAAGATTAGTCGTCTGTCACAACTAGCCGCGCAGAATCTTATCGAAGGAATTACAGTAGCAAAGGGCTAAAAGAGCTAACCCAAGAACTTTTCAGAGCAACTGCTCAGATTCCCGCGGCTTTACCGCATCTGGAATTGTTCGAGGAATTTTTGGGTGCCTCAGTGCAACTCACTCTGTGAGAAAATAATAGAAGAGGCTACGAAGTACTGCCCGCTCTAACTCCCGCTCCCCGACCGAGACGCCCACCTTAATCTAGCCTATTCGCAACTTAAGCCTCATACTCAATGGCATTCGCGCCATATGCATACTCAATAGTATTCGCAAACGGGTAGGCATGAACGAGAATCAGAAAAAAGCAAAGGACCCTGAATGAACGAATTACAAATACTGAAGAGCGATATTACACAAAGCCGAGTAGTTGAATCAGAGCTGGATGTTGATACCCCTCTCGTTTCAGGCGAAATTTTGTTGAAGGTAGACAAATTTGGTTTCAGTGCAAACAACGTTACCTATGCCGCAGCCGGCGATCAATTAGGCTACTGGCAGTTCTTCCCAGCCTCGAACAACGAGACTGAAACCTGGGGCATCATTCCTGTGTGGGGATTCGCCGATGTGGTGGCTAGCAACGCAGAGGGTGTAGACGTAGGTGAGCGAATATTTGGTTACTACCCTACCAATAGCTATCTGAAAATGCAGAACGTGAAAGTGTTAGAAAGTCGACTTGTCGACGGCGCTGAACACCGCTCCAAACTACCCCCCGGTTACAACACCTACCGACGAGTAGAAAAGGAGCCAGACTACGACAGGAACATGGACAATATGCGGATGCTCCTGTGGCCCCTGTATATTACGTCATTCTGTTTGTGGGACAGCCTGCAGCACAATAGCTGGCATGGCGCCAAGCAAGTTATCGTAATTAGTGCATCTAGCAAGACCAGCATCGGCTTGGGCTATGCACTAGGTGCTGACACAGACGCTCCTGCTTCGATTGGTCTTACCTCGAAAGGCAATCAAGAATGGGTTGCCGGTCTTGAGTTATATGACAAGACAATGAACTACAACGCGCTTGAAGAAATCGACGCATCGATACCTACGGTGATAGTGGACATGTCAGGCAACTCGCAATTACTAGCAGACATACACGCACATCTAGGCCAGAGCCTAGTTCATTGCCTGAATGTTGGGCTAACACATTGGAGCGAAGGCGGAAAAGACACGGGTATCCCCGAGGATAGGAGAGAGTTCTTCTTCGCGCCTAGCCATATTCAAATGCGCATAAAAGAATGGGGGCACGAAGGATTCGACTCCAAGTCATCACAATTCATCACTGACTCATGTAAACGCAGTGCCAACTGGATAAAAATAGAGAAGCTGGACGGCGTTGAGAAACTCGCCGACATTTACGCTGATGTCTGTGCCGGCAAGCTGCCACCCGAGAAAGCCCTAGTTATAAAACTATAGACTGACAAAAATAGCCTATGTCTAATCAGAAGACTTTCCCCGAGTACAAATCGAAGAGCGGTTGGAACGCGCTGCTGCCCGCGCGCGAGGCAAACCCTGCCCTGGAAAAAGATATTTCTGTAGATGTGCTGATCATCGGCGCTGGCTGGACTGGAATATCCGCCGCTAAGCGTTGGCATAGTCTGTCGCCCGAGGCTGGCATCGCCTTGATAGATGCCAGCGAGATCGGTGAAGGCAACCCCGGACGCAATTCCGGATTCTTGTTGGAGATAGCCCTTGCTGAGGACGCCAATCCAAATCAAGTAGATAAGATGAAGCTCTGCAACCAACTCACAGCAAGCACAATGGCGGAAATCCTCGCCGAAATTGAATGCTCTGGTCACACAGTCGACATAGCGAAGACTGGAACTTATCGCGCAGCCGCTAGCGAAGTTGGACTCAAGTCGCTACAAAACTATCGCTCCTTCCTCGAGGCAGCCGGCCTCGAGTATGAAAGCCTGGATCGGTCAACACTTAAATCAAGAATAGGCTCGGACTTCTATCAGGAGGGACTCTATTCTCCCGACTGCTATCTCGCACAACCTGCCGCTGCTATTCGCGCGCTCGCGTCACTGCTACCGGAATCAGTGCAACTGTTTGAGAACACAGCTGCGCTGAAGTTAGAACAACAATCTGGCGGGTGGCAAGTGCAGACGCCGAACGGCATCATCAATGCACGCAAACTAGTATTGGCTAACAATGCCTTCAGCAAGGAACTCGGTATCGGTCGCTCTCGCCTCGTAGCGATGCATACCTACGCAGGACTAACGCCAGTGTTAGAACAGTCTGTATTAGATGACTTAGGGGGTGATGAGAGCTGGGGCCTACTCCCCACTCATCGACTCGGCAGCACCCTGCGTCGAACCTGTGACGGAAGATTAATGGTGCGCTCCATGCATAGCTACGAGAAGGAGGCTCCTCGAGGAAAGATCATCGGTGAACTCCAACACCGCCTCGAGAAACGTTTTCCACAACTACCTAATAGTGACTTCGAACACTGCTGGGGCGGCGCCGTCGGCTTTACTTTCAATGGGGGTGCCGTGTGGGGCGAATTCAAGCCGGGGCTCTATGTATCAGCAGGCTGCAACGGTGGCGGCACAGTCAAAGGGACTCTTCTCGGAAAACTGCTCGTCGAGGCAGCTCATGGTATGACGGTGCCAAATGTACCTAAATTATTTGGCCGGGCTAGCTGGATGCCTCCAGAGCCCTTCCGCAAAATTGGCTACAAGCTAGCCGCCTCTGTGGAAAGCCGCCAAGGCCGACACGAGCTATGAGACACGTGTCTGCTACATCATAAGCCTCACTAAGACAGATTGGTTGGGCAGGCCCCTTGATTTGCGCTAAATAAGAAGAATAGGGGCTATCGCTTGAAACCCAATGACTATATAGCCCCTATGTCCCATTGATCGGTTTCCTATTCTAGACGAGACAAAAAGATCGCTTTTGACTACACTCTGAGCGTTCAGATTTCGACTGAAACAATAGTAACGAGGTTAATCATGTCTAAGAGAATACTTGCCACTGTGGCTACAGCGATTGCTCTAGCGCTGTCTAGTAGCTTCTTGAATGCTGCAGAAATAAAGTTAGTCCGCTTTGGCCCATTGGGCGAAGAGCGACCGGGCATAGTCGATGCGCAGGGTCAGATCCATGATCTTTCGGCACATATCGATGACATTACCCCCGATACGCTTTCTGCTGCCTCGCTTGAGGAGATCGCACAAATCCCTATGAGCGAATTGCCTGTGGTTCAGGGCAGCCCTCGACTCGGAGTACCAGTCACAGGGACGGGCAAGATCGTCGCCATCGGTTTCAACTACGTGAATCACGCGGCAGAAATGGCAGTAGAGCTACCTACCGAACCACTGGTATTCATGAAGGCGACCTCCGCCCTGACAGGCCCTTTCGACAATGTGATCCAACCACGCAACGGCCATAAGCTCGACTACGAATCAGAACTGGTCATTGTGATTGGACGCCGCGCCCAATATATAACTGAGAACGAGGTCTTCGACTATATCGCGGGCTTCACGGTTGGACACGACGTTTCCGAGCGTGCCTTTCAGCGCGAACGTGGCGGACAATTCACGAAGGGTAAGAGTGCCGATACTTTCGCTCCTGTAGGCCCTTATTTGGTGACTCCCGACAATATCGATGACGTACAGAACCTATCTATCTGGTCAGAAGTGAATGGAGAGATGCGCCAGCAAGGCACTACGGCCGACATGGTCTTCGGTGTTAAGGAAATCGTCAGTCACCTGAGCCAGTTCATGACGCTCTATCCCGGTGACCTGATCTTTACCGGAACTCCAGCTGGCGTTGGTGATGGCATGGTTCCACCAAGCTACTTAAAGCCGGGCGATGTTGTTCGTGTTGGAATCGAAGGCTTGGAGTTCCAACGACAAACTATTGTGGCACCGCGCTAGAGTGTATACCCAGACCTAGTTTATCCAGACCTATTCTATTCGACTATTCTAAGCCGAATACGAATAGAGTCTGCCCACCAATAATCGCAACGCGCTGATTCCCCTGAACGGAGAACCCCATGGGGTTGGTGCGAATGTGCGCGCCAGAATTAAAGAACCACAGAGGGTCTCCATCTTCCGCATCCAATGCGAAGAAATTACCTTCATTGCTGGCACCGAACACTAGGCCTCCAGCTGTAGCCATCACGCCCGACCAGGGCGGGGTCTGCAACTCAAACTCCCACTGCTGCTCGCCAGTCATCACATCTAACGCTAGGATGGCTCCAGAGGCATCGTCACCGTCTAGTGGTTGTTCACCACCTCCTAAGAAAGGCATGCCCCGCTCGTATTCCACATCAGACTTAAAGTAGATTGCACCCATGCGACGATTCGGCACGAAGAACTGTTCGGTCAGTGGATTGTACGAGGGAGAGAACCAGTTGGTAGCACCTTGAAGGCTAGGCCAAACCAGGTTCCCTTCGCGCATTGGCTCTGTATTGGGAATTACGATTGGCCTACCGTTATCATCAATACCTTCAGACCAGGTCTGGTAAGAATACTCTTCACCTAACAAGTATTCTCCGGTTTCTCGATCCAGCAAGTAATAGAATGCATTGCGATTAGCCAAGGCAAGAAGCTTGCGCTGCTGGCCTTCGAACTCACCATCAACCAACACGGGAATCTGATTAGCATCCCAATCATGAGTATCGTGCGGCGTGTATTGGAAATACCATTTCATCTCGCCGGTATCGGGGTCTAGCGCCAACACCGCGCAGGTAAATAGATTGTCGCCGGGGCGTAGATCGCCGTTCCAATCTGGTGCCGGATTTCCTGTAGTCCAATACAATAAATCCAGTTCTGGATCGTAGGATCCAGTCAGCCAGGTAGAACCACCGCCGGTCTGCCAGTCGTCGCCCTGCCAGGTTTCACTGCCGGGCTCGCCAGGAGCTGGCACTGTAAAGGTCCGCCACAGGCGCTCGCCCGTCTCGGAACCGTAGGCGTCAATATAGCCGCGCACGCCAGCCTCAGCACCGCTCACACCAACTACAATTTTTCCATCCAACGCCAGCGGAGCCAGAGTCAGCGAAAAGCCTGCGGCGTTATCCGCCACCGTAGTCTCCCAACGCACGGCACCGGTCCGTGCATCGAGAGCGAAGAGGCGTGCATCTAACGTCGCTACATACACTTTGTCATCCAGCAGGGCGACACCGCGATTAATTCGTGGAAAACCGATATTTAAAACGTCGTTGGTAATGTCCGGAACGAAATGCCACAATAGCCTGCCCGTGCGCGTGTCCAGAGCGGTCACGCTGCTAGGCGATTCCGTTATATACATGACATCACCCGCCACAAGAGGTGTCGTCTCTTGCAGAGCCGCACCGCTTATTCCTGTAGGCTGCATCTGATACGCCCACATCACCTTCAGCTGATCAACATTGACCGTATTGATCTGGCTCAGCGGAGAAAAACGCTGCGACTTATATCCGCCGGAATAAGAAAGCCAGTCGGCACCATTTGTCTCATCAGCGAGAAGCGCCTCGAAAGGTGTGTCCGCTAGAACGGCGCTGTTTCCTAAACAAAGAAGCAGGAATACAGAGAACAATTTGGTTTTTGATAATACCGATAACTTCATTTCATTCTTCTCCAATCTTTATTTCAGGCTCATGAGGTAGGACACCACATCATCTATCTGTTTCTCATTTAACACAGAGTTGTAGCCAGGCATAAGAGAATGCCCTTCTACCTTCTCATAGCTGATCAAGTCGGATTTTTCAAAGGAAACTATCTCTCCGGCCATATCACGCATCTGTACGGTGAAGGCATCTTCGTTGATGCGCATCCCTTCGTAAGTTCCAATCTCTGAAACGATACGCACAGTGAGAAAGGCCTGTAGCGAACCGCGAAAACGATCCACTAACCGCGGTTGATCTGCCTCGGGGCTGGTTACTGAACGGCGAAGATACGCTGCGGTGCGTCGTTGACCCACATTACTGAGTTCCGGACCGATACCGAATCCCTCTCCATTTAGAATATGGCAGCTAGAGCAGTTGCCGATGCTTCTATACACCTGCGCCCCTGCTATCGCGTCACCGGGCATTTCTTCCGGGGGCAGTTCACCCAAACTGCGAACATACGCCGCCACATCAGGCCCATCCTGACCACGCAATTGCCGCGAGCCTGGCATGCCTGTTCCAGGAATGCCGCCTACGATCAGGGAAACGAGAGCGGCGTCATCCGGGGCGTGAACAAGATTTGGCCGCGTAAGACTCGGTCCCTCAGACCCTTCACCCAACATGCCATGGCAGCGGGCACAGAGAGTTTGAAAGAGTTGTTGCCCATTTTCCAGATTCTGTGCGGAGATCAGCGGCGTCGAAAGTAACAAAAAACTCGACACGATGAGCGCAGAGAAGCGACTAAGGTATTTCTTGAGGAGCACGGAGAACCTCCCGATATTTTCTTGATAGACAATTGAATGCATTCCCTAACATTACACTAGAAACCTGTTCTGGGCCATGTCTATAGAGTGACGGCGGTTATAATCAGTCAATGGCAATCGTCGCTACAATACTTGAAGTCAACGGCGTATTGGCAACGAGATTGAGTCGGGACGCGCTCCTCAATCTGAATTAAAATTGCTAGACGCTGATAAAGACAATGCGTTCGAGTAGGCGTATTGTGAAGCTTAGACGCAGGTTTCACCTCTAGAGGTTCCATCAACTAAACTGTTTATGAAGAGAAAGAGATAGTCATGACTCCCACCAAGCCCATCTACATCTCCTACGCAGGTCCATCTCTGCTAGAAACACCCTTATTGAATAAGGGTTCGGCTTTTTCCGGGAGGGAGCGCCTCAATTTTAACCTTATCGGACTCTTGCCTCCACGCTATGAGAATATCGAGGAACAGGTAAAACGCGCTTATATGCAGTACAAGAGTTTCGATCAACCAATCAACAAGCACATCTACTTACGTGCAGTGCAGGATAACAATGAAACCCTATTCTATCGATTGTTGAATGAGCATCTTGTCGAGATGCTGCCAATCATCTATACACCCACCGTAGGCGAAGCTTGTGAGCACTTCTCTGATATCTACCGCAGTGCCCGCGGCATTATAGCGTCCTATGAAGAACGTCAGTTTATGGATGAGATAATACACAGCGTTACCAAGGATAGCGTAAAAGTAATTGTTGTAACCGATGGCGAGCGCGTGCTTGGCCTAGGTGATCAAGGTGTTGGCGGCATGGGCATCGCTATTGGAAAATTATCTATCTATACCTCCTGCGGTGGAATCAGCCCTGCTTACACGCTACCTGTGGCACTAGATGTGGGAACCAACAATAAGACACTACTGGACGACCCTTACTACATGGGTATGCGCCACCCACGCATAGAAAAAGCTGAGTATGACGCCTTTGTTGATGACTTTGTTAATGCTGCACACAAACGCTGGCCTGGCGTGCTGATTCAGTTTGAAGATTTTGCGCAACCGAATGCCATGCCGATATTGCAGCGTCATCGCGAAAACATTTGCTGTTTTAACGATGACATTCAGGGTACCGCTGCAGTGACTTTGGGAACCCTACTCTCAGCGTGCCGCAAGAAAGGCGAAGCACTGCGTGACCAGAAAGTAGTGTTCGTGGGCTCTGGCTCAGCAGGCTGTGGCATAGCCGAACTCATTATCAGCGCGATGGTTATCGAAGGCCTCACTGATGCGCAAGCACGTGCCAGGGTATTCATGGTCGACCGCTTCGGCCTACTAACCCTGGGTATGACCGACTTGCTTGATTTTCAAGAACGTTTGGTACAATCTTCGTCTGCTCTAAAAGAATGGAAACTTACTTCGGGCAGTGACTATGCCAACCTGATGGATGTGATCAGTAATACGCAGGCAAGCATACTTATCGGTGTCTCCGGCAAGCCCGGGTTGTTTACCGAAGAAGTGATTCGGCAGATGCTCGCAGGTTGTCCTCACCCGATCGTCCTACCGCTAAGCAACCCATCTCAACATGTGGAAGCACACCCACAGGATGTAGTAACGTGGACTGACGGTAAAGCTATCGTTGCCACCGGCAGTCCATTCGATGAGGTCGAACACAATGGTGAGGCTTTTGAGATATCACAATGTAACAATAGTTATGTTTTCCCAGGCGTCGGACTGGGCGTTGTTTCCTGCAAGGCCAGGCTAGTCAGCGACGAGATGTTGATGGTCGCCAGCACGACCCTGGCCGAACTGTCGCCGGGGCAAGAAGACCAATCTAGTGCAGTACTACCGCCGTTGATAGCATTGCCTCAGATCAGCCGAAAGATTGCTTTTGCGGTTGCGAAGACTGCAATTGCGCAGGACCTTGCGCGGGAAATGACGGACGATGAACTACTAGCCTCGATCGAGCGCAACTTCTGGACACCTGTCTACAGGGAATATCGCAGAATCGCTTAATGCCGGGTAGGTTGGATTTATCTGCAAGTTTCGAAGCTACTGGCAGTATCTACAATTTCTCGATGATTTTGATAGCGATATTACGTAGGTATATCGCGCTGGCGGCCAAGGTCTTGTCTTGATACGACCGGCTGATCCGAGCATCACTCTGGGGACTGAACCTTAGTGAGTAATTCCGCGATCTCACCCTCTTTAAGAAAGCGCCCGAGCTTGTTCTTGGAGAATATCACCACACCATCTTTCTTCACTTCGAAGATGCCAGCACTTCCAGGGATGAGATCTGCGCTTACACCGACAGCTGACTTGATTTCTGCCAACACACGGTCAGAATCTGGCCTATAGTTTCAGGCCATACAATATGTGATTGGACTTCCCAGGGTTTGCTAGACACCAAATAGCGTTAAAATGTAACTCTATGAGAGGTGTTTATGAAAGGCAAACGTTAT
>JAQCKF010000041.1 GCA_027592275.1 Pseudomonadota bacterium
CCGTACTCGATGAGTGCGGGGATTTTTTTTTGGTTCACTGGAAATGACACTGACCGAGGTCATAGTGATTAAGAAGACCCCGTTACTGGTTTCCAGTGCGGGGTTTTTTTATGGTTCACTGGAAAGGCTGCCAATGACCGAGGTCATGGCTTCGATCAACACTGTGCTGGTCTGATTGTGTTCAATGATTCGGACTCTGGCTTAGCCAGACTCCTCACCCCCTAAAGGGGGCCGCGTTGCGGTCTTGAATGCTACGCATTCAATCAGGTATCGAAATAAAAAAACGCGTTACTGGATTCAGTGCGGGTTTTTTTATGGGTCACGAGAAAGTTGACAGTGACTGCTGTTATAAGGAAAACTAGACGTTGTAAGTCTCCCAAAAGTTATTTAGCGGGCAGCGAGTCGACTTATTGGCAACATAAAAAAATGGCACTTATTGCTTGAATCCAAGAATAATTAAGACACGTGATTACGATTTTAATGACACTATCTATTACATGAGAATCCGTATTAAGAGTTTTTAATGGAATTAACGATCGATCAAGCGCTACAGCAGGGCCTTGCCGCGCATAACGAAGGTGATCTGCAAGAAGCTGAACGACTATACCGAGTTGTATTGCAATTCCAGCCCGCGCACCCTGAAGCTAATCATAACTTAGGGCTTATAGCCTGCTCTACTAATAAGGCTAGGTCAGCATTGCCGTTGTTTAAAACTGCCCTAGATGCCGATCCTAAAGTAGAACAGTTTTGGGTTAGCTACATCGACGCACTTATTAAAGAGAGTCATTTGAACACGGCGAAGGCTGTGCTTGAGCAAGCAAGGAAGATGGGATTGGCTGGAGAGAAGGTTAATGCATTAGATGTCCAGCTTAAGCAAATAGCGCAGTCAGCACCGTCTACATCTTCGGAGAAAAGGCAAGAAAGCCAAAACGCTCGTAATCTCATGCCGTCACAGCAACAACTTAACAGCCTGTTAGAGCGCTTTCAAAAGGGGCAATTCGCGGACGCAGAGGCGTCGGCATTATCTCTCACCAAAAAATTTCCTGAGCATCAATTTAGCTGGAAAGTTCTCGCTGCGATATTCAGCCAAACAGCTAGGATATCCGATGCTATAAACGCCATTCAAAAAGTCGTTCAATTATCGCCGCAAGATTCCGAATCCCGCAGAAACTTGAGTAATATGCTGCGTGAGGCGGGTAGATTTGAAGAGGCTTTAGCGAGTTGGAAACAAGCGATAGTATTGAATCCGGATTCTGCCGGAGCCCATTGTAACCTGGGTATGACACTGCACGAGCTAGGTAGATTAGAAGAGGCTGCGCTGAGCTATCGACAAGCGATATCGTTGGAACCTTACTTTGCTGATGCCCATAGCAACTTGGCCGGAACGCTGCGGCAACTGGGTAGACTAGAAGAGGCAGAAACGAGCTGCCGGCAAGTTATCGCATTGGAGCCTGACTTTGCCCAAGGCCACTGCGACTTGGGGCTAGTGTTGCGAGAACTTGGAAGATTCGAAGAAGCTGAAACCAGCTACAGACAAGCGATAGCGTTGAAACCCCACCTGGCTAAGGCCTATAACAGCTTAGGCAGTACACTGCGAGATCTTTGCAGATTAGAGGATGCTGAGCTGAGCTATCGACAAGCGATAGCATTGGAATCTGACCTTGCGATAGCCTATAGCAACTTAGGCGTTGCGTTGAAGGAGCTAGGCAGATTTGAAGAGGCTGAAGAAAACTACCGACATGCGATAGCATTGCAGCCGGGCTTTGCCGAAGCTCGCTACAATCTGGGGACCCTGTTATTCGAAGGTAAGCAATACATTGATGCCGCGGCACAATTTGAGATGGTTGATATTCATCAAAGTCAATTCTATGCCATTCAATGTGCATATCGTCAGAATGAAGAATCTATATTTAATGAAAAATTAGATTTCTTGATAAATCAAGGTGAGGTTAATGCTGTCATTGGCTCGTTAAGTTGCTGCTCTGAAGTTAAGTATGGAGTAAAAAAACCAAATCCATTTTGCAGCGATCCATTAAAGTATGTTGTAAAGACTGACTTGAACGAGCAGTATGATTTCGAAAATATTTTCATTAAGACTGCGAGAGATATTTTGTCTGACAGTTCAGTGTCCCATCAGGCTCAAGAACATTTATTTAACGGAATCCAAACAGCAGGTAATATTTTTACTTTGGCAAAAGTGTCCAGAACTGAAATTGAAAGTATCATTCATGCGGAAATTGAAAAATATCTGATTCGTTTTAAAGACAGCGAAGAAGGTTTCATTAAGAATTGGCCAGCTTCATATGCTGTTGCCGGTTGGCTTGTCTGTATGCAAAGCGGCGGTAATCTAACTGCTCATATGCACGATACCGGCTGGATAACTGGCAGTGTATATATAAACGTGCCTCCAAAATCTGAGGCAGATAGTGGAAACCTTGTTTTGCGCTTGAGTGACCAGAAGCCTGTGCTGGGTGTTGAGAATAGCCAAGAAAGTTCCATCGACGTAAAGACCGGCAATTTGTGTCTTTTCCCCTCTTCGTTACATCACTATACGGTTCCCTTTGAAGAAGAAGAAAATCGAATAGTGTTAGCATTTGACGTGATCCCAGCAGAAAGTAGGGGACGCTGATAGGTAGTGAAAATCGGGGACAGACCACGTTTTCTATGTGTTTTCCATCTTATTCATAAGGGAAAACGTGGTCTGTCCCCGAATTCCTACGTCGATCTGGCAATCTATGCAGCTCGAAATCCATCAAAGACTCGCCACGCTTGGAGAAAGTATGATTCACAGCAGCCTACTACCTGATATCACTGTACCGGATACTCTATTAACGCCATTTGTCTTGCATCATGCGCAGCGGCTATCGAGCGAGCCTGCGCTGGTGGAAGGCAGTACAGGGCGTTCGTTGACTTACGCAGAATTCGCGGAGCAAGTGAAAGCCTTAGCGGGTGGCCTCCAACAGCGTGGTTTTGGTAAAGGAGACGTGCTTGCCATAATGGCGCCTAACGTTCCCGAGTATGCAGTGGCATTTCATGGAACTGCGTGGGCGGGTAGTACAGTCACTACAGTCAATCCCACCTATACAGCCCATGAAGTAAAACATCAGCTGAAAGATTCAGGTGCAAAATTACTGGTCACCGTTTCTATGTTTCTCTCAGTGGCGCAAGAAGCTGTTCAAGGGACCGATGTCGAGGAAATCTTCACTATCGATCCCAGCAATGTCGCATCACTTTCCTCGCTAGCTGGTGAACCATTGGAAAATCAAGTTGAAGTCTCTCCTGATGACGTTGTAGCTTTGCCTTATTCTTCTGGCACTACTGGATTGTCTAAGGGTGTCATGTTGACCCATCGCAATCTGGTGGCGAATTTGATTCAAACTTCTGCAATGCTACCTATCGCCGAAGGCGAAACGATCCTTTCCTTTCTGCCGTTTTTTCATATCTATGGTATGCAGGTTCTAATGAATAGTGCTCTAGCACAGGGCGGTAAAGTTGTAACGATGGCGCGCTTCGATTTGGAGCAATTCCTCCAGCTCGCGCAGGATCACAAAATAACTCGAGCATTCGTTGCTCCTCCTATTGTGCTTGCTCTGGCTAAACATCCCTCGGTAGCGAATTATGATTTGAGTGCGTTACAGTCTGTATTCAGTGGTGCAGCTCCCTTGGGTGCTGAGCTTGCTGAGGAAGCCGCAACTCGCCTAGGCTGTGAAGTTGTTCAAGGATATGGCATGACAGAATTATCTCCGGTGAGTCATACGACTCCGGCGGGTCAGTTCAAGCCTGGGACTATTGGTATCTTGACGCCTTCTACGATGTGCCGAATTGTTGACCCTGAATCCGGACAAGACCTTGATTTTGGAGAAGACGGCGAGATCTGGGTAAAAGGGCCGCAGGTGATGCCAGGGTATCTGAATAACGAAGAGGCTACTGCAGCCACGATTGATGCAGATGGATGGTTGCATACAGGTGATATAGGCCATGTAGATGAAGATGGCCATTTTACAATTGTTGATCGCCTCAAAGAATTGATCAAATTTAAAGGTTTTCAAGTGCCGCCGGCGGAGTTGGAAGCCTTGCTGATAACTCATCCTGCCATAGCGGATGCCGCCGTGATTGGTGTTCCCGATGATGAAGCCGGTGAGCTTCCTAAAGCCTTTATAGTGCTGAAAGAAGGCGAGTCGACGCCGGCGGAAGAGATTCAGCGATTCGTGGCAGATAAAGTGGCGAGCTATAAAAAGATACGCATAGTGCAGTTTGTTGATTCAATTCCAAAATCTGCTTCAGGAAAAATTTTGCGGCGCCTGCTTCGTGACCAATCCTAGATTGAAGTAGGTGACACGTAGAAACTAAAGAACCAGATCAAGCAACGTTCTTGGGTGTAGGTTGTAGTGAAGTGTCAGGTATAATTTTTAGAATGAACTAGTGCCAACCAAGTAAAAGCTGTCAGCTTTCTTTACGGTATTTCCCGCCAATCTGGCAGACTCTCTATTATTCTTTACACATCATAAAAGTATCATTTCTAACTGCTTGAATGCTATGAAGTTAATTAGTGGCGCAAAACTTGCAAACTTATTCATATCATTGCTCAGTAGGTGTTGTGACAAATGGTATCCGGCGGTCTTCCATTCAATTTGAGAGTTCAGAAAATGGGAAAAGTACTTTGTTTGATAATAGTTTCCATGACATTGCTGGGAGGCCCTGGGCCGCATCAACATAACGGCGGATTATCGCCAAACGAGGCAGAGCGAGAATACTGGATCAACCATAAACTGGTGGCCAATATTACTTGACCACTACAATAAGCAGCGTATCTATTTTTCAATCAAGTGCTCTAAAACTGTGTCAGTAATAACCAGGCGACTGGATAGAAAATCAGTTGGGCGGCAGCGAAAATACCCATAGAGTTGCGCCCGATGGAGGGTTATTTATGCCGGCAGTGCGTTCCATGTTGTTTGCTAGAAAGCTTCCTGCGTTTGTCGCTACAGCAACATACTGTTTTCCATCAACACGGTAGGTGATCGGATAGGAGCTCGGAGAGTTATCTAGTCTCTGTTGCCATAGCACTGAGCCGTCAGATTGATCGACAGCTCTAAAATAGCGATCAACCGAACCGCTAAACAACAAGCCACTATCGGTAGTGAGATTGCCGCTGGCAGGTGGTGCGTACTGCCTTTTCGTCCAAATCACTTCGCGAGTTTCCATATCGATCGCCTTTACCATTCCCCAAAGGCCATCGCTAGACGCATCGGGATACTTTTGCCAGCGCTTGCCAGTGAGGTTATTCATGCAAGTGTCCTGCATGGGGATATACAGTATTCCAGTGGCGGGGTTATATGAGGAAGACTGCATGTTGCGCGCTCCCAAGGCATCTGGGCAAATACCGTTCAAAGATAGACCGTCTAACACCTGTCCCGGTTCCGGAATTGATTGCTGGGTCAGTGTCTTCTCCCCGGTCCGCGGGTCGATCTCCGCAATGACGTTTTGCATATCGAGATCTATAGAAAATAAATACTCTCCGGTAGCCGCATCTACCGCTTCGAAGATGGCTTCCTTGCCGCCGGTGACAATCGCCTTTCGCATTACACCATCCACTGGCAGGTTTATGATCTGTCGTTCGTAGGCCCAGTCGTGGTCGAGTTGATCGTTCGGCATGTGCTGATAATGCCAAACCAATTCACCGGTATCGGCATTCAATGCGATGGTAGAGTTGGTGTACAGGGCATCGGTTGTCACACCGGCTGCATCGCTTCTTACCCTAAGAGAGTTGGTGTCATAAGTTGGAGCGGGGCCGAAATAAAGCAGATTAAGCTCTGCATCATAGCTGCCAGGGTTCCACACAGAGCCGCCAGTGCGTTCCTCGAGTGACAGATTGTTCCAGCTATTGCCGCCTGGCTCATCTGGTCTGGCGATGGTGTAGAAGCGCCAGTCCTCTTCGCCAGATTCCAGATCGACTGCAACAATAAAATTTCCTCCAGCTACAGAAGTCTGACCAGTCATTCCAATAATGGCTTTGCCATTTACTACCATTGGGGCAGACTTGAGCTGAAAATCGGTTTCACCTTGAGTATCGATTTCGTGATCCCAGATCAATTTGCCAGTCTTTGCCTCCAGTGCCAGAATGTGAACATCGGAGGTGGGCACAATGATTTTGTCATCAAATATTGCGACTCCCTTCTTTGAGCTAGCCCGCACACCCTCATCCAGTTCTCTCTGATAGCTCCACAGCAAATCTCCATTTGTCGCATCGAAAGCTTGCACTACGTCACCATTGCTATAGGCAAAGAGAACACCATCGTGCACCAGGGGTGTCATCATATTTGCACCTGACGGGAGTGACCAGGTCCAGACAGCTTCCAGATCTGAAACATTATCCTTGTTGATTTGAGCTAGGGGACTATGCCCCAGATTCTCGTGAGTGCGCCTCCATATCAGCCAGTCGTCAGCCGGAGGATTCAATAACATGGCATCGGTAACCGGAGTCATGCCATTTAAGCGGCTCACGGGAACCAAGGGTCCATTTGTGTCATAGCTGGGGTCGCTTGGATTCAATTCGGTAGCAACTAAGGGTTGAGCAGGAATCGTGAGGCCATTAAGATCCGCCATTGCTAACGGCAGGGGAGTGGCGCCTGCCTCTACGCCATTACGCTGCAGTAGAAAGGCGATAAGCTGGCTATTAATCTGCTGGCCGAGCCCACCCGGTTGTGTCGGCGGCATTCGCTGCAGGTTGTTCGCCAGATCGGAAATAGGCCTATCGCCCCACCGGCGACTGAAGAAGTTTCCGCTGAGACTGGGTACGAATTCGAAACCCTCTAGATTATAGCCGTGGCAAACAGCGCACTGTTCCTCATAGACTGTTTCTCCTTGCTCCGCTTGATCAACGGTATATCCGCCGGGCGTTTGGGCTAGGGCAGGTGTAGTTAGTAATTCAAGGAAACCAATAGCCAGCAGGCTACGTATCCGAAATTTTGTCAAAGGCTTCTTGCGGCCATTCAATTTGCGATCATTCACTATGGGTACCTTCTTAGTAGCGGAGTTATGCATCTATTTGGGTTTTTTTAGTTTTACACATTTAGAGATTAAAAGGGGACATAAATATTGCTCCAGAGTAAAATTACAGTTCTGAAAAAATACTAAGTTTCTGATGTTTTAGGCAAGTATGTTCTGATTTTAGAGATTTTTTTACTGGCTCTAATGCAATATCATCTCGTCTTCGTTTAGATTCAGTTTGAATCATCAAATTGATAGGTAGTAATGGGCCCCGTTTTCCCCTAGGACAGTTATGAATAGTTCGGATCGAAGCCAACGTTTCCTTTTTGAGGATCACCCTATTCGTGGTCAACACGTCACATTAGAGCAATCCTGGAAAGAGATCGCCCAGCAAGGAGAATTGGAGGGGAGGGGGTTAAGCTTATTAGGGGAGGCGTTGGTAGTAGTCGCCCTTTTGGTGGACACGCTTAAGATCGACGGGAGCGTCACTTTGCAGATTCGCGGTACGGGGCCTGTGGAACTTCTGGTTGTGGAGGCAAACTCTAAGCATGAAGTCAGAGGCACTGCTAGGCAGGTAGGCAAGATCGAGGAACAAATGGACCTTCAGCAGATATTTGGTAGTGATTATTTGGTGATTACCATTAAAACGGAAAGCGCTGAGCCCCACCAAGGAATAGCACCACTGCGCGGCATAAACTTGTCGGATGCGCTGGAGTACTATTTCGCCACATCCGAACAGCTGCCTACACATTTTTGGTTAGCCTGCGACGAGAAAAATGCGAGTGGCATATTAATTCAAAAACTACCGGGCAAGCTTAAAGACGACGATGCGTGGGATCGCGTATTGCATTTGGCTTCCACCGTCACCGATGATGAAATGCAAAGACTAGCTCTAGACGATCTCTTGCACCGGCTCTTTAATGAAGAAATAGTACGACTCTTTGATCCTCATGCTATTAAATTTTCTTGTAGCTGTTCGCGGGAACGCACCGCTGCGATGTTGCTTTCTCTGGGAAAAGCCGAGGCAAGCGAGATACTTGAGGCCGAAGGAGAGATTTCTGTGAGTTGTGAGTTTTGTAGTGCTAACTACAGTTTCGATCAAATAGATGTTGAGCAGGTATTTAGTGAAGGAGCAGTAGCGCCACCGAGTGCAACAACTCACTAAAATTGACTCAAATTACTCTGCCCCTTTGATTGTTATATTTCGTTGTACCTTAGCCGGCTAGGTAGCAGATTCAAAAGCATTTAAGGAATACTTATGTCAGCTGTTGAGAGTGATTTTAATGAAATTAATTGGTATGCCGGTCGAGCGAATGCCGCCTACCTGTCAGCAAGTGAGATTCAGGAAAAGTGGACTTCCCAGGCTTTACTAGACACTTTCTAGCCTGGAAAAATAGTCTTCTTCAAATTTGGCCGGAGAAACACCTCCAGTGTGACTATGTCGTTTAATCGGATT